>CAKUFS010000012.1 GCA_934648845.1 uncultured Eggerthellaceae bacterium
AAAAATATCAGTTCGAAATCGATTGTCTTTTAGGACAATCGAGAACTATAGCTTTAACGAGCTGGGAAGTAGTTTATTAAAAAGATTAACCAAACCCAATCTAGACAAAAGATCAGCAAATACTTCGCGAGTCGGTTTTGCTAAAACAATAGTCAGAAGGTAGCTTACGATGCCAAGCATCAAAACAATTACCTGCTGCCAGTATTCAGAGAATATGTTAGTAAGACCAAAACAAACAAGTCCAACTGCGATTGAAATTCCGTAAATTTCTTTTTGATTGTTCAACATTACCCTCGGAGAGAGCCCAATAAACTTCCAGCAAAAGAAGAAATGGATCAACGTAAAAGAAACAGCGCGAATGATAGGGATAGCAATCGAAAAAACAAAATAGCCATAATTCGCTGTAACGAAAAGCGAAGGAATCAGAATGATCAAATAACAAACCTGAGCTGCCATAGAAATACGCGGCTTTCCAAGGGAGCGGTACGCTTCAGAAGCTGTATGGCAAAATACAACAACTACGGCACTTGCCGCAGCGTACAGACCAAAAAACAAAGACGTTTCAAGCCATTGTTCTCCAAGCAGTAATCCCACAAACAAATCCCTGAACACGAACAGGCACACAGCCAACGGTACTAGCACAATACCTAAATATTTTTGCATCAGATAGAAAGTCCTATCGAACCTTTTTCTATCGTCTTGAAGCCTAGAAAGACTAGAAAAAATTATGGGATTAATCGCCGATGATGCTAGGCCGGTTATTGCCGAAACAAGCGAAACCGATGTTTTATACATACCGAGATAATAACCAGACAACACTACACCAAGAACAAATGTACCCGCCCAGGATGTAATCCAAATCGAAAAAGCTTCTAGCAGAGTCCATATACTAAAAGAAAACATCTGCTTCAGCATAGCAAAACTATATCGGAAAGAAGGTTTCCAAGGGGATTTTACCGTAAGCCATACTGCAAGAAATAAATTACTAACGATTGTACTGACAATCATCGCCCAGTAATCGAAGCCCAATAAGGCAAGAGGCACAGCGACAACAAGAACAATGGCGGCTGAGCTCACTCTAGAAGAAAAAAGAATTTTAAAGTCAAGCGCCCTTTGATAAACGGCTGTCTGCACACTGCTTAAGGAAACAAGAGGTATCGAAGCGGATGCAACCACAACGACCACGCCCAAACCATCATTGCCAACAATTTTAGCAATTTCGGCATTAAACACAGCAATAATCGTCCAGAGCAACAATGCAATGGTGAAATTGGTCCAAAACGCAACATCAATCGATAGACGGAAATTACTTTCGCTCGGGTACTCATGCTGTATCAGGTATTTTTGGAAACCAGCATCTGCAAACATTTCAGCAAATGAAACAACCATAGTTACCGTAGCAATCACAGCAAACGCCTCTGGCGCAAGCAGATGAGCAAGGATAACTGTAGTTACAGGTGAGATGAGTTTTGCAATAACCTGAGTAGCGATAGACCACTTTGCTGCCAATGCGGCCTTTACACCAAGAGGCGAGTCCTGCGTCGAATCGCGCATTTTACCATTTCATTCTTTCACGTAAGGCGGTCAAAAACAATTCACGATGAGCTTCGCAATCAATATAGTTAATTTGTGACAAGATTTGCCTTTTTCCTATAATTCGACTCGCCAATTTCCCACGAAAAAGTCTATTAACAACACGATACACAATGGTTTTGCTTCCAGGTATAAATGCATTTAAATAACTATTTAGCATTGTTCCCGCAAATTGCGTATATTCTTCTTCAACAAAATGAGGCTGCGCAATTTGCTTAGAACGCATATCGAAAGCCAATAGAATCTCTTCGGCATCGACCCCGTGCGCAAGCCGAATGGCTGGTCCTTGTTTTCTAATAGGACGATATTCAACTTTTACTCCGGTTTTGTCGAAAGAGACCTCCAGCAGTAGGCTAGTCTGCCAAAACTCATTCTCTCCATCATCGAATAGAAAATTTCCTTGTCCATAGACAATAGTCGAGCCATTCCAGTCTTCTTTGCAACCTATGCAGTGACTGTGCTGGCAAACAACAAGATCGGCGCCTTTATCCGCAATTTTTCGACATGTTCTCTGCAGCATCGGAGACGGATATCTATAATGTTCTTTTCCTCCATGGTACAGGACGACAACATAATCGCAATTCTCTTTTAAGTTAGCGATATGATCCAATGATTCAAGAGGGTCAAATGGATTTGCACCAGCATAATCATATCGAGCAATAGAAAACTCGTGCTCCGTGCATGAATAGAACCCGACAGCAAAATCTTTCTTTTTCACAACAAAGGGCGACACCGCATCATTCAGACGAAGCCCAGCCCCAAAATAAGGTATATCCACGCATTTCAGCGCTTCAATAGTTGAAGCTAAACCATCTTCTCCGTAATCCATAATATGATTATTCGCCAATGAAAAAGCACAGGGGCTCATCAAAGAAAGAGCTTTGACCGTAGATAGCGGGGCGCGTAGAGCTGGACCGTTTTTTGCGATAGGAGAGCCGTCATCAATCAAAGGAGCCTCAAGATTAAAGACGCAGTAATCGGATGAATTAATAATAGAAAGAAGTCCGTCCCCAATAAGCTCATTCAAGCTCCCTTCTTGAAAGAGCTGTATGCCTTCACCAAATGGAACAATGTCACCTCCGATTACGATAGATAGAACCTCGTTTCGCTCCAACTCTGTCATTATTCCCCGCTTCCTTTGCCATCAAATGCTAAAGACAAATCTATCCAACTACCTAAAAGCAAATCATGATCCAGATCATCGAATGCATCGAATCCAGAAGCGTCATAAAAAGTCATTTCCCCGAAGCGAAGTCCGTTATTGGAAATAAACCAATCAACGCGCACATGGGCAAGTCCTTTAGACAAAACTCGAGAAAGGTCCAACATTTCATCTAGGATTGCTGGACGATCATCTGGCTTGTCAGACATAGGAAGTCCACATTGAGTAATGTTGGTGCGTCGCCAATTTGCATCGTAAATATCTTGGGTGTGAGTTCCGTTGAAACGACCTCTGTGAACTTGAATAAGTTTGGGTTCCCCAGAAAAACACATTACCTTATAATCAGCGAGATCTAGATTCTCGGCTTGGTCTATAAAAGTGCAGACAGCAGAATCGATATATTCTTCGGCAAACACGCACGGTTTGACATTCTTATACGGCCATTCCCTAGAACTCCAGTAATAGTTACGCTTCATGTGAGAAGATAGTTTTTTCTTGGCTGCAGCTAGATTAAAGGAATCCTTATTTGAGCAAATCACTATACCACCGCAATCGTGATTGGTTTTCAGGACAAACCGCTTGGGAAGACTTGATATATCAATATCGTCGATACTTTCCCATCTTGCATACGATCGCGTGATATACTCGCTTCCAATTTGATCTGCAACCCACTTTTTCACGGCATACTTATCAACAAGAGTGCTGTACAACGGATTACGATCATGCAGCTTCAGCCATTGCAGTTTTTCATTAAAAGTTTTAGGGTTAGAAAGATCCAAGGGATAACCGACGGATATTTTAAACATTCTTTTCAATTGAGTCTCATCATCAACCCAGTTCATCAAACCCTTCGCTGTTGCCAACATATAAAGCAGCGAAGGGTTTTTGATATACTTTTTTATTTTAGACATGGTTCTTCCCACTTCGAAACAAGCGTCTTCTCTAAACAGAACAGCAATGTGATATATAAATAAATATCTACACCCATAAAACTGACATATCCGTAATCAGAAACAAAAATCAAAAGGAGCATTATTAGGCCAAACAGCGAGTTTGCACCATTCATTTTTATTTTGTTGATAAACCCTTTTCCGATCATGATAAAAATCGAATAATAAAGGGTAAAACCAATAATGCCAAGATCGGCAAGAAGCTCCCATTGATTGCAGTGGCAATAAGCTTGATGCCAATATCCTATCCTTTGCATCTCGCTAAGAAAGCCGTTAAATCCGTAGCCAACGATTGAACTATTCAGAAACATATCTTGAGCATAACTTCTGTACCACTCGCGCTCGGCAGCGCTTCCATCATAGCCAGCATTCCCAAGAAGCTTATCGACGCGATAGCCGAGAACATCGTACAACGCAGGAACGTTCATTATGGCCCATATAATAATTGCAACAATGATGATGGACGATATAGCAGCAGCTAAACCTTTGAACCCTTTATGGGAAAATGACAAAATCAGGACGATCCCCGCAAGAACAAGAAAGAGAGCTTTTCTTGAACCTGAAAATAGAGCAACGACAATAAATACAACAGTAAACAAATAATACAGGGGTCTCTTTGTATTATTTGATAGAAAAAGGCAAAACATAGTTGCAAAAGCAGCGTTAAGCCCTACGGTGTTCGAATTGAGCCCAATCGCATCGCCCACCCTTTCGGTTCCCCAACTCGACAAAGGCGTTTTCAAAAAAAGAACAACAACTCCGTAGAAAGCCGCGCAAACAACAATTTTTATCACTAATAGTAAATCATCCCTTTTTTGAACCCTATAACTAATAAAAGCAACAATAAAAAACCCCTGAAAGAAGTTCGTAATATAATTCGTCGCCATGGTGTTGGATAAAGATTCCGACCAAAAAACAGACAGATATACGAAAAACACAAAAACAGAAAACCACACAAGAAGCCTACTTATAAGCTTTCCATTTTCTTTTCCTTTACGCCGCCCTGTCTCAGCAGGAAGGACATCAAGAAAGAAGGAGACGATTGCATAGAGAACAAAACTTCCCCTTAATAAATAGTAATCCAATCCAATACCCGTTCTATGAGCAAACAATGCACACAGATACACGAAAAGAAGGACATCGCTCGTCCTTAATTTTCCGTTCTGTACGTTATTCTTATTCGGCATAGCACGATATTCGCTAATCATTTCACCAAATCCACCCATTTGCTCAATATACGTTCAGCCGACCACTCCTGCGACAGTCGCTTTCCCGCCTCCGATAGCTGCTGCGCCAATATATCACTATCCGCAATTGACGACATCGCATCCGCCAGGCCTGCAGTATCCCCCCTCTGAACAAGTAGGCCCCTTCGTCCACCATCGGTAATCATCCTTGCTCCGCCGCCCAGGCAATCAGTAGCAACGCAGGGAATTCCCATGACCATGGCTTCAATAAGGGAATTTTGTAATCCTTCATAATCGGAAGAACTAATAAACATTCCTGCCTTCGAAATAAGCCGATGGATGTCATTCGAAAAAGGCTTAATAGTTGCATGGCCGGACAAACCAAGCTCATGAATCTTTTCGTCAAGAAAATCTTTCTGACTCCCTTGACCGTATATTTCAAGTGTCCAACCTGGATGATATTTATGAAATTTCGAAAATGATTCTATGAGTAAAGCGAGGTTTTTCTGAGGCTCAAGCCGCGAGAATGTTACCGCCCTTTTCTCACGATCGCCATCATGAATGGGAAGCCCCGTAGGAATCGGATTGGGGATGACGACTCCCTTCTTGCGAACTTCCTCGCAGTAGCAATCACGGGCATCGGATGTTTGAAAAACGACACTTTTCGCACGTAAAAACTGACTCTCGTTAATTTTCTTCCGACGTGCCGTATACAGTGCATCGGGGTAATTCCTCTCCGAGAGAATCAATCCCTTTTTTGGCCGAATCTTTATCCATCGTACATACTGCAAAAGCCCTAGGGATACAATATAATCCGGTTGAACTCTTATGCATGCAGCATTTATGCCAATGACCTTTTGCATAATACCAAGCATCTTCGACGAGGATTGCCTGCATCGCAAACGATGAACAGACTCATCAATTGCGTAGTCATTTGAATATCCGTCAATTTCGCACACATAGACTTCAATGCTTCTTTTTACAAAATAATTGCACAAAAGAGACGTTACTTTTTCAGCACCGCCACCTGATAGTTTTCTGACCAAGAACAAAACACGTACTGCGCCGTTTTTTTTGCGCATCATGCACTTATCTCCATATCCTCTGAAGCAGCAATTCGCTTTATTTTATGCACCTCGCAGGAACACCGGCCCAAACAGTATTATCTGGTGCATCCTGAAGCATCACTGCGTTTGCCCCAATCGTCACACCATTTCCCACAACTATTGGTCCCAGCACTTTAGCCCCAGCGCATATTTCGCAATTATCACCAATAACAGGAACTTCATAATGCCCGCTTCTTCCTCCGATAGTGACGCAGTGTCCGATTATGCAATTTCTACCGATTTTAGCTCGCTTGTGAACAACGGTTGCAATTCCCTTGTATCCAAAAATTGTCCCTTCTCCAATCTCGCAAGATGCAGGAATAAAACTATTGTGAATGAGATAAATTTCCATTTCTATCAACTTTGCTATAAACTTAAAGCCATGTTTATAGAACCAATGAGCACGGCGATACTTATTTATAGCGTTCATGAAGTTCGCCATAACTATTCTCCTTTTCTGAAAGAATATCAGCAATTCTGCGACTTGCATACCCGTCTCCATAGGGATTGCTGGCTCCAGACATTGCTTCGTAGGACGCTTTGTTCTCTAACAGCTCCGTAAATGCATTATAAATAACATTCTCATTTGTGCCGACCAAACGCAGCGTTCCTGCAGCTACACCCTCAGGACGTTCAGTGGTATTCCGCATGACAAGAACAGGTTTACCCAAGCCGGGCGCCTCTTCTTGAATCCCACCAGAATCCGTAAGCACTAAATAACAACGAGCTAGGAAGTTATGAAAATCAAATACTTCCAAGGGTTCAATTATTCTAAGGCGATTGCATCCGTCTAGTTCTTCATGGGCAGCCTTACGAACCGTGGGGTTCATATGAATGGGATAAATCGCTTTCACATCGGGGTTCTCATCGATAACACGCCTGATGGCTCTAAGCATATGATGCATTGGCTCACCTTGATTCTCTCGTCTATGCGCGGTGATAAGAATCAAACGGCTGCCCCCGGCCCAATCCAAATGCTCGTTTTTATAATTGTCGCGCACCGTAGTGCGCAACGCGTCGATGCCAGTGTTGCCGGTTACCCAAATTCTGTCGGCGGGCTTGCCCTCCTCGAGCAAATTCTGCTTGCTGGCTTCCGTAGGCGCGAAATAGTATTCGGTGACAATGTCCACAGCCTGGCGATTGAACTCCTCGGGCCATGGGCTGTATATGTCATGCGTACGCAGACCCGCCTCCACGTGGCCCACGGGGATATGCAGGTAGAAACAAGCAAGTGCCGCAGCAAAGCTTGTGGTCGTGTCGCCGTGCACGAGCACTACGTCAGGCCCCTCCTCCTCGAGAACTGCCTTCAGCTTCAGCAATACGTCGCATGTAACGTCGAACAGCGTTTGACCGGGCTTCATGATGGCCAGGTCGTGATCAGGCACCACGCTGAACACGCGCAGAACTTGGTCCAGCATCTCACGGTGCTGGCCCGTCACAGTGACAACGGTCTCGAACTCGCTTGGGCGCGCCTTCAGCTCATTCAAGAGCGGGCACATCTTGATGGCCTCCGGGCGCGTCCCGAAGACGAGCATCACTTTCTTCAAACCTGCTTCTCCCTGCATCTCTTTTAATGACTTACAGTTTGTAGACGTTCTCGCCGTCGCCGCACACGTTACGCGGGTCGATCAGAATGCGTCCGCAGAAGGCCTCGGGCTTGCCCTTGATCTGGGAATGACCCACCATCACAATCACCATCTCCAGGCCATCCAGGAACTCTTCCATAGAGTGCACCTGGCCCGGAACCTCGTCGCGCTCAACCCACGGGTCGTACACCTTCACGCCGCCACCGCACAGGTGCTCCTCCATGGACTCAAGCATCTGCAGCGTCGGGCTCTCGCGCACGTCGTCAACGTCCTCCTTGTAGGTCAGGCCATAGATGCCCACCTTGGAGACATCCTTGATCCCATGTTCGGCCATAACCTCGTGGGCACGATGCAGCACATACTCAGGCATGCCCGCGTTGGTCTGAAGCGCCAGACGGATGAAGTTTGCCGTTTCGGGGTAGTCGCCCACCAGGAACCATGGGTCGACGGGGATGCAGTGGCCACCCACGCCGGGGCCGGGCTGCAGAATGTTCACGCGCGGGTGCTTGTTGGAGATGCGAATGACCTCCGCCACGTCCATGCCGCCGATACGGCAGATCTTGGCAAGCTCGTTGGAGAATGCGATGTTAATTGCACGGAAGGTGTTCTCGACGACTTTGGTCATCTCAGCGGTACGGATGTCGGTCACACTGATTTCGCCCTGACAGAAGGTTGCGTAAATCTTAGCAACCTCCTCGCCCACCTCGGGGTCGTCCGCACCAATCGTACGGTTGTTGTGCAGCAGCTCGTAAACCATGTTTCCGGGGATGATGCGCTCCGGGGCGTGCACAAGCTTAACATCCTCACGCTCGGCCTCAATGAGCAGCGGGCGCACAAAGCGATCCACCGTGTTGGGCGAAATAGTCGACTCGATTACGAGCACGGCGCCCTTCGGGGCGACCTCGAGCACCGTCTTGCAGGCGGCAATCACATAGCAGGGGTCGATCTTCTTGTCCAGCTTATCGTAGGGCGTCGGCACGCTCACGATGTAAGTATCGCATACCTGATACTCAGTCGTGAATTTGATGCCAGATTTCAACGCGTCGGCGAACAGCTCGTCAAGCCCTTCCTCTTTGAAGGTGGTATGCCCGGCATTCAGAGTTGCTACGAGTTCCTCGTTGTAGTCGGTTCCCACGACCTCCACGCCGTGCGTGGCCATCATGAGCGCGGTGGGCAGTCCGATATAACCGAGACCGATAACGTTAACCATTTCTCTTTGATTCCTTTCCTTAATTTGCCTTAAAGGCACGCTTATAGTTGATTTACGAAAGACCAGATAGGCTCGTTTGCCTTGTTCGGGGTGTATTTTGCGGATTCCTCGAGGCAGCGCCCTCGCATGCCTACAACCATCTCTGGGTCACCGAGGCATTTATCGAGGATTGCATACGCCCCTTCCGAATTGTCGAAGCCGTAGATAAACCCTGTCTGCCCGTCCTTGACAATGCTGCGTGCGTTCTGCCAGTCGGAGGTCACCACAGGCACCCCGGCCGAGAAGGCGTCCACTATGGTACCGGGAAACCCCTCCCCGTAATATCGCGTAGGGAGGAGGAGGAGGAGGTAGCCGCTCAGAACCCCGACGCTCTCCCCTGCAGGCACGCTTCCCTTGTAGGCGACGCAGTCCGCGTGCGCCGCCAGAAGGTAGTCGAACTCCTCTCGGTAGTCTTCGGCCACGGGACCATAGACATCGAGGAAGTACTCTGTGCCACCGCGCTCTGAATTGACGCGAGCGACCGCTTCAATCGCGGTCGTCACGCCCTTCTCGCGGCAAACCCTGGAAAAGACGCATACGGGAAGGGGCCTGGCAGAAACGTCAACCTCGGCAGGCTCGGCTAGAACCTCGAGTTTCTTTGCGTTGGGGACGTAGCTGACGTTATCGAGCCCAAGAGCCCTGAGACCATCCGCCATGCTCGTCGTCTCCGCAAAGATGGCATCCAGCTTACCGATCCTCCCCAGGAGAGACGAGTCCTCTTCGCAGCGCTTAGCCACCCAGCCGCCAATGACCACATAACCAAGCCTGAAACCGAAAACTGGCCTCAGACGAAGGAGCAAAGGCATTATCAAACGTAGGCCGTTCTCGCTCAGGGCCATAAGGACAACGTCCGCGCGCCTAGATTCGCGGATGGTACGGAAAAAGAGCCGTAGCGGGTTCTTCTTCCAGCGGAATGTGTCAACCTCGGAATAGTCGACCCCGTCACAAGACTTGAGCCAATCCCTCAGCATCCTGCACTTTGCGGTCTGCCCTCCGAAATCCTTGCTATCGCCCTCCGCAGAGCGCGCGGAGGCGAAGTAGCCGACCACAGAGACGCGTCTGATAGCGCTGCTCATCGTCCGGCCCTCTTCAATTTCGAAACGATTTTCTCCAGCCCGATAATAGGCTGAACAAGGAAGGGCTTGGGGTCCGCCGCGTCCCAAAGGTCGAGGACGTGGGCGAAGCCCTTTTTGGCATAGGCGTCGATCACGGCATTCGAGGCGTTCCCCTTCGCCAGAATCTCTTTCAAGGGAGAATGCCAGTACAGCGGCTTTCCACGGGAAACTGCGGGGCAGCCATCGGATATGCAACGTGCGAGGCCGGGATATTTCCTCAGAAGGACACCGACCGATCCCCACGGCCTGGGATTCACGTCAAGAACATAGAGAGCACCCGAAGCCTCATCAACCTTGATGTCAAACTGGATGAAGCCGGTGTAACCGTTCGCCTCGACGAGCTTACGCGACTCGCCACGCACGCGACGCAAGAGAGCAGGGTCGGTAACCTCGATGGCAGCGCAAGCAACGCCCTGGGGGTATTGCTTAAACTGGCGTACGGCGATGTCCGCAAGCATGACTCCGTTTGCGGCGTAGCCGCCGTACCCGATTTCGTTCCAGTTGTTTCCGACGATGTACGGCTCGCACTCGTATGCCGCCGTCGGCGCCCCGCAGGCCACGATTCCCCCCGCGACGTCTTCGAGTTCGACGTGGTCCTCGACGATGCGGATTTTGCCCACACCGTCGTCAACCGCGAAAAGACTTTTCACGCGCGGCTTCACAACGAGAGGGAAACTGATCTCGACCCCACCCGCCATGACAGCGTTGAGCGTGGCCCTTTCGGGGACATTGACGCCGACTTCCCGGCACCTAGCGAACGCAAGCCCCTTGTCGTTGAACTCGGAGAAGAAGTCCAGGCCCGGCTTTGCAAAGGCGACAATATCCTCGAATTCACTGCGGTTGTCTAGAATCATCGTCAGGTATTGGTCGCTCGCAATCCAGCACTCAGGCTTACCGTGATGCTCGGCGCAGGAAGCCAAAGAGGCAAGGTAACGGAGGACATCCCCCGCCTCCTTGGCGACAATGCACCCACGAAGAGAGTTCGAGTATTTCCCTATGTCATCAGGACGACACACCGCATAGACGTCGTGGCCTGCGCGGGAAAGGACCCTAGAGAGGGCTAGACCCGCGGGGCCGAGGCCGAAAACAACGGCGATGCTCTTCATGTTGTCGACCATTATTGCACCACCTCAATCTCTACAGGAATGGCGTCAAAATCGCTAAGCGATCTGCAGAAGCCCACGACGCCGCTCCTACTTTCCTGCCCCGAGGCAAACTGCACGGATCCGTATTGCATGAGTTTCATTGGGTAAGCATCCTTTTTCAGCCTCAAAACCTCGCGTGCTTCAGCGGCGTTGGTAACCAAGAACAACTGTGTCTCCCTTGTCAGGACACCGGGACCGAGCTTCGTCGAAAGGTAGGAGCTAACACCCCTTACCCGCTCGTCGGGCTCCACCGTTGTAGAGAAAAGGTATCCAGCCTCGCATGGTGTTCCGTAGATGCAGGGTCCGTTGGTATCCGCAAGAACGCGAAGCGAGCCAGGATCCTCGTTCGGAAGCAGGTACACGTGATTCTTGATAATTGAGGAGTCGGTAGCGTAAACCAAGCCCTCGGGGGTGTCATAGCCGCGAACCGCCCGAAAGCGCTGATCGCCAACGGCGAGAGGCTCAACGCTGGAGAAATCAGCACTGGCAACGTAAATCCCAGCGGCCTCCTCCATGTCACCGGTGAAAACGTACCAACCCCCAGCAAGCCTAGGAGCGAAGCCATGAACATGGCGGATGGCACCGGCAGGGAACTCGTAAAGGGTGCGCAGGCCGTCGTCATGCGAAATGCCATAGATACCGACAGCCTTTTTCTCGAGGTTCTGGCCGTAGTCTCCCCAAACAGCCCCAACCTCGCCGTCCGCGGATTGGATGGTAAGCGGCGTGGAGAATCCTTTTCGGGCGGAAAACACGCTTCGAACATTTCCCGTGCGCAAGTCGCAACGCAGCAGGGCACCTCGCCAAGAGACAAGCAGCCCACCGTCCACCTCGACGGCGCACCTGGCCTCCCAGCGCAGAGCGCGGGATGCCAGGCGGCTTCTGCAAAGACAGCTCTTTCCAGAAGGGTTCTCGAGGAGCGCCCTTACCGCGCATCGCCCATCAACGTCCAATACGCATATCCTCTCCCCCATCGAGAAGACGAGCGCACCGTTCGCCAAAAAGGCCAACGGCTTTGCTCCGCGGGGCAATCGCATCTTTTTGATCATCGACCAGCACCACCTTCGTCGTTACATAGAGGGATGGTCGCGCAGACAGTCCTGTTTCCGACGATTGCGACAACGGTGCCATCTGCCAATTTGCCGAATTCGGATGAGCATACAGCCTCCTCGAGAGCGAACTCGCAGTCCCACCCGGGGACGATGGGCAAAGAGCAACCAGGCGCGAGGTGGTAGCGCTGCACCACCTCTGCGTCGCCGCGGTCGGTCGAGTCCTCGACAGTCAGCGCACCGTCGCAAAGCTCAATACGCCGATGATGCAGATGGCCCTTGTAGTTGTGGAAGCTCGCCACGATATGACGCTCATCCACCACCTCTACGCGCACGCAGTCCACGCCGCGCGCGACGCGATGCTCAGCCCAGCATTCCATCTGCTCATCACTGTCGATGGTCGCTGTGTTGTGCGCTGCCGTGCTGCGGAAGTAGGGCCTCAGTTCGCTCTGGTAGGCGTAAGTGCCCGAGTTCTCAATCGTGGGCTCGCCCGCGATCGAGAGTTCAAAGCTCAGAAGGTCGCAGTGGGCGTGGCCCAGCATATAGGACGGGCCGGGCTCCCCCGCGAAGAAAATCAAGGCAGCGTCGCCGTCGTAGAGCTTGTAGAAGCCGGACTCAGGGAAGATAGTCTTGGCGTCGTCGGGCTCGTAGCCGTAGACGTCGCGGCAGGCGCAGGCGAGCGGTCCGCATTCCTTGGCGACCCCATCGGCCGAGTCGTTGAAGAAGGGGGTCTTGCCCATGCCACGCTCGATAGAGGCTATGGCGTCGAGCATCTGCCGCGCCTTGGAGGCCACCTTTGCCGGGGCGGCCTTGCCTACAGAGCGGTACGCAAGTTCCACGCGCAGAAGGCCCTCCAGAATGAGCTTGTGGTACATCATGGAACGCTCGTAGTGCACTCCGTCGGGCAGCACCTGCTCGTCGAGCTGCGTAAGATAGTCGCGCTCGACCCGCGCCAGCACGTCGTCCTCGCCGAACAGCAGCGCGCAGACGACGAGCGTCTTCAGGTTCTCCAGATAGTGGTTCGCCAAAAGATGTTTTTCCTGGTTCACCAAAAGATGTCTATACTGGGCGTACATGCTTTCCTGCATTGCAGAATCGAAAACATTATCAGTCTCTAAGGCATCGGCAAAAAGCTCGCGGGAAACAAGCCAGTTAATAAGCCTCAGGCTGATGGTATACGGATGCCAAGCATCCCCCCGAGGATACTTGCACGAATCCATCCAGCTTTGAATTAAGAACTTAAAGTAGTTCCAATACCTTTCTTCTTTAGTTTCCGCCCATTTTGCCGCAAGGGGAATGCAGTATTCAAAGTAATGAAGATTGAAATTCCACAAATGGCTCGCTTCGGGAACACTCCAGGTCTCAAAGTTGAACTTATGCCACTCATTAAGAAGGAGCAAATCCCCTTTCAACAACGACTCGACATCGAACCTTGATAAGTAATCTGCAGCTAAGTCGGTTTCGGCCATCACAATAGTCTTATTGCGGTCAAGAGGACGCTTCATTGACAATTGCACGCTTGTAAGCTTTTTTTGAGGCTTTAACCTGAATGCAATCATGCTTGGCTTCATGCGCAGTATGGTGTAGAGGTAAAGTTCCAGCTTCTTAAGCACGATATACCTCTATCTCGCTAGAGAGCAGATCAACAAAAACCTCGGAAGCGGCCTGTCTAGAGTACTTGCTTTTTATGCAATCCACGGCTCTCTGCTTCTCACAATCCGTCCATTCACGACTAAAAACTTCGATAAAAGCCTTGACAAGTCCATCAAGATCCTCTGGAGCGCAGGAAACACCAAGCCCCGCTTCAGCAAGAATGTCAACGGAATCGCCAGCTGCAGCCAACAATACAGGACAGCCACAACCAAGAGCTTCGAACAATTTAGTCGGAACGCTATCTTTCATGTTTGAGTTCAGCAACGATACGTAAGCGCACTTCGCGTGCTTTAGCAAAGTGTACACCCCGCGTGCATCAACACGACCGCAAAGGTATACGTTTGACAATCCTTCTGAGCTAATCTTTTCCCTGAGGAGATCCCGTTCCGCTCCGCTACCGAAAAGCAGAAATCGCGCGTAATCGTTACGCTTTGCAATCTCTAAAAGCCTAGAAAGACCCTGGGCAAGTCCTAAATTGCCAACATATACGCACACATCACCCTCATCGAGCTGATATTTTTCTATAAGGTCCGCTCTTTCGTCTTGGAGTAAGAAACCCAAATCCAGGCCATTAGGCACAAGCCTGACTTTTTCAGCATCTTTTTTTGGAAGCAGAGCTTTAAGCTTGCTGACTTTCCCTTGCGAAACCGTAGTAATCAAAGATGATCGCTTATAAGCGGAATTTGCTAAGTGTTGAAAAACACGACCGTAGATGCTGTTTTTACTAAAACTACCCATTTCATAAGCAACGTCGGGCCAAATATCGCGCGCATCGAAGACTAATCGCGCATGATGTTTTTTTGCAATGCGAATCCCACTTGCAGACAAGAGAAGCGGTGGCGATGTAACCACGACAACATCAATGTCTCTAAAATTCAACGCTTCCTTCGTTGAATTGATTGCTTCGCTTAGATTGTTGCGCAAGCGATTAATCACCGTTTTAGACTCCATCTTAAACGCCGAATAATAGCAAACGCCATTCGAAGCAAAATAATCAGAGGCCTCATTCAAGCTTGTTTCCGAAGCTAAAACAAATACTTCATGACCAGCATCCCGGAGCGTGTCTCGCAACACCGTCATTCGCTTAGAACAAGCATCCGTTGCTGGATAAAAATGCTCACAAACAAGCAGAATTCGCATTGGAACGAATTCTTTTGATGCAGTAGCATTTCTTATACCGACGGTTTCTTCCTGTCGCGTTCTACGTTTTGAAAACAGACTCAAGCGTCCTTCGGGGTAATAGCGACCCATAATCTTTCCGAAAAGGCCCAGCTTCCAAATCAAAAATGCCGCGAACAGAATATCGGTAATCAGCACAACAACGGACACACTTGTAGGCGCGCGATAAATTGCAATGCCAGTACCTGCGAAAACAGCGCACATAAGGTAAATATCGAACACCACGTGGCGCTGGCTGAACCCCTTCTGAAGTAGCACATGGTGAATATGGTTCTTATCGGGCGAGCTAATGGGTACACCCTTGATTTTGCGCCGCACAATAGCGGCAAACGTGTCAATAACCGGCACTGCGGCAATAACCACCGGCACGGCAATCGATGCCAAACCTGCATAGCGCATTGCACCCGAAAGCGATACAATGCCCAGCGCAAAACCAAGAGACAGCGACCCGCAATCCCCCATGAACAGCTTTGCGGGATGAAAGTTGAAGCGCAAAAACGCAAGGCACGACGCCGCAACGGCAATTGCCATGATCAGAACCGAATAAACGCCACCCGCAGCTGCCAGTACCGCAAACGCAGTGGCAGCAATGCATGTGACACCTGCCGCCAAACCGTCAAGACCGTCGATAAGATTAATCACGTTCGCGAACGATACCAGATAAAGCACCGTAATGGGATACGCCATGAATCCAAAGTCGATATACGTCTGCAGGCCCGTAATATGGATGCCCTGAATGACAATCCCCGATGCCACCACAATCGATGCCGCAACAATTTGACCCGCGAATTTAGTACGGGCACGTAATTGCAAAATGTCATCGGCGGCGCCCATGGCGAACATGAAGCAAAAACCCAGCAGTAAAAGCCATGCATTTGCCGACGTTGTTTTTCCAAAAGCGAACTCAGCAGGAACAATGCCTGCCTGGATCCCCATCGACAACAGCAATGCGCTGGTCAAAACAATGCCGGCGAACAGAGCAATGCCACCCATGCGCGTTGTGGGATTGGTATGAACGCGGCGCTCGGAAGGCATGTCGATGGCACCCACTTTCGTCGCGATTTTCATCGACACGGGCACCATAAGATACGTTATAAGAAATGCAATTACAGCTGCAGCGGCACACGTTGCGGGAACAGATAACACAAACCGCCCCTACTCACAGCCACCAAGGAAATGGCAACTGGCCGCAAAGCAGCCGAAAGGCGCAGTAATTGAGCCACGATTTGCAGGTAAATTCAACACAGGGAAATCCTTCACACGCTATACATTCACTCGCATGCTCTTAAAACCGATTACCGTAAAAAGAGATGCACTATCAGGATTCCTATTATCGCTTTTTGAGATATAAGGCGCAACACTTGACTAAAGTTTGCCACAGAAATAGTTACGATTTATCGATGAATGGTAGTTTTTCTATCATTGCACGAATGCAATCTTGACCAGAAGTTGCTCGCTTTTGCAAAAGGCTTGATTCTTTTAGCTTCCATTTATATAATTTCGGTTATAACCGAATATACTAAAGAAAGCGGTGACGCTTTGAGCTATACATTAGAGCCATTCCCTCTTTCAGATCAGTCTTACTCAGAGACAGTTTTCTTTTTATCGAAAGAGGGAACAAACCCGATTCAGGATTTTTACAAACAAAATAAGGATGCAGAAGCAGCAAGAAAGATTGCCATTGCCGTACGTTCAGTCAGCGAGCGAGGATTTAATGCTTCAGTGCAAACAAGGCTGTTGAGAAAGCTCAGGGGAATTAATAAGCGCAACGATCTTTATGAGATACGTGCACATGGCTGTACGGCACGGGCCTTTTCCTTCCTTGTTGAAAGCGAGACAATTCTTGTCGTTGCATTTATCGAAAAAGTACATTCAGGACAAGCGGACAACGAAACAAGACGTGCAGCGAAAAAACTCGACTCACTGCGATTGACCCTTGAAAAGGAGCTTGAAAGAAGGAGAAACGATGGGTGAACTCAATAATGAAAAAATGATTTTTGGTGACATGGAACTGCCTCGCCCAACAGCAGATGAAATTGCGTTTGAAGCATCAATGGATTTTTCAAACCAAGTAGTTGCGCATTGTTCAGAGAAAGGGATGTCTTTTGTTGATTTGGCTGCGAAACTAGGAATCAAACCCTCGACTTTGTCTGAAAAACTAAATGGACAAAACCTTACGCTGAAAAGTATGGCGGCAATGGCCCTTGCCTTGGACTGTAGGTTTGAAGCACCTCGACTAGTTGATGAATAGCAAGTTGTTCGCATTTACAAAATCCACGCTGAACAGCGACTGGCGGGACGAAAATGATTTTTGAACATCAAAGTAACGTAGCGACCCTTGATTAGCCGACTTAAAAGTTCATCTTGTCGCTTTTTCGTCTCGGAAACGCCCAAATCGACGGTGCGGGGCAGGTGGCATTTGGTTACATCGAATACGAAAATCACGCGACCTGGGCAAATACATTTTTGTGAGATAACGAAAGTCCAAAACCCACATAAAAGTCGGCGTCCGCACTCCCAAACCTGCCCCGTACCGTCGATTTGCGCGTTTTGGCGGCGATTTTTCGACAACATGATCTGAATGCGGCCTCCAAGACCAAAAAACATCAGCGCAGTCTGGTGCTTTTCAATTAACTCTATCTTAAATTGCACGTTCAAACTGATGCGGCTATAGATGGGCGCTCAATCCTTCCCCGCTAGCCCTAACGCAGCGGGATGCAAACGCGGTCGCGCTTGCCGTCCTCAACGCGCACGCCGCGCGCGTCGCAGCGCACACATCCGCACCTGTAACGCAGTGTTACGCGCTTGAAATTTTTTGGAAACGTTGCCGGCGTACCTTTTTATCATGCGAAAAGGAAAACGCCGAACAGGAGGCCGGCTATGAGCAATGTTCCAGAGATTTTTGGCTCCATGGTGTTCAACGAGCACGTCATGCGAGAAAGGCTGCCGAAGAATACGTTCAAGCAGCTTATGAAAACCATCAAAGAAGGCGAGCCGCTTGACCTAGAGGTCGCAAACGTTGTAGCCCACGCTATGAAGGAATGGGCGATCGAGAAGGGTGCCACGCATTACACGCACTGGTTCCAGCCGCTCACGGGCATCACGTCCGAAAAGCACGACGGCTTCCTGGACCCCCAGCCCGACGGTCGCGCCATTATGTCGTTCTCCGGAAAAGAGCTGATCCAGGGCGAGCCCGATGCTTCGAGCTTCCCCTCGGGCGGTTTGCGCGCTACGTTCGAAGCACGCGGCTACACGGCTTGGGACCCCACGTCCTACGCATTCATCAAGGACGAAGTGCTGTGCATCCCCACGGCGTTTTGCAGCTACACGGGCGAAGCGCTCGACGAGAAAACGCCGCTGCTGCGCTCCATGAAAGCCATCGATGAGCAGGCAAATCGTGCGCTGGCATGTTTCGGCGAGGCGAAGCAGCGCGTGGTAACCACCGTTGGCGCCGAGCAAGAGTACTTCCTGATTTCTGAAGAGCAGTACGAGAAGCGCACCGACCTGATTTTGACCGGCCGCACGCTGTTCGGTTACTCCCCCTGCAAGGGCCAAGAGCTTGAAGAGCATTACTTTGGCGCCATTCGCCCCACGGTAAACGAATTCATGAAGGAACTCGACGACGAGCTGTGGGCGCTGGGCGTTTCCGCAAAAACGAAGCACAACGAAGTAGCACCGGCGCAGCATGAGCTTGCCCCTATCTTCACGAATGCGAACCGCGGCATTGACGAGAACTTGCTTACCATGGAAAAGATGCGCCTTTTGGCCAGCCATCACGGCCTGGTGTGCCTGCAGCACGAAAAGCCGTTCGAGGGCATTAACGGCAGCGGTAAACACAACAACTGGTCCATTTCCGCAGGCACTAAGAACCTGCTTGATCCCGGCGACAACCCTCAGGATAACTTGCGTTTCTTAGTGTTCTTGGCAGGCGTGGTACAAGCCGTTGACGATTACCAGGAGCTGCTGCGCATGACCGTTGCCTCTGCCGGCAACGACCACCGCTTGGGCGCAAACGAGGCACCTCCCGCAATCATCTCCATCTTCCTGGGCGACGAGCTTGACAACATTGTAAGCGCGCTTATCAGCGGCAAGGAATACGAAGGCACCGCTAAGACTATGATGGATTTGGGCGTTGACGTGCTGCCTAACTTCATGAAGGACTCCACCGACCGCAACCGTACCAGCCCGTTTGCCTTCACCGGCAACAAGTTCGAATTCCGCATGCCCGGCTCCGCCATGAACTTGTCCGATGCGAACACGGTGCTGAACACCGCCATGGCAAAGAGCCTGAAAGAATTTGCCGACGCCATGGAGGGTCTGGAAGGCGAAGCATTCCAGGAAGCAGCCTTCGCTTACGTGAAGAAGACCCTGACCGACCACCAGCGCATCATCTTCAACGGCAACGGTTACTCCGCCGAATGGGAAGAAGAAGCAGCGCGTCGTGGTCTGGCAAACCACAAGACCACGGCTGATGCCCTGCCGTGCCTGGTAGACAAGAAGAGCATTGATCTGTTCGAAGAGTTCAACGTTCTTACCGAAGCCGAAGTTCGCAGCCGCTACGAAGTGAAGCTGGAGAAGTACTGCAAGCTCATCAACATTGAGGCGCGCACGATGCGCCGCATGTTGCGCCGCCAGTACTTGCCCGCCATCAGCGCTTATGCTGCAAAAATCGCCGATCACATTGTATCCATCAACGCAGCAATGCCCGCACTGGATACCGCCACGCAGGAAGAACACCTGGTGCGCATTCAGACCGGCCTTGATGCCACGAAGAAAGCCTACGAGGCTCTGGCAGCAAAGCATAGGGAAATCGCTGAAATCGAAGATCCGCAAGAGGCAGCAAATGCTTACGCTCACGAGCTGGTGCCGCTGATGGAAGCCGCACGTGCCGAAGTCGATCAGCTTGAGATTTTGTGCCCGACTTCCGATTGGCCCGTACCGTCTTACAACAAGATTCTGTTCTACGTATAAGCAGTTTGCAACCTTGAAAGGGGCGCTTTGCAGTGCGCCCCTTTCCTGCGCCACCCCCAAGGAAGGAGAGCCATGAACTTCACGAAGATGCACGGTTTGGGAAACGACTACCTGTATCTGTATTGCCAGGAGAATCCCGAAAACATTGAGGAACTTGCCATCAAATATTCCGATCGCCATTTTGGTGCGGGATCCGATGGCATTATCTGCATTCTTCCCAGCTCTGTGGCGGACTTCAAAATGCGCATTTTCAATGCGGACGGCAGCGAGGCCATGATGTGCGGAAACGGCATTCGATGCGTGGGTAAATACGTGTTCGACCGCGGATACACCGACAAAACCCAGATTGACGTTGAAACGCTTTCGGGTATCAAGCACCTGAAACTCGCCGTGGAAGACGGCAAGGTCGCGCAAGTAACCGTTGATATGGGTCATGCGAAAGTGTCGCAGCAGCAAGAAGTCAAAGTTGCGTGCGGATACTTCTACGACGAAGTGATCAACGCTTTCTGCGCTTCCCGCAACGGGGCAGAGCCCATTCCCGTAATTCCCGTTGATATGGGCAACCCGCATGCCGTGATTTTTGTGAGCGATGCCGAGAAAGCGCCTGTTGCGGAAGTGGGCAGCGCCCTTGAGAAATCAAGCGCGTTTCCTGGCGGTGTGAACGTTGAGTTTGTGCAGGTCATAAGTAAGACCGAAATTCGCATGCGCGTGTGGGAGCGCGGTAGCGGCATTACCATGGCGTGCGGAACCGGCAGCTGCGCGAGCGTTGCGGCTGCAATTTCGGCGCACCTGTGCCAGCGCGATGTGCCAGTAACCGTACACCTTGACGGAGGCGACTTGACCGTTTCGGTGGATTACGAGAACAACGTGCTCATGACTGGCCCCGCAGCGTTCGTTTACGACGGCACCACCCTTGATTAGCGCTTGATTATTGTTTGAACTGCCCGCGACGAGAGCAAATTGTGCCCTCGTCGCGTTCTGATGTTTTGAGCCGTATGTAAAAACGGCGCACGAAAGGAACGAATATGGCTTCAATGAACCACCATTACACGGAATTGCAGGATTCCTACCTGTTTCGCACCATCGATGCAAAAGTAGCGGATTACCTGTCCAAAAACCCGGGCACCGAGCTACTCAAGCTGGGCATTGGCGATGTAACGCTTCCTTTGCCGGCCGCCTCAATCGACGCTATGCATCATGCAGTTGATGACCAGGCGAAAAAGGAAACATTCGAGGGCTACCAAGCGGAAGTTGGCTCCGGCTTTTTCCGCCAAGCAGTGCAGGATTACTACCAGCAGCGCGGCATTTCGCTTGAGCAAAACGAAATCTTCGTGTCAAGCGGCGCAAAAGATGACTTGGCAGATCTTTTGGACATCTTCTCGCGCGGCATATCTGCGCTTGTCCTTGAGCCAGCCTACCCCGCCTACGTAGATGCCAACGTGATTTCCGGAAACAGCGTTTTGCATCTTCCCTCTTCGGCCGATGACGGCTTTGCGCCCTTACCCGATTCGGCAATCAACGCGGATATCGTGTACCTGTGCTCCCCGAACAACCCCACCGGTGCGGTGTATTCCCGCGAGAAGCTGGCTGCTTGGGTAGCCTGGGCGCAGGAAAAGCAAGCAGTCATTATCTTCGATGCCGCTTACGAGGCATTCATCCAAGACCCCGCTATCCCCCATTCCATCTACGAGATTGAAGGCGCCAAGGAATGCGCCATTGAGGTGTGCTCGTTCAGCAAGACCGCTGGGTTTACGGGTACGCGCTGCGGCTACACCATTGTCCCGCAAGCCTTCAAGCGCGAAGGTTTGAGCCTGAACGCGCTGTGGGTGCGCAATCGCACCACGAAAACGAACGGCATTTCGTACGTGCTGCAACGCGCAGCAGCGGCCGCGCTTTCGCCCGAAGGACAAGAGCAATGCCGTGAGAACATTGCAATCTACCAGCAAAATGCGCGCGTGCTTATGGAAGCGCTCGACGAGGCAGGTGTGTGGTACTGCGGCGGCAAGAATGCCCCTTACGTGTGGATGCGCTGCCCAGGTGAGCTTTCAAGCTGGGATTTCTTTGATATGCTGCTCAACGAAGAGCAGGTAGTGGGAACGCCTGGTAGCGGCTTTGGCGATTGCGGTGAAGGCTACTTCCGCTTGACGGCATTCAACACCCCCGAAAAGACTCAGGAAGCCGCCACGCGCCTTGCCCGCCTGTGCCAAAAGGTGAAAAAGTGACGGGGTCTTTTTCACCTATTTTCACTTACGGCGCCTTGCACGCCTGGACGAGGCGAAAATGTTAAAAATGTTAAAAAGTCCCCGTCCCTTTTTAACATAACGAAAGGTTCAACTGATATGCTCCATGAAGAATGCGGCGTGTTCGGCATTTACACGCCCACCGAACAACCCTTGGCCGATTATGTGTTTGCAGGGCTTACGGCACTGCAACATCGCGGTCAGGAGTCGTGCGGCATCGTCGTGAACAAGGATGGCCTGTTCTCGGTCCACAAGGGATTGGGCCTGGTCAACGATGTATTTCCACCCGAAACGCTTGCGCAGCTGGGTTGCGGATCCATTGCCATTGGCCATGCGCGCTACGGCACCACCGGAGGAAACGAGCTGAATAACGTGCAGCCCATTGTGGTGAATCACATGAAGGGACATACCGCCCTTGCGCACAACGGAAACTTGACGAATGCGCTTGAAGTGCGCAGCGCGTTGGAAGAAACAGGATCTATTTTCCACACCACATCGGACACCGAGGTCATATCGTATCTGATCACCCGCGAGCGATTGACGGCGCCCTCTATCGAAGAAGCCGCCAGCCGTGCCATGAATAAAATCCAGGGTGCTTATTCGCTGGTTATCATGTCGCCCACGAAGCTTATTGCATTGCGCGATGAGCAGGGATTTCGTCCGCTTTGCTACGGCACGCTACCCGAAGGCGGCTATGTTGTTGCCTCGGAAAGTTGCGCGCTTGATGCCGTGGGCGCCACATATGTACGTGAAATCGAGCCTGGCGAAGTCATGGTGTTCAGCAAGGAAGGCATTCGCAGCTTAACCGATCACTGCAAGAAAGAACCGCGTTCCTTCTGCGTGTTCGAGGCCGTCTATTTCGCGCGCCCCGATTCCCTGCTTGATGGCGTTACGGTGCACGAAGCTCGTGTCAAAGCGGGAGAATTCTTGGCACAGGAATGCCCTGCTCGGGCCGATGTTGTTATTGGCGTTCCCGATTCGGGGCTTGATGCAGCACTGGGTTATTCACGCGCATCGGGCATTCCTTATGAAATCGGGTTCGTAAAGAACAAGTATATTGCGCGTACATTTATTGCCCCTGGCCAGGGCAATCGCGAGAAAAAAGTGAACTTGAAGCTGAATCCCATTAGAAGTTCAGTTGCCGGCAAACGCGTGATTCTTATTGATGACTCCATTGTACGCGGCACCACGGCGCGCCGCATTGTAAAAAGCCTGCGCGATGCTGGTGCAAAAGAGATTCATTTCCGCAGCTCATCGCCCGCGTTTTTGAATCCTTGCTATTACGGTACCGATGTAGATTCTCGTGAGAACCTTATTGCCGTAGGTCGCGAATGGGAAGAAATCGCCGCAATCATTGGCGCTGATAGCGTAGGGTACTTGAGCGTTGATTCCGTAAAGCGCCTGCTGGGCGATGCGCCCGAAAAAGGCTACTGCACCGCTTGCTTTGACGGCAACTATCCCACCGCCGTTCCCAGCGACACGCGAAAATACCGCTTCAGCGGCAGCATCAGCGTGTAAGTGCTTAATAGAAAGATTTGAATGGGAAGGCATTGAGCGTTTCTCGCTTGATGCCTTCTTTGCATAGATGCAATTGCCTGCGGCAACTAACCAACCACGCGCGGGTGGTCCGTGTGCAAAACGCGCAACCACAGGTGTGGAGAGCTACACGCCCGTGAAATCAAACGCAGGAATGAAACTCTCGTCAATAGCGCCGCCTTCTTGCCAGAAATAATCCTCAATACCCAGCAAATCGGCGAAGTCAAGCAGCTGCTCGTACTCTTTCGAGGAAGGCGCACGCAGTAACTCGGGGTATTTCCGTGCGGCAACGCTCGACACATCAAGAACGGGCGTGTATTGATTCATCAGGGATAACAGCACTTTTTCGCCATAGCGTTTATGCAAAAGCTCAACAGCAGCGCACGATTCAGGCACATGTCCCGGTAACAGCAAATGGCGCACCACCACGCCGCGCGTCATACGCAACTGGCCGTGGTACTCATCGAATTGCGGCTCTCCTGTAATTTCAACCATAGCATCAAGCGCATCTAAAGCAACCGCCGGATAATCCACCGCTCGTGAAAACTTTAGCGCAAGCTCGGAATGAGCGTACTTGAAATCAGCCAAGAAAACATCGGCAACCGGAGCAATCGCATGCAGCGCTTCTACCGTTTCATACCCCGACGTATTCCAGACAAACGGCAAGTCAAAACCCTGCGCGCGCGCATGCGCCGCAACGTGTGCAATGAGCGGCGCATAATGCGTCGGCGTCACTAAGTTGATATTGAGCGCTCCTTGGTCGCGCAATTCAAAAAAGATTCCCTCCAAACGTCCAGGCGAAATCTCTTTGCCCACTTGCTCTGCGGCTATCACAGCATTCTGGCAAAAACAGCAACGCAGCGGACAGCCGCTGAAAAACACCGCACCGCTTCCCGCCTCACCTGACAGCGGGGGCTCCTCCCAAAAATGCAGCGCCGCGCGCGCAACGCGCATCGTGCCATCGGCTCCGCAAAAGCCTTTCTCGCCCGCAGCGCGGTTCACGCCGCACCGCCGCGGACACCAATCGCAGGCAGAAGGAAGCAAAGCCTGCCACGATGCTTCGAGGCAGGCTTGGTTGTTTTCCTCTGCGGCCACAGTAGCCTTGCTGTCGATAAAAGAGGTCATATCACCTGGTCAATCTAACGGTTGAGCAAATCCGCATAACCACCGAAATCATCATCGTCATCGTCGTCGCTGGCGAATTCGTCGAAATCGTCATCCATCGCATCCGCGGAAGCATCAAAGCCGCTGAAGCTATCAAGTTGCGCATCGAAATCGTCCAGCGTGCCATCGTGCGAATCGGCATCACCTTCCGCAGAGCCTTCGCCTGCTGCACCGCCATGATGGTGCTCGTGCTCGTGAGCACCCAGTTCTTGCGTGTATTCCTGCGTGCGCGACCAATCAAGACCGCAAGTCGCAGCCGCTTCTTCCTCGTCATAGATAAGCGCCAACGAAACAGGAGACAAATCCGATCCACCAATAATTGCCAAAAGCTCCATCAAATTCATGCAGGCTTCTGCCTGGGGAAGGCTCAAATCGGCCTCTTCGGCAGCCGTAAGAGCAGCGGAAAGATCGGCCATGAACATCTCAACGGTATACGTTCCCGCGAAATGCTTCTGGGCAACAGCCTGCGCAATAGCGGCTTCTGCATCACCTGCAGGACTCGCACCCGCAGCAGACGCCGCAGCAGCCGTGGTGGGAATGCGCAGAAACGCACGATATAACGCCTCGGCTTCAATAGCGGCGAACAGCTGCGCCGTGTGCTGAAGCGTCCACGCAGCGTGCGCCAGCTGCGCCGATCCCGGCTCGCCCGTCACGCGAATCGTACCCACAAAATGCTTCAGAATCTTCTGAGCTTTCGCAATGTCGGGCTTGTCGCCCGCAACGCAGCAGCTCAAGTTCGATTGCTGCGCAAAAGCGTCATCAAGCGTTGTATCGGCCACGGAAAGAGGAGCCTCCACATAGAACAGCCCGCTTGTGCTGCTAATTGCGGAAATCTCGCGCACCAGTTCGGGGGTCGCAGGGCTCAAATCAATAAGACACGCGCCTTTCTTTGCCTGCACCAAATAACCTTTTGCATCGAAATACGCATCCTCCAACTGCGAAAGCAGCGGATGATAACTGAACACGTAATCAGCATCTGCGAGAGTAGAGGTGCGCGAAAAACCAGCTTCTACCAGGCACTTCTCAAGCGCATTGCCAAGTGCCGCGTTTCCGTTGAAATAAAATTGCTCAGCCATTAGTTATTTTTCACTTTCTTCGCAATGCGGTCGGCAAGCTTCATCCCGCTGCGGCGGTCATCGCCCCAGAAAACAAGCGCCATCATATCGGGACCAACGTGGCTGCCGATTACCGGGCCAATGTTGCATTCAGTGATATTCGTCTCGAGCTTCGTTTTTCGCACCATGTCGCACAGCTTTTCGAAATCCTTCGGACAATCGGCGTGGCCGGCAAGCAGCGTAATCACGTTTTCAGAGGTATCGGCGTCTTTCGCGAACGCCTCCACCATGGCTTTCATGCCCTTCTTGCGACCGCGCGCAACGCTCGTAAGCGCAAGGGAGCCGTCCAGGTCAAAGCTCAGGAGCACCTTCACATCAAGCTTTGCGCCCAGATTTGCCACTGCCGCAGGAATGCGTCCGCCACGACGCAACGCCTCCAAGTCGTCCACCATAAAAATGCAGCGCACGTAGTATTTTGCCTCATCGGCCCATTTCGCCAGCTCTTCTGCAGAAAGTCCTAAATTACGCTGACGGAACGCCTCGTGAATCAAAAAGCCCTCGGCAACCGATGCCAATGCCGTATCTACCAGGTACAACTCTGCATCAGGGAACTCTTCCTTCGTTTCTTCCAGAAGCGTTAGAGCCGTGTTGTACGTACCCGAAAGCTTGCTCGAAAAGCTCAAGTAAACGGTGGGGATGCCGCTTTGCGCGGCTTCGCGCCACGCATCCCGAATTGTCAGATAGGGAATCTGTGCCGTAGAAGGCATAACGCCTTGACGCATTTGCTCGTAGAAGCTATGCGCCGAACCCGTTTTGAACAGATCGTCAAAGCATTCCGAGCCGTTCATCAGGTACGGGAAATTCAAAAGCTTAACGCCTTCGGCTTCAGCAAGCTGCGGGGGAAGATCGCAGCATGAGTCGATGATCAAATTGCACTTTGCAGCCATAAGATCCTCCTTTTAGCGGGAAATGCCGCGCAGCTGCGCAACCAAGTCGCGACGGCGATCGAACAAATCCTTGTCGAGTCCCACGGGATACGTATGCGGGTTCAACGTGCGTTTCTGACTTTCATCAAGCGTTGCCAGCCCTTGCTTCGTACGCGCTTGCGCCGCCTTGGCGCTGCGGAATTCGTCTGAAAGCACGGTTTTTCCCGCGCGCGCCAACGGAATAAGCAGCTCGCGCCACGTTTTTCCAGAAAGGTCCTTACGACGCAAGCCGTCCATGGGGTCAACGATAACTTCGCCTTCGTTCACGGCGGTGTTCGTATCGAACACCATGTCGCCGGCAATGTGACCATCCTCAAAATAGTAGCGGCGCACGTTCAAAACGCCCGGCGTGGTCAGCTTCGCGGACGATTCGCTGATTTTCACGTGATCGATCCATGTCGAATCACCGTTTTCACGCGTGGCAGAAAGTTTGTACACGCCGCCCAGGGAAGGCTGGTCATACGCCGTGGCAAGTTTCGTGCCCACACCCCACGACATAACCTGCGCGCCTTCGTCGCGAATAGAGCGAATGGTGTATTCGTCCAGGTCATTGGAAAGAACAATGCCGCAATCGGTCAAGCCCGCTTCATCGAGCATCGTGCGTGCCATTTTTGCCAGCCACGAAAGATCGCCCGAGTCAATGCGGATGCCCGTAAGTTTTTCGCCACGTTCGCGCATTTCAAGGCCCACGGTAATAGCGTTTTTAATGCCCTGCGCCACATCGTACGTGTCTACAAGCAGCACGCAGTTCGTGGGGAACGCTTTCGCATACGCACGAAACGCGCTCAGCTCATCGGGAAACGACATGACCCAGGAATGAGCATGCGTGCCCGAAACAGGAAGATCGAACAGCTTACCCGCCAGCACGTTCGAGGTAGAAGCGCATCCGCCTACCACCGCTGCGCGGGAAGCCCACACGCCGCCCGCAGCGCCCTGCGCACGACGCAAGCCAAACTCCGCCACGGGGGCTTCGGCCGCCATGCAAACGCGCGCGGCTTTCGTCGCAATAAGCGTTTCAAAGTTTACGCAGTTTAGAAGCGCGGTTTCCAGAAGCTGGCATTCCATAATAGGACCCGTTACACGCACCAGAGGTTCATACGGGAACACAATCTCGCCTTCGGCAACGGCTTCGATATCAACGCTTAGCTTGAAGTCGCGCAAGTAATCTATGAACTCTGGCTTGAACAGCATGCCGCCGCCTGGCGCAGGAATGGAAGCCAGATATTCCAAATCATCCTCGGAAAACGTGAAGCCATCCACCAGATCAGCCAACTGCGCCATACCGCATGCCACTGCGTAGCCGCCATTGAAGGGATAATCGCGGAAAAACATGTGAAAACACGCCTGCGTATCCGCCTTGCCGCACTCCCAATAGCCTTGCGCCATGGTGAGCTGGTACAGGTCTGTGAGCAAAGGATCGTTCAATTTCATAAGTCACACGCCTCATATCGAAATCGGATGTGCACTGCTACTGCTGAGCGCCACCTTTATTGTTGCCGTTATTGCCATTGTTGCCGTTGTTACCGCGGTCGTTTTTTGCTCCGTTTGAACCGGCGCTGCTAGAGCCGGCGTTACCCGCCCCGGCGCCAGATGAGCTCGCAGACGAACCGCCACCTGGGTTCTTGCGGCGGCGCGGGCGCCTATGGTTTGAGCGGCGCTCTTCCCCATTCGCGGGTGCATTCGCAGAAGCGCCCGCATCCGCATTCGCATGTGCGGAGCCGCCATTGCGATTGCCACCGGCGGTGTTGCCGCGATGCTCGCGCGCGCTTTCAGTTGGCGCGGCGTCCGCATGCTGACGCAGGCTCGACGAGCGCCTACCAGGGCGCATTGCCTGGTTGTCCTGGCCATCGCGCTGCTCAGAGCGTCCGCGCGCCTGTGACGCCCCCTGCTGGTTGCGCTCGATGCGCTCGCCATTTGCGGGGCGTTCACCTGCTGCGGACTTTCCCGAACGGCGACGCCTGCGATGCTCGGAAGATCCCGCTTCCGTATTCGCCTTGGAGTCGCCAGCTGCAGCGCGTCGGGTCTGCTCTTTTGCAGGAGCGGAAGCCTTAGCGCCTGCATGCGCATTTGCGGCGTCAACGCCCTTTGCGCGCGAAGAAGCCTGGCGGCCGTCATGAACAGCCGCAGACGCCTGGCCCTTATTGCGCCGCGAGCGCGTGCGCCCACGCGAGCCCTGCGCATCTTCCCTGTTCGCAGCGTTTTTCGCTCCCGAGTCCTGTGCGCTTTTACCTGCCGAGGACTTGATTTGCGTTGTTTCGACCGTAAGCTCGGACGAATCGCCGCCCGAAAGTTTCGTAGAACGGCGGCGCGGCTTGCGTACAGGTACTGCCTGCTCGGCGGCATCTTTGCCGCGTTCGCGCTCGTCACGATCGCGGCGACCCGAACGACCCGAAGACGCGTCCTTGCCGCGGCGCTCGCGCTTCTCTTTCTTGCTGCTTGACGTTTCGCGATGGATAGCCTTTGCCTCGCCCAGCTTATCGGCGCTGGTAAACTGCGAGGTCACAAACGATGTCTCGCCGAAAACGGTCATCTCTTCCTTGTTCGATGCGCGCTCCCACGCTTCCGCATCAACGGTGTCGGGACGCGCTGCGTCTTGAGCAGATTTCGACATGTCGCTCAAGGGAACGCTTATCTTCTTGTCGGCTTCAACCTGAATAGTCACCATCTCTTTGGGAACATCCAGCGAAATGACTTTACCCACGCCATCGGGGGTTTCAATCTTGGCACCCACCTTCGGCGCGCGACCCTTGAAATCCTTATACGCATCGTATTCGTAGCGCAGGCAGCACATCAGGCGCCCGCAAATGCCCGAAATCTTCTGCGGGTTCAGCGACAGATCCTGCTCTTTTGCCATGCGAATGGAAACGGGGCAAAACTCACCGCCCAAACGCTTGCAGCACAGCTCCTGGCCGCAATGGCCAATGCCGCCCACCATGCGCGCTTCGTCACGCGGGCCAATCTGGCGCATGTCAACGCGCACTTTGAAGCGCGAAGCCAGCTTGCGCACCAGCTCGCGGAAGTCAACGCGATCTTCGGACTCAAAATAGAACACGGCTTTATCGCCGTCGAACAGGAACTCCACGGAAACAGGGCGCATGTCCAGCCCCTCTTCCTCTACAAGCTCGCGATACGCCGGCATAATGTCACGCGCGCGTTGCTGCAGCTCAGCCAAGTGTTGCGCGTCTTTCTCCGTTGCCAAGCGCACCACGGGCTTAAGCGACGACTTCAACGAAGAAATCTGCTCGGGCGTGGCGTCAAACGGCGTCTCCGAAACAGTGCCATACTCGGATCCACGCGCAGTTTGCACGATTACGGCGTTGCCCTTAACGGCATCAACGCCATTTGCATCAAACCAAAGAGTTTTCGAACTCGATGGCAGTTTAACGGGTGTTATGCGGGCCATAGAGGTCCTCTCTTATATCTAACAGTAACGTGTCTAAACAAAGTTGTAACGATACATTATAATCCATTGCCGCTTTCGCGCGCGAAACTGCTGCGCATGCGCACAATACGCCTGCTTCCGATGTTGCTTTTGCGGCCCGACGCAGCCCTTCGGCGGCATCGGTGTTCACCATGATGCTTGCGCAGCCCGTACGCAGCAGCAAGATGTCGCGCAGCCACGACTCCATGATGCTGCAGCGTAAATGAAACAGTTGGCGCTTCTTAGCCGTAATGGCGCGCTTGTGAGCATCTTCCAACTGCTTGCGCGCACCCTTGGAAAGAAAGTCATCGGCAACCGCAAGCTCTTCTTCTTGTTGGGCCTGCAACTCCTCTATCAGGCTTTCCCCGCCCGTTGCCAGGCCGGCAGAAAGCTTCAGGGCGTCCCAATCATCGCTTTCTTGCAGCGACGCCAACGCATCCAGCACGTTGCGACGCATCTGCTGCAAGTCATCCGACATGCAAAACGCTTCCGTAAGCTCAAGCGAGCCAGCGCACACGTTCACCGCGATACGCGCGATATCAGGCGCGCATTGCGTTTTCTGCACGACTTCCGCAATCAAATCCGCTTCAGGAATGGCAGGAAACGACACCACTTGACAGCGGGAAAGAATGGTGGGCAGCACGCTGTCTTGGTGGCTCGTAAGCAAAATGAGCGTCACACGCGGGCTGGGCTCCTCAAGCGTTTTCAGGAAGGCGTTCGCGGCAGATGTTCCCAGCTGCTCAACGTCTTCCAAAATGAACACCTTGCGTTGGGCCTGAATGGGCGCACGCGTAGCACTGGTCACCACTTCGCGAATCTGCTCAATCAAGTAGCCCTGAGCGCCTTTCGGCGTGATTATCTGGATGTCGGGATGATTGCGCAGAAGCGCTTTCTTGCAGTCGATGCAACGGCCGCACCCCTGGTCTGCGCATACAAGCGCTTGGGCGAAGGCGCACGCCATGTCCAGCTTCCCCGCGCCTTTCGGGCCCGAAAACAGGTACGCATGCGTTGTGCGATTCGCTTCAACCATAGAGATAAGCAGGTCGCGGATGCGCGGCTGCAAGGTGATTTGCTCAAGCATCGCGGGCATGGCTACAAGGCGCTCCCCTCGTAGAGCGATTTATCTTCAACGCGATCGAAGAAATGCTCGTTGGCAGAAGCCGCGCACTCGAGAGCGGGAATCAAGTCTTTCACCTGGTCAAACACACGCTGCGCTGTTTCCGCCTTACTATCGGCGAATCGCACCACACGTACGCGCTCAGGCTCCTTGCGCGCAATATCAAGAAACGCTGCATTTACGCGCTCGTGGAAATCAACTCCTGCGCGTTCAATGCGGTCGGCGCCTTCGTTCGTGGCACGCGTTAAGCCCTCTTCCGTGGTGGCGCTCACCATAAGAATGGTGCGCTGCGGCACGGTTCCTTGACATGCGAAGGCATTCGCGGCGTCAACGAACTGCGCCGAAAGGCCGCGGCCGGCAACCTGATACGCAACCGTGGAGTCGTAGAAACGGTCGCACAATACAATGGCGCCGCGCTTAAGAGCAGGCGCAATGACCTGAGCGACAATCTGAGCACGCGCCGCTTCGTAGATGAAAAGCTCCGCATGCGCGTCCAAGCAATCGTTTTTCGGATCAAGCACAATGGAGCGCAGCATTTCGCCGATATCCGTTCCACCTGGCTCGCGCAGGCACAAAACCTCGTATCCCAACTCGCGCAAACAATACGCTAAAAACGAGATATGGGTCGATTTACCAGCGCCTTCGCCACCTTCAAACGTGATGAAAATGCCCTGATCTTTGTTTTGTTCCATTTCTGCGTTACGCATACAAGCATGCTCCCGTTGCGTCAAGCGCCACGAACACCGGGAAGTCCTTGACCTGGATTTTTCGCAATGCTTCGGTGCCCAAGTCGGCGTAACTGATTACTTCTTCGGAAACAATGCATTTCGCCAATGCTGCAGCAGCGCCGCCCACGGCAGCAAAATACACGCCGCCCGTTTCCTTGATGGCTTCCATAACGGCCGCGCTGCGGTGCCCCTTGCCCACCGTGGCAACAATGCCCGCACGGTACAGCTCGGGTGCGGCAAAATCCATGCGCGAAGATGTGGTGGGTCCAATGGCGCCAAACGGCCTGCCTGCTGCCGCCGGAGACGGTCCCGCGTAGAAGATGATTTGGCCATCCAGGTCATACGGAAGACACCCCTGCTTATGGAGCTCATCGAGCAAACGCACGTGACCCGCATCGCGCAAAGTATACATAACGCCTGATAGCAGACATTTATCGCCCACCTTCAAGTTGGCAAGCTGCTCTTTTGCAAGGGGAAGCTGCAACGAAATTGCTTCTGCATTACTCATGGCAAGCCCCCTGTTCGCTTTCATTGGCGGACGTCATTAATGCCGCAAGCTGCTGCAACGTGTCAATCTCTTGCGGTTGCAGATCAATAGTGCAACGGCGCATGGCTGAGCATCCCAAATTGATGGCAACAGGAAGGGCCGCAATGTGACACGGCGCCGTTTCCACGCGCACCGTAAGCGCCGTGGTGTCACCGCCAAAGCCAGCAGCGCCCACGCCCGTAGCGTTGATGGCGTCAAGCAGCTCTTGTTCGAATGCGGCATGGTCGGCATCGGCTGCAGGCGCGCCAACGGGACGCATAAGCGCCTGTTTCGCCAGACCAGCAACCTTGTCGAACGTACCGCCAACACCCACGCCTACCACAAGCGGCGGACAGGCGTTCGCGGCCTTTTCACGAACGCACTTGATGACTTCGTCCACAATACCTTTGCGCCCCGCACCCGGAGCAAGCATAACCACGCGGCTTGCGTTATCGGAGCCGCCGCCTTTGAGCATGATATGCAAACGACACACGCCCGGCTCGTCCACAAAGTGAATATCCGTGAAAGCAGGCGTGTTATTCTGCGTGTTTTCCCTGTTGAACAGCGCGTCTTTTACCACGGACTTACGAAGCTTGCCATCAATGTACGCATGCGCCACGCCTTCGTTGACCTGCGAGAACACGTTTCCCGGCACTACAATATCGGGCCCCACTTCAAGGCAGACCCACGTGGTTCCCGTATCCTGGCATAGCGGCACGCTATCGGTTGCGGCAACGTTTGCGTTTTCAAGCAGCAAGTCAAACGCCTGAGCGGCATAACGGTTTGTCTCATGCTGTCGTGCCTGTTCAAGCGCTTGCGCTACGTCCGTTGGCAGAACGTATGCAAGTTGTGGGATGTTCTCTTCCAGCGCGCGTTCAATAGATCCAGGGGTAACGACTTTCATGTTTTTCCTGCTCCCCTTGCTAGTTCTCTTCAGTTGCATCCACGGTGTCTGCCGTCGCAGCAGCCTTCGACGTGGTCTTTTTCGCAGTTGTCTTCTTTGCGGCGGTCTTTTTAGCCGTAGTCTTAGTTGCCGCCTTCTTCGTTGTCTTCGCGGTTGACGCAGTCTTCGCACCCGCCTTAGCACCCGCCTTCGCGGCACCCTTCGCAGCAGACTTTTCCGCCTTTTTCTCGCGTTGCTCCACGTTATCGGGGCAATCGTAGTTAGGGCAAATCTTCCAAGGACCGCGTGCCGTGGTCACAATCACGAACGGCGCGCCGCACGAGGGGCACACTTCTTCGGTTGCGGTAATGGCACCGTTTGCCGGAAGCGGATAACGCGTTTGGCATTCATCGAAGTTTTCGCAGGTAATCGAGCGTTTCAGCGTGCGTGGATTCCTGCGCGCCGTCAACTTTCCTTGCTTGCCAGCAGCAGCACACGTGGGGCACATGCCTACTTCGACTTCGGGGTCTTTATTCGTTTCGCACAATGGGTCAATGCACACAACGCGCGGCTTCGAACGAAACGCCGTCACCTTGATTTGCGACATGCCACACTCGGGACACACGGTGTCCAGCGCCTCGATTTTGCCTTGCGGCAGCGGATATGTCACGTCGCACTCAGGCCAGCCAGCGCAACCGATGAACATGCTCCTGCTCTTCGCGGACGTGCGCATTTGCAGATCCTTGCCGCATTTCGGACAGGGACCCACATATGCATCGGCGGCAACGGCATCTTCCAGCGCGTCTTTCACTTCTTCTTTGTGGGCCAGCAGCTCTTTGAGCTGTTCGGCAAGAAGATCGCGCGAAGTTGCCACCACGGCGTCTTTCGTCTTCTGGCCAGCAACAATGTCATCCATGCTTGCTTCAAGGTCGGCCGTCATTTCAGGATGCGTGATATGCGGCGCAAACTGCTCCAGCGCGTCGCAAACCGCCATGCCCAACTGGGATGGCTCAATCGGATCGTTCTGGATGTATTTCACCGTGTAAAGGCGCTCGATAATGGAGTGGCGCGTGGACTTCGTGCCCAGGTTGAGCTTTTCCATTTCCTGAATGAGCTTGCCCTGGCTGTAGCGCGCGGGCGGCTCTGTTTGCTTCTGCGTGCACTCCGCACCGCCGAATGCAACAACCTGATCCGCGGAAAGCGTGGGCAGCTGCTCATCTTTCTTCATACCGTACGGATAAATCTCGCGATACCCAGGAGAAACAATCACGTCACCCTTGGCAACAAACGGCTCACCCTCCACCGAAAGCGTCACTTTCGTGCCTTCCACCACGGCGGCTTCCGAAAGCGTTGCCAGGAAACGGCGCGCAATCAAGTTGTACACCTTGTAGTCGGCAGCGGCCAAGCTGTCAGGCGTTGCTGCGGCCGTAGGATAAATAGGCGGATGGTCGGTTGTTTCCTTCTTGCCGCGCGTAGCCGTGATTTTCGACTGAGCCAGCAGCTTTTTACAGAACGGCGCATACGCGGGGTTCGCAGAAATCGCGGAAACCACTTCGCGCAGATCGAGAGACGAAGGATACACCGTATTGTCAACACGGGGGTAGCTGATGTAGCCTGCCATGTACAAGCTTTCCGCAATACGCATGGTGCGAGCAGGGGAAATGCCTTCTGCAGCGGCAGCGGCCATAAGACTTGTGGTGTTGAACGGCACGGGCGGCGCCACTTTTCGTTGCTTTTTTTCCACCGAGACAACGCTTGCCTGCGTGGCATCTGCCACGGTGTCCATAACGCGTTTTGCCTCTTCGGCAGACTTGAAGCGTGCTGTTTCGTGACCGGCGGTGAATGCGGTCGGCTCTTCGCCAAAACGACCCTTAATCACCCAGTAATCCTCGGGGATAAACGCCAAACGCTCGCGCTCACGTGCCACAATAAGCGCCAACGTGGGCGTTTGCACGCGACCCGACGAGCGCGACTTGCCATATCCGGCGAACTTCACCAACGACAGATAGCGCGTGAGCACCGTGCCCCACACAAAGTCGATGTCGCGACGCGATGCACCAGCGGCAACCAGCTCATCATCCATGCTTACCAAGTTGTCGAAAGCGTGGGTGATCTCTTGCTTCGTGAACGCGGAATAGCGCGCACGGGAAATAGGCGCATTCGGATTCACTTCCAGGATGCAGCCCAGCGCATCGGAGCCGATAAGCTCGCCTTCGCGGTCGAAGTCGGTCGCAATAACAACGGAATCCGCTTTCTTCGCCAAGTTCTTCAGCGAACGGATGATTTCTTTTTCTTTGGGGAGCATCTCGATGGGCGCGTACACCAAATACGGTAGCGCATCCATGTTCCAGCGCTTCAAATCCAAGCCGTCTTCGAAAAACGGACGCTTCTTTTTGAAGGGCGGTTTAGGCAAGCTTGCTGGGAGTTTTGCCTTAATAGGCTCTCCATCTGCGGTTATACCATGCCAACCAAGGCGTTTTGTGTAAGCGAGCGATTCGGGGAAATCAGATTCAAGAATGTGGCCGCGCAAACCAATGGCAACCCAGTCCTCCCCTTTTACGGTAAAACGAAAAATGGGAGTGGAAAAAACCTTGTCGGCCTTGGCGCTTGAAGCACCTAAAAGTGTGGCGATTTGCTTCGCGGCATCGTTTTTTTCGGTAACCACCAGTTTCATGTGGCGCTCCTTTTGTCTCATGCGGGCATCTCTCAGCCCGCGCCTTCACACGAAACCCCTTGTTTATTAACGTGTGCGGGGATTTTCTTCCATGCGTTGCCGGGCCTTCTTGCGCCAACAAGCGCAAAGGTTCCAGCACGCTTCGTAAGGATACACGATTTCTTGCACTGCCGCTCAATTGTTATCGGGATTTGTCACGAATCCGTGTTTCTTCTGCAGGAATCCGCGCTAAAAGCTACGCGCGCGAAAAATCTCGAAAGAGAAGGGACTTATTGTTGAAATCAAATCACTGAATAGGGAATGCGCTAAAATCTATCGCAAACAATAACGAGCCGAAACGAAACCCAGAAAGCCCAAGGAGCAAACATGTCCGCCGACAGCCTTGATAACTTTGCCTACCTGCGTGCCACCGAGCATACTTCAAAGGCCCAACGCAAGCATTGCTGGGCGGTTGCCATTGGCCTGCAGGCAGTTGACGGACTGCGTGTATCAACCTATCTAGAAGACCAGGCTCGCTCTTACATTTCAGGTGAAAAAACGCTTGAGGAAGTCGGTGCGCTTGTCCGCGCGTATCATTCCGCGGAGAACTCCAATGAAACGCACGACATTGACAGCGATAACAAAACGAGCAACGACAATTGCAAAGGATTCGAAGAAGCCGACTTGGTAAGCCAGCGCATTGCCGAGTTGCTTGCGCGTGGTGCATTCTATCTTGCACCTGAAATGCTTGTTGATATTCATCGCTATCTTTTCCAAGACCTTGACCAGGCCATCTATCATGCAGGCGAATTCAAGACGGAGCGCATGGTAAAACAAGAAGAGATTCTTAACGGCGATAGCGTTCTGTACGCAGACCCTTTGACCTACGACATGTCCCTGAAAGGCGCGTTCGCAAGCGAAGCCGCAAAAGCGTATGGGGCATTTACCAATGACGAACTGAAAAGTTTTTGCCACACCATTAGTTTTCTATGGCAAATTCACCCTTTCTATGAAGGGAACACGCGCGCCATCGCTGTATTTTCCGAGCTTTACCTAAATTATCTGGGATTTCAGGTTGAAAATGAGCCATTTGCCCAACATGCACGCTACTACCGCGATGCGCTCGTTCGTGCAATGTACCGAAATGCTGCAGCTGGCATCTTCCCCGATGATCGCTATCTGGTTGCTTTCTATGAAAACCTGCTTGGATTCAGCCACAATGAACTCAACCGAGAAGAGCTTATGTGCCCCGCGCTCTTCGATAACCCTTCCCTGCTGCGCAACATTGACCCCCAGGAAGCCCTTATCCGTACCGATAAGTGACGGCATCTTGCCAATGGCGCAATATACGCTCCAATAGGTTAGCTATCTTCAAAAAGTGCGGATTTCAGGGTAATCGCCAAAATAAAAAGCGCGGATTTCGGTATAATGGCTCCTATAAAAAGTGCGGATTTCAGGGTAATCGCCAAAATAAAAAGTGCGGATTTCGGGAAAGCGCAGGTAAATTGCATGTTTAGGAGAAAGATATACGAAACGCTTCTTGACTGGAAGAACACATCACAAGGAAAAACAGCTTTGCTCATTGAAGGAGCTCGACGCGTGGGCAAATCTACAATTGCCGCCGAGTTCGCTCGCAATGAATACCGCAGCCATATAATCATTGATTTCTCGCGAGCCTCCAGGGCAGTACGCGATCTTTTTGATGACATGTCTGATTTGGATTACCTTTTTCTGCAACTACAATTGCAATACAATGTTCGCCTATTTGAACGAGATTCGCTCGTTGTCTTTGACGAAGTTCAATTGTGCCCCAACGCAAGGCAAGCAATAAAACATCTTGTAGCGGATGGTCGCTACGATTATCTCGAAACAGGCTCACTCCTTTCTATCAGGAAAAATATTGAAGGGATTGTTCTCCCGAGCGAGGAACGCAAGGTGCCAATGCGTCCCCTGGATTTCGAAGAATTCCGTTGGGCCTGTGGCGATGAGGCCACCTTACCGTTGCTTCAGCATGCCTTCGATTCGCGTCTCTCTCTTGGTGACCAAACGAATCGCAAGCTTATGCGGGATTTTCGTCTCTATATGCTCGTAGGTGGCATGCCCCAAGCTGTTGAAACATATCTTGAAACAAATAATCTCGCAGAAGTTGACACGATAAAGCGAGATGTTATCTCCCTTTACGAAGACGATTTTCATAAGATAAGCCCAAGCGGTGCACTCTCACGTTTGTTCGATGCCATTCCTGCGCAGCTCGCAAAAAAATCGTCACGATATCACGTATCCAGCGTTCTCCCGAATCGCCAGGTATCTGATATCCCCGAAGAACTTGCGGAATTATTAGCCTCAAAAACAGTGCTTGCCGCATACCATACCGATGACCCAAACGTAGGCATGTCGTCTACCATTGATCTGGAGAAGTTCAAGCTCTATCTAGCCGACACCGGTCTTTTCGTCACCTTGATGTTTAAAGACGCCGATGTGGCCGAAAACATCATATATGAATCGCTCTTGGCGGATAGATTGCCTGTCAATTTGGGTGCCGTCTATGAGAATGCGGTTGCACAAGAGCTTACTGCCAGCGGAAACGGTCTTTTTTACCACACGTGGTCCAAAGAAGATGCAAATCGAAATTACGAAATAGACTTTGTGCTTTCCCGAGGAAAAAAGATATGCCCTATTGAAGTGAAGTCCTCTGGATATAAAACTCACGCCTCGCTTGATGCTTTCCTTAAAAAATATCCATCGAGGGTTGGAGCAGCGTATCTGGTGTACACAAAAGACTTGCGTAAAGACGGCGCAATTACCTGCATGCCTACCTATATGGCTCGATTTCTCTAAATAGGAACCTATCTCGTATTTATGCGGCGGGGGCTTTCTGGGCTTCTTCGGACTCGCGGTCTAAGACAATCTGCATAGCGGCAATGGCGCATTCAAGCATGCTGTCGTCGGGCTCGTTCGTGGTTAGACGCTGCATTTGCAAGCCGGGCCACAAGATGACTTTGACCAGGGGGTTTTCAGGGTGCGTGCCCGCCCACTTCACCGTGATCTCGTACGAGATACCTGCAATGACCGGCATGAAAATGATACGCGTCAAAATAACAAGCGCCAGCTTCGGTGCGCCATCGGGCACACCCCATGCGCCAAACAGCACATTCAGCGGAATGGCCGTATACACGAAAATAGCGATAATCATGACCATAATCAGAAACGCCGTGCCGCAACGCACATGCAAACAGGGAAAACGTCGCGCGTTTTCAGGCGTGAGCGGCAACCCATGCTCGAAGCAATGGATTGTTTTGTGCTCGGCACCGTGATAGCTGAACATGCGCTTGATGTCGGACATGCGCCCAATAAGCCAAATATACAGCACGAAAACCGCTACGCGAATCAGACCGTCCACGATATTCCACGCAACGGGTGATGAATCGTATTCACCGACCACAAAGTTCGTGATGAAAGCGGGCGCCACAATGAATAAACCCACGCCTAAGAGCAAGCCCAAACCCATGGAAATTGCCATTTCGGCTTTACCGAAGAATGGCTCTTTTTCGTAGTCATCGTCTTGTTCGGCGATTTGCGCGGTGCAATGAGCAGCGTCTTGCTCAGAATCCCGCGCTGCAATTTGCTCGGCATTTTGAACGCTACCCTGTTCAGAGCCCTGTCCGGCAGCCTTCACGGCAGATACTTCCTGAGAAGAGGACTTAGCGGTAGACTTCCCTTCCGCGTCTTCTTCTTCGTCGTCGTACGCATGGTTCGCGGCAATCTCCAGCGCCTTGAAACCCAAAATCAACGACTGCACGAGTGCAACGCAACCGCGCACAAAAGGCCAGCGCATCCACGCATGTTTTTTGCCCGACGCAAGGTCGTGTTCCTCGGTATAGATGTCGCCTTCCGGCGTGCGCACCGCAACCGCCCAGTTGAACTTGCCGCGCATCATAACGCCCTCAAGCAGTGCTTGGCCGCCCACGTGGGTTTTCAGCGCGCCATCTTCGGAAAAAGCGCGCGAAAGATCGCTTTCCTTTTTATCACTTGCCATACGAACTATTACGCTTCCTTAAAATGTTTTTCTGAAAAATGCAGGTCATACGCCAATATCGGCGCCCCCTACGCGCGCGGATACGGATTGCCGCAGCACATTTTTCCTTCTGGGCACAGACCTGATACGCACGGAGCGCCCGCTTTCGCAAACACGCGCGGCGCCAGCGGCTTCACCAGCTCCACCATGCGCCATGCCATCTCGCGAATCTCCCACTGAGCGCGATTGCAGCAGCGGTGATTGAAGAAATGAAGCAGCTCGCGCGCGTTCATAGTTACCACGATTTTCGTCTCGGCGGCATTCGGCAGCAGAAAACGTGCGTCCTCGGCAGGAATACCCAGGTCAAGCAGCTTTTTATACGCATCAGTCACCGAGGCAATCGCTTCGTCGAAGACTTCCTTTGCTTCGGCATTTTCCGAAACGCTTTCCGGGGTGACCGTCTCTATACCGTTGCCGTACTTCACGTAGCGCTGGCTTTGCTGGTTGTAGCTGGCAACGCGATGGCGCACCAGCTGGTGCGTAAGCGCGCGTGAAACGCCATCAATCGCAAACGTGAAGCTTGCGTGCTCCAATGTGGAGAAATGCCCCGACTCCAAAATGGTGGACAGAACGCGATTCTCCTGTTCGGGCGTCATGGTTTCCAACAACTCTTTTGCCCCAACGGGAGCATAGCAAAGACGCGCGGCAGTCGCGATGGCGCGCTCGGGATTGGGCGTGCAATAGAGAAGTTCAACGTTCATGATCGCTCGTTTCTATTCGAAAGGTCACCATAATTGAAGCGCGTCGAATAAGCGGGACCACAAGGCCACTCCATCAACGGCTTCCCTTGAATGGGCGCGGCCTCAATGCGTTGCCGGCACCCGCAACAATACCGCAAATTACGCTGCAACAACTATATCCAATCGAAAATAAATGCATCAGTCAAGGATAAAGAAGCGCGGCGAATAAGCAATTTCATGGTATTGTAGCAAGTATACCCGCAACAGCGCAAAAGACACGTCACAAGGAAAGCAATACGATGAACGAACAAATAAATGCACAGGAAACTTCGCACGCAATGCCAATCGACTCGCTGGAAAAAACCGATTGGGCTCACGTTTGGCGTGAGCTGCAGGTGCAGCGTGAAGCGGCAGACGATGCCTCTTACTGGGATGAGCGTTCGAAAACGTTCGGAACGAATGATAAGCCAAACGATTATGCGCTGAGCTTTTTACAGTTGGCAGGTCTTCAATCGGGTGAACGCATTTTCGACATGGGCTGCGGAAACGGGGCACTCGCATTGCCGTGCGCTGCAGCTGGCCACCCCGTTCTTGCCGCCGATTTCTCGCGCGGCATGCTTGACCGCTTGGAAAACGATGCCGCTGAGCAGGGGCTTACCAACATTGAAGCGAAGCAAGTAAGCTGGGAAGGCGACTGGGAAGCCGCAGGAATTCTCATGAAATCTTGCGATGTCGCATTTGCCTCACGCTCGATTGCCACGTCCGACCTGAAAAACTCCCTGCTACGCTTGAACTCCATTGCACGCCGGAAATGCTGCATCACCCTTGCCACCAGCTATTCGCCGCGCTGCGATGATCGCATTATGCGCGTTATCGGCTTTGATTCCCTGGTGGGACGCGATTTTTGGTACGCAACAAACATCCTGATGCAGCTCGGCGCGCTACCCGAAGTACGTTACATCGAAAGCACGCGCTACGACACCTACGAATCGCCACAGGCTGCCTGGGAGAATCTTCAGCTCATGCTCCAAGCCGCGCTTAAGGCGAACCCGGACCACGACGAAGCCGAAGCGCAAGCGCGCATGAAGGCGTGGTTCGATACTAACTTGGTAGAAAATGCGCCCGTCGAAGATGCAGGCGAAAAAGAAGGCCAGAAGACGTACACGTTCAAGGAACCACGTACCGTAACCTGGGCTTTTATCTCATGGAACGCTGAAAGGCTTGACGCGTATAGCGCAATCTAACAATTCCCAGCATTGCATTTTCCGACGGATCCAGGAATTGCCCTGGGTCCGTTTATAATCGGGAACAGAAGAGCGGCGGCAAATTCTTTTCGCCGCATGGGCGCTACTTGCTACCGCAAACACACGAAAGCACCTGGTTGTAAGCTGCATCGTTCGGATAAATCGCAGTGGCGCCACCCCAGCAATCACCGAAGCGCTGGACTGCCGTATCGCACAAGCTCTCGCGCACCACGATAAGCGCATGGCCCCAAAGCGATGACGGGCCCTGCGCCAAAACATCCATCGCGCTGGTCAGACCACCATTTTTCAAAAGCTCCAAGGGCCCTAGCTCATCGATGACTAAAAGCCCGGGACGCGCTGGAGCGTGCGCCGTAATACCTGTGATGTGCTTTATATCTTCAGGCAGCGCGCAATCTTTTGCTTGCGCGCATAACGTGCAAAAATGGGCGTTGACCTGGTCGATTGCAGCATCATCTATTGCCCAGCCAAGCTTGGCCTGCTTCGATTGCGAGCAGTGTGCCGGTGCAGCATTCGACCCATCATCGGCACCTTCCCCTTCGCAATCCCGCTCAACTAAATCAGGACGGTGCGCGAACGCAATCCGCTCATTTTGGGGAAGCAAGACGTTATCGATGCCCTGCTTCTCAAACCGCTGACCCTTGGGTGCTGCAGGTCCATGATCAATCCACTGACCGGGCGCAACAACACCATAAACAAACATATCGCGTTTACACACCTGTTCGATAAGGCGTTCAAGCCAGCGCGTCTTGCCCGTTTGCATCACGCCCGTAAGAATGAAAAGCATCGTTTCCCGCCTTTGTATCCTGCTGTCTTATCGTCTGCCCAATTACCTGCCCGCACCGCGCTGTCACCGCCATTGGCAACAGCCGCATCGCGCACCTGCAAAAAACACGTGCAGTTTAGTTGCCGATTTTCACAATGGGCGCGTAATCCTTCAGCAGTTTTTTCGTTTCACGCAGCTTGGCGAAGTAAATATGCAGCATATCGCCATCGATTTTCGTCACTTTGCCGCGCCCAAACGTCTTATGATCAACAACGTCACCCACCGCAAACGTCATTTTCGCCGCATCTTTCTTAAACGACGTGGCAGAAGTCGCGCGCGACGCCACAGAAGACGTCCTGCGCGAACCCGAAGCTCTTGACGTGCCGAACACGCGACCTGCGCCGGCTTCGGAGCCAGACCCAGAAATACCGCGACGGCTTCCGCGCTTCTCGTAACCCGTGCCTGAAAAGCCCGAAGAACCCAAACCGGAAGTCTTGCGCAGCTCTTGCGGAATCTCGCCAATGAAGCGCGAAACCGGATTGCTTTGCGTGTTACCGAAAAGCTGTCGCGAAGCAGCGCAGGTCAGGAACAGTTTTTTGCGCGCACGCGTAATGGCAACGTATGCCAAGCGGCGCTCTTCTTCAATTCCCGCCGGATCGGACGATGAATTCATGTGCGGGAAAATGGTCTCTTCCATGCCCGCAACGAATACCGTGTCGAACTCCAAGCCCTTGGCAGCATGGACCGTCATAAGCGTTACCGTAGCGCCATCCTCGGTCTGCGCATCCAAATCGGTACGCAAGCGCACCCACTCAAGGAAGTCCGCCATGGAATCGCCACGCAACGTGCGTGCGGGCTGCGCTTCCTCGTCGAACGAAGACGCATCAAAAAGCGCACCTTCTACCTGATCAGCGGCAAGAAGCGCATCTGTATCGGCGGCGGAAAGGTCTTCGGCAGAAGGGGCCTCGAACAGCGCGTCGTCTTCGTCGTGCGTTGCCACGAATTCATCCACTACCGTCAAGAATTCTTTGATGTTTTCAATGCGGGCGCGCGATTCCGTGGTGTTTTCCACTTCAAGCGCTGTAACCAGGCCCGTGCGATCGATCACCATCTCGATAATCTTGCGCAAATCGCCTTCATAGGTGCTTGCTTCGGCAATCAGCGAAACGAAACTTCCCAACGCCGAGCGCACACTGGCGCGAAACGCTGAATCCGCCACAGCAAGCGCTGCGGCATCCATAAACGATACTTGCTGGTCAAAAGCAAGTTCGGAAATATGGTCAACGGTTGTTTTGCCAATGCCGCGACGCGGAACGTTGATAACGCGCTGCGCCGACATGTCATCCGCCGGATTTACGATAAGCGTGAGATACGCCATAAGATCCTTGATTTCGGCACGCTCAAAGAACTTTACGCCACCCACAATGCGGTACGGAATGCCCGCGCGCAGGAGCATATCTTCCAAAGAACGCGATTGCGCATTCGTGCGGTACAGAATGGCAACGTCATCGTAGCTCGCACCTGCGCGCACCTGCTTTTCAATCTGGCTGGCAATCCACACGCCTTCATCGCGGCCGTCCGACGCCATGTAAACCTGAATCTTGTCGCCTTTGTCCTGCGACGTGAACAGGCGCTTTTCCTTGCGTTTTTTGTTATGCGCAATAACAGAGTTCGCAGCTTCCAAGATATTGCCCACGCTGCGATAATTCTCTTCGAGTTTCACTACTTTGCAGTCGGGGTAATCGTTTTCGAACTCTAGGATGTTACGAATATCTGCGCCGCGCCACGAATAAATGGACTGGTCGTCGTCGCCTACCACCATGATGTTCTTTTCGCGGCGCGCCAAAAAACGCGTGATTTCGTACTGAGCCTTGTTCGTGTCTTGGTATTCGTCGATAAGCAGGTAATGGAAGCGGTCCTGATACGCGCTCAACACGTCTTCGTGATGTTTGAACAGCAGATACGTGTAGAACAGCAAGTCGTCGAAGTCAAATGCGTTTGCCTGCTTCAAGCGCTCCTGCAGCTGAAGATACACGCGTGCCGTGACTTTCGTAATGGGGTCGGCCGCCTGTTCTTGATAGTCAAGCGGGTTGATGAGCTCGTTTTTCGCCTGAGAGATCTTGCCGCGAATCGTGTTCACCGGATACCGTTTCGGGTCGATTTCCAGGTTGTACATGATATCTTTGACCAGGGACCTCGAATCGCTGTCATCGTAGATGGTGAAGTTTTGCGTGAAGCCGATGACCTGCGCGTTGGCTCGAAGGATACGCACGCACATGCTGTGAAACGTGGAAACCCACATACCGCGCGCCGAAGAACCGATAAGCTGTCCCAAGCGCTCACGCATTTCCGCAGCTGCCTTGTTCGTAAACGTGATGGCAAGAATCTCCCATGGATTCACGCCGCAGTCTTCGATCATGTGGGCAATACGGTATGTAAGCACACGCGTTTTACCTGATCCAGCACCCGCCAAAACCAAAAGAGGACCTTGCGTAGCAAGCACGGCTTCGCGCTGCGGACCATTAAGCGTATCTAAATCAAGCACGGTGACACCTCGTAATTAAAACACGCCCAACGCGCGCAAACCAAAGTAACCCAAAACAATAACACCCAGAATAATGCGGTACACGCCAAATGCCGTGAAGTCGTTTTTCTTCACGTAGCCAATCAGGAACTTGATGGAAATGACCGACACCACAAACGATGTAACAATCGCAATGCCGAAAATCATCCACTCCATGCCCGTATAAGCAAAGCCGTGCTTGATGAACTTGATCAAGCTCCAACCAAGCATAATCGGAATGGCCAGAAAGAACGCAAACTCCGTTGCGATGGTGCGGCTGGTGCCCAAAAGCATGGAGCCGATAATGGTGGAACCAGAACGGGACGTACCCGGGATAATAGCCAGCGATTCGAAGATACCGATAAGAAACGCCTTGCCGTAAGAAAGCTCGCTGAAGCTGTTCACCTTGGCAATAACGCTCGAGGCATCGGTCTCGTCTGTTTCGGTCTTGAACGTGCTTTCGCCTTGGGGCTCATCGTTCGCGGCGTTCGTTGCACACGAGCCTTCCCCGTTGCCGCTCTGACCTGCGGCATGCTTGGCATGACGCGCAACATAAGCTCCCGACGCGCCAGCAACGGAAGAGTCCGCAATGGCAGCGCTGTTGGCCTGCGCAATAAGACGACGATTGCGGCGCTCGATCAAGATGAAAATCACACCGTAAATAATAAGCGCGGCAACAACAACCAGGTAGCCGTGCGGTCCATTCATGATGTTTTCTTCCATCCAATCATCAAGCGCGAAGCCAATAACGGCGGGCGGAATGGAACCCACAACAACCTTTGCCCAAATGCCCCACGTCTCTTTCTTCTGCGTGGCAGTTTTTGTACGCGCGAAGGGATTCAGCTTGTTGAAGAACAGCAAGACCACGGCAAGAATGGCACCCAGCTGGATTACAACCAAAAACGTGCTGTAGAAAGACTCGGAAACATCGAGTTTCACGAACTCCTCCAACAGCATCATGTGACCCGTGGAGGACACGGGCAGCCATTCGGTGATGCCCTCGACCACACCGAACAGGAAAGCTTTTAGGGCTTCGATAATCATAAAATGAATCCTTCCAAAATTGTGCATATTGTTGCAAATCCGCCTTTGACGTGCAGAAATGTTTTCTTCGCGCCAAGTAGGCAGTAAAAGATGCAAACAACAATAAATGGCAATGCCGAAAAAAATGCGTAGCGAATATAATAGCACGCTTTGGAAGGGGCGCAGCTTAAGGCAGCGCAGAGCCGCTGCGAATACAGAGGGTTTTCGCAATTGGGCGCTGCTACATGCCGAGTGGCCAACGCGCAAGAATCGAGTCCAGCACCGCACGGGCATGCGCAGGCGAAATAACTTCCCGCCACCGAGGACCCGACCAGAAAACAACCACATGCGCGCGAAGCGGCAATAACACGCCGTCAAACCGCCGAATTATGCGTTTTTCTTCTTCGGGAATTCCCGAACGCCCAGCTCGCGCAAGTAAGGTTGACCATCGCGGTCCTCAAACACATTCGCGCTTTCCACGAAATGAACGCGCGGGCACGCTTTGCGCGCCTTCTCGAACGATTCAAGAGACACCGCAGCGCTCGGCACGCTTGCATCCCAATCGAAGGGCACGCGGCATGCTTGTGCCCAAGTGCGCACCGACTTTGCGTCTTTGCCGAACGCCTTCGCGCACTTTAGAAGCTTGTCGCCTTCGTCAAACGTAAGCCACGGATACGCTGCCCGCAACGTGGCATCTTCCAAAAACGCCTTGTTTTGCTGATAAATTTGACCCGTGTTTTTATTGTCTGAGCTGCAGTAATGTATACCCAACCGAAGCTGCTGTTCGTGAGCATATTCAAGTAGTTCTAACGCTTCGGCCTCGCTGCCCGCAACGGGAACGCCACCACCGTACCAATAATCGTACAAGTAGTTGAACGGATGCTTACGCAGCTTGAAGTTGCGCACCCGGAACTCTTCAGCGTTGCAAAGCGGGAAACAGAACTCAAGCAGATTAATGCCCCGCACGCCCATGGCATCAAGGCGCGAAAGCAGCTCACGCATTACCGTCTGCGTACCGGGAATCACCGGCATCTCAACCATGACCTGCGGCAACGCAGAAACAGCAGCAGCCATGCGCTCAAACACCGGAGCATCTGCATTCGCAACGTCTTCTGGCTTTACGCTGAAACGAATCTCGTTGAGCCCTGCTTCCGCCAATTGCGCCAAGCATTCGTTATCAAGCAAGTCGCCGCACGTGTAAAGGCGCACATGCGCTTCAGGGTACAGCCCGCGGGCGCGCTGGATAAACGCTACGACCTGGTCTTTATGCAGCAGCGGTTCGCCGCCCGTAACGGCAAGGCAATCGAATTGCGCCCCCGCGGCGTGCGCAGCGTTGATCTCAGAGACAATATCGCGCTGGTGCGAAAGGAAATACTCGTAGCGATCTTGGTTCGGATTGAAGCAAAAATAGCAGTGCCGCGTACAGCGCAGGTCGATGAAAAACGTTGCCGTGCGCTCGCCGGTGCGACACGCCAAGCATGCCGGCGATATCCAGCCGCGCCACAAAGACGTGCCCCCATTTTCGCAATAGCACCCACACGTGTTGCCAACGTGCGCACGGCGCGTTCGGAAGCACGACTCCGCAGCCTCAAAGGGAACGCCAAACGCAGCAACTGCGTGCTCGTAGTCGCGTTCTACCTGGTTGAATACTTTTGCGTATTCCCGAACGTCCATCAAAATCCTTACTCGCCTATACGTTCCATGAGCCAATCAAGCTGTACCGCATCAACATGCACAAGCACCACAACAGCCTGCATAAATGCAGCGTACAACCCGCGCTCGTCTTTTTCAATCACATCGGCTGCAAGTGCATCGATCCATGTAAGCAGATGCGCCTGCAAAAACGCCTTCGTGTCCTGCAACGCTTTGCGGCATTCGGCATCAATGCCATCGGCATATGCCTCGTATGCACGCGTACCCATGCAGCTCATATACGCCAACATAGCTGCAATATGATCATCGGGGAATTGGCGCTCCGCCTGAAGCTTCAAACCAGCAGCATGATACATTACGCGAACGTCCAGCGTGCTACCCTGGAACAAAGTTTGCTCGGTACCCACATACGGGGATTCCCACATATGCACGTACGAATCGCCCGGAACCTGGAACAGCTTCGTAAAGTCGCTTTCCATCTGGGCGGCAAGCGTTGCAAGAGCATCCGCCGACAAGTCCTGATGCTCATCAAGGCACATCAGCACCTCTTTAGCGCAATCCCCCAGCGAGCGATCGACCTTGCTCAAAGCGCACCCTGCATCAAGCGAGAGCCCTTCATCGGAAAGCATGGCGGTCTCACGTGCAAGCATCTCGCGCGTCTGCGCACCGAAAAGCTTTGCAACAAATTCGGCCGAACAATTGCCGCCAAACACGGAATGAAGAAGGTCGTAGAGGTACGTGCGGCAGGCAAGATCCATGCCAATGCGAATTTCGAGCTGTTGATCGGGCATAACACCGCTCCTTTCAGGGGATTGCGCTCGTCTGTCTATTTTTTTTCTTAGGAGGGATTTCACGCGACACCTCATGCAGCGCACCGTACAGCACGCCATGAAGCTTCGCGTGAAATCACGCTACATGACAAAACAAGCGTTAGATTATTCTAGCGAAAAACCGCGTAAAGAAAAATCGCCGCACCACAAGCGATATGCGGTGCGGCGACAAATGGAAAACTCGCTCCTACCAAGTAAGCTCGACAGCAGATTTGTCGAAAGCAAGATCCTTGGTCTTGATAAGAACGTGCGGACGAGTCAGGTCGGGATTCGGGAGCACCACGATAGTGCCGTTGTCCAAATCGCCGGCGTACTTCTTGCGAAGCTCGTCGATATCACCAGCGTCAAGAGCGCGGTTCGGGCAACCGGCAACGCATGCGGGCTGGTCACCGTTGGCACGCAGGCCATAGCAGCCGTCGCACTTGCCGGAAACACCCTTCTCGGGGAAGTACTGCGGGTGACCGTACGGGCAGCTCATAACGCACATACGGCAGCCGATGCACTTGCTCTGATCCTGGATAACAGTGCCATCGGCAGCCTTGCTGATAGCACCCGTGGGGCAGTTAGACAAGCAGATCGGATTCTCGCAATGGTTGCAGCTGCCAGAGTAGCTGTACGTCTTAACATCGGGGAAAGCGCCAACCGTGTAGCTCTTCACCTCGCGATACAGAGCGCCGACCTCAAGACGATTCTTGTCTTTGCACGCCACTTGGCACGCGCGGCAGCCAATGCAACGCGTCATATCAAAGTAAAAACCAAAAGCCATGATTCCCTCCTTAGCCAAGTTTCAGGATGCGTACATCGGTGTTGCAGTCGTCTTCAAGCGCCTGGCCATTGTACTTCTCGAAATTGCAGTTATTGTTGTTGTAGCTGGTAACGCCAATGCCGGAAATGTTGTTGCCGGTCAGGAAGTTGTCAGCGCCGCCCTCGTCGATGCCGGTCTTCTCATTCAAGCGGACCCAGGAACCGTGAGGAATGCCAACTTCACCAGGCATAAGGTTTTCCATGCAGCAAGCCTTGCGCAGCACTTCGCCGTACTTCGTCCAAACGCGCACGGTATCGCCGTCTTTAATGCCCTTCGCCTTTGCATCGGATGCGTTCAAGAACACGGGGTTTGCCCATGCTTCACGCAACCAGGGGCAGTTGTCGAAGACAGAGTGCGAACGACGGAAGTAGTGCGGGTTGAACAGCAGGTACGGATACTCGCCCTTTTCGCCACCGATCTTGCCATCTTTGAAGGTGGTCTCGTAGCCCGTGCCGGGAACAAGGTACTCAGGATACGGAGCGTAGTTGTGGTCGCACAGGCCAATGCTGTTGAACAGGTCGGCCTTTGCCTGGCTGGTAATCTCGAACTTGCCGCTCTTGGTCTTCAGCGGGTTCTTCTCGGGGTCGGCGATAAATGCAGCGTGGCCCAAGAAGGAAGAATACTTGTCGCCCAGCTCGCGCTTTACCTGGTAACCACCGTTGGAGACGAATTCCTTCAAGGTCACGCGACCCGTCTGGATCTTGCCCTCAACGCCCCATTCCTTGATGTCGGCATCGGTGATGGTAACCAGCGGCTCGTACTTGCCTTCATCGTTGATAACCGTAGCGCCAGCAATGCTGTTGAAGAAGCCCTGCTTTGCGCTGAACGGATAAACCGTCTTCGGGTCAACGCCAATTGCTTCCATGATCAGGGAGTTGATCTCCATGTCGGTCTTTGCCTCGTACAGCGGCTCGGTGACCTGCGAGAAGCAGAACAGGAACTCGCGGTTGGAGCCGGACAGACCGCCGGGAACTTCCCACTGAGTGGTAACGGGCAGCACGATGTCGGAGTACATTGCCTGCGTAGTCATGAACTGAGCCTTCGCCATAACGAAGTCCATCTTGCGATGAGCCTCAATGCCGCGCTTCATGTTCGGGCCGGTCTGCAGGTATGCGTTCTCGTCATGGATGATGCAGTGGATGTCGCACGTGCGATCCTCGCCCGCCTGGGAACCCTTGCCAGAGTACCAGTCGCCAACCATGCGATACTTGCCGGTCAGGCATGCTTCCCACACCTGAGGACCAGGAATAACGCCATCAATGTCATTCTTCAGACTGGGGAAACCAGCGCCGCCAGCCTTAACCAGGGACGGACCACCGTTACCAGCATTTGCATGGTAGTTGTTCGCGGTGCAGTTACCGGGCTTGCCCATGTGGCCGCCCATGGCACCCAGCGTCATGAAGATCTGCGGAAGGTTCTCGCATGCGTCGCAACGAGCAGCAGCGAAATTATGGAGCAACCACACGTTCTTTTTCTTGCCGATTTCACGTGCGAACCAGGTGATCTTCTCTACGGGCACGCCGCAGATTTCGGAAGCCCATGCGGCATCATGCTTCACGTTGTCGTACTTGCCTTCCAGATAGTCAACGAAGTTGACGTCTTCCTTCAGGTCTTCGGGCTTGTGATCAGCATCGAAACCAACGGTGTACTTGTCAAGGAATTCCCAGTCAACAATGTCGCCTTCGGTCTTGTCCAGGCGAATCATTTCAGAAGCAACACCCAACAAGAATGCGGTGTCGGTACCGGTGCGGATAGGAATCCACTCGGCATCGAGCATCTGGGCAGATGCGGTGTAGATCGGGTCAACGGTGATGAACTTGACGCCAGCTTCCTTAGCACGGATGTAGTGGTAGCTGGGCGTGCCAGCAGCAGACCAAGCCGGGTTGGATGCATAGAACACAATGGTGTCTGCATTCAGCATGTCGGTACGGTCGTTGCACACGCCTGCATCGGTACGAGGAACGCCGATGGTGACATCGGGGTTCAGCAGGTAGGCACCATGAGAAGTGGTGTCGGCGGTGCTGGTGTGGCCGCCCCATGCCAAAAGCGGAGCGAACGCGTAACGAGAACCGTAGCTGCCCAGCAAGAATGCCTGGTTGCCGTACTTCTCTTTGATAGTCTTGAACTGGTCGCCAATGTACTTGATGGCTTCATCCCAGCTGATGCGCTCCCATTCGTCTTTACCGCGCAGCTCGCCGTTCGGGTTCTCGGGCGACCAATTCTTGCGCTTGATGGGATACTTCAGACGATCAGCGCCGAAGCACTGCTGCTGCTGCGCCTTGCCGCGCACGCAGCCACGCTGCTGCGGATAATCGAAAGAGTCTTCGTGCGTGTCGTCGGTCTTCTGGCGAATTACCGCGCCATCCTTGACCATGACTTTGTTCATGCAACGGCCGCCGCAGTTGTGCCAGCATGCTGCCGACGTCCACTCGCCGCCCTTTGCAGGATCAACGGGCATACCCATTGCATCGGTGGCCTCAAGGCTGGACTCCGCAGAGCAGCCGGTTGCTGCCAGGCCCGCAACACCAGCCATAACAGCAGCGGAAGCGCCCAAGAAGCCACGACGGGAAATGTTATTCATACTCACTGTTAGTTCCCCCTTTCAGCCTTCTTACATCGCGCAGGTCGCGTAGAAACCGTAACGGGCAATGGCAACGCCAACCACCAGCACGGCGCACACGACAATCGCGAGCGTTTTCTTGTTGTTGAATTTAGCGCCAGCAAGCACCAGGATTGCAGAAGCAACCGGAGCAATAATCAGGCCTGCGATCTGCATGGCAGGGTTGAGACCCGCGCCAGAGAAAGCGGCGATTTCAAGCGCCAGACCAATGGCCAGCACAACATCAACAGCAACCAGCGTGTACACAACCGGCTTTGCGGCGATATCGGCCGAACCAAGAGCGGCAACCAGGCCAAGGCCCAGTGCCAAAGCGCCTGCGACAAACGAAAGAATCGTTGCAGGAGCGTTGCTCCATACTACGTTGCCGTATACGTCGATGTAGGCAGCGCCCATGAGCACAATGACAATCACCGCTGCAATTGCGCCGATAACGCGCAGAGCAAACGGGCTGTCCTTCTTCACGAACGTGATGATCATATCAATGAGAGCCAGAACGAAGAAGATTACTGCGAACAGCACTTCCTTGACCATGCCGGAACCGAAGTTGACCGTGCCAGCACCAATGGAAGCAAATGCGCGGGAAAGGCTGTGGACATGCGTAGCAGCTGCAATCATGCCAATGGCGAACAGAACTACGACAACCAGAGGAACGAGCCACGGACGCTCGCCCGTGCGCGTGCGCTGGAAGCAAGCTTCAAACACATAGGCGCCCGCTGCCAACCCTCCCAGCAACGTGAACAGAAATAAGGATTCAAGACCCATGTTTCCCCCTTTTCTCTTTGACGCCCGCTTCGTGCGAGTCGTCCCTTTTTGCGAAACGCGCCTCGCCCGCGCGATTCGCTTATTCGGCCCCAGCTCGACCTTGCGGCGACAAGAACGACCTTTTACCGAATAATTGACATCAAGATATCAGCTGATTTCCCTCTTGTGTCGTTATAACAAAATTGTCGTGCAACAATCAAGAGTGTCGCACGACAATTTTGAAGTGTAATTATTCTATTTTATAGATAATTATTATTTACAATATGAACACTATGACTATTTCACCTGCTCATCGCCTGGTTTTACGTTGAAGCCATCGCTATAGGCACTCGGCACCACCAGCGTGCCTTCGTTATCCTGCATGCCCTCATACGTAAGATGCATCTTACGCAGTGACAAAGCAATGTCATCGTGGCTGTACGTTTGCGCCACGTCATCAAGAATTGCCGAGAGATCCTTCTCCGCTTCCATAAGCGTGATGCGTGCGCTCTTGCGGCATTCGGCTTGCGCTTCAAGCGACATAACGCCTTGCAGCTCCTTGGGGATGATCAGGTCGCGCACTTCAACCGACACAATAGAAATGCCCCAGTCTGACACTTTTTGTTCTACCGCTTCACGAAGTTCCTGGTCAAGCTGATGACGACGCATAACCACGTTCTGCAGCGACGCGCGGCCAATGGCATCACGCAGCGCCGTTTGGGCGGAAAGCGCCACGGCAAAGTGGCAATCTTGCACTTCGGTACAGGCTTTTTCGGGGTCCCAAATGACCCAGAACAGCACGGCATCTACGTCAAGCGGAACCAAATCGCTGGTCAGGGCTTCCTCGGCGCCAAACGGCGTAGCGTTCATGCGCTGGTCAACGCGCAACGTGCAGAATTCGAACAGCGGAATGGTGAAGAACAAGCCCGGGCCCGCAAGGCGGTCGAAGCGACCCAGGCGCATGACTACCACGCGCTCCCAATCCATGCACACGTGCACCGACGAGAGCACAATGAGCCCTACCAGCACGGAAATGATGATCCCCGTAAGCGTCAGTCGGCCGAAAGCCGCAGCAAATAGCGCAAAGACCAGCGCAAACGCAACAAGAGCAAGCACCGCGGTAATCATGACCGCGCCGTTGCGCGTGGCTTTCTTCGTGGGATCGGAGCGATACGCGTCCGCCGCAACGCCGAACTCCATTTCAGAGCGGCGATACGTGTCTTTTTGCTCTTGAGGTGGGGTTTTACCGTTGAGTTTTCTCATGATCTTTTTTCATCCTCCTTACGCACGACGACACTAACTTTGGAATGTCGTCATACGCCATGCCCTCTTCAAGACAAGCTTTTACGAATTCTTCCACAAGTGCATCTATTTCTGGCGCGGGTTTCAAAATGGCGTTCGAATCATTCACGAACACGCCGCTGCCGCGCACGGTGGTCACATAGCCATCGCGTTCAAGTCCCATGTAGGCCTTGCTTACCGTATTGTAGGCAATACGCAGGTCAGCCGCGTATTTGCGCACGGTTGGAAGCTTCTCGCCCGGCTTATAAAAGCCCGACGTGATAAGGTAGACCATGCGATTGCGCAGCTGCACCCACAGAGGCAAGTCGCTGGACTCGTCGAACGAAAACGGCGGTATTTCTTTATTCTGCTGCTTCACGTAACTCTTTTCTTGCTTTTCCTTCTTTTTTCGCGTGCTTGCTTCGTATTCTTGCTTTGAGTTCTTGCTTCATGTTCTTGCTTCGTGTTCTCACTCTGCGCTCTTGCTTCATGCTGAGCACTTCGCTTGCTCGTTTTGTTTTTCTCGTTTCACCCCTGGATTCCCCGCCTTATATCGACGGTGCAGCACCGCAAGCCACAATCGCAATGCGAAGGCATAAGCCTCCAGCGAGTACTAAAATAGCAATTCCCGCAGCTGCAGGAGCTGGGATTTCCCGATTTACCACCAAAGAAATAACTTCCGCGACAAAAGGAAGCACCAGGCCACACGCAACGAATCCGGCCCAAAACGTTAGGGACAAATCCCCTTCGAGAAGCTGCGCAACCGCCAAAGGCGCCGCGTCCTTCACGCAAAGAATCAGTGCAACAACCGAAACCGCCTCGAGAAAGATAAATGCAATGTCAACGCGGACGAACAAGCGCGCCATGATACGCATCACGCGCACGTCTTCGCAGGTGCAGGCCGCAAGCGCTACCACGGCACCTCCACAGGAAAACGCCGATGCCGCAAACAGCACCGGCAGCCACGCCGATTGCCACACGCCCACCGCAATGACGCTTTGGAGCAGCAAGCCCGTATAGACCATCACGACGATCGCAACGGGAATGCCAATCGCTTTCGCGGCAAACGCCACAACGCGCGCCCACTTCGGAAGCACGAAAACGGCGTTCGCAAGGGCAACCGCCAGAAAAACGGTGAGGAACGTCAAAGCGAAGGCGCCAACGGTAACTAAGCTGCCCGTGGGATAAAGGAACAGGAAGAAAAACGCTTCGGGGCGCCCCAGATCAGCGACAAGGCACAGCTCGCCCGTTACGACAACTACCAGTGCGGCGCCGTAGATAATCCTGCGTATGTGCTGATACGTTGGCTCGGAAATAACCGACTGCGGTGACAGAAACGTTTTTGCGTAATTACTGTGGCGGTGCTCTTTTACACCCTTGGCAACATCAAGAAATGCAGCAAGCGCAAAGGCACCGGCAGCTGTGCCGCCCAGAAAAAGGTACACAGCTATCAATTCGCTGAAAACCACGCTGCCCCTTCCCTGTTGCGTTTTTGCGCTTGTTCGGGCGATTTGTCGCACCTGTCTTGGCCCGCTTCTTCTGTTGAAGACAATCTACCACATGTTTTGGCTGCATGGCTCATATGTCGCACGACAATTTGCACCACAAGGCGTTTTTTTTCGCGCACGCCAAGCGGTTCGTTGGCTCAATACCCGCGAGAACGCGCGACAGGCCAATTTTCCGCGCACGCCAAGCGGTCCGTTATTTTATTCCTATGGGTGGCTTCCTTGCCATCGATTTTTCGTGCACGCCAGGCGGTTCGGAAGGGCGACCTGACGCTCTCGTGCAGCGCTTTGCTGGAAAACTGACAGGTTTTCGAAGCTTTTGGAACGAATGGGGGCACGAAGCGTCCCGGAAGCTGTTGTGCGCAATTCGCCACCTGGGGAAACGCCGGGGAGGCTCGAGCGATGCGCCGCGAAATCGGCAATTGGGCTCCAAAAGCTTCGAAAACTTGTCATTTCTTGAGGGTTAGGCTGCTTCGGCGCTGCGTGGCGCATATGTCGCACGACAATTTGCGTCTTGCGATGTTTCCCCTTCATCCCCGCACGCCACTTCAACCTTTTTGCAATCCGAGCTGCACGCAGCCATGGAACAGTCGCGACCGCAAGACCTATGTTTCAAATATGAAAAAACTTCTGCATTTCTGGGAAGGAGCGGGAGCGGAACCCTTCGGAAGTTTTATCATGAATTGTTTCCGAAAAGATATTCGTCGATTTACAAGGAGTTCTTCGTGACTGCTTCCACTGTCTCTGATTCTTCTGCTGCGTTTGCCGCCGGCTCCCCCGCTGCTCAGGGTGGCGCGGGCCAAGTTGTTGCCGTTTTCGACTTTGGCGCTCAATACGGCCAGCTCATTGCCCGCCGCGTGCGCGACTTGCACGTGTATTCCGAAATTGTTCCCTGCGACATTACCGCAGATGAAGTGCGCGCTATGGCGCCTGCCGCCATCATTTTGTCGGGCGGTCCTGCAAGCGTGTACGCCGAAGACGCCCCCAAGATTGACTCCGAGGTGCTAAACCTGGGCATTCCCGTGCTGGGTTTCTGCTATGGCCATCAGACCATTGCCGTAAACTGCGGCGGTGTTGTAGGCCATACCGAGAAAGGCGAATACGGCCCTGCTACTTTGGAGCGCGTTGACTTCTACGAGAGCATCAAAGTAAGCCGCTTCGACGCTGAGTTGCAGCCCCGCGGTGACATGGCTCCCATCAAATCCGACATCTGCCAAATCAAGGATCGCACTCTCCAGTCTGATCTGCTGAAAGACACCCCTGACGAGCAAACCGTGTGGATGAGCCACCGCGATGCCGTAACCACCCTGCCCGAAGGCTTCCGCGTCATCGCTTCCACCGAAACCTGCCCCGTGGCAGCCATGGAATGCGCCGAACGCAAGATTTACTCCACCCAGTTCCACCCCGAGGTTAAGCACACCCAGTACGGCAATCAAATGCTGAGCAACTTCCTGTTCAACATTTGTGGCCTGGAAAAGAACTGGAATATGGATGCCATCATCGAGGACTCCGTGGCCGCTATCCAGGAACAGGTTGGCGACAAGCGCGTCATTCTTGGTTTGAGTGGCGGCGTGGATTCTTCTGTTGTTGCCGCGCTCTGCGCTCGCGCTATTGGTAAGCAGCTGACCTGCGTTTTCGTGAATCATGGCTTCTTGCGCAAGGGTGAGCCCGAAGAAGTTGAGCGCGTGTTCAGCAAGCAATTCGACGTGGATTTCATTCATGTGCACGCCGAAGATCGCTATGCTGCGCTGCTTGAGGGCGTGGATGACCCCGAACAGAAACGTCGCATCATTGGTACGCAGTTCTGGAACGAGTTTTTCGCTGTGGCGCAGGATTTAGCGGAAGGCGGACGCCCCGTGCAGTTCATGGCGCAGGGCACCATTTATCCCGACATCATTGAGTCGGGAGCGCGCAAGACGGGCGGCAAGGCGTCTACCATCAAGAGCCACCACAATCTGATTCCCTTCCCCGAAGGCGTTCATTTTGACCTTATTGAGCCGCTTGACCACTTCTTCAAGGATGAAGTGCGCGCGCTGGGCACGGCGCTGGGTCTGCCCGATTACATTGTGCATCGTCAGCCATTCCCCGGCCCTGGCCTGGCCGTTCGTATTATTGGCGCCATTACCCAGGAGAAGCTGAGGATTCTGAAAGACGCCGATGCCATTGTGCGCGAAGAGCTTGACGCATATAACGCGCGCTTGTTCGAAGAAACCGGCGAGCGCAACAGCACGCATAGCTGCTGGCAGTATTTCGCGGTGCTGCCCGATATCCGCAGCGTGGGTGTTATGGGCGACGAGCGTACGTATGCGCGACCGATTATCTTGCGTGCGGTGGAATCAAGCGACGCGATGACTGCCGATTGGGCGAAACTGCCCTACGACGTGCTGGGACGCATTAGCAGCCGCATTGTGGCGGAAGTCTCCGGCGTGAACCGCGTGTGCTACGACATCACCCCCAAGCCCCCAGCGACGATCGAGTGGGAGTAGGCCGATAGGGTTCTGACCTGCATTTTTGAGTGCCGCGCTGTGCCGCTGAGTTTCGTT
>CAKUFS010000013.1 GCA_934648845.1 uncultured Eggerthellaceae bacterium
GAGTTCGAGGAAATGCATGCAAGGGAAAACCGCCCGGAGGCGGCATAGAACCTGTCAACGAAAACGGGGCAGATTCAGATTCAGATTCAGGGGATGGTGTCCGGATCGATGTCCACGATCGGTTCTTCGGCTATCCCGGCCAGTTCCCGGGCCTTTTTGGGAGCGAGCCTGAAGGATTGCGGGACCTTGTCGGACCAGGGCATGAAGGAGTCCAGAACATCGTCCGTGAGCTCCCCGGCGTTCGGCAGCTCGGTGAGCAGCCACTCGATGTAGGGCCTGGGGGAGATGCCGTTCATGCGCGCCGTTGTGACTATGGAGTACATGCCGCAAGAACTGGCTGTTCAGCAACACCCCCAGGGGCGCCGAGACGTCGGCCGCCATATACTCCATAGTGGTCACCGCCAAGCTCAACGGGCTCAACCAGCGCGCCTACGTGGAATGGCTGCTCGACGAGATGCCAAACGACGCGCACCTTCGTGAACCGGGCCGCATAGACCGCTACCTCCCTTGGTCGGTCATGGTTCGTCTACCTGTTCCGCGTGCGCCAGGCGGAGGACAGATGGCCGAAAACCGCAAGGGTGGTCCGCCATTTGCTTATGGCCGATGCGACCTACCGCACGTAGATGGGCATATGGGACCACCATACTTCTAGACTGTTAGAAAAAATTTTTTATCTTCTATATACCCCCAGGGGGTATATAATGCTCGTTGAAAAATAAACGAACTTTAGCGGCGCTTGTGTTTGGGACGCTGGAGTTCCGCAAGCGCACAGAAGGGAAACGCGTTATGGAAGAGTGTTGTTGCAAAAAGAAGAACACGCCGCGCGATGAGCAGATGATAATCGACATCCAAAAACGTCTCAATCGAGCGATTGGCCAGGTTAACGGCGTAAAAAGCATGATTGACGAGAATCGTTATTGCGGCGATGTGCTGGTGCAACTTGCTGCAGCGGAAAGCGCGCTGCATAAAGTGAGCGAAATCGTGCTGAAAAACCACTTGGAAACATGTGTGGTAGAGCAAATCCAGCAGGGCAACACTGAGATTATCGATGAAGCAATGCAGCTTATCAAGAAGTTCGGAGGCCGCTAGATGAAGTGCACGTTTGATATCACGGGCATGACGTGCTCGGCGTGCCAAGCTCGCGTTGAGCAAGCGGCGGCAAGCGTTTCGGGTGTTGAAAGCGCTGTGGTAAATCTGCTCAAAAATACACTCGACATCGAGTGCGCGGATGCCGCCCAAGTAACGGCACCGGTGGTCGCTGCAATTGAGAAAGCGGGCTACGGTGCTTTTCCGCGTTCTGCGCAAGGCGGTGCAGCGACTTCGGGTGCAGGCTTTTCCGCTGCGGGCGCAAGCAAACAAAATGCTGCGGCACAAGAAGCGGCGCGAGTGAAGTTGCGCCTTATCGTGAGCTTCTGCTTCACCGTTCCGCTGTTTTATTTGAGCATGGGACATATGTTTGGCTGGCCTTTGCCGGACTGTTTTCTGGGCGATCAGAACTTGATGGTATTTGCACTCACGCAATTCTTGTTGCTTCTGCCTGTTATCTTCGTCAATTTCAAATTTTTTCGCGTTGGCTTCAAAACACTTGCGCATAAAGCGCCCACTATGGATACGCTTATTGCGTTGGGGTCGGGCGCATCCACGCTATACGGCATTGCGGCGCTTTATCGTATGGCAGCGGCGCTGGGTGCGGGCGATACGATGGCGGCGCATCACGCATCGATGGACTTGTACTTTGAATCAGCCGCAATGATTCTCACGCTCATCACGCTGGGAAAGTTCTTTGAGGCGCGCGCGAAGGGGAAAACGACCGATGCCATTACGTCGCTCATGGATCTTGCGCCTAAAACAGCGTTTCTTGTTGCCGATGATGGTACGGAATCGGAGATTCCGGTTGAAAACGTGCAGGTGGGAGACGTGCTTGTGGTAAAGGCGGGTCAGGCGGTGCCCGTTGATGGCGTAGTGGTATCGGGCAACGGAACGGTAGACGAGAGCGCTATCACAGGCGAAAGCGTGCCAGTCGAGAAGCTGCCAGGCAATATTGTTACTGGTGCCACGGTGAACACGGCAGGGTATTTCACCATGCAGGCGAAACGCGTGGGTGCCGATACCGCGTTGGCGCAAATCATTGCCCTTGTTGACGAAGCGACCAGCACGAAAGCGCCTATCCAGCGCATTGCCGATAAGATCAGCGGGGTTTTCGTTCCCATTGTTGTGGCGCTTGCCGTGATTGTTTTGGTGGTGTGGCTGGTTATTGGCGGTTCTGTATCTGAAGCGGTGAATCATGCTATTAGCGTTTTGGTCATCAGCTGCCCCTGCGCCTTGGGCTTGGCCACTCCGACTGCCATTATGGTGGGAACGGGGCGCGGCGCGAAAAACGGCATTTTGATCAAGAGTGCCGAATCGTTGGAAACCGCTCACGATGTTCAGATGGTTATCTTTGATAAAACGGGAACCATTACCACTGGTATTCCAGAAGTGACCGATGTGCTGTGCGCTGAAGGCGTGGAACGCGAAGAGCTGTTGCAACTTGTTGCATCCGTTGAAGCGAAAAGTGAGCATCCCTTGGCGCAAGCGCTTTGTCGCTATGTCGCTGAACTGGGAATATCTGCAATGGCTGTCCAGCAATTCACTCAGATTCCCGGTGGTGGTTTGTGCGCTCGCTTGGCGGGAGAGGATGTGCTGGCGGGAAATGAGCGCTTGATGAACGAACGGGGCATTGAACTGGGCACGCTTGCGGATAAGGGGGATGCGTTGTCCCGAGCGGGAAAAACGTCGCTCTACTTCGCGTATGCAGGTTCGCTTGCCGGCGTTATAGCACTGGCCGATGCCGTTAAGCCGGAAAGCGCTGCAGCTATTGCTGTCTTGAAGCAACGGGGTATTCGTACGATGATGCTCACGGGAGACAACGTTGCCACGGCAAATGCTATCGCACAACTCGTTGGCGTGGATAACGTGGTGGCTGGCGTATTGCCGCAGGAAAAAGAAGCGTACGTTCGCCGCGCCGGCGAGCAAGGAAAAGTTGTCATGGTGGGCGATGGTGTGAACGATGCGCCGGCTCTTGCCCGCGCCGATGTGGGAATCGCCATTGGCGCAGGAACTGATATTGCCATTGAAAGTGCCGATATCGTGCTTATGAACAGCAGTTTGGCCGATGTGGTCAACGCGTTCGACTTGAGTCGCGCCACATTGCGCAACATCAAGCAGAACTTGTTCTGGGCGCTTTTCTATAATGTGATCTGCATTCCCGTTGCTGCAGGCGTGCTTGTGCCGCTGGGGATTACGCTTAATCCCATGATTGCCGCTGCGGCCATGAGCTGTTCGAGCGTCTGCGTAGTAAGCAATGCGTTGCGCCTGCGTAACTGGAAACCAGCGAAACCGCGTAAATAAAAGCCATGGGATAAACGAAAGGGAAAGGAAACAATATGGCTCTGTTTAAAGAATCAAATACAACGGTACTTCATGTAGGCGGCATGCACTGCCCGAAATGCGTTGCACGAGTGAAAGACGCGCTTGAAGCGGTTGATGGCGTGACGTCGGCCGATGTGAATCTTGAGGAAGAGCGTGCAACGGTTGAGGGATGTGCGAATGCTGATCAGCTTATTACTGCTGTTCAGGCGATTGATTTTACCGCTGAGCTTGCGTAGTGCTCGGTAAAGGATGGTTTGCGGGCGCCCTCTGCTTCCAAATACGCGCACGCATGCGGAAAAGTGCTTTTGCCGAACGTGCTCCCGACCGCCTTCCGCTTCCGCAAACTTTTCGCAGATTGCGCTTGCTTGCATAACAGGGGCGGGAATACGCGTATAATGGAGCAAGCCCTTTAAAAGCGGTACCGAGAGACCGACAAGGCTCATACTACCATTGTGTTTATAAGGGTCTTCGCGCAAAACGCGCGGGGATCTTTTTTTCGTAAACGGAAAGGAGCGTGGTATGGAAAACGGAGACGTGAAGAGCGTATGCATGGATGCCGATGACGTTGAGCGCGCCCTAACGCGTATCGCCCATCAGATTTTAGAGGCGAACAAAGGCTGCAAGGACTTGGCGCTGGTGGGCATTGTGACGCGCGGTGATGTGCTGGCGCGTCGCTTGGCGGAAAAGATTCACCAGATAGAAGGGGTGGAAGTTCCCCTGGGGGCGCTTGACATCAGCTTCTACCGCGATGACTTCAGCATCTATATTGCTCCGCAGGTTTTGGGCAGCAACATTCCGTTTGAGCTCGATGGCAAAAAAGTCGTGCTGGTGGATGACGTGCTTTTCACCGGTCGCACCATCCGCGCCGCGCTTGATGCCCTGATGGATTTCGGACGCCCCGCCGCTGTTCAGCTGGCTGTTTTGGTGGATCGGGGACATCGCGAGCTTCCCATTCGCGCCGATTACGTGGGTAAAAACGTTCCTTCTTCCCATAACGAGAACGTACGTCTTTACTTGGAAGAGACCGACGGTCGCACTTGCGTTGAGATTTCTGACCTTGACCAGGGTCAACGCGCTCACAGTCATCCCGTTTCGGCGGAGAAGGGAGCCGAATAATCATGGCATTCAACCACAAGAATCTCATTGATATCACGGAGTATTCCGCCGAGGATATTATGATCATCTTGCGTACGGCGCAAAGCTTCAAGGCGGTTAACGAGCGCCGCGTGAAGAAGGTGCCTACGCTCAAGGGATATACGGTTGTGAATATGTTCAACGAGCCGTCAACGCGCACCAGAAGCTCGTTCGAACTGGCTGAAAAGCGCCTGAGCTGCGATACTATGGCGTTTGGCGGCACGTCTACATCCACGGTAAAAGGCGAAAGCCTGGTGGATACCGTGAAAACGCTGTGCTCCTATAAGATTGACTGCATTGTCGTGCGCGACAAGCATGCAGGCACGCCGTATAAGATCGCGCAAACATCGGGACTTCCCGTAATTGACGCGGGCGACGGCAAGCACCAGCACCCCACGCAAGCGCTGCTGGACCTGTACTCCATTTGGGAGCGCAAAGGGTCATTCGAAGGCTTGCACGTGGGCATTGTGGGCGACATCAACCATTCGCGCGTGTGCGGATCGCTTATTCCTGCGCTGAAAATCATGGGAGCCACCGTTACGGTTATTGCTCCTGCAACGCTTTTGCCCGCGTGCCCTGAAATCCTCGGCGTCGACCACGTAACGGCGAATATCGAGGAAGCGCTGCCCGAGCTTGACGTGGTGTATATGCTGCGCATTCAAATGGAGCGCATCGAAGATGCCCCGTTCCCCAGCTTGCGCGAGTACAGCTTGCTGTACGGCTTGAATAAAGAACGCGAGCGGTTCATGAAGAAGGATGCTATCATCTGCCACCCCGGTCCTATCAATCGCGGCATTGAGCTTGATAGCTATATGGCCGACCATCCCGAGCGTTCGGTGATTCTTGATCAAGTGTATGCAGGCATTTTGACGCGCATGGCGGTTTTATATTTGCTGTTGGGAGGCAACGATGGCTCTGATTCTTAAAGGTGTGCGGGCGGTTGACCCGCAAGTAGACCTCGATAGCGTTTGCGATGTACTCATCGAAGACGGAAAGATTGCCCAAATTGGCGAAACCCTTTCCGTTCCGAGCGCTGAAGAACGCGATATGACGGGGAAGGTCCTGGTTCCGGGCTTGGTAGATATCCATGTGCATCTGCGCGAACCGGGCTACGAGTTCAAAGAGGACATCCATTCCGGTACGCGTGCTGCGGCGCACGGCGGTTTTACGGCAGTCTGTGTCATGCCGAACACGCTTCCGGTAACCGATACGGCTTTGGCGGTGGAATACACGAAGGCGCGCGCGAAGGAAGTAGGCGCTTGCCGCGTGTATATTTCCGGTGCATGCACGAAGGGCCTCAAGGGCGAAAGCTTGGCGGAAATGGGCGATATGGCTGCTCATGGCGCCGTTGCGTTCACCGATGACGGCCGTGGCGTTCAAGGTGCCGGCATGATGCGCCGTGTTATGGACTACGCTGCCCAGTTCAACCGCGTTGTCATGAGTCACTGCCAAGATGAGGATCTGGTAGGAACGGGGCAAGTGAACGAAGGCGTTGTCTCTACGCGCCTGGGCGTTGCCGGCTGGCCCGCTGAAGGCGAAGAGCTGCAGATTCAGCGCGACATTGCGCTGAGCCGTTTGACAGACTGCCCGCTTCATATTCAGCATATTTCAACGAAACGCGGTTTGAATGCAGTTCGTGCCGCAAAGGCGGAAGGCTTGAAAGTGACGTGCGAAGCAACGCCGCACCACTTGTTCCTTGACGAAGATATGATTGGCGTTGATTACAATACGAACTTCAAGGTCAATCCGCCGCTGCGCACGAAAAGCGACTGCAAAGCGCTTATCGAAGGCGTGGTTGATGGTTCCGTTGACGTTATTGTTACCGATCATGCGCCTCATGCTGCGTACGAAAAGGATCGAGAGTTCGAATTGGCGCCGTTTGGCATGACGGGCATCGAAACGTCGGTCGGTCTTATCCTGACGAATCTGGTGAATCCCGGCGTTATTACCTGGCAGCGTATGGTTGAGCTCATGGCTGTCAAGCCGCGCGAGATTCTGCGCGTAGAGCCGGTTACGTTGGCAGTCGGAAGCGTTGCCGATGTGACGATTATCGATCCAAATTTGGCATGGACGGTTACCGAGCAGGATTTCCAGTCTAAGGCAACGAATAGCGCGTTTATCGGTGCAAACTTGGTTGGACGTGCAACGGATGTGTATGTTGGCGGTCAGCCCACCATGATTGATTGCACGGTGGTTGCATAACACGAGCCGGATGCCGCGCTGCAAGGAGAAGGCGGCGCGCTGTTTCTGCACGGTGCTTATTCGCTGCTGAGCAGCACGAAAAGGAGGAATACATGACTCTGATAGATGAGAAGGCGATAGTCCTTCGAAACGACAACGTAGGGCCACGCCTCTACATCATGGAGCTGGAAAGCCCCCAAGTGGCTCCGCTTGTATTGCCGGGGCAGTTTGTGCATATGAAGCTCAATGGCTTCGGCGAACATATTTTGCGTCGTCCTTTCTCTATTCTTGATACCGACCCCGAAGCGGGCCGCATGACCATCTTGTACCAGGTGGTAGGCGAAGGAACGCAATTCATGACTTCGGCTGCTCCGGGTCATGAGTTCGATGTCATTGGCTCTATCGGCCGTGGCTGGGATGTTCCCGAAGCGGGTAAACGCGTTTTGATTGTAGGTGGCGGTGTGGGCGCAGCCCCGTTGTTCATGTTGTCTAAGCAGGCAAAAGCCGCAGGTGCTACGGTGGATGTTGTCATTGGTGCTGCTACGAAAGATGCGCTGGTCACGTATGATTTGTACAAGCAGGTTCACGGCGACGCGTTGCGCTGCGCAACCGACGATGGCACATTTGGTTGTGCTGGCTTCTGCACGGGTCCCGTGGAGGAGCTGCTTGCTAAAAATGCGTACGACATGGTGTATGTCTGCGGACCGGAGCCGCTTATGCGCATCATTGCGCAAACGGCAGCGCGTGCGGGCGTTGCGTGCCAGGTGTCTATGGAGAAGCGCATGGCGTGCGGCGTGGGAGCTTGCCTATCGTGCATTGTGGAGACGGTGGATGGCCGCAAACGCGCTTGCGTTGACGGTCCGATTTTCGAAGCGGAGAAGGTGGTATGGTAATGGCAGTGAATACCCAGGTCAACCTTGGTGGTCTTATCATGCGCAACCCCGTGACGGTTGCGTCGGGCACGTTTGCTGCGGGGCGCGAATACGCCGATTTCGTGGACCTTTCGCGCTTGGGCGCCGTTACCACCAAGGGCGTCTCTCTGAATGGTTGGGCGGGAAACGATGCCGTGCGCATTGCGGAAACTCCCAGCGGTATGCTGAATTCCATTGGCTTGCAGAATCCCGGTGTCGACCACTTGATTGAAGGCGATATCGCCTGGTTGGCAACGCAAGACGTTCCCTGCATCGTGAATGTGTCGGGTCACTCCGTAGGTGAATACCAAGCCGTTGTGGAGCGTCTGGAAGATTGCCCCCACGTGCATGCCTACGAGATTAACATCAGCTGTCCGAATGTCGATGCAGGCGGTATGACATTTGGTTGCGTTCCTGAGAAAGCCTCCGAAGTGATTCGTGCCTGCCGCAATGTCACGAAGCGTCCCATGATCGTGAAGCTCACGCCGAACGTCACCGATATCACCGAGATTGCAAAAGTGGCGCAAGAAGAAGGCGCCGATGCGATTTCCCTGATCAATACCTTGCTGGGCATGGCGATTGACGCGAAACGCCGCAAGCCTGTTTTGGCTCGCGTGGTGGGTGGCCTTTCCGGTCCCGCGGTCAAGCCCGTTGCGCTGCGCATGGTATGGCAGTGCCATCAGGCAGTTGATGTGCCCATTTTGGGCATGGGTGGTGTGACTACGGGCACCGATGCCATTGAATTCATGCTTGCCGGTGCAACTGCCGTTGCAGTGGGCACGGCGAATTTCATGAATCCGCATGCAACTGTCGATGTCGTTGAAGGCATTGAGGCGTACTGCGAAGAACAGGGCGTTTCCGATGTAAACGAACTCATTGGCGCTCTTGAGTGTTAGAAAGAGGTGTACCTTATGCAAAACTACAAGGAACTCGAACCGGCCGATCGCGTAATCATTGCGCTGGATATGGAAGCGCAAGAGGCGCTTGACTTGGCGGAAAAGCTTCAAGGCGAAGCCCGTTGGGTTAAAATCGGCATGACGCTGTTCTACAAGGAAGGCCCTGCATTCGTGCAGAAATTCAAGGACATGGGCTACAAGGTGTTCATCGACTTGAAGCTCTATGATATTCCGCATCAGGTGCAAGGTGCTATTGGCTCGCTTGTATCCATTGGCGCCGATATGCTTACCATGCATGCTTCAGGTGGCGTTGAGATGATGAGCGCCGCTCAGAAGGCGGTGGAGCAAGAAGCGGGCAAGGGTGATGTGCCCATCACGTTGGGCGTTACTGTGCTGACCAGCATGGATGACGCAACGTTGGCTGAGATTGGCGTCAATCGCGCCGCAGCCGATCAGGTGAATCTGCTTGCGGCTCTCACAAAAACCGCCGGCGTCTCTGGCGTTGTTTCTTCCCCTTGGGAAGCGGAGCAACTTCGTGCACTGCTGGGAGATACTGCCGCCATTGTAACGCCGGGCATTCGCCCTGCTGGTGCAGATGCGGGAGACCAAAAGCGCATCGCGACTCCTTCCTTTGCCGTAGAGCATGGCGCATCTCATCTTGTTATTGGTCGTCCTATCACGAAAGCAGCCGATCCCGTGGAGGCGTTTCGCAGCATAATTCGCGAACTCGAAGGTATTTCGGCGTAAATTTTTTGTCCGATTCTTGTTCATCCCATTATTTTTATTGTATGAGCTGGGTGTTTCGTGTAATATCTAGATTTGCATTCTTGAGACGGCATCACGGAACGTCTCGCAGAAGTAATAGGCGGGTTGAATTTTGCCCGTGAGATAATTTGAAAAAGGAGATTAGAATGGCAATTCCTCAGTTGACTCCCGAAGAGCGCGCACAGGCACTGGAAAAGGCTAAGCAGGCTCGCGCAAAGCGTGCAGAAATTCGTGAGCAGCTTAAGTCGGGCGCTCTTACCCTTGCGGAAGTCATCGCCATGAAAGACGATGAAATCGTTGGTCGTATGAAGGTTTCCACTCTTATCGAGACCCTTCCTGGCTATGGCAAGGCCAAGGCCGAGAAGATCATGACCGAACTCAACATTGCCGATAGCCGCCGTCTTCGCGGTTTAGGTGAGCGCCAGCAGGCTGCGCTTCTGGAGCGTTTGGGCTAATCGTGCCTTCTAAGCTTTTTGTAATTTCAGGGCCATCGGGTGCCGGTAAAGGCACCTTGGTGGCTCGTCTTGCGCAGGAACTTCCCTCTCTTTGGGTTTCGGTTTCCGCGACTACGCGTGCGCCCCGCGAAGGCGAAATTCCTGGTGTTTCGTATGTTTTCATGACGAAAGAGCAATTTGAACAGGGAATTTCGGAAGATGGTTTCTTGGAGTGGGCTCGGTATAACGATAATTACTACGGTACACCCCTCGCGCCTATCAAAGAGCACCTTGCAGCGGGCAACTCGGTCATTTTGGAGATTGAAGTTCAGGGCGCTTTTCAAGTGAAGCAACTTTTCCCTGATGCGTGCTTAGTCTTTATCGAGCCGCCGAGTATGGAAGAGTTGCGTCGTCGTCTTTCTGGTCGCGGTACTGAATCTGCTGAGGTAATTGAAGCGCGTATGAATACGGCGAAAAAAGAGATGGAGCGTCGTTTCGAATACGATGTTCGTCTAGTCAACGATGACTTGGACGAAGCAACGAAAAAGCTTGTTGCTATCGTTCGGGATTAATGTATATGATTTTGGAGCAAATGTTATGAGCTTGATTGAACCTAAAATCGATGAGCTTTTGGAACGCGCGGATAACGATCGTTTTCTGCTGTGCACCGTTGCTGCGAAGCGTGCGCGCGACATCAACGATATGATGCGCGGTCAGCGCGATCGTGCTGCCGCTCAGTCTTTGTCGGTGCAGGTCGCTCGCGCTGCCGACAAGAAACCGCTTTCTTTGGCGTTCGCTGAAATTGCCGACGGCGATGTTTCTTACGACCCCGCCACTATCGACTTGAAGGCGAATTAAGCGTTATAGTAAGGATAAGGATGGCTGATTTTCAACGAATCTGTCTGGTCCACTATCACGAAATAGGCCTCAAAGGCAAAAATCGCGCATCCTTTGAGATGCGATTGTTGAAAAACATTGAATCGTTGCTGCAGGATTATCCCGTGGTGACGATTCAGCGTATTTCTGGGCGTCTTTGTGTCTTTCTTCGTGAAGGGACCGATTTAGAGCTGCATACGCGTGTCGCGCACTTTATTGCGATTGTTCCTGGTGTGGCACGCGTTTCTTTTGGCTTCAAGTGTCCTCGAAGTATTGAGGATATGACGGCGGCGGGTATTGCCGCTATGAGTGAGTCAAGTAATTTTGCAAGTTTCAAAGTGGCTGCACGCCGTAATCACACTGATTTTCCGGTGAACTCTATGGAGATGAACCGCATTATCGGCGGTGCTTTGAGTGACGCGTTCCCGCAGGTCAAAGTTCAAATGGTAGAACCTGATCTGACGGTTGGCATCGAGGTTGTGCAAGCTTCTTCGTATGTGTATGCGCACAGCATTCGCGGTATTGGCGGTTTGCCCGTTGGCAGCTCAGGGCGCGTGATGTGCTTGATGTCATCGGGAATCGATTCGCCGGTTGCACTCTGGCGCATGGCGCGCCGCGGTGCTGTTTGCATGGGCATTCATTTTTCGGGACGCCCGCAAACATCGGATACCAGTGAATACCTGGTGGACGATATAGCACACGTTCTTGAAAAAACAGGCTGCATTGCGCGTGTTTACGTAGTGCCGTTCGGTGATTACCAACGCGAGATTTCGCTTAAGGTGCCGCCGCGCTTACGTATTATCATGTATCGTCGCCTTATGTTCAAAATCGCTGAACAGCTTGCGCGTAAAGTGCATGCAGGCGCGCTGGTGACGGGCGAGAGCCTGGGTCAGGTTGCGTCTCAGACGCTTGAGAACATTCGTGCGACCGATGCTGCCGTTGAGATGCCGGTGTTCAGGCCGCTTATCGGCACCGATAAGATTGAAATTATCGATGAGGCGCAAAAACTCGGTACGTTCGAGATTTCGTCGCAGGATGCACCGGATTGCTGCACGCTCTTCATGCCGCGCAGCCCCGAGACGCATGCGAAACTTGAAGACGTTTTAGAGGCTGAAGCGCTGTTGCCGCTTGATGAGTGGATCCCTGAAATCATGGGTAAAATCGAGCGCCATGATTACGATTGCCCGGCGTGCAAGTAGTTTCGAGTGTTGTCAACTTTTTGATAGCGAAAGAGCTCGATTTGATAGCATTTTGATAGCGTTTCGGGTTGTTTTGATAGGTTTTTGTCAATATGCCGCTCTATCCTTTCCCCATCACGAAGGAAAGGGGAGCGGCATATGCTTTCTCTGCTCAAAAGGTTCCGAGCGAAATTAGTACGCTTTGGTCGAAAAAATGAACCTCGAATAAAAATAATTGCAGGTGTTGTTGCTATATTGGCTCTCTTTGCGTTTGGCTTCTTCGGCACGGCGGATGCTCAGAGTAGCGTGCTTGTCAAAGCAGACGGCACGGTTGAGGGGGCGGCGGCTTCATCGGGCGTTGCTGCGCACAATACAAATGGTATTGATTCCAATCAAAGTAAAGATGCAGGTGAAGATGCTGAAAAACAACTTTGCGTATATATTTGCGGCCAAGTAGCTGCACCGGGTGTGTATTATGTGGCGCAAGGAGCACGCGTATGTGATGTTGTCGAGTGCGCCCAAGGTTTTCTTGATGGCGCTTCGCTTGAATCGCTTAATCTAGCGCGTCTCGTAAGCGACGGAGAGCAGATAATCGTACGAGCGATCAACGATTCATCTTCTGATTCGGCAGACAGCGGCAATGCTTCGTCGCAGCTTATCAATATCAATACGGCAACCGCAGCGCAACTTGAGCAGATACCGGGGATTGGCGCTGCTTTCGCCCAGCGCATTATCAGTTATCGTGATAAACAGGGATCATTTAAAACGATTGATGAACTGAAAAACGTATCGGGCATTGGCGATAAGAAACTCGAATCAATCCGTGCCTACATTTGCGTGTAGCACATTATGCTCGAAGTCAATCAGGGGTTTTGCGTTGATCCTGTAGCGAAACGCATGCGTCTTTCGCCTCTTTTGCTGTTATCGCTCGTGTTTTGGATAAGTTGCGCCGCATCGTTTGAGACTGCGCGCGGCATGGATGCAGCACAGCTGTTTCTGCTTGGCTCTTACGGCGCAGTTCTGGCGTTTGGCGCTGCTTTTTGCGCATTGAAGATTCGCGTTGCGAACGCCAAGCTTTTCATTCTTGCTGTTTCAATGCTGCTCGCTGGTACTACCTGCGCTTTTGCGGGCGCGATTGGCATCGAGCATGCTTGCGAACAATTTGGGGTGAGTGGTAAAAGCGAATCGGCTCAACAAGAGCTCTCGTTCTTCGTTTTGAATGACGCTCAAGAAAGCTCCTACGGTGTATCTGCTGAGTGTTTAACGAAAACCCCCGATGGAAGCATCGCTAAGGTGCGCCTTTATGCGAAAAAGGGAATTCAGTTTTTCTATGGCCAATGCGTGACTGCGCAAGTTGCTGTTTCGTTGCCAAAAGAATCCCAGGAATCTGCGTACTGGTCAAAGGGGGTTGCCGCAAAAGCAGACGTAAAAAGCGTGGATGACGTTTCATGGGTAACGCCTTTTGCGGAAAAGCGCGCACTATTTATTCAAAATGTGAGCGAAAGACCTGGGGAGTCTTCGCTGAACGGATTACTGTTGGCGCTTGCTTGCGGGTATCGCGGGCTTTTGCAAGAAGGATTGCTCTATCGCGATTTTCAAGTGGCGGGTTTAGCTCATATTGTTGCCGTAAGTGGTGCCCATTTGAGCTTGGCCATAGCATTTGTGACCGTTTTGTTTTCGCGTTTACACGTAAAGCGAAAGTATCAAGCGCTGTTGTCGGTGCTGCTTGTTCTGCTGTTTCTTTTCGTGTGTTCGTTTCCCATTTCGGCGTTTCGTGCCGCCTTTATGTCTCTTTTGGCGTGCCTGTCGTTTTTCGCGCGAAGAAGAGCCGCCTCGCAAAATGCTTTAGCGCTCTGTATCTTTACTTGCCTTTTAGTTGATCCTGCGATATCTGTTTCTGCTTCATTTGCGCTATCGGCGCTTTCTACGCTGGGTATTATTGTGTTTGTGCCGTTTTTTACCAGGGCATTTGGCAGAACAAAGCAGAGGACCTTTTCATCGAAAGCAACGGCGTTTGTCAAAGAGAGCATTTCTCTTACGCTTTCGGCAAGCATCGCAACGCTTCCTTTGTCTGCAGCGCTTTTTGCGCAGGTTTCGCTTATCGCTCCGCTTTCAAACGTTTTGCTCGGCTTGCTTTTCACGCCGCTTTGTATCAGCGCGCTGGCATGCCAAGTCCTCTTTCTGGCATTCGGTTCTTTACCGGGAGTGATTCTTGCGGTTTGCCAGGGGTTATGCAGGCTTTTCTCTTCTTTGGTGAGCATTCTTGCAGCATTTCCTTATGCGGCGATTCCCGCTGAATTGCCAATTGCGTTCGCTCTTGTCTTAAGCGCTTTGCTGTTTATCGGCATTATTTCGTTGCAACGAGGAGCACTTGCGCGCGTGATTTCAAATCTCCAGGTTGCTCAGAAAACAAACCCACAACGAAAGCTGCTTTTCTGCGGCGCGTTTGCGGCGATTGTCTTGATTGCGATTGTTGTTTCAGCGGGAAGAAGCGGTGAAATTTATTTAGCTGCGCTCGACGTGGGTCAAGGGGATGCGTTATTGCTCCGTGACGGAAAAACGGCGATGCTTGTTGATACGGGCAATCAGGATACACAGCTCAAACGAGAGCTCGCAAAGAAAGGCATCCGGCGGCTTGATGCGGTGTTTATCACGCATCCCGATAATGATCACTGCGGTTCGCTTCCGGCGCTTTTGAGTGTGGTGCAAGTGGAAAAAGGATGCGTGCCCGCACCGATGATTGCATGCGCTTGCGAGAAATGCGCGGGGGTTCGAGATGCTTTTCGTACTGCCGGCGTACCTTTGGTTGGAATGGAGGTGGGTGATTCAGTCTGCGCAAATCACGTTTCGGCGACGATGGTTTGGCCGTATGTTTACGCTCAGGAAGGAGGAAACCAGGACAGTCTTTGCTTGAGCGTGGTAGTTGATATGGATGGTGATAGCGCAATTGATTATACGGCGTTTCTCGTGGGTGATGCTGAACGCGAAACGCTTCAGCGCATGATAGAGCAGGGGAATATTGGAAAGACTGACATTTTCAAAGTGGGCCACCATGGCTCTGCGGTATCTTGCGATCAGGATACTCTTGACGCACTTTCGCCCCGTATTGCCCTTTTAAGCGTTGGCGCGTATAACCGCTATGGCCATCCTAATGCAGAGGTTCTCTCGCTGCTTGAAGCGAATCATGTTGTGTCGGCAAGAACCGACGAGCAAGGAACAATTACCTGTTTCTTTGAGAACGAAGGCATACGGGTGGCAACGAGCGGATAAAATAGCGTCATGGCAAAAGAAGCAAACATATTACCGATTCATCTTGCGGTTGGAGACGACGATCTCAAGCGCTCAGAAGTGCTTGAACGCTTGAAAGCGCGCATGGAACATGAAGATGACCTTTCCTTTGACTGCGATGACTTCGATGGCGAAACGTGTACCGGTGCAGATATCGTTGCGGCGTGCGAGACGATTCCTTTCATGGCAGCCCGTCGTCTTGTTCTGGTGCGCAACGGACACAAGCTGAGAAAAGCTGATCAAGACGCCCTGACCGATTATGCAAAGTCACCTAGCGAGACAACGGTGTTGGCGCTCTCGTTCGAGAAGCTTGCGAAAAACACGAAACTCTATAAGGCGATTTCCGCTTTGGGAAAAACGGCTATTATCGATTGCGCGCTGCCGAAAGGGCGCGAGTTGCAGCGGAAAGTTGCTGCTATGGCTACCGCGCACGGTGCGGCTATGGACGATGCTGCCGCTGCGCTCCTTATTGAGTACGTGGGTGCCGATACTATCTTTCTTGACAACGAAGTTGAAAAGATCGCCCTTATTTGTGCTGATAAACAGCGCATTACTGCAGCCGATGTCAAAGAATATGCGGAAGCAACTGCCGATGCAAAACCTTGGAAATTCCTTGAGCCTTTTTCCGATCGCAACTTGGTTGCGTCGTTGCAATGGCTTGACTCCGCGCGCGGTGTTTCGCCTCATGCGCTTGTGCCGCAATGCGCACAGCGTCTCCGTGAGCTTATGTGCGTGAAGTCCGTTGAAGCTCGTGGCGCTGGTCAAGCCGCTGTTCTTTCCGAATTGGGGTATTCGTCTGCGGAATCGTGGAAGATCAAGAATCATACTCGTTATGCACGAAGGTTTTCTTCAGACGAATTAAGAAGCGCGCTCATTGCCTTGCGCGATACGGAGCAAGCTATGAAATCGGGCGCACAGCCCGATGAAGCATTTCGTTTATGGGTGGTGAAAGCGCTTTCTCGGTAAAGCGCTTTTTTGTTGCGGCGCTGCGGGTTTCGAATTTGCTGTTGAAGCGTTCAGTACAGCACCACCGCTCATGTAGAGCGCGAGCGACATCATATCGATGTTGCAGCTTTCTCGATTCCCGGAAAAACAAAGAAGCCGCTCGCCACGAGCGGCTTCTCGATGGTACCTGATAGGGAGAGGTGCTTATTCAGCAGCTTCTTCCTCGGCGGCAGCCTGAGCTGCTTCTTCAGCGGCCTTCTTCTCGGCCTCCGCTTTTTTCTTAGCAGCCTTAGCCTCGGCCTTCAGCTGAGCCTCGCGACGCTTTGCCTTCTCGGCGGAAGCAGCAGCCATGGCTTCTTTGCGAGCAGCCTTAGCGGCGGCCTTCTTGTTGCCGGTAGCAGCCTGCTCCTTCTTGGGGGCGGGCTTGTATGCGGCGCGCACTTCGTCGGTCACAATGGTGTTGGCCAGAGCCATAACGCCAGACTTACGGTTAGCAGCCTGGTTCTTGTGGATAACGCCCTTGGAAGCGGCCTTGTCCAACAGACGGCATGCCTTCAGCGCAGATTCGTAAGCAGCCTCGGCGTCCTTGGCGGCCACAGCGTCGCGCACGCGACGAACAGCGGTCTTCAGCTCGGACTTAACGGCGCGATTGCGTATATGGGCTTTTTCGTTGGTGATGATGCGTTTCTTCTGGCTCTTGATGTTTGCCATGGGAAATCCTTTCTTCAAAAATGATGTTTGCTTTCGCTGTGCCCAGTAATAACATACGCGCTATGGACGTATCGCACAGATCGGAACAACGCATCACTTGAAAAAAGGCAAGTGAGAAGACCCCGAAGGGTTATGCGTTTGAGGCGAACAGGATTTCTCGCTTCTTCGACCAATGCGGTCTTCCAGCAATTGCGTATCCTTAATGCAGCCAGTCTGCGGATTTGGCGATAAGTTCATCGCGCGTACGTATTGCTAGACACAACATGCGATAGAATAGCAAAGAACATTGGCCCTGTCACGAAATTTTTTGCACAAATCGCTGTTTTTCCTTATAGAATAGGCGTTCAGGCAAAAAGTAAAGGAATAAAGCAAATACTTATGGCAACAGATTTGAATCATATCAGGAATTTCTCCATCATCGCCCATATCGATCACGGCAAATCGACCATTTCAGACCGCATCCTTGAGCTTACGGGCACGGTTGCGCACCGCGACATGAAAGAGCAGCTGCTTGACTCTATGGATATCGAGCGTGAACGCGGTATTACCATTAAGAGCCAAGCGGTTCGCGTTGAATATACGGCCGATGACGGCGAAGTCTACCAGTACAACCTTATTGACACTCCAGGTCACGTTGACTTCACGTATGAAGTTTCTCGCAGCTTGGCGGCATGCGATGGTGCGGTGCTGGTGGTTGACGCAACGCAAGGTGTTGAGGCACAGACGGTGGCAAATGCCATGCTTGCCATGAACTCTAATTTGGAAATTGTGCCGCTTATCAATAAGATCGATCTTCCATCCGCCGATCCCGAGCGCGTGCGCGCAGAAATCGAAGATGCTTTGGCAATTCCCGCCGATGACGCCGTTTTAGCAAGCGGCAAAACAGGCGAAGGCGTCCATGATTTGCTTGAAGCCATTGCGTACAACATTCCTGCACCTACGGGAAACGCTGATGCGCCGTTGAAAGCGCTCATTTTCGACTCGTATTTCGACCCGTATCGCGGTGTAGTTGCGCTCATTCGCGTTGTGGACGGCCAGGTGAAAAAAGGCGACCGCATTCTTATGCTGGCAACGGGAACCGAGACGCTTGTAGAAGAAGTGGGCGCACGTCGCCCCGTTGAAACTGCGCTGCCGGCGCTTTATACCGGTGAAGTGGGATATCTGGTCACGGGTTTGAAATCCGTCAGCCAGGTAAAAGTGGGCGATACTATCACGCTTTGCTCGAATAAAACCGCCGAGGCGCTGCCAGGATACCGTGAAGCAAAACCCATGGTCTTTACCGGCCTGTTTCCCATTGATAACGACCAATACGAGCCGTTGAAAGAAGCGCTTGAGAAGTTGGCGCTCAATGACCCTGCCTTGGTATGGGAACCTGAGAAATCGCATGCGCTGGGTTTCGGCTTTCGCGTGGGCTTTTTGGGCCTTTTGCACATGGAAGTCATCAAGGAGCGCTTGGAGCGCGAATTCAACTTGGATCTTCTGGCAACGGCTCCTAGCGTTGAGTACCGCGTGCATCGCCAGGGTGGGGAAGTGCTCTCTATCCGCTCTCCGCAGGAAATGCCCGATCCAAGCGAAATCGATTTCATTGAAGAGCCGTTCTTGAAGGCGAAAATCATGGTTCCGCCCGACTTTGTGGGCGCTGTTATGGATTTGACGGTAAGCCGCCGCGGTCAATTCATCAACATGAATTATTTGTCCAGCACTACGGTCGAGCTGATTTGGCGCATTCCGCTGTCGGAGCTTATCATGGATTACTTCGACAAGCTGAAGTCCTATACGAAGGGCTACGCGAGCCTTGATTACGAATTCGAAGATTATTTCCCCAGCGAGCTCGTTAAACTCGACATTTTGCTTTCGGGCAAGCCGATTGATGCGCTGTCGTTTATCGTGCATAAGGATAAAGCGTATGATCGCGGGCGCGTGTTGGCGGAAAAGCTGAAGAGCATCATCCCGCGCCAGCTTTTCGAAGTACCCATTCAGGCGGCAATCGGCGGTCGCGTGCTTGCGCGCGAAACCGTTAAAGCCAAGCGCAAGGACGTTCTGGCGAAATGCTACGGCGGCGATATCTCGCGTAAACGCAAGCTTTTGGAGAAGCAAAAAGAAGGCAAGAAGCGCATGAAGGCAATCGGCAACGTTGAAGTGCCCCAGGAAGCATTTATGGCAATTTTGAAGGTGGATGACTAGCCCGGCATGACTACTTCGTTTTACCGCGACCAGCTGCAATGCTTTCTTGCTGATAAAAAAGTGATTTTGGGACCCATGGCGGGCGTGACTGATACGGCAATGCGAACGCTGTGCTTGGAGCAGGGCGCCGATATGACGTATACCGAAATGGTGTCGTCGAAAGCGCTTTCGTTTGCGAACGAAAAGACGCAAAACCTGCTCGATCTAGCGCCAGGCGAAGAAAAAGTTGCCGTTCAGCTGTTCGGGCATGAGCCGCAGACCATGGCACGGCAAGCAGCTTGGGTTGAGGAACGTCTGGGCGATGCGCTCGCGTACCTTGATGTGAACATGGGTTGTCCGGCGCGCAAGATTTGCACGAAAGGTGACGGATCTGCCCTGATGAACAGCCCTGCGCTTGCCGCGGAAATCGTGTGCGAGATGGTTGCTGCGGTTGATCATGCGGTGACCGTGAAATTCCGCCGCGGCTTCTACGAGGGCGAAGAGACAGCAGTTGAGTTCGCACGTCGCATGGAAGACGCGGGAGCAGCCGCCTGCGCGGTGCACGGAAGATTCGCGCAGCAAATGTATCGGGGCGCGTCTGATTCGGGCGTAATCGGACGAGTAAAGGCGGCTGTGAGCATTCCCGTTATTGGAAACGGTGATATCAAGAGCGGTGAAGATGCGCAGCGCATGTTTGCGGAAACATCGTGCGATAGTGTGATGATAGCGCGCGCCGCCCAGGGTAATCCTTGGATATTCGCGCAGGTCAAATCGGTGTTGCAAGGAAACGGTTCGCTCGCGTTACCTAGTGCCCAAGAGCGAATCGCCATGGCACGCACGCATGCGCGCCTGCTCTCGCAACGTGAAGGCCGCAATATCTGCCGTATGCGCAAGCATGCCATGTGGTATATGGCGGGACTTCCCGGCGCCAGTGCCGCACGTGCGCGCATTAATTTATGCACAACGCTTGAAGATTTCAACGAAGTATTTGATGAGCTGCTCGAAAAAACGAAGCAGCACCAAATGACACAAGCGTCAAAAGAAGGTGCTCTTATCTAATGGATTCGCTCAGCAAGAACCGTTTGCGTTCTGCTGTTTGCCTTGCGGACAAGGAGTAACGAAATGCCCCACGATCCCTATAAAGCGCTCTATCTTCATCTTCCGTTCTGCGTGAAGAAATGTAACTATTGCGACTTCGACTCGTGCGCCATCAGCGCAGATGCGCCCGAAATTGATACCTACGTTGAAGATCTTGTGTTCCAGATTCGCCGTGCTTCAAAACAGGGGGAGCTCGCCAACATCGAAACGGTCTATCTGGGTGGCGGCACGCCCAGCCATGTGGGCATTGCGCGCTTGTCGTCGCTTCTGTATGCAATTTCCCATTTCATGCGGCTTGAGCCCGACATGGAATGCTCTATGGAGGCAAATCCGGAAAGTGTCAACGATCGTCTGATCAACGACATTTGGGCGTTGGGCGTAAACCGGCTCTCCCTTGGCGTGCAAAGCTTTGACGATGATGTTCTTGCCCTTTTGGGACGCGCGCATTCTGCGCACGACGCTTGCGTGGCGGTTCGTACTGCCAAGGAGCGTTTCGATAACGTGAGCGTTGATTTGATGTGCGGAATCCCGGGGCAGTCGCTTGAATCGTTTGAGGCATCTGTCGCTCAAGCTATTGACCTGGGTGTTTCCCATGTGAGCGTCTACCCGTTGACTATTGAGCCGGGCACCGCGTTCTATCACGATGTGGTGACGGGTGCGCTTGAAGAGCCCGACGATGATTGCGAAGCGCAGCATATGGAGCGCGCTGAAAAGCTTCTGCGTGCCGCAGGCTATGAGCGCTATGAAGTGGCAAGCTACGCGAAACCGGGTTTTGAGTGTCGGCACAACATTGCTTACTGGACGGGCGTTCCTTATCTGGGATTGGGACGAAGCGCTGCGACGATGACGCAAAATAGTGAGCGACGCATGCGGAAGAAAGACGGTCTGATAACCGATGATTTGAACGCATCTCAAATGCGCGCAGAAGATCTGATGCTTTCCATGCGTATGGCACAAGGTGTTTCGCTGGAAGCGGTGAAGCAAGCTCAAGGGCTTCTGCCGCGCGTGCACGAAACATTCGAGGCGTTATGCGCATTGGGGCTTTGCGTCTGCGAAGAGGGGCGCTATAAGCCAACGGAGAAAGGGTGGCTTTGCGGAAATGAGCTGTACGGGCGCATTTTCGACTTAGCACCGTAAAAAGAAGTATGATTTTACAGCTTCAAGCTGGTTGTAATGAGTGAATCAAACGAAATGAATTTGCGAAATGGTAACGGTTCATCAAATATGAGGTGAACCGTTCTTGCTGAAATGACAGTGCTGCTACAATAAGGCAGTTTGGAACATTCATATACTCGTATAGAGGGGAGGGAATATGCTTTCGGATAGGCGCCAGCGCGTTTTAAGCGCGCTTATTGAAGAGTACGTCTCGTATGCTCTGCCCGTTGGCTCCCGAACCCTTATCGAGCGCTACCCTTTGGGCGTGAGCTCTGCTACGGTGCGCAACGAGCTTTCAAGGTTGGAAGATGACGGCTATCTGCTGCAGCCTCATACGTCGGCGGGTCGTATTCCCACCGATGCGGGGTATCGTGCGTTTGTAGATGACTTGATTGAGCGCGATCTTGTTCCGCATGATGATTCTTATGCTCATGTTGTTGAAGAGCTCGCCAAGACATCTTCTGAGCTTGATGACTTATTCCAGCAGGTTTCGTTGCACCTGTCTCGTTTCACGGATTGCCTTTCGGTTGTGCTTGCGCCCGCGCTTTACGACTTCCGCCTAAAGCAAATCTCGCTTGTTTCTCTTTCTGCCACGCAGTTTTTGTGCGTACTGGTCACTGAAGATGGCGAAGTCCTTAATCGCCACGTCCACAGTGCATATGACGTTGATCCCGAGGATTTATCGCGCGTGCAAGTTTATCTGAACCAGGTCATGTGCGGCCGTTCGCTGCACGAGCTTGAACGCGGCCTTTCGGATGTTATGGGTGCGGCGCTTCGCGATCCGCTTGTCTCGAAGTGCACGAACGAGATTCTGGCCTGCTTGCATGAAGGTTCAGGCGTTCGAACGCATAGCTTGGGAATGAGCTCCCTTTTGTCTAAGCCGGAGTTTTCGCATTCTCGGTCTATTATTCCCGTGATGCACATGGTGGAAGACGATGCTATGCTCCTTGAGATTCTTGACCGATGCGTTGCTGCCGGTCAAAGCGATATTCCCGCGGTAAGCATTGGAAGCGAGAACGAATCGGAAGATCTTTCGGGCGTGTCGGTTGTTGCGGGCAAGTTCGGCACGGGTCCCCATCAGGGCATTGTTGCGGTGATTGGGCCAACGCGAATGGATTATTCTCGTGTTGTTGCGGCCGTTCGCTGTGCGCGTGATGCATTGTCCGAAAGATAACGCTTACAATGATTGCAATAGCGCAGATAATTTGAGTAGATACAACATAAGTAATTTTGAACTGAAAGTTTGTAGAAAGGTTTGTAATGGCTGCTGATCTGTATGAGGTCCTTGGTGTTTCTAAGGACGCAACGGATGATGAGATTAAGAAAGCATTTCGTAAAAAGGCGCGTCAGTTCCACCCCGATGTGAATAAAGAGCCCGATGCGGAAGAAAAATTCAAAGAGATAAACGAAGCGTACGATGTGCTTTCCGATCCTTCGAAGCGCGCTCAATACGATCGTTTTGGATCGATTCCGGGCGCTGCGGGCGGCAGCCCCTATGGCAATGGCGGCTTCGACATGGATGACATGTTCGGTGGCTTTGGCATGGGCGATATTTTCAGCAGCTTCTTCGGTGGATCTGCAGGCGGACGCACAACGGCCAGCAAGAATGGTCGCGATATGGGTGTGGGCCTGCGCTTGACGCTTGAAGAAGTGGCTACGGGCATTAAACGTGAAATCGTGTACGACCGCTTGGCTCCGTGTCCTGATTGCGCGGGAACTGGTTTAGGCGAAAACGGTCGCGAAGTCACGTGCACGAACTGCAACGGTACGGGTCGCGTTACCAGTGTCCAGCAAACGTTTTTGGGAGCTATCCAGACCGCCTCTACCTGCCCCAAATGCAATGGCATTGGCAAAACGGTTGAGAATCCCTGCCCTGAATGCGAAGGCCAGGGACGCGTTCCCGATCGTCAGCGCGTGTCGGTGGATATCCCTGCCGGTATTCGCGATGGCCAGCAGCTGCGCATTTCCGGTTACGGCGAAGCAGGCATGAACGGTGCTGCGGCTGGCGATTTGATTGTGACGTGCCGCATTCAAGAGCATGAATTTTTCGAGCGCGATGGAGATAACCTGCATGCTCGTGCGAATATTTCTTTCATCCAAGCTATTCTTGGCGCTGAAATTGAAATCAACGGCATAAAGCCCGATGAGAAGGTGAAAGTGCGTATTCCCGAAGGCTGCCAAAACGACCAAGTCGTGCGGGTGCGCGGCTTTGGTATGCCGCGCCTGCGCTCCGAGAATCGTGGCGACTTGTACGTGCATGTTGGCGTTGTCATTCCCAAGAAGGTAACGAAACATCAGCGTGAGTTGCTTGAAGAGTTGGCCGAAGATATGGGCGAAGACGTTGCTGCGCCGCGTTCCACCCTTGAGAAGCTTCGCGACGTTTTTGGCGGTTAGTCCATGTCGCTTCCTCATTATTTCCTTCAAGAGCAAATCATTTCTCGCGAAAAGCAGGAGTGCTTTGCTCTTGCTTTGTCTGCGGACGATTTGAAGCATATGAAGGTCGCACGCGTTGCGCCGGGCGAGCATATTGCGGTGGTTGACGCAACAAGCGATTATTTCGAGTGCGAGCTGGTAGATTACGAAGCGGGCACGCCGCTGGTGCGCATTTGCCAAAAACTCGACGGCGCACGGGAAATTCCGCACATAACGCTTGTTCAGGGGCTTGCGAAGGGCGAGAAGATGGAGCTTGTCATTCGCCATGCTACCGAGCTGGGCGTTGAGACCTTCGTGCCGCTTAAATGCCAGCGATGCGTTATGAAGCTCGATGACAAAAAGGCAGCCGACCGCGTTAAACGCTGGAATGCCGTGGCGAAAAGCGCAGCTATGCAATCGGGGCAAACACGTCTTTCACGGGTAGATGCGCCGGTGACTATCAAGCAGTTTGCAGCAATGACCGCTTGTTATGACGCTCTTCTTGTTTGTTGGGAGGAAGCTCCTACTTCTCAACGCATTTCGGATGCTTTGACGACCCTGGTTGAGAAGCGTGACAGACATATTGCAGACTTGAACATTGCTGTTGTGGTGGGTCCTGAAGGGGGCCTTGCGTCTGACGAGGTTGAGCTGCTTCTTTCTTGCGACAATGCGCATCTTGTGTCGCTGGGGTCTTCTATTTTGCGTACGGAAACAGCAGGTATCGTTGCGCCGGCCTTGGTTTTATATTCTTTAGGCCAGCTGGGCGGATGCATTCTTGAGCGCTCGATGGGAGAGGCGCATTAATGCTTTTTCATGTGGTAAACCTTGGCTGCAAAGTAAATAAAGTCGAATCGGATTCGTATGCCGCGCAGTGCCTTTCCGCGGGCCTTGCCGAAGGCTCGCTTGAAGCAGCAGATTTGATCGTGGTAAACACGTGCGCCGTAACGGGCGAGGCCGAAAAGAAAACGCGCAAGACGGTACGCCATGTTTGCAATAAAAATGATCATGCAAAAGTGCTGGTCACTGGTTGTTCTGCAGCACTTCATGCCGATATTTATCAGGAGATGTCGCCCCGTATCGTCGTTTTAGGGAAGGCGTTTACCGCGGAGTATCTGAGCGACTTGCTTCGAAGTGATTCGAAAGGCAAAAACAGCTTGCAGCAGGAAAATGCTCAATCTGTTGCTGCCGTGCCTGTTTTGCCGGTTGGTGAAGGATTCCGCACGCGCGTTGGCATTAAAGTGCAAGACGGTTGCAACAACGAATGCACCTACTGCATTGTTCATGTGGCACGCGGCAAGGCGACAAGCCGCCCAACACAGGAAATCATTGATGAAGTGCGCGCTTATAGCGCCCTTGGTGTAAAAGAGCTTGTGCTTACCGGTATTAATTTGGGTTCATACCACCAAATCCACCAGGGTAAACCGATTGACCTTGCAGGTTTGCTCACGCTTCTTCTCCAAGAAACAGAAAACGCCGGTTCCATGCAGATGGATGTGCAGTGCGGCAACGCCGAGCTTGCGCCAGCACCGCGTTTTCGTATTGGAAGCGTTGAACCAATGGATGTAACCGACAAACTTATTGACGTGATGGCGTGCGCGAACGGACGCATTTGCCGTCATCTGCATCTTCCGTTGCAATCGGGTTCGACTGATATTCTTGCAGAAATGAACAGGCCTTACACTGCAAGTGATTTTCTTGGGTTGGTTGATAAGCTGCGTGCACGCATACCTTCGATTTCGCTTTCAACTGATATTATCGTTGGATTTCCGGGCGAGACCGACAACGACTTTCTCCAGACTTGCTCCGTTGCGCAGGGGTGCTGCTTCAGCAAAATCCATGTTTTCCCTTATTCGAAAAGGGAGGGAACACCTGCAGCCCAGCGTGCGGATCAGATAGCGCCATCGATTAAGACGGCGCGTGCCGCGCGTTTGCGTAATTTAGGCGATAAGCTGGCGCATCGTGATTTCGAGAGCCGTTCTGGCTCCACTGAATGGGCGCTCGTCGAATCGAACGGCACGGCAATGACGGAGAGCTATTACAGCGTTTTTTGCGATAAAGCGTGGGAGCCGGGCTTGCTTATTCCGTTTTTATTCTAAGAATCACCTGATAAGACCGCTTTCCTTGTGGGACGTGGTACAATTTCGCCCATAAACAAACAGGTAAAGCGAAAGGCAGATTGCATACGTTATGGACATCATCATTGATATCAAGCATGGTGAAGACGCGTTGAAAGACATCGAAATCGAGAAACTGTGTACGTTTGCTTTGGAATATCAAGATGTTCCCAGTAACGCAGAGGTTTCCGTTACGTTTGTTGATGACGAAGAGATTGCCGCGTTGAACAGCGAGTACCGTGGAAAAGAAGGCTCCACGGACGTTTTGTCGTTCGAATGCGATGCGCTCGACGATGAGTTCATGCTGTTCGAAGACGACCAGTTTGAAGAACCCGTTATCACGCTGGGCGATATCGTTATCGCCCCCGACGTTGCAGCTCGTCAATGCCTTGAATATGGAACGACGTTTTCCCAGGAGATCAGCTTGCTTCTTGTTCACGGGCTTTTGCACTTATGCGGCTACGATCATATGGTGGAAGAAGAAGCGGTTGTTATGGAGGGGCTTGAGAAAGAGATCCTTTCTGCGTGGTATGGCCATGAGGTTTCGTTTCGATGAAGCCGGATGGAACGCGGCAGACCTTTGCGCAGGCTCTTTCGAACGCTGCTCGCGGCTTGCGCTACGGCGTGCGTTGCGAGCGAAATGTGCGTATCGATTGCTGTTTTGCCGTTTTAGCTCTTGTACTTGCGGTGGTATTCCGCGTTTCGCCTGAACAATGGCTTGCTATTGTTATCTGTATTGCTGTTGTTATGGCGTTTGAGCTGATGAACACCGCCCTTGAAGCATTGACGGATCTTGCGTCTCCACAGCTTCACCCCTTGGCGGGACGCGCGAAAGACTGTGCCGCTGCGGCGTGTCTTGTTGTGTCGGCTGGCGCACTTGCTGTTGGAACGATTATTTTTGCACCGTATGTAGTGCACTTATTTCTCTGAAAGGATTTTCGGTGAGCGAGAAATTAACATATAGCGACCTTGAACAAGAGGGCTTTCGATCGGGTTTCGTTGCTTTGGTTGGCCGTCCGAACGCCGGTAAGTCAACGCTGCTCAACGCTTTGATCGGTAAGAAACTTGCTATTACATCCGACACGGCTCAGACAACGCGGCATCGTTTCCGCGCCATCATCACGCGCAAGAATTTCCAAGCGATTCTTGTTGACACACCAGGTCTGCATAAACCCATTGATGCGCTGGGCGAAGAGCTTAACGTCTCTGCCTTGAAAGCGCTTGAGGACGTTGACGTGGTGGTTATGCTTATCGACGCCACGCAGCCTATTGGCTCGGGCGATGAGTGGGTTGCAAAGCAGGTGGCGGCGGCGCGCGGCGCAAAACGGATTTGCGTTTTGTCCAAGACCGACATTGCCACAGAAGACCAAATAAACAAGCAGCGTGATGCAGCCGATAAACTTTGCGCCTGGGATGCTATGGTGGCGCTTTCGTCGGTTTCGGGCAAAAATATCGATGCATTCCTTGAGGAAATGCTGTACTTCCTGCCCGAGGGTCCGGCATGGTTTCCGCCTGATATGGAAACCGACCAACCGCTGGAAGTGCTTATTGCTGAGTTTATCCGCGAGAAGATTCTGCGTTCATTTGATGATGAAGTGCCGCACGCGATTGGCGTTCAATGCGAAGAGTTCGAATACGACCGCAAAAAGGATCTGTATCGCATTTTCGCAAATATTTACGTAGAGCGCGAAAGCCAAAAGGGCATCATCATTGGCAAGCGCGGTGCTTCCATCAAGCAAATCGGCTCTGAGGCGCGCACCGATCTTGAGCAATTGCTTGGTTGCCGCGTGTGGCTTGATTTGTGCGTGAAAGTCAAGAAGAACTGGCGCAAAGACGCGAACCAAATTCGCCGCTTTGGTTACGGCGAGGGTGCGTAATGTTGCATTTACGCGGCTCACGTGGCGATATGCGCTATACTTTTTGTTGAATTTTCGGCTTTCAAAGATTTGCCTTGCGTAGGTTTAGGCTACATAAGGCAAGTTGAGTGAAACAGATGTTGAAGGATACCTTATGATTTGCCCAAAATGCAGCAGTGAAAACAGACCAGGGGCTAAATTTTGCGATGAATGTGGCGCCGCACTTTCCGACGCCAACGTGGATACTTCGGCCGAGCAGGCGCTTCCCAAGGATTCAGCCGCCAAAACGGTGGTGCTCCCTGTCATTGAGTCTTCCTATGCGTGCGACCAGGAACAATCCGAAGATACGGTTGAAAAGGCTTTTGATTGCCCCGATCTCATGTTTTCTTTCGACGAGCTTCCCGTTGCGGACGAAGTGATCGCTGCTTCGCCCGGAGAATGCGAAAATGCTAGTTCTGCCGATAATTGCGCACTTCAGAATGACGGCGAAGAAGAGGTTCCATCGGCGTTATCTGCCGAGGCTACGATTGACTTGAAGCAGCTTCGCGAACTGCTTCCGGAAACAGAGCCCGAAAACGAAGCATTCAGTGGGCTTGAGCAGTCGAATTATGAAGAGATGGCCCTGGTGACCCCCTGGGAAAAGGGTGCCACAATGAAGATGAAGCCCGTTGAGGCAACGGGTAACGCTAAGGCGGACAAGCAGCACACCTTTGTGTCGGGCGAAGATGATGCGAAGCCACACAAGAGCAAGAAACCGCTTATCATTACGCTGATTGTGGTTCTGATTGCGGCAGCTGCTGCATTTGGCACCTGGTATTTCGAGTTGTGGGGTGGCTACAAAGTACCCGATGTTGTTGGCATGAGCCAGGAATCTGCCCAGAGCGTTTTGACCGAAAAGGGTTTCAATATTCGCGTTGAGCAGGTGAAATCCGACGATGAAGAAGGTGTTGTTCTGCTCACCGACCCGCAAGCGGGCGCGCGCCTGAACGAAGGCGGCGAAGTAGTGCTGCATGTATCGGTTTCTCGTACCATGCCTTCTATTGTCGGTTCAACGAAGGATGATGCCGATGCAAAGCTTAAAGCGGAAGGCTTCGTCAATATTACGTATAAAACGGAAAAATCGAATGAGCCCGAAGCAAGCGTGCTGAGCGTTTCGCCCGAAGTTGGCTCAAAGCTCAAGGCTTCGTATCCGATAACGGTTGTGGTGGCCGAGCCGTATCGCGTTCCCGATGTGGTGGGGAAGGGCAAGGATGAAGCCACGGCTCTTCTTGAAGAAGAGGGCTACGTTGTTGCCGTTAAGCGTGTGTATACCGAGCAGGAATCCGAAGGTACCGTTTTGTCAACCGATCCGCAGGCAGATGTGAAGCTTAATTCGGGAGAAACAGTCACCATTTCCGTTGCCGTTTCGCGTGAGCGAGAGTTGGTGAACGTTGCGCAGGGAGCTTTTGCATCCGGCACGCGTCATACCGTGTTAGGCGTGAATTACGAGGTGAGCGCCTTGTCGTCGGTTTCTTACCAGGGAAATGATATTACCGCCGTGCATGTTACGGCTCGTCCTTATACCGTGTTTCTTGGGGTAACCATGTTCCTTGATCCAACCGATTATACGTGGACGGTGTCGTGGACCTCGGATAACCAGATTGCTTCGATTTCCTAGTTCGCATGTCTTCGCAGATAACAATCGCCGGCGTTGTTCTGAAAAAAACGAAGCTTGGTGAAGCTGACCTTATTGTCACGCTGCTGGCAGAAGACGGATCGTGCGCACAGGTTGTTGCGCGGGGCGCGCGGAAGCCGAAAAACTCTTTTGCATCTCGCCTGGAGCTTTTCGGCTGTGTTGAGCTTTTTTGCGCGGCAACAAAAGGCTTGCCACTGGTGCAGGAAGCACGTCTTATTGATGCACATGCGCCGCTTCGTCTTGATTTCGATCGTTCGACGGCGGCTTCGGTGGTGGTGGAGCTTGTGACAAAGGCGACTCACGAAGATGTTGCAACACCGCGCTTGTTCCCTTTATGCGATGCATCGTTGCGCGCAATGGCCCAGTGCGCTCCCGAGAAATCATATGGGCTTGCGTTGGCTACCTGCCTTAAGGTGTTCGCATTCGTTGGCCTACGTCCGCGCTTTTCCGAGTGCGCATCGTGTGGGGAAGTGCTGTTTGAACGCGGCAGCACTACGGCTTCGTTCGTTGCTTTCGCATCGGCGGAGGGCGGCTGTTTGTGCGACGCGTGCGCTGCATCTGCCGAAACGGTTTTAGCGCAAGTGAGTTTCATGCAGTGGCTTGATGCGTTGCTGTATGCAACGTTTGACCAGGTTGTTGAAATGGACGTGCCGGCACAAGTGCTCAGTTACGGGTTTCACTTCGTGCAAGATTGGGCGCGCGTTCATTTGGGTGCTCATCTGAAATCAATTCCGTTTTTGTTCACAAACGCTACACTTGCTGAGCCGCAGTGCTAGAATGCGAAAAATACAAACAGGAGGTTATTATGTATACGTATCGTACTAAAGGCACGTGCTGCCGTGCGTTCAATGTTGAGCTCGACGGCGATGTGGTAAAGGAGATCCAGTACTTCGGCGGTTGCGATGGCAACTTGAAGGCGATCAGCAAAATCGCTCAGGGAATGACCGTTGATCAACTTGCTGCTGCGTGGGAAGGAAATACGTGTGGCAACAAGCCCACGTCTTGCGCTGATCAGCTGGTAAAGGCTTTGCGTGCCGCTCAGGCAGAGCAGGCTAAGGAATCATAACGCTGCCCTCGCTTCCTTGTTGACAAATTACCCCACCTTTTGTCAACAATTCTGCGTTGGAACGGGGGACGGAGGTTTGTTTCAATCCATTCGCCTGGCTGGTAACTCCTTCTTCCCCCAAGGCGACCTTGAGCTGACCTGGTTCTAAGCAGGCTTCTTGTTGACAAATTATCCCGACGGCACGCAGTCCGGGTTGTGCCTTTTTCTGGCGCGATGTCGCCTAGTTATGTGATTTGGCGTGATAAAAACGACCCACTTTTCGGTGGATTTTCTTTTTTGAAATCATGAAATATCAACGTTTTCCCAGGTCGTAAAAAAGTAAACCATGGTAAACCCACAGAAAAGTGGGTCGTTTTTATCATAACGTTAGAAGGATCCATCGTTTTCTGCGATTCGGGACGCCCGCCGGCAAGGGCGTTCGCCTCACGACTCCGCTTGGATAATGCTTCTTTGCGCTAGAGTCCCGCTCAACTTATCCAAAGCGTCGCAGCTCGGCTCAACCCTTGCCGGCGGACGCCCCTTTGAGGGTCTGTGTGTCGGGAGTTCGGTGCGCGCTTTGATTCGTGGCGCGTTGGCTTTTGGCTCTGTCGTCCCTTTTTGGGTTTCGCGGCGGCATGTTGCCGTTTTTTCCGCTCAAATGTGCAAAATATTCCCGTTCTGGGCACCTCGGGGAGTGCTTTCGGTCCATACCGCGCTGTCTAAGTTGTCGCTGATCTGCAAAAGCCCAGGTCGCGCACTGCAAGCATCGGGCGAACAAGGGTTGACGTCACTTAAACCTGCCCCGAACAGGAATATTTGCACATTCGCGCCCATTTTCCGACAAGATGACTTGCAGCTCGATGATTTCCGAAAGAAGTATTGTTGACAAATTACCCCACCTTTTGTCAACAAAAAATCCAAGGTGCTGTTTGCCCTCGGATTTTTCTTGCGCTTTTGTTTCTTCGTGATAAGCCCTTGCCGGCCAGTGCGTCGAATCGCAGCGAATTGTTGACAAAAGGTGGGGTAATTTGTCAACAATCGGCGTTACGAGCGCTCGTTGCTGGAAGCAAGGTAGAGCAGCGCGTTGCAGATACATGCAGCAATGTTGGAGCCGCCTTTGCGTCCGCGCGCAACAATGAATGTGAAAAAGTCCCCGTCACTTTTTAACATTCCGAAACGAGTTGCGAAGGGCTGCCTAAAGGGCGGAATCGTAACGAAAGGAGCGCTATCGCCGCAGAGGGCTTGACCCCCCCCCGACTCGATGCCATACTGTACCCAACACAACCGAATATTGAACTGAGCCGTCGGGTTCTTGGTAAGGTGACGAGTCTTTCCAAGTTAGATGAATGGGGTGAGAGGCCCCGCGAGTCGGTCACCGTGATGCCGCGCCTTTCCTTTGAACATGGGGAAGGGGAGCGGATAAGTCGGACCTCCGTTGCCGTCGGCGTAGGCGAGAACCGCCAGCACCGGGGACCCGCCAGCGTAACAACCACCACGCGTGAGCAATTTAAGCGAAGCGGCAAAGCTGCAAAACTGCGAAGCCGCGCGAAGCGAACGCGATTTCGAAGAAACGCCAGCGATCCCATTTCGGGGCCGCTGGCGTTTTTCCATTCTTTTCGGTGTGGGGAACGTGCACAACGCAACAATGCCGCTCGCGCGAAAGCGCGCGCGTTGGCATAAGCGGGGTGCGCAAAGGCGTGCGGCCTACAACGGGTACGCACAAAGGACGCGCGCCGCACAGGCGGGGCGCAGGAAAACAAGTGACAAGGAAACGAAAGGAAGGGAAATGAGAAAAGAGAAGAAACGCATGCGCGGCGCGCTGAACGCCTTCCTGTCGCTCGTGCTTGCGGCGGGCCTGCTGCCGGTCATGCCGGCCGCGGCCGCGGCCGATGAGCCCGCAGCAGACCTGGGCAGCGTGCACGTAATCGTGGAGAACACCACCTGCCCGGCGCCCGACGCGGCGTGGACGGGCACGCTCGTGGATGCCACCGTGGCGCTTTCCGCGGACTCCACCATGATGAGCTGCGTCAAGGCCGCCATCGAGGGCGCGGGCAAGACGCAGGTGGGCGCCGACAACGGCTACATCAGCGAGATCGAGGGGCTGGCCGAGCACGATGGTGACGATTACGACCCCGAGGGCAAGGGCTACTCCGGCTGGATGGGCACCTTGAACGACTGGTTCACCAACGAAGGCTACACGGCCTACACCGTAGCCAACGGCAAGCTGTCCGCCGGCGACGAGATCCGCGTGATGTACACCTGCACCATGTACGATTTGGGCAACCCGAACAACACGGACCGTGCACTTGCGGGCATCACCTTCTCCGCTGGCAAGCTTGACAAGAGCTTCGCCAAAGACACTCACAGCTACACCCTGACCGTACCCGAGGGCACGATGTCCGTTAAGGTGACGCCCACGGCCGCAAACAAGAAATACCAGGTGCGCACGTTTGTGGGCGATACCCCGTACAAGCGCACGGCGGACGTGCCCGTGGCCGACGGCGCGACCATCACCGTGAAGAGCGGCTATGCGAACATGGATGCCGCGAACGACGCCGCCGACGCTGTGGCCTACACGTTCACCGTGAAGGTGGGAACCCCTGCCGCCCCCGAACTGGTGGATTCCGGCGCCAGCGGCAATACCGAATGGAAGTTCTACAGCGACGGTTTGCTGGAGATCTTCGCCATCGAGGGCACGGACGGAGCCATGCCGAACTTCACGACCAGCGCCCCCGCGCCGTGGGATGCCCACAAAACCGACATCACCTCTGTGGTGGTGAACCAGGGCGTAACGGCTATCGGCAACCTTGCGTTTAGCGGCTACGCCAACCTGAAAAGCGCAGCGCTTCCCGAGGGCATAACGAAAGTGGGGCAGATGGCGTTCAGGGAGACCTCTTCACTTGAGTCCATCGTGGTTCCCGCATCGGTTGCAAGCTATGGCTCAAGCCCGTTCATGAAATCGGGCATCAAAAGCGTCACGGTTGGCGGCAGCGCCGGCAAGCTTGCCAAGATGATGATGTTCCGCGACTGCAAGAGCCTGGAAACCGCAGTCATCCGCGAGGGCGTAGCCGACCTTCCCATGAATCTCTTCTGGGGCTGCACCAGCCTGCGTGAGGTGAGCCTGCCCAGCACGCTGAAAACCATCCACCGCCTGGCGTTGCGCGATTGCGATAACATCGAGCGGTTCAACTGCGCCGAGGGCGGCATCTTCACGTTCGAAGACAGCATGCTCATCAAGAACGGCAACGAGATCGCCTACATTTGCAAGGCAAGCGCCACGGGGCACATCAGCATCCCCGAAGGCGTTGAGGCGCTTTCCGACAACGCCTTCAAAGACTGCGTGAACATCACCGACGTCACATTGCCCTCAACTATCAAAACCATCGGATCGGGCGCTTTTTCCGGCTGCAAGAACATGATGGAAGTCAACTTCCCCGAGGGAATCACCTCTATCGGAGCAGGCTCGTTCTATAACTGCACCAGCCTGACGAGCGTGCATATCCCCGGTTCGGTAAAGACACTGGGCGATGGCGTGTTCAGCGGGTGCATCGGCTTGAAATCAGCAATCATGGATGATTTGACCAGCACCGAAGGAACTTCCTGGGGCCAGCAAATCTTCTATGGCTGCACCAGCCTGAACGCAGCGCGCATGCCGCAGAACATGCCCGCTTACAACGACATGTTCTTGGGTTGCTCGTCGCTCGCCGAGCTCGTTTTGCCCGAAGGACTCCAGGCAATCAACTCCAAGCCCAACAAAGATGGAAGCCAAAGCTTCGATATCTTGGGCATGGCCGGCCTTGACAAGCTGGTGTTCCCCACGTGGATGAGCGAGTTCACCGACAGCATCGCCAACAAAGCGGAAGGCATCGATGCTACGCTCTTATTCATGTCAACAGCAGGGCAAACCGTTTCCTACGTGAGCATGCCCGGTGCGAAAAATATAATCGGAAGCATCCTGCCCGACAACGTTCGCATCCTGGTGCTGCCCGCAACGCTTGAGCGCTTCGACTACGATCAGGCGAACATCGAGGTCGTGCTGTTCGGCGGCACCCAGGAGCAATGGGAGGCTGCGGTAGGCGCCGATGTGGAAGCCAACCTGGAGAAAAACGGCACCCGCGTGTTCTTCAACGCCGACGGCACGGGCGCGGGCAGCCCGGCCACCATCACCAAGCAGCCCGAGGGCAAGAGCATCTTCCAGGGCATCGGCGACCCTTCGCTCTCCATTGAGGCAACCGCCGACGCGGATGCCGTGGTGCAGTACCAGTGGTACAAGGTGAAAGATGGCGTGACATCGCGCCTGGCCGCGCGCGGCACCACCGCAACGGCCGACACCTCCGAGGTGGGCACCGCCGAATACTACTGCGTGGTGCGCACCGTCAAAGACGGCGTGATCGCTGAAGTGCGCTCGGATGTTGCGACGGTGGAAGTGAAACCTTACACGCCCACCGACGCGTTTGAGGGCGACGGATCTGCCGAACACCCCTGGCTGATCAAGAGCCAGGCCGACATCTCCGCCTTGGGCGGCTTCGTGAACGGCGGCATCTCCTTCGAGGGGCAGACCATCAGCCTTGAGGCCGATGTTGAACTGCCTGCAGGCTGGGTTCCCATGGGTCGCACTATCGATGGCACTATCGACATCCAAAGCGGCAAGAACCTGTGGCCGTTCTCCGGCACGCTTCTGGGCAACAACCACACGCTCACGGTGCCCGCGGGCGGCATGCCGCTCATCGGCTACGTGAAGGGCGCCACCGTGCGCGACCTTTCCATCTACGGCGAGCGCATCGTGGGCAACGGATTGGTGAACAACCTGGAGGGCGTGGGGCTTTCCGGCTCTTCCATTGTCATCGACAACGTGATCATCAAATCTGGCACGAACATCACGAAGTCGGGTCTTTTGGGCGCGAATGTGACCACGAACGGTTTCGCGGGCTGCTCGGCGGCCTTTGTCGCCACTGTGCGTAACTGCACCGTCGAGGCGGGCGTGAGCCTTGGCTGCGACGGCGACCAATCCATGGTGGGCTCTTTCGCCGGCCGCATGCAGGGCACCGTTGAGAACTGCGTGAGCCACGCCACCGTGAAGGGCACAAACTATGTGGGCGGCGTCATCGCCACGCGCGACAACGCGATGGGCCAGGTCGAGGTGCGCGACTGCGCGTTCGACGGCACGGTGCAGGCATCCGGCAAGTACGCCGGCGGCATCGTGGGCGGCGGCTACCCGGGCGGCGGGGCGCCCAACGGCCTTAAGCCCATCATCGTGGGCAACACCTGCACCGGCACCGTTGCCGGTAAGGATTGCGTTGGCGGTATCACCGGCGGCGATCCAAAGGTTATTCAGGGATGGGGCACCGCTTGCTGGACCATCGCCGACAACTTCTTCGGCGGCAAGGTGTCCGCGAGCGCCGATAACGCTTCCATCGGCGGCGTCGTCGGGTATTACGCCAGCTTGAACAAATCCGACGACATTCACGGCAACGCGTTCGCCTACGGCTGCGGTGCCAGCAAGGGCATCGGCTTCGTGAAGTACGTCGATACCAGCTGCGCCACGCACGAGACCGAAAGCGGCGCCACGTACATGGACACCTCCAAGGAGCTGCCCGGTATCGGCGGCATCACGCAGAAGGATTGCAACCGCACCGACGACCCGCTGGGCGCCGACGCCGATGCGCTGTGCAAGATGATCGCCCCGGCGTTCGAGGTGTCCACGGCCGTCGCGGCCGACGGCTCCGGAGCCGCTCCCGCCGCCGTGCGCGCGGGCGACACCGTGACGGTGGACGTCTCCGTTTCCGCGAACTACGGCGCGGCGGCGCTGTCCGGCACGCTGGACTTCGACCCTGCCGTGTTCGAGCTGGTGAGCGTTACGCGCGGCGCGGGCCTGTCCGAGGGCGCGTCGTTCCTGCCGGATAAGGGCGCGGCTGAGGCCCTGTTCAGCTTCTACGGAAACGAGGCCGCGGCCGATGCGGAGGGCGGCATCGCGGTCGCCACCGCCACGCTGCGCGCGCTGAAGGCTGCTGACGCCGCGACCATCGGCGTGAAGGACGCCACGGCCGCCATCGCGGGCGACTCCCTGGATTACCAGGCGACCATGGGCGACGTTGCGACGCTCGACGTGCTGGCGGACGCCACGCTGGGCGACGCGAACGGCAACGGCCGCGTGAACATCGTGGACGCGCAGGTCGTCTACGACATGGCGGTCGGCGCCTACGGCGAGGGCTACGCCGCGCTGGCGCTTCCCGCCGGCTGGACGCGCGCGACCCTGCTGTGGGCTTCAAACGTCAACGGCGACGACGCCATCGACGCGGTTGATGCGTTCGCCATCCAGCGCTTCGTGCACCACGGGGCCTGGGCGTAAGGCTTTCGGCCGGGTCGGGTGGCTTTGTCCTTCCGGCCCGGTCTGATTGAGACCTATCCGCTGTTGCCGGCTGGGGAACGGGGGACGGAAGTTTGTTCCAGCCCGCCCGGCCGGTGACTCCTTCCTTTCTGCAAGGCGACCCCGGGTTGACCGACTCCCGGGGTCGCCTTCGTTTTTGTTGACAAATTACCCCACCTTTTGCCAACAATTGCGAAGAATTGCAGCGTAGGTTTCTTGTAGGCTTGTGATTTTTCCTGTTTATCAGCGAATTTCCTTGCATTTCTAAACATTATCGAATATGGTGCAAAGGCTGTGCAAAAAGCGCAGCCTCTTGTTTCTTAGTCGCCTTGGTTCACCGCCATACGTACTCAGAGACAAAGAGCAGTGAAACGATGCGCGCAGCATCGCAACAAAGCGGTCTTATCCGCGGAAAGGTGGCTGAAATGGCTGACAAACTCAGCATCAGCAAAGAGCGTACGGCAGAACTCATCAAAGAATTCGGCAAGAACGAGCATGACTCTGGTAGTGCAGAGGTTCAGGTTGCTATTCTTTCCGAGCGTATTCGCAACCTCACGGAGCATCTGAAGGTGCACAAAAAGGACAATCACACCCGCCGTGGTCTGATGATGCTCATTGGTAAGCGTCGTGGCCTTTTGAAGCACATCAAGGATCAGGATATCGATGCATATCGTGCTCTTATCAAGAAGTTGGGCATCCGCGACAACATCTAATTCGAGTTCAAAGACCCGCCTTCGGGCGGGTCTTGCGCTGCATGGGGCCTTTTCATACGGAAGTGGAAAGGCTTGCGGTCGAAAGCGCAAGGGCGCTTTTGCTCGTGACAGGGTGGCGTTGCCGCTCCGTCGAAGAAGCTTGCGTGCAATAGGGCATGCAGGAAGAGAAAGAAAGAAAAAGAATGGAAAAAATTGTTGAAGAGTTCGAGCTTTACGGCAAGAAGTACAAGTTCGAGACCGGTGAACTGGCGAAACAGACTACGGGCGCTGTGCTGGTAAGCCAGGGCGACACCACGATTCTGGTGACCTCCGTTGTCTCCCGCGAAGAGAAGAACTATGACTTCTTCCCGTTGACCGTTGACTACATTGAAAAGATGTACTCCGTTGGCCGCATTCCGGGCGGCTACCTGAAACGCGAAGCTCGTCCTTCTGAGTTTGGCACGTTGACGGCTCGCATGATTGACCGTCCTATCCGCACGGGCTTCCCCGAGGGTTTCAAGCAGGAAGTTCACATTGTTGCTACAACGTTCGTGTGCGATCGCGAGAATACTCCTGATGTCATCTGCGTTATGGGCGCCTCTGCTGCTCTGATGGTGGGCGGCGCTCCCTTTGAGGGTCCTGCTGCTTGCGTGCGCATTGGCCGCAACAAGGAAACGGGCGAGTTCATTGTGAACCCGACGTACGCCGAAATGGAGAACTCCGATCTTGAGCTGACCATCGCCGGCACGAAGGACTTTATTTCTATGGTTGAAGCGGGTGCCGAGGAAATCACCGAAGAAGATATGCTTGCCGCTATGAACTTCGGTCAGGAAGCCATTGCTGCATTCTGCGAGCATCAGGCAGCTTTCCTTGCCAAGGTGAACCCGACTCCTATCGAGTACAAGATTCACGAAGCCGACCCGTGCATCGCTGAGCGCGTTGAGGCCTATTACGATGATATGGCCGCTGCTCTGAAAGACGCTGACAAGCTAAATCGCGTTGCGAAAGTCGAAGAGCTGAAAGCACGCATCAAGGAAGAGAACTTCTCGGAGGAGGAGCGTGCTGCTTGGGGTGCCGATATTGCCGCTGCCTGCAAGAGCCTTGAGAAGCGCGCAATGCGCAAGATGGTTATCGAGACGGGCGAGCGCGCTGACGGTCGTGCCGTGAACGAGATTCGTCCTTTGCACATTGTGCCTGGCTACTTGCCGCGCGTTCACGGTTCTGGCTTGTTCCAGCGTGGCCAAACGCAGGTTATGAGCATCTGCACGTTGGGCATGCTCAACGAATGGCAGCGCCTTGACACTATCGAGCCGGTCGAGGGCAAGCGCTACATGCATCATTACAACTTCCCGCCGTATTGCACGGGCGAGGTGGGCCGCATGGGTTCTCCCAAGCGCCGCGAGATTGGTCATGGTGCTTTGGCAGAGCGTGCTTTGCGTCCCATGATTCCTTCCGAAGATGAATTCCCGTACTCCATTCGCGTTGTCTCCGAGGTTTTGGAGTCGAACGGTTCTTCTTCTATGGCTTCTACCTGCGGTTCCACGCTTGCCCTGATGGACGCTGGTGTTCCCCTGAAGCGCCCTGTATCGGGTATTGCCATGGGCCTTATTAAGGAAGGCGATGACGTTGTCATCTTGTCCGACATTCAGGGTCTGGAAGACTTCCTGGGCGACATGGACTTCAAGGTATGCGGCACCGAAAAGGGTATTACCGCACTTCAGATGGACAACAAGGCAAAGGGTCTGTCCACGGAAATCCTCGGCCGCGCGCTTGCTCAGGCAAAAGAGGGTCGTGCGTTCATTTTGGCTGCCATGCTGAACGAGATCGCTGCGCCGCGTGAGCAGCTGCGTGATACCGCTCCGCGTATCGAAACCATTCACATTCCTGTTGACAAGATTCGCGAAGTGATTGGTACGGGCGGCAAGGTTGTTCGCAGCATCCAAGAGGAAACCGGTGCTACTATCGAGATTCAGGAAGACGGCACCATTCATATTGCTGCTGTTGAAGGACCTGCTGGCGATGCCGCAAAGGCAATGATTCTTGACATCGTTCGTGAGCCAGAAGTAGGCGAGCGCTACGAGGGCACCGTTGTGGGCATCAAAGATTTCGGCGCATTCATTAAGCTCACGTCAAGCAAAGACGGCCTGCTTCACATTTCCCGCATGGCAAACGGCCGCGTAGGCAAGGTTGAAGACGTTCTGAACTTGGGCGATGTTGTTGAGGTTGAAGTCATTGAGGTGGATCCGAAGACGGGAAAGATTTCTCTTGATCGCCTGAACAAGCCCGATGCACCTGAAAGCACGGTTGACGCGCGTCCTGGTCGTGGCGAGCGCTCCGAGCGCAATGGTCATCGCAGCGATCGCGACCGCGGTGATCGTTCTGGCCGTACTCCGCGTCGTCGTCACGAGTAAAATCCGTCGTTACACCGCGATTGCGAATATCGGGTGTGCGAACGCTTCGGATTCTGCTTGAACCGTTAGCGAATCATGTGGTTCCCCTGTCTGGCGCGGGGGAACCATTTTTTTGAAGACTTTATGGACGCGCGCGTGCCCATGATGCGTTCGCCGTGTCAGATGGCACTTGTAAGGTATTTTTTAACCCGCGATACATAAACAGGATGCATAATGCATAAAAACAATTTTTCGTTGCGGGGGTTGATATGATTACAGTAGCTGTTTGTGGGTGTTGCGGACGTATGGGTACCGCCGTGGTGAACGCCGTGCGCGATGCGGAAGACATGAAGCTTGTTTGCGGCATTGATCCTTCGGGAAAAGCGACTGATTATCCGATTTATCCCAATCTTTCCGAGGCAATTTCTTCTGAAAAATTCGATGTTCTTGTTGATTTTACGGCTCCGAGCGTTGTTGAAGGCAATCTTCGCACCGCTTTGCCGGCAGAAATCGATTGCGTTGTAGGAACAACGGGTCTCTCAGAGGAAAAACTTGCCGAGCTTGCAGATCTGGCACCTGAAGGAACCTGCCTTTTCTATGCCCCGAACTTCACCACGGGTGCAGTGCTTATGATGCAGTTTGCGAAAGCTGCCGCTCCGTATTTCCCTGAAGCGGAAATCATCGAATTCCATCACTGCAACAAAAAGGATGCGCCCAGTGGCACTTCCGTAACTACTGCGAAATTGATTTCCGAGGGTCGCGGCGGTCGCGTAAGCGCCGCCCCTGGTAAGGAAACGGAGCTTGCCGGCATGGAGGGAGCGCGTGGTACCTTGGTGAGCGGCGTTCCGGTTCATTCGGTCCGCAGCATGGGTTTTGTGGCTTCGCAGGAAGTCATCTTTGGTTCTCTTGGGCAAACGCTTACCATTCGGCACGATTCTTGGGACACCGCTTCGTATATGCCGGGCGTTCTTTTGGGCATTCGCAGCGTTGGGCAAGAATCTGGTTTGATTGTTGGTTTAGAGAAGTTCATGGCGTAGCCAGCCAGGCTCTGCCATAATGAACGAAACGCCTTTGAAGTAGAAGAGATTAACGAAGCAAGCGCATGAGCGTTCTGCGTGTTGATAGGAGCAAACTATGGCTGAACAACTCACTTTCGGTCGATTGATTCCCGCAATGGTCACGCCTTTCGATGAGAATCTCGATCTTGATTTACCGCGTGCTCGTCAATTGGCAAATCGCTTGATTGATGGCGGTGCTGATTCGCTGCTCATCAATGCTACCACGGGCGAAGCTCCTACTATCTTCTATCCGCAAAAAATCGAGCTGTTCAAGGCCGTTGTCGATGAAGTTGCAGGTCGTGTGCCCGTTATTGCCTACGCAGGCGATAACTGCACGGCTGACTCAGTGGACTTTGCAAAGGAAGTTGAAAAAATCGGCGTTGACGGTATCATGTTGGTGGTGCCGTATTACAACAAGCCTCCGCAAGAGGGCATGTACCGCCACTTCAAAGCAATCGCGCAAACGGTTGAATTACCGGTTTTGCTGTACAACATCCCTGGTCGCACTGCCATTAATATGACTGCGGAAACAACGTTGCGCTTGGCGCATGATGTGGATAACATTATCGGCATCAAGGAAGCATCGGGTGACTTCGATCAGATCAAGGAAATCATCGATGGTGCTCCCGCAGGTTTCCATGTTTATTCGGGCGACGATGACGCCACGATGAAGATTATGAAACTTGGCGGCGTTGGTGTTGTGTCTACTATTGGCAATGTGGCGCCTGCACGCATTCGCGAGCTGGTGTACCTTTGCGCTGAAGGAAAATGGGAGCAGGCTCAAGAATGCCACGAGAAATTGAGCCCGCTTATGAAGGGATTGTTCGCTACCACGAACCCCATTCTAGTCAAGGAAGCTTTGAAGCTGGAAGGTTTCCCCGTTGGCGGCGTTCGCCTGCCTTTGATTGACGCTACGCCCGAGCAATCCGAAGAGCTTGCGCGCATTATGCGCCAAGTTGGCGTGCTGGCAGATTAATCCGCTCCCAAGCGGTTTACTGGTTGATTTGCTTGCATTTATCGGCACATATGCTGATAAATATGAACGTATGCAGCCCCAAAATGGGGCTGCTGTGAAATAAAGAATAGGAATATTGTATGGAACAAAAAACAAGGCGCGATGAAGGTGCTTCTTCTTCGCGTGCTCGCGTTTCCGAACGGAAACGTAGGCAGACTTCTGCCCAAATCAATGCAGAAGCGCAAAACGAAATAGATGAGACGCTTGCCTTGCAAAAGACGCCTCGCAAAAAGGTTACGAGTGTCAAAAGAAGCGCCGCGACCCAGCACCCCGTTAAGAAAGGAATGAAGGGTGCGCCGTCATCTTCTGCTCAGACGGTGCGTAAAAACGCAAATGCGAAGCTTAAAGTCATCCCGTTAGGCGGCCTGGACGTAATTGGCCGCAATATGACCGTTTTCGAGTGCGGTCAAGATATGATTATCGATGATGCGGGCTTGATGTTCCCCGATGATGATCATCCCGGAATCGATCTTATTCTGCCTGATTACACGTATGTCTTGCAGAATGCGCATAAGCTCCGTGGTATTTTCATCACGCATGGTCATGAAGACCATACGGGCTGCTTGCCGTATCTGCTGAAAGACCTGGATTGCCAGGTTCCCATTTATGCCACCAAAATGACGTTGGGGCTTATCAAGCTGAAACTCGAAGAGCATCGCATCAAAAACGCAAAGCTTGTCGAAATCAAAGCGGGGCAGCAAATCAAAATGGGTTGTTTCACCGTTGAGTTTTTCTCGGTGAATCACTCTATTCCCGGCGCAGTGGGTGCTTTTGTGCAAACGCCCGCGGGAAACGTCTTGCACACCGGAGACTTCAAGCTTGATCAATCGCCCGTTGATGGCGTTCGTACCGATTTTGCCGCTATGGCACGCTTCTCGCAGATGGGCGTGGACTTGCTCATGAGCGATTCCACGAACGCCGATACGCAGAGTTTTACCAGGTCGGAAAGCGAAGTAGGCAAAACGCTCGAAGATCTTATCCGTCACGCTGAAGGACGCGTTATCGTGGCTGCGTTCGCGAGTCACATTCATCGTATTCAGCAAGTATGTGATGCTGCGGTCAAGAACGGGCGGAAAGTGGTCGTTACAGGCCGCTCTATGGTGCAAAATACCGATATCGCACGCCGCTTGGGTTATTTGCAGATTTCGGAAGACAACTTGATTGATGCTTTCGACTTGAAGAGCATACCCTCGGAAAAAGTCGTTATCTTATGTACCGGCAGCCAAGGTGAGCCGCTTTCGGCGCTTGCGCGTATTTCGAATTCCGAGCATCGCACTATCTCTATTGAGCCTGGTGATACGGTTATTATTTCCGCAACGCCTGTTCCCGGCAACGAAAAAGCCGTGACGCGCATCATCAATAACTTGTCACGCGCTGGCGTGGATGTGTACGATAAATCAAAAGCACTTGTGCACGTTTCGGGACATGCTGGTCCCGAAGAGCTGAAAATCGTCCTTTCGATTGTTGCGCCGAAATACTTCATGCCCGTTCACGGCGAAGCAACGCACCTTCGTGCTCATTCAAAGCTTGCGAAGATGGTGGGAATTCCTGAGGACAATATCTTCATTCTGGATAACGGCGAAACGCTTGAACTTACTACAAAGGGCGTAAAGCGTGGAGCGTCGGTACCGAGTGGCATTGTGTACGTTGATGGCCTGACGGTCGGTGATACTTCGGATGCTGTTCTGGAAGAGCGCGTGCAGCTGCAAACGAAGGGTTTTGCCTGTGTTGCTGCGGCCGTTTCCTTCAGAAAGGCAACGCTTGTCAGCGATGTGCAAATCACCATGCGCGGCATGACGGGCGGAGATGACATGTATCTGCAAGATGAAGCGCAAAAGGTGGTGACGAACGCCATTCGCAACGCGCTGAGCAAGGGTGTTGCGAAGAAAGATCTTATAAAGATATGCAAGGATTCGCTTCTGTCGATATTGTGGGAGCGAGCGAAACAGCGCCCAATGGTTGTTATCAACATCCTGGATGTATAAGCTATAATAAAGGGTGCTCATTCGGCACCCTTTCTCTTTAAACGTAATTTAAATGCAGCATATAAAAGGAGATTGGCTTGGCACGTTCTAGTCAGACTCAAACAAAGAGGCGTTCTTCCTCGACGAATACTTCTCGAAACTCCGGCAAGCGTCGGCTGAATTCGTCTGCGCCCGAACAGGGCTTTCTTGACGATGAGGCAAAACGTAACATCCTGGGCATTTCTGTAATCATTCTCGCCATCATCTTGCTTGTTGCAGCGATTTTGCCATCGAAGGCAGTCGTTACCTCGTTCGTATCAGATGTCTTGCATCTAACGTTTGGCGTGGGTTGTTATGTTTTCCCTGTATTTCTTGCTGCGATTGGCTTGAGTCTTATGATCCAATCAGAGCGTGAACATGTTTCGAGTCGCGCTGCGTTGGGTTTGCTGCTTATTTTTATCGCGATTCTGACAATCCTTTCGCTTTTTAGTCCGAATGCCGTTTCTGTTGGACCCGAGGCGGTGTTCGAGAAGGAGAGCGTCATTTCGCTGGGTGGATATGTTGGAGCAGGCATCGCGTGGGTTGGCCTGACATTATTTGGCCAGGTCATTGCTACGATTATAGCTGCTGGCGTTATTGTCGTCTCGCTCTTTGTCATTGGTTTTTCACTGAATGACTTCAAGAACAAGATTGATCAAAAGCGCAAAGAACACGCTCGCAAGAAAGAGGAAGAAGCAGCTCTTCCTTCTGCTGCGTTGAAAACGGGCGCGCCGAACGCTGCGGGCTACACCAGGCCATTGGCTCCCGTCGATGCTCTTCAGGCGCCAGCTTCTGGACAGAAGAAAGCGTATCGACCTGCAACGTCGCTGGTGGGCAAGGGGTCGCTGTTCGAGAAGAAGAAGCGTGAAGGATGGGTTGACCCCACCATTGCTGAGCTGGAAAAGGAAAAAGGGGAAAGTGCGGCACAAAAAACAACTCTCATCAGGCGTGGAAACAACGCTGATTCAGCGGCAATCGAAGATGCTGCCGTTACGAGCGCCGTTGCAGGCGCTGCAGCCGGCACGCTTGCTGCGACGTCAGCAACGGGAGGAAAAACGCGCGTTTTGCGCAAAAAGGCCGCATCTGGTGCCGATGAGCTCTCTGATATCAAGGCAGGCGAATCAAAGCCGCTCACGCGTAAGCTCGGACAGAAAAAGATCGACTCCGAAAGCACTGACACCACGAAGGCCGCTCGCAAAAATAGGGTAAAGCCTGATGAATCGCTTGCTGTTCCAGCGCCCCTTGAGGGCTTCGAGCTGCCGCCAACCGAGTACTTACGTCGCTCCGAAGTGCAGGCGCATTCCAGCGCATCAGACGAGGAGCTTGCGGAAACAGCAGAGATTCTTGCCGAAACGCTCGAGGACTTCGGCATTTCCATTGAGGTTAAAGGTTGGGTTGCCGGCCCTACGGTCACGCTGTTTAAAATTTCGCTTCCATCAGGTGTTCGCGTGAATCGCGTTACCGTTCTAAGCGATGACATCGCTTTGGCGTTGGCTGCGCCAGGCGTACGTATCTTCGCGCCTATTCCTGGCACGAATTATGTTGGAATCGAAGTGCCGAACAAAGTGCGTCAGAATGTTTTGCTGGGCGATGTTTTGGACTGCGCACCCGCAGGTCCGCTGCAGTGCGCGGTGGGCAAAGATGTTGAGGGCAATAATGTGGTTATGGACCTTGCAAAGGCGCCGCACGTATTGATTGGCGGCACGACTGGTTCTGGTAAATCAGTGGGCATCAACTCCTTCATTATGTCTATGCTTATGCGCAACACACCTAACGAAGTGCGCATGATCCTGATTGACCCGAAACGCGTTGAATTCAGTCTATATAACGGCATCCCGCACCTGTATATTCCTGTTGTTGAGGATCCCAAAGACGCATCTGCTGCCTTGAACTGGGGCGTTGCCGAAATGGAGCGAAGACTGAAGCTGTTTTCGTCCGTTGGCGCCCGTAATATTGCTCAGTTCAACACAAAAGTGCAATCGGGTGAACTTGAAAACGAAAACGCACTACCGTTTATCGTAATCGTCATCGATGAGCTTGCCGACTTGATGATGAACGTTGGTAAGGAAGTTGAATTTTCCATTAGCCGCTTGGCTCAGCTGGCGCGTGCTGCGGGTATTCATCTGATTGTTGCAACTCAGCGTCCTTCCGCAAACGTTGTTACCGGTCTCATCAAGTCGAATATTACGACCCGCATTGCCTTTACGGTGGCATCGGGCATTGACTCGCGCGTTATTTTGGATTCTCCTGGCGCTGAAAACCTCACGAATAACGGTGACTTGCTGTTTTCGAAGCCCGATTTAGCGAAACCGCTTCGTATTCAGGGCTGCTACGTTTCCGAAGACGAGATCAACGATGTTGTTGAGCACTTGAAGCAGCAGGGCGATCCTGATTATCACTCCGAGATCCTTCAGGTCAACACCATGTCGCTGGGGGATACGGCACCTGATGGGAGCGGCGGGCGCGGCGGGAGCGATGACCCGCTTTTATGGGAGGCTGCTGAAATTGTTGTTTCTGCGGGAACTGCATCGACATCCTATATACAGCGCCGCCTCAGTGTAGGATATTCACGGGCAGGTCGAATCATGGATATGCTCGAAAGCAAGGGCGTCGTCGGTCCCCAGAACGGCAGCAAAGCGCGTGAAGTGCTCGTCGATGCTTTGGAATTGGAAACGCTCAAGGCGTTTGAGCTCAACGATTAAACAGGGGTGAGGTAATGGCTCTTAATAAAGGTTTTGGCCGCCAGCTTCGCGATGCGCGCGTGAGCAGCGGTCTTACCTATGGAACCATATCTCGTAAGCTGCGCATTCGCAGCGATATTCTTCAGGCAATTGAAGAAGAAGATTTTACAGCGATTCCGCCCCATAGCTATGCGCGGGGCATGGTTCACGCTTATGCAAGCCTTTTAGGGTTGGATGCCGATAAAGTGACGGATGATTACATGGAAGCCGTTGCGGCGGTTGAGGGAAGGTCCTCATCACGCAGGTGCTCCCGTTCGACCACGTTGCCGAGTTCGTTAGGCGGTGACTTCTCCTCTGACGACATTGAGCGCATCTATCGCGAGGATTCGCAAGATGCGGCGCGCGAACGCTTGAGAAGGAGAAGGGAGCAACGAGACGGAGGGCAGGCGAATCGCCAGAATGCCTCCCGCGGCAATCGTGCGCCTTACGAGGACGCACATCGCTCGCGTCAATCGAATAATCGCCCGAGCAGAAGGAATACCGGCGACGATGCTCGCGGACGTCGTCGTGAAACATCTCAGCGCGAGATCGCGCGCAACGGCGGATACCGCGCGCAAGGGCATACCGATAACCATGCAGCTTCGAATGCCATCGGCGCAGCGGGTGCCGTTTTCGTCCGTGCCGCCGATACCGTTGCCGAAACAGTAGGCGGTGCATTCGCTTCGCGGAAAAAGGTTGACATCAATCACTCGATTTATGCTGACAGGAAGAAGGGCGGTTTCCCCAAGAGTCGCTCCCAGCAATCGTTTGGCGCTATGAACAGCCGTCAAAACATCATGAGTTCTCAAAGTTACGGCATCGACAGCGCTAAGCCGATCGTGAAGAAGATACCGCTTTTAGTTGCGGTTGTAGCAATTCTCGTCTTGCTCATTATTGCTGCGAATTCCCTGTTCTCCAAGCCCGCTTCGTCTTCAAGCGGTTCTTCGGGCGCTGCAAGTTCCAGCTCGTCAGTTGCGATTTCCGGCTTGACTGATCCAGGATCGGCGGGGACGGTTGAAAAGGAAACGACCGTTGTCCCCATTGCTCCTACAGCGGCTGTTTTTACGTATGAAGTAGCCGATGGCGAAGATTGCTATCTTGAAATTTACCTTGATGGCTCAAGCACGCCAACGGTTGCCGGCACGTATACCGGCCCGAAGCGCGGAACGTACGATGTAACAGGAGCGCTTTCGTTCGTGACGAGCCGCCCCGGCGCCGTTACGCTGAAGGTTGATGGCAAAACAGTTGAGCTACAAGATGACAATAATGACGGCGTCTACGTTTACAATATGGACTTTAGCGAAATACTAGCCGCATGGAAAGAAGCGAACGGCCAAGCAGCAAGCGATGCAGACAACGCTTCGTCTGCATCATAGGCCGACCAAGGCTGCAGGTAACAAAACTGCGCTGATAACGGTAGGATAAATTAAAGGGAAAGGGCCGACTATGGCAAAAGAATCAAGTTTCGATGTAGTATCGTCCGTTGACATGCAGGAAGTTGATAACGCATTCCAGCAGGCAAAGCGCGAACTTGCTCAACGTTATGACCTGAAGGATTCGGGAGCCACTATCGATTTGGATAAAACCGCGAAGACGCTTACGGTGGCTGCGCCTGCCGATTTCGTGGCGAAGCAGGTTATCGACATCATCAACACGAAGATCATCAAGCGCGGAATTGAACTTACTGCGTTGAAGTGGGGGAAGCCCATTGCTGCAACCGGACAAAGCGTGCGCATTGTTGGCCAGATTGTTGAAGGCATCGACAAAGAAACGGCCGGTAAGATCAACAAGGACATTAAAGGCACGAAAATCAAGGTAAAAGTCCAAATCGAAGGCGATAAACTGCGCGTTTCTTCCGCTTCTCGCGATGCATTGCAGGAAGTTATCGCGTTCCTGAAGACGCAAGATTACGGTCAACCGCTACAATACACGAATTATCGATAATCGTTTCTCTCTTTCACCTGCAAGGTTTATCTTTGCTGGTGTAGAAATGCATGATCCAATATAGGCAAAAGGGCTCAAGGATGAACAACAACTGCAATTCCGCTGTCGCATTCGTAACACTTGGATGCGCGAAAAACGAAGTTGACACCAACAACATGAAAGAGCGCGTTTTGGACGCGGGTTACTCGATCGTCGATGACCCCGAGTGCGCGCAGGCGATTGTTGTCAACACCTGCACGTTCATTCAAAGCGCAACAGAGGAAAGCCTTGATTCCATCTTTGAGCTTGCGGGGCTTCCCGCGCTGGAAAAGGGTTCTGCAAAGCTGATCGTGGCTGGCTGCATGCCGGCGCGTTACGGAGCGGATCTTGAAGGTGAACTTACGGAAGCCGATGCTTTCTTGCCCTGCGCTGAAGAGCAGAACATCGTTGAGCTTCTGCAGACTCTGATTGGTACGCCATCTGGCCTTTGCGCTGGTGAACAAAGCGATGAAAAGGGGCTTTGCCATTCAGTAAGTCAATATGTGAAAATTTCGGATGGGTGCGATCGCTTCTGCTCGTATTGCACCATTCCTTACATTCGTGGCAGATATCATTCGTTTACCTTCGAGCAGATTCGCAATGATGTTGAAACGGCAAAAGCGCGTGGCGCAAAGGAAATCGTTCTTATCGCGCAGGACACGGGTCGCTGGGGCAATGATTTTGACGAACCGAAAACCCTTGCCTGGCTCATGAACGAATTGGCTGTTCAGCATCCTGATACGTGGTTTCGCGTGATGTATTTGCAGCCCGAAGGCATTACCGATGAGCTTTTAGACGTTATAGCGCGCAATGATAATATTTGTTCGTATTTGGATATTCCGCTTCAGCACGTTGATCCTGAGCTATTGCGTGCAATGAACAGAAAAGGCGATGCAAAGCAGTTTGCGCATCTGGTTGAGCGCATTAAAAGCGTCATTCCTGATATCACGTTGCGAACAACGCTCATTGCGGGCTTCCCGGGTGAGACGGAGGATCAATTCGAAGCATTGTGCGATTTTGTCGATGAGGGCTATTTCGATTACGTAGGAGTATTTGCGTATTCGCAAGAAGACGGTACGCGTGCAGCGGAATTGCCTGATCAGATTGATGAAGACGAGAAAGCCGATCGCGCTCAGCGTTTACGCGATTTAGCGGATGCGGTATGTATTCCGCGCGTTGCGCAACGCTGTGGCGAAACCATGGATGTGCTTGTTGAAGGCGTTGAAGAAGACGGGCAGCTTTTCGGTCGCGCAATGTGCCAAGCGCCCGAAGTAGATGGCGTTGTGTATATTGAAGGCGCCGAGATTGGCTCGATTGTTTCCGTCTCCATCACTGACACGCTTCTCTACGAGATGGAGGGGGAGCAGGTCGATGAGTAAATCCGCCGCTGCTACTACATGGACGCCGGCGAACACCGTAACGGTCATTCGTATTATTGGTGTACCGTTCCTGGTGCTGGCAATGCTTGCGCCTTGGGACGGTCTTTTTGGCAACGCTCTGCTTGCTGCATCGATTAAGCCCTGGGTCTGCGCGGTGCTGTTTTTGCTGCTCTCCTTTTCCGACTTTCTGGATGGCTATTTGGCGCGGAGCCGCAACGAGGTGACAACGTTCGGTAAGTTTATGGACCCCCTAGCGGATAAACTGCTGGTCATTGCGGTATTTTTGGTAATGGTGCAAACGGGTCAGCTTCCGGCATGGGTTCCTTTGATTGTGCTGTTCCGCGAGTTTTTGGTTTCGGGCCTTCGCATGATGGCGGCAGCAAAAGGACTAGTCATTGCTGCCTCGTGGTACGGTAAGGCTAAAACCGTAACGCAGATGATCGCTATTGTTCTGTTTATTCTAATCGATGCCCTGCCTGCTGTTTTAGGTGAGCAATTCGCTAAGCCTATTTTTGTGCTTGCGTGGATTGTCCTTGTTGTCTCTCTGGTTCTAACCATCCTTTCCATGATTGATTATTTCGTGAAGAGCAAGAGCGCTTTCAATGACGATTCCCAAGAAAATACCGGTGACGAAGATGCTGGCACGTGGCGTGAGCTTGTGCTTTCGGACGACGATATCGATTTGCCAACGATTGATGAATCGGCTTTGTACCAGATGGCGAGCGATACGTTATCAAAAGCGCGCGAGAAAGGGCTTTCCCTGGGAAGCGCTGAATCACTTACAGGTGGCATGATTTCTGCAGCTTTGACAGCAGTTCCTGGGAGCAGCGACACGTTTTTCGGGGGCGTGGCAAGCTATGCGTTTTCGGTGAAGGCGCGTGTTCTTGGCGTTGAAGAGCCGCGACTTAACGAAGAAGGCGCTGTCAATGAATGGACCGCCCGCGAGATGGCTGAAGGTGCCCGAGAAGCACTTGCTTGCAGCATTGTTGTTTCGGTCACGGGTATTGCAGGGCCTGGCGGGGAAGAACCAGGGAAGCCCGTTGGAACAGTGTGGACGGCAGTTTCCTCTGCGCAAGGCACTTGTGCGCGCAAGTTTGTATTTACGGGTGATAGGCAACAGGTGCGCATGAAAACAACTGCTGCAGCGTTGCTTCTTTTCCGGAATACGATTGACGCTTTGTAGATGTTCGAGGGATGCGATTGTTGTTGCATCCCTCTTTTTGCACTCTCTAGGGAAACGCTGATTAATTCGCGGCCGACGGCGCGCCGCATGCCGCCCAATCTGCCATCCGGCCTGCGGAAATA
>CAKUFS010000014.1 GCA_934648845.1 uncultured Eggerthellaceae bacterium
AGATCGAGGGCCTGGCCGAGCACGACGGCGACGACCACGACCCGGAGGGCAAGGGCTACTCCGGCTGGATGGGCACCTTGAACGACTGGTTCACCAACAAGGGCTTCTCCTCCTACTCGGTGGCAAACGGAAAGCTTGCCGCCGGCGACGAGATCCGCGTGATGTACACCTGCACCATGTACGATCTGGGCAACCCGAACAACACGGACCGCTCGCTCAAGTCCATCGGGTTCTCCGCCGGCACGCTCGACAAGAGCTTCGCCAAGGATACCCGCGCCTACACGCTGTACGTGCCACAGGGCACGACGTCGGTGAAGGTGACGCCCACGGCCGCAAACAAGAAATACCAGGTGCGCACGTTTGCGGGCGACACCCTGTACAAGCGCACGGCGGATGTGCCGGTGGCCGACGGAGCGACCATCACCGTGAAGAGCGGCTACGACAACATGGACGCCGCGAACGACGCGGCCGACGCGGTGGCCTACACGTTCACGGTGAAGGTGGAATCCGAACCGCCCACGCCCGAAGATGCTGTTGTGGAAAGCGGTACAGCGTACAACGCTAATTGGACGGTGTATGCCAACGGCGTTTTGAAACTCAGCAAGATCGAGGGCACCGATGGCAAGACGCAGGATAAAAAGTTTCTCCCCCAGCCTCCGTATGCGAAAAAATACGGAAAGACAATCACGTCGATCGTGATCGACGAGGGAATAACTTATCTCGGCAACTACCTGCTCTATGGCCTGAATGCAGCAACCTCCATTTCTCTTCCGTCAACGCTGGCCGCCTCGGGTGGGTTGGCGTTCGCCGGTTGCAAGAAGCTCGTTGACTACGAATGCGCCGAGGGTTGCTGCATCAGTGTTGTGGACGGCACTTTCGTGCTCTCCGATCACGGTGCAACGCTTCTGAGCGTCCCCGATAAATCGAAGCTCGTTGGGGAGGTAACGGTTCCCTCGACGGTAACCTCTATCGGTAATAATCTATCGGGCGCTACCGCCATGACGAGCGTCGTTCTTCCCGCCGGTCTCACGCGGATTGGCGTGAATGCGTTCAAGGGTTGCACGGGGCTGACCGAAATCACCCTTCCTTGCGACCTTGGTTCGAGCAGCAACGCGTTTGATGGTTGCTCCAGCTTAGTCTCGATTTCTTTTGCGGAAGGGGTGACGAGCGTTCTTGGCGGTGGATTGGGCAGGTTGGCCAACTTGACCACCATGAAGTTCCCGTCAACGCTCGCTGAGCTCAATGTGGATTTGATTGGCGAATCGGTGACCGATATCACGTTTGCGCCGGGATGTGCGTATTCGCTGAACAATGGAGTTATTTCCAAAGCCACCGAATCCGGAACTGAGCTTCTTAAGGTTCTTCCAGGCGCTTCCATTGTTGACGCCGACGGCGTTCTTGACATTCCCGAGGGTGTTGTTTCCCTTGGAGCGAATGTATTCCAGGGCCGTTCGGATATCAAATCGGTTGTTCTCCCCAGTACTCTGAAAACAATCGGAGATCAAGCGTTCATGGATTGTTCTGATATCAAATCGGTTGTTTTCCCCAGTACTCTGAAAACAATCGGAGATCAAGCGTTCAGAAATTGTTCGAATATTGCCGGTGCTTTATCTATCCCTCAAGGCGTTACCGAGTTGGGGCAGGGCGCTTTTGTTGGCACGGGAATCACGAAGGCAGTTATTCCTACGGGCGTTGCTACCGTGGGATCGCAGGCTTTTAGCTTCTGTCCTAATCTGAAGGAAATAGTCGTCGGTAGCATTAATGACGCTTCCATCGTCGATCGCAGTCCGAATCTGGAGACGTTCACTGTTTCCGAAGGGGTGAAGGCGATTACTGGGCGTTCGCTTGTTGCGACTAGCTGCGATAAGCTTACCACCATCAATCTTCCCGCAAGCCTTGAGACTCTTGAGGCGTCTGCTCTTGCGGGCAATAAAAGCCTGACGACCATCAACTGCGCCGAAGGCGGTAATTTTGCTTTCGCGAACAGCGTTCTTACCGATACCTCCACCAACACGGTGATGTACGCACTGCCGTCTCTAAGCGGAAGCTTGGTCATCCCCGAGGGGACCAGGGCGATCGGACCGGAGGTTTTCAAAGATAACGCCTCAATCACCTCTGTCTCGCTTCCCGAGGGTCTGGTCTCCATAGGGCGCCATGCGTTTCAGGGGTGCAAGGGTCTTGCTGGCGAGCTGGTCATACCGAGCACGGTAACGTCAATTGGTCTAGAAGCGTTTGCCGCCTGTGATGGCTTGAGCGCATTGAACTGCCTTGATCCGGCCGTTGCCACTGAGATCGTTTACGGACGCGACGCCTTTAGCAGTTGTACCGGTCTGACGAAAGTTCATCTGCCGCAAGGCCTGAGCATCTACGATGCTCTTCTGGGCACGTGCTCTGCCGTTACCGCTGTCGATCTTCCCGCGTCGGTCAAATCCCTTGGGCAAGGGGTGCTTAACTTTGCCCGCATGACAGAACTTCGCAGCGTAACTATGCCCGGCGTTACTCAACTGGGGTCTCGCGAGTTCCTGGATTGCCCCAATCTGGAAAGCGTTGACATGCCGAGCATGGTGACCATTTCCCAGGGGGCGTTTGACTCGTACGCATCGACCAAGGTTGACATGAAGCAGCTGTACCTTCCCAAGAGCCTGACAGCGTTCGGGAGTAGCGACTTTATCTACCCGACTATTATCTATTACGCAGGCTCTCAGGACGATTGGAACGGTATTGCATTTGGCAACGACGTGTTGAGCAATATCGAGAAATCCGGCACCGTGGTCGTGTATAACTACAAGGCGTCCGATGAGCCTGCGGCAATAACGGCGCAGCCCAAGAATATCTCCGCGTTCATCGGTCTAGCTTCCGACGAAGCGTCTTTCGGCATTGATGTGCCCGAGGGCTGCTCTGCTTACTATTTCTGGTACAACGAGAATGGGAACTGCGTAAAGGCGGGCGGTGAAGCGAGCTTCGGCACCACTTTGCCCGAGTGCGGAACATTCAACTACTACTGCGTAGCGAAAGTTGTTTCCCCCGATGGCACCGTTCGCAGCGCAAAAAGCGATAACTTCACTCTGACCGTGTCCGACATGGATGCGATATTCGAAGGCTCAGGGACGGAAGAGGCGCCCTATCTTTTGAAGTCAGCGCAGGATTTGTCGACGCTGTCTTTCCTTGTTGGCAACGGCGTGCATTGCGAGGGCAAGGTGTTTGCCATGGCAAACGATATCGAGCTGCCCGCCGGCTGGACGCCCATTGGCGTGAAAACCGATACGGCGCGCAACGCCTTCAAGGGAACGTTTGATGGCGCAGGTCATCTGCTGACCGTGCCCGCAGATGAGAAGCCCCTGTTCGCAGAGGTGAATGGCGCCACAATCAAGAACCTGAATATTTACGGAGAGCGCATTAACGGCTTCGGATTGATTGACGACTGGAATGGCGTTGGTCTGGCAGGCGTTGGCGTGACTATCGACAACGTGACGCTGAAAGCTGGCACCTCCACGCTGAAATCCGGCCTGCTGGGCGGCGTGATGTCAGGCAACCCTTTCGCTGCGGTGAGTGCTGGTTATGTTGCGAACATAAGCAATTGCACCGTCGAGGAAGGTGTGACCATTGGATATGATGGAACGCAGAGCATGATCGGTTCCTTTGCGGGACGCTTCCAGGGCACCATCGAGAACTGCGTATCCTATGGTACGGTTAAGGGCGTGGATTACGTTGGCGGCATCATCGGCACGCGCGATAACGCTCTAGGCATCTCCTCGGTGAAGAACTGCATGTTTGGCGGTTCCGTCGAGGCAACGGGAGAGCAAGCTGGCGGCATTGTGGGCGGCGGTTACGAGAATTCGTCCGCCCCGAATGGAGCCCGTCCCTCGATTACTGGATGTGCATCTAGCGGGCGCGTGTCGGGCAACAAATACGTTGGCGGCATCCTGGGTGGCGACTTGTATGTCGTCCAGACCTGGGGAAACGTTGCTGGTTCTATTAGCAACAACGTTTTCACCGGCACGGTATCTGGTAACGAGTATGTTGGCGCGGTTATCGGCTACCTGAACAGCTTGAACGTCTATGACGTTGTTGCGGGAAACCTTTATTCTCGTGGTTGCGGTGCAGCTAAGGGCATTAGCTACATAAAGTATATCGATACTAATTGCAAGACGCATGAGACGGAAAGCGGCGCAATTTACGTTGACAGCAGCACTGGCACCCCCGGATATCCAGGTTTCTCGGAGGCGAATTTCAACCGCACCGACGATCCGATGGGTGCCGACGCGGACAAGCTGTGCAAGATGCAGACGTACTTCGAGGTCTCCACGGCCGTCGCGGCTGACGGCTCCGGTGCCGCTCCCTCCGCCGTGCGCGCCGGCGACACTGTGACGGTGGATGTGTCCGTGTCCGCGACCATCGGCGTGAAGGACGCCACGGCCGCCATCGCGGGCGACTCGCTCGACCACGCCGCGACTGTGGGCGGCGTCGCGACGCTCGACGTGCTGGCGGATGCCACGCTGGGCGACGCGAACGGCAACGGCCGCGTGAACATCGTGGACGCGCAGGTGGTCTATGACATGGCCACCGGCTCCTACGGCGCGGATTACGCCGCGCTGGCGCTTCCCGCCGGCTGGACGCGCGCGACCCTGCTGTGGGCCGCAAACGTCAACGGCGACGACGCCATCGACGCGGTTGACGCCTTCGCCATCCAGTGCTTCGTGCACTACGGAGCCTGGGCATAGGGCAACCTCTTCCTGTTGTTGACAAATTACCCCACCTTTTGTCAACATTTCGAGCATTTGAGAACCCGAGGTGCCTTGCGTGCCTCGGGTTTTTGTGCGCTCTGCTATGGTGCGTAGTCTGTGCTGCATCTTTTTCTGCCGTGATGCCGTCCAACGATGTGGGCGGCATGATAAAAACGACCCACTTTTCAGTGGATTTTCTTCTTTGCGGTCGTTGAAAATCGGCATTTCCCCAGGTCGCAAAAAAAGTAAGCTAGGGTAAACCCACAGAAAAGTAGGTCGTTTTTATCAGGGCAGGAAAACCCTGCCGCCCTTTAGCAATCCGGGGGCCGCCCGCCGACAGGGGCTCGCCTCACGACTCCGCTTGGATAATGCTTCACTGTGCTCGCAACCCGCTCAACTTATCCAAAGCGTCGCAGTTCGGCTCGGCCCTTGCCGGCGCGCGCCCCCTTGAGGGTCTGTGTGTCAGGGGTTCGGCGCGCTTGGGTTCGCGGCGCGTTGGCTTTTGGTTCAGGCATCCCTTTTGGGTCCTGCGGCGGCATGTTGTCGTTTTTTCCGTCCGAATGCGCAAAATATTCCCGTTCGGGGCACCTCGGGGAGCGCTTTCGGTCCATATCGCGCTGTCTAAGTTGTCGCTGATCTGTAAAAGCCCAGGTCGCGCACTGCAAGCATCGGGCGAACAAGGGTTGACGCCACTTCAACCTGCCCCGAACAGGAATATTTTGCACATTCACGCCCATTTTCCAACAAGGTGACTTGCAGTTTGGTGATTTCCGAGAGAAGTAGGATTGTGAAGGCGGTGATTGCACCTGCCGGGTTGCGTTGCGGGTCGACAGAAGACGGCGCTTTCCAAGCTAATCACATATCAGAAGCGCGAAACATGGTATGGATAAAAATATGCTATGGAACAGGGGACGGAGGTTTATTCCAAATTGGAACAAACCTCCGTCCCCTGTTCCATGAGCTTCCTCGGTGGTGAGGAAGCCTTTTTCGCTTTGGGGCGCTGAATTGTTGACAAAAGGTGGGGTAATTTGTCAACAATGGCGTGCGCAGGTGGCGACCATGCGGGCAATGGGGCGGTTTGTGTCGTCAACGACATCGACCGTGTAAAAACCAACCTTGCGTCCGGATTTATCAACGTCGCAGGTTGCAACGAGTTTTGTGCCTTTCGTGGCATTCAGGTACTCAATGGTATTGCTGATGCTTACCGTGGGCTGTTCTGCAATATTGCAGGCAATCGCCAGCGTGAAATCGGCGAGTGTGAAAATGGCGCCGCCCATGACGACGCCAAATCCATTTCGATGAACATCTTCAATGTCAAACTCGCACACAGCATGACCGCGACGGGCTTCCACAACGCGGCAATGGCATGCCTGTGTGGCGAATTGATCGGTGGCAAAAGCTTCCTGCACTTCTTCAAGTGTAGGATTGTCGCCCAGTTCGCTGACCAGCATTATTGTGCGCCGCCGAACACGGTTTCAATGGTGTAATCGATGCGTGCCACCACATCGGCGCGATCCATGAGCTCAATGCATTCGAACAGCGGAGGCGAAACCTGGGTGCCCGTTACGGCAACGCGAATAGGCTGGAAGATGAACTTGTTCTTCAAATCCAGCTTCTCTGCCAGGCCGGCAACAGTGTTCTGCAGCGGATCGCATTCCCAGGGAATGCTCTCATCAGCCAGGATGGCGCGCACTTCGCGCAGGACTTCATCGGCGCGGCGGCCTTCCTTGATCAGGTTCTTCGCTACAGATTTCTCATCGAGCGTCACGTTCGGTCCATCGAACATGAATGCGATCTTCTCCGGCGTCTCGCTCAGGCGCTTCAAGCGCTCGGCCAAAAGCGGATAAATCTTCTCGAACCACGCATGCTTTTCCTTGATTTCATCGGCTGTTGCCAGACCCGCCTCAATCAAGAATGGTGCAGTTAAGTCAACCCAGGTGGCGGGGTCCATGCGCTTGATGTACTCGCCGTTCATCCAATCGAGTTTCGTTTCGTCGAAAACAGCGTTTTTCTTCGTGATGCGGTTCAGGCTGAACTTTTCGCACAGCACGTCGCGCGGAATAATGGTGGTCTCACCATCAAGCGACCAGCCCAAAAGCGCCAGGAAGTTCACCATGGTATCGGGCAAGTAGCCGCGGTCGCGGTATTCTTCCACGCTGGTGGCGCCATGGCGCTTCGAAAGTTTCTGACCGTCGCTGCCCAGAATCATGGACAGGTGAGCGAACTGCGGCACCGGCTTGCCCAGTGCCTCGTAGATCAGAATCTGCTTCGGCGTGTTGTTCAGATGGTCGGCGCCGCGAATCACGTGGGTGATTGCCATGCTGGAGTCATCGACTACGCACGCGAAGTTGTACGTGGGCGAGCCATCGGTGCGCACTAAAATCAGGTCGTCGACGAAGTCGCCTGGGAAGCTCGTGTGACCGAACGCGGCATCGTCAAACTCAATGGGTTCGTGATTTTCTGGCACGGCAAGGCGCCATACATGCGGTTCACCTGCAGCAATGCGAGCAGCAGCTTCTGCGGGGTCAAGGTGGCGGCACGTACGGTCGTAACCATCGTAGCCACCTTGCTCTTTCTTGGCTGCTTCGCGTTTCGCATCCAGCTCTTCTTTCGTGCAGAAGCAGGGATACGCAGCGCCCGCGGATTTCAGCTGTTCAAGTGCCTCCCGGTACGTGTCCATGCGCTGCATTTGCGTATAGGGACCGTAGGCGCCGCCGACTTCGGGGCCTTCGTCCCAATCCAGGCCCAGCCAACGCATGGCGCGTAAGATGACCTGGGTGTTTTCTTCTGTGGAGCGCTCGGGATCGGTGTCTTCGATGCGCAAGATGAACTTGCCGCCGTTAGCGCGGGCGAACGCCCAGTTGTAAATGGCGGTACGCGCGCCGCCAATGTGCAGACGGCCAGTGGGGGAAGGCGCGAAGCGAACGCGCACTTCGTTTGCGGTGTTTTCCATGTGTGATCCTTATCTATTAAAGCGTGTGCTTTGAATATCCGTTGTTTGGGCCCGCGCGCCGCGCTTCCTTATAAGATGCGCGGCAACGCAACATGACAGTATAGAGAGAAGAAGGCTTGTTGCGAACCACAGAATGCCCATTCCCATCCAAAAACCTTCAGGAAGGCTGCAAATAAGAAGGCTTCGGTACCAAAACGTCCACGTTCCTTGGGTGAAGAAAAGGCCGTGGAAGAGCGAAAAGAAGGCGTCGAAGTCGATAAGCGCCGCAGCGCCGAATACCAGAAACGCCGCAATAGTGAGTCCGCCCGCGCACGCCAGCATGCGTCCCAGGTTTTTGCGGCCGGTGCGTACTCCCACGTGGGCTGCGGCTGCAATGGCAAGCACAGCAATGGCGATAAGCGGCACTTTTACCGCGCTTGCAAGTGCGTAACAATCGTCTAAGTGGGAAATTGCCGCGCTATCCAGGCGATATTCTTCTCCCTGTGCGTTGTCGGGCGCACGACCATCGGCTTGAGTTGCGGCAACGAGCTCGTCCATGGTTGCGTTCAGCGCATTCGCATCGTGGCTTGCAAACGAGTAGTCGTAGATTGCAGCGGCGGCTTTCACGAGCTCGTCGTGCGTGTACGGCGAAATGCTGTCGGTTGCGTATGCTTGTGACAGCATGCGCGTTGGTAGCGGCGTTGCGGCGCACGCAACAAATCCTGCCGCCAAAAACGTGACAACAAGGCACACCACAGTGCACACCGCTGCACCGATATTGATAAGCTTCTTCATTGTTGACAAATTACCCCACCTTTTGTCAACAATTAGCAGCAGCTACCGTCGCAGCCGCAGCCTTGCGTTCCCGCGCCAGCGGCAACAACAGATGCGGGCGGCTCGGGCGCGAAGATGCTGCCGCAATCAACCCAGATGGTGGCAGCGGTAATGCCCTTCATGTCCTTCGAGATGGTAGGCAGCGGTCCCAGGCGACTGAACACGCCCATGAACTGGCCGTTATAGAGGTACAGGCCGTTCAGGTTGTTGTAGAGCTCGGGTATGGCTTCTGTTTTGCCCGCTTCCAAATCTGCAGTGCTCTCGGGCGGCAACGTGAGCGTTTTGAACGGCGTAATGTAGCTTTGCACGATGAAGGGATGACCCGCTGCGCCGTTTGCGAACTGGTCAACGAGTTCTTCCCAGCGCTGCTGCGTTTGCGCGCAACCGGCATACACGTCTTGGGCGCCGTATGCATCGGTGGGCTTGATGATCCATGCATCTTTGTTTGCACGCACTTCAGCCAAATCGATGTGCTCGCTGTCCAAAAATGTGGTCAACGGCACGGTGCGCTTCACGAACTCGTTTTCTTCTTCCGTCAAAAATGCTTGGGTGCGCGGGTCGTACAGGGCGCTGAAAATCTGCTTGTCGTGCACAACGTGTCCCGCGAAGCTGCCGATGAGCGTTACTTTGCCGGCGCGCACGGCATTGATGAGCTGCTGCGATTCGTCCCAATGCTCAATCACGTCGTTTGTCACGCAGCGGCGCCAAATGGCGTCAATGCGGTTGCCTTTGCTGTCGGTAAGCGTTTCGCCGTCGAATTGCAGTTCGCGCACGTCAGCCACCACGCACGGGTATCCTTTTCGCGTAAACTGGTCGGCGAACAGGTGAAACTCATCAACTACGCCGTTTTCCAGATAGTCGCAAATGGCGAAATGCGGGTGTGCAACGCAGTTTTCGGAGCGCTCATAGATGTCAATGAACCGGTGGATCCAGTTGCCGAACAGCTCGCACGCTTCAATGTGGTGCCCATGCGCGATAAACTCCCTGAACGCAGGGGTGCGCGCCACGGAAAGCGTGATTTCACGGTTCTCGTTCATGCCAGATGAACCGTCGCCGTTGAATTCGCAGAAACGCACTTCGCCGGTTTCTTCGTTCAAGAACGTATCGACGCGTGCGAACGGCAGCAGATCATCGTAGCCGCGCGGCAGCAAGATGAGCTCAACCAGACGCGGGTCGAAATCGAATACGTCGCGATATGCGGGATCGTCCAAATAGCGCTGGATAACTTTGCACAGAATGCGATGAGCCGTTTCCGACGTTTCTTTCATGATGTCGTACGTTTCGCGGTTGAACAGGCGCGGCAGATAGCTGCATGCCACGTGCTGGTGGTGCACGATCGCCGTGCTGTTTTCCATATATTCCGCTGCGATTTTGCGACCTTCAATATCGCCGTTAAGATCGGCGATTATCTGAAGGTACTCATCGGTGAGCTGAGCATTCGTTGTCATGAAAAGCTCCTTTGTCATTTGCTTTGGGCATGCATTGCTTCGATTTGTTGTTTCGGTTCATTTTAGGGTAAAAACAGACGCTTTGCGGAACAAACTGTTTACAGGTACTGAGCAAAAGGCGTAGGATAAGCAAGTTTCGCGAACGGAAGGAATTGGCATGGAATCATTGAGCGAACAGCAGTTTCGCTTGCTCGAAGAAAAGTACGAAAACGGCACGGCGACCCCCGATGATTTGCAGGCGCTTGAGCCGTATCGTGCGAAACGCGCAGTACTTTTGGCAAGTGGTTTTGGAAGCCGCATGCTGCCCATTACCATCAATACTCCAAAACCCCTGGTCAACGTAAATGGAAAACGTATCATCGAGACTATCCTTGATGCACTTTTGGCGATTGATGTCACAGAAATCTACATTGTGACGGGATATTTGAAGGAACAGTTCCGGTTGCTGCTCGACGATTATCCGACTGTTACGTTGCTGGAAAATCCAATTTACGATTCCACGAACAACATTTCCTCGGCGTGCGTCGCGCGCGATCTTTTCCAAAATGCGTATGTGTTCGAGAGCGATCTGTTTCTAAGCAATCCCGCGCTTCTCAAAAAGTACCGTTTTCAATCCTGCTATATGGGCGTGCCGGTTGAAGAGACGCCCGACTGGTGCCTTGATGTGGAAAACGGTCGCGTTGTGGACTTGCATAAAGGCGGCAAAAACACGAACCACATGTACGGTATTAGTTACTGGACTGCCGAAGATGGCGCGAAGCTCGCCGTTGACCTGCCTGAATGCTTTGAGGAAAACGATGAGAACAAGCAGCGTTTCTGGGATGACGTGCCGTGCGTTCTGCGCAATGCCCGCTATGATATTGCGGTCGAGGCGTGCACGTTTGATGACGTGGCGGAAATCGACTCGTTTGCCGAGCTGCAAGAGATTGATCCGCGTTACCGGGTGTAGCGCTCCGAAGTAAGGCGCGGCGGCGAAACTAAAGTTACGGGCGCGGGTACAACGAGCTTGCGCCGCCCGCGCACAGCACCAGCGCATCGTAGCGAACGCGCACGAATTGTTGACAAAAGGTGGGGTAATTTGTCAACAAATTGCTGGCGGCGAGGGGGGCGGCGAAGCTGGGGCGTGGATACGGGGTTGGTCTCCGATGCCGAAGCCTTCTGCGTGGAGCCGGGGCGCGCTGCGAGCGACGGAGTGAGCCGCTTGCGCTTCGCCACCTTCGCCTGAATTTTGTACCCAATGTGTACTATGTCACTAAATTGTCATTAAAATAGGACAGCATGGTGGTATCATGCTGAAACTATAGAGTTGCGTTCGAAAACGCAACATCCGTTATCCAGAGTCGGGGGAGAGAGTTGGCTCAGCGATCCCGACACCAACCAGGCGCGTCTGACGTGCTATGGTGGTCCGGCCAACACCGATGAAGGAGGTATTCTCATGTCTGAAGAACACTCATCTTATCTTTTCACGTCGGAGTCGGTGACTGAAGGTCATCCTGACAAGATTTGCGATCAGGTTTCTGATGCTATCTTGGATGCCATTTTGGCAAAGGAAATCGAGCTTCAGAAGGCTGGCTATGTTTCGCCTACGGGCGTTCCGGCCGACGTGGACAACGTGCGTTGCGCCTGCGAGACCATGACTTCCACGGGTCTTGTGGTGGTGACGGGCGAAATTCGCACGGAAGCATACGTTGACGTGCAGCAAATCGTGCGCGATACCATCCGCGAGATTGGCTACGACCGCGCGAAGTACGGCTTTGACTGCGATACGTGCGGCGTTATCAATGCCATCCACGAGCAATCTGCCGACATCGCCATGGGCGTCGATGAGTCCTATGAGGCTCAGCGCGGCGAAAGCGTGGACGACATCGACAAAGTGGGCGCGGGCGACCAGGGTATGGTGTTCGGCTACGCCTGCAACGAAACGAGCACGCTTATGCCGATGCCCATTTACCTGGCGCATCGCTTGGCAGAACGCTTGACCAGCGTCCGCAAGGATGGCACGCTGCCGTATCTGCGTCCCGATGGAAAGACGCAGGTTTCCGTGCGCTACATTGACGGCAAGCCCACGCAGGTGGAGAAGGTGCTTGTTTCCACGCAGCACGCCGAAGAAGTTGAAGTCGGTCAAATCTATGACGATTTGGTAGCGCATGTGATTAAGCCCGTTTTCCAGGAAGAAGGCGTTAAGGTTGCCGATGACCTGGAGATTTACGTGAATCCCACAGGACGTTTCGTTGTGGGCGGGCCTATGGGCGACTCCGGTTTGACGGGCCGCAAGATCATTGTTGACACGTATGGCGGCATGGGTCGTCATGGCGGCGGCGCGTTTTCGGGCAAGGACTGCACGAAGGTTGACCGCTCGGCCGCATATGCCGCGCGCTGGGTTGCGAAAAACGTGGTTGCTGCTGGACTGGCGGATCGCTGCGAAGTGCAGATTGCTTACGCGATTGGCGTGGCACACCCGATTTCCATTATGGTGGACACGTTCGGCACAAATCACGTGGATACTCCCGTGATCGAAAAAGCTGTGGCCGAAGTCTTCGACTTGCGCCCGGGCGCCATCATCCGCGAGCTCGACTTGCGTCGTCCTATCTATCGCAAGACTGCCGCGTATGGCCACTTTGGTCGCGAACTTCCTGAGTTCACCTGGGAGAACACGAATCGCGTTGACGAGCTGCGCCAAGCGGCGGGGCTGTAGGATTTCGCTGCTTTGCTTGCATCTGTTGTTCTTGACATACCAACGCAATCGCTGGATGCGGCGTTTACCTATGCCGTTCCCCCCGCGATAGAACAGCTTGATTTAGTGGGGCGTGCCGTGGTGGTTCCTTTTGGGCCACGGCGCGCCCTTGGCTTTGTGCTGGATACGTTCGATGATTCCGATGAGCGCGCCCAAGAACTTGAGCGCGCGAAAACCAAAGAGATATACGAAGTGGCTTCCGAGCCGTTCTTCGATAAAGACGGTGCAGCGTGTGCCCAGTTCATGGCGCATTATTACATTGCGCCGCTTTCGTCGTGCGTTCGTTTGTTTACGCCTCCTGGTGGCGTGCCCCGCGTAATTCACCGCGGTGGCGCATGGGTTCTTGAGCAGCCTGCCGTGGGCGAAGTCGATGATCGATGGGCCACGCTTGGGCCGCATGCGGAAGGCTTCGTGCCGCGCAAAGGCTCATATAAGCAAGAGGCCGTGCTTGCGGCGGTGCGTCGCGGCGATGTGCGCGTAAGCGAGCTCACGGCTGAATACGGTTCGGTCTCGTCATGCCTAACCGCGCTGGAGAAAAAAGGCGTTGTGGTAGTGGAGCACCGGCGCCGTTTTCGCGGGCTTGCGGATCAGGATTCGTCGATTTTTCGCGTTGATGTGGAGAAACCGACTCTCAATGACCAGCAGCAACGCGCGCTTGACGCGACATTTTCTGCCTATGAACGCAAGCAAGGCGAAGTTGTTTTAGTGGATGGCGTTACTGGCTCGGGCAAGACGGAAGTGTATCTGCGCGTTATCGAACGCGTTTTGGAGCAGGGGCAAAACGCCATTGTTCTAGTGCCAGAGATTTCGCTTACACCCCAAACGGTCGCGCGTTTTCGCGGACGTTTCGGCGACCAAGTTGCCGTTATGCACTCGCGCATGAGCCAAGGCGAGCGCTTTGACCAGTGGGATTTTATCCGCTCGGGCCAGGCGCGCGTTGTGGTAGGTGCTCGCAGCGCGCTGTTCACGCCGCTGCCTAACGTGGGCGCCATCATCATCGACGAGGAACACGAAGGCTCCTACAAGCAAGACAGCCAGCCGCGTTACCACGCGCGCACCGTTGCGTGCTGGCAAGCGGCGCGTAAAGGGGCCGTTGTGGTGCTGGGTTCGGCCACGCCTTCTTTGGAGGCGCTTCACGAATGCGAAGAAAACGCGTTGTGGCATAAAGTTGACCTGGGACAACGTGCAAACGGGCGTCCTATGCCGCGCATCGATGTCGTGGACATGGCAAGGGAATTTTCGGCGGGGCATCGCTCGATGTTCTCCCGCCCGCTTATCGGCGCGCTGCGCGAAACGCTTGAACGCGGTCAAAAAGCGGTTCTTATGCTCAATCAACGTGGCTTCGCGAAATTCCTGCTCTGCCGCGATTGCGGCTTTGTGCCCACCTGCGATTCGTGCTCAACATCGCTGACGTATCACGAAGAGGGCGGAAGCTGCATTTGCCACCATTGCGGGCACAGCGAACCCGCACCGGCAGTGTGTCCCCAATGTGGAAGCCCGTACCTGAAGAAATTTGGCGCGGGTACACAGCGCGTCGAGTCGGAGCTTAAGGCACTTATTGCGGGTTTTGGGGAAGAGTTTGCCGATGTTGCCGTGGTTCGCATGGATGCCGATACCACGAAAACGAAAGGCGCACACCAAAAGCTGCTTGAGAGCTTTGTGCAGGCGCCGCGCGCGGTGCTGCTGGGCACGCAGATGATCGCGAAGGGTCTGGATTTCAATGATGTGACGCTCGTGGGCGTTATCAATGCGGATACCACGTTGCATCTCCCTGATTTTCGCGCTTCGGAGCGTACGTTTGACCTGATAGAGCAAGTGGCGGGTCGTGCAGGGCGCGCGGAACTTCCTGGACGCGTAATCGTTCAGACCTACGATGCAACCACGCCCGCCATTCGCGCGGCGGCGCATTACAGCCGCGAGCTTTTGCTGGAAGACGAGCTGCCTAAGCGCGAGCTTTTAGGGTATCCGCCCTTTGTGCGCATGGCGAACATCCTGGTCTGGGGCCAAAACGAGGCGCGGGTAAGGGAAGAGGCGCAGCGCCTTTCCGATCAGATTCAAGCGGCTATCGGGCTGTTCGGCCAAGAGGACGTATCGGTTCTTCCTGCTACGCCGTGCGTGTTGGCAAAGCTGAAGAAGATGCATCGCTGGCATATCGTGGTGTCGTGCGCGCCCGATTTCGATCTGCCTGCGCTGCTTGAACCGTTCTTCCGTACCCGAAAACCAAGCGAATGCGTTCGTGTTTCTATTGACATTGACCCCCAAAGTTTACTATAATGCATAGTTCGTATAACTGTGCCTTGATACAGGCTTGAATGCGTGTGCCATTTTCACGGCGAAAGGAAGCTAACGTGCCACGAGTCTCTAAGAAATCAGAAAACCACAACAAGGAAATCGAAGCAGAGCAGGCAGTACAACAGAATGCAGATGCTCTGACCGACGACGACGATGCGGTAGCTGAATCGGCTGCCGATTTTATGCCGGTTGACGACGATATCCTTGCCGTGGAATCGGAGTCTGAGAAAAACGATGGCCCCCAGCCCGGCGAGGAAACCGACGACGAGCTGCTTGAAGGCATTCCCGAGGAAGAGCTGAAAGCCGTTTCCGACGTTGCGCTTCCTAAGGTGAGCAATCGCACGCGTCATGTGGCGAAAGCGCGCAACCATCGCAGTGGCGATGGTGGCGTGACCATGCTCACGGGCGACCCTGTCCGCATGTATTTGAAGGAAATCGGCCGCGTTCAGCTGCTTACCGGTCCGCAGGAAATCGACCTTGCTATGAAGATCGAGGCAGGTGTGGAAGCCGCTGCGCAACTCGATGCCGCTGAAGAGCAGGGCACTGAGCTTGATCGTCGCGAGAAGCGCCGCCTGTCCCGTATCGAAGCGGTGGGTATTGACGCAAAACAGCAGCTCATCGAGGCAAACTTGCGTCTTGTTGTTTCTATTGCAAAGCGTTATGTAGGCCGTGGTATGCTGTTCTTGGATCTTATTCAGGAAGGCAACTTGGGCTTGATTCGCGCTGTTGAGAAGTTCGATTACAAGAAGGGCTTCAAGTTCTCCACGTATGCTACGTGGTGGATTCGCCAGGCCATCACGCGCGCCATTGCCGATCAGGCACGCACGATCCGCATTCCCGTTCACATGGTTGAGACCATCAACAAGCTTGTTCGCGTGCAGCGCCAGCTTTTGCAGGAGCTGGGCCATGAGCCTTCCGCGGAAGAAATTGCCGAGCGTATGGACATGACGCCCGAGCGCGTTTTGGAGATTCAGAAAATCTCGCAAGAGCCCGTTTCGCTGGAAACGCCTATTGGCGAAGAGGAAGACAGCCAATTGGGCGACTTCATTGAAGACGATGCCGCCGTTGCTCCGCCTGATGCTGCAAGCTACGTGCTGATGCGCGAAAAGCTCAACAAAGTGCTTGATGAGCTGGCCGATCGTGAGCGCAAGGTCATCAGCTTGCGTTTCGGTTTGGAAGACGGTCACCCGCATACGCTGGAGGAAGTAGGACGCGAGTTCGGTGTTACGCGTGAGCGTATTCGCCAGATTGAAAGCAAGACGCTTGCGAAGCTTCGCCATCCGTCTCGTTCGAGTTCGCTTAAGGGCTTTTTGGAGGAATAATCGGTGGAAGAAAGCATTGCGCTTGATACCCCGCAGTTTACGATTGGCGTCCCTTCCTTGGATGGGGGCGCCAATCTCTTTATTGCGGTGCATGAGAAGAATAGCGATCAATTTGCCGCGCGTTTGCGCAAGATGTTCAAGCTGCGCCGGAAATGGGCGAAAAAGGCGGGCGTGAACTGTTATCGCGTTTACGATGCCGATTTGCCCGATTACGCCGCTGCAATCGATATCTACGAATGCACGGATGCGCTTGATGATTCCACGCGTGATTTTGCAGAGCCAGGCGAGCGATTCCTCTACATTGCGGAATATCAGGCGCCGGTTTCGATTGATCCGCAGCGTGCGGCGCGCCGGCTTGCCGATATTCTGGCTATTGCTCCTGCGGTATGCGATGTGCTGCCCGAAGATGTTTTCTGCAAGCAGCGTAAGCGCGAGAAGGGTGGCGCGCAGTACTCTGAGAACTACGATTCGTTCACGTTTTGCACGCGTGAAGCCGGTATGCGCCTTGAAATTGATTTAGGCGCTTACCTTGATACGGGTCTGTTTCTGGATCATCGCGATACACGCTTCATGGTGCGCGAAATGTGTGCGGGTAAACGGTTCTTGAACTTATTCGCGTATACGGGCTCGTGTACGGTGCAGGCAGCTGCGGGCGGCGCGGCCTCTACAACAACGGTAGACCTTTCTCAGACGTATTTAGACTGGGCGCGCCGGAATATGGCGCTGAATGGTTTTACGGGCCCACAGCACGTTTTTGAGCGCTCCGATACGCTTTCGTGGCTACGCAACGCGCTGCAAAAGAAGCTTGTTTTCGATGTGGCGTTTGTTGATCCGCCAACGTTTTCTAACTCCAAAGCCATGAAGGGAACGTGGGACGTGCAGCGCGACCACGTGGAGCTGCTGCATTTAGTGTCTGACGTGTTGGCGCCCGATGGCACGATTGTGTTCTCATGCAATTTACGCAACTTCAAAATTAATGAGCGCGCGCTTTCCGATTTAGGTTTGAGCGTAGAGGATATTTCGGCGAGCACGATTCCTGCCGATTTCGAACGCAATACGAAGATCCATAAATGCTACCTTATCCGGAAAGTGTAACTTGCAGCGCGGGGAAGGCGCTCGCAGCTGTTGTTCTCCTGCACGTTGGAATCGGTGATTCTCGCAGCGTGGGGAAGGCGCATTTAAGGGGTCGTTCGATTAGTTCGAAAAAAGTTGAAATTACCCCTTGCGCTGAATTTTGCTTCCTGTATAATATCCACTTGCGCGATACGAAAGCGCGGTTGATTCCTCGGTAGCTCAATTGGCAGAGCATCCGGCTGTTAACCGGAGGGTTGTAGGTTCGAGTCCTACCCGAGGAGCCATTTTAAATGTGAAAGCCGTTCCCCTGAACGGCTTTTTTCATAAGATGCTTCTTTTTGGGCCCGTAGCTCAACGGTGGAGCAGGGGACTCATAATCCTTTGGTTGTCGGTTCGAATCCGGCCGGGCCCACCACCGATAACCTCCACCTTAAACACTTCAATCTGCAATTGTCATCCTGTCACGCAAAAAGCGGAGCTTTTTGCGTATGTGAATGACAGGTCATGTTTTATCCAGCTGCGGTTGGTGCTAGCTGGCACCACGCCCGTCTGAACAAAACCCTTCGTTGTATTCAAGACGTTCGTCTGAGTCTTTTCGCGCGCAAGGTGGATTACAATTGCTCTGCAAAGTATTTACGAGAAAGAAGCGTTCATGACCCCAGCAGAGCAAAAGCGTGCCGCCAAGCAATTTGTGACCAGGTGGAAATCTCTTTCGTGTGTGGAGGAAGAACATTCGCGTTCGTTTTGGATAGAGCTTTTGCAAGACGTGATCGGGGTGCCCAATGCTACGCGCATGCTGGAATTCGAGCGCAAGGTGAAGGGTCGAAAGATCGACGTGTTCTATGAGGACATGGGCATCTTAATCGAGCAAAAAGGTCGCGGCATTTCGCTTGACAAGGCATCCGAACGGAGTAAGAAAGCGGGAGAAGAGACGCCGTATCAGCAAGCGTGCTGGTATGCTGCCAACCTGCCGTATTCGCTTCGTCCGCGTTGGATTATCACCTGTAACTTCGATGAGTTTCGCGTTTACGACCAGGAAGCTGGAGATGATTCGTTTATATCGTTTACCTTAGATGAATTGCCTAATCAGGTGCACTTGCTATCATTCTTTACTGACAAGCGCAATTCTCGCCTGGTGAAGGAGAAGGAGCTTTCCGTGAAGGCGGGCGAGCTGGTGGGCAAGCTCTACGCGCAGCTCTCCCAGCAATATCGCAATATCGACACCGATGCGCACGAGCAGCGCAGCTTGAATGTGCTTATTGTGCGTCTGGTGTTCTTGCTGTATGCAGAAGACTCCGGCTTGCTGCACGAGAAGGACGCGCTGCTGAATTACCTGAGACGATTTTCTGCTGACCAAATGCGCCAGGCGGTCATCGATTTGTTTGCTGTACTGGATACCCCCAATGACAAGCGTGACCCCTATTTGCCCGACTACTTATTGGCCTTTTCCTATGTGAACGGTGGGTTGTTCAGCAGCGATGACATTGTGATCCCGCAGTTTACCGATCAAATTCGACTTGATCTGCTGCTGGAGGCGTCGCAGAGTTTTGACTGGTCGGGTATTAGCCCTACCATCTTCGGCGCGGCTTTTGAAAGCACGCTGAACCCTGAGACCCGGCGCTCGGGCGGCATGCATTACACCTCCATAGAGAACATCCACAAGGTAATTGACCCGCTGTTCTTGGATGACTTGAAAGCGGAGCTTGCTGCGATAGAGGGTGAGAAGGTCGAACGAAATCGCAAGGTGAAGCTGCGGACGTTCCAACGGAAGCTGGCTGGCATCAGCATATTCGACCCAGCTTGCGGCAGTGGCAACTTCCTTACCGAGAGCTACCTTTCCCTGCGCAAGCTTGAGAACCGTGTTCTGGAAAACTTGCAGGGTGACCAGATGGGTATGGGCTTCGATAAGGAGTCGAGCCCCATCCAGGTGTCTATCGGCCAGTTCTACGGCATAGAGATAAACGACTTTGCGGTAAGTGTTGCCAAGACGGCGCTTTGGATTGCCGAGGAGCAGATGATGGAGGCTACGCAAGAGATTCTGTCGCAGCCTTTCGACTTCCTGCCGCTGAAGAGCAACGGCAACATCCACGAGGGCAACGCTCTTCGTATGGACTGGAATGACGTGCTGCCGGCGGAGCAGTGCACTTACCTTTGCGGTAACCCGCCGTTTCTGGGTGCATCGATGTGTTCGACTCAGCAAAAGCAAGAAATTGTTAACTTGTATGGCAAAGTAAAGCTCGCTAACTCTCTTGATTATGTTTCTGGCTGGTATTACAAGGCAAGTGAGATGATGGTTGCAAACCCTTCCATTCGTTCCGCTTTTGTGTCGACGAATAGCATTACGCAAGGCGAGCAAGTCTATCCGATCTGGCATACTCTTGGTGAGCGTTTCGGTGTCAAAATAGATTTCGCATGGCGAACGTTTGTGTGGGGCAGCGAAGCTTCGAGCAAAGCTCATGTGCATTGCGTAATCGTCGGTTTTTCGGTTGGGGATTTTTATGCAGACTCGCGCAGGTTGTTTACAGACGCAACGTCGGAACCATGCGTTGCGGCATCTATCAATCCTTACCTGATTGATGCAATTAACGTAATTCCCGAAAGTCGGAAATCACCCCTTTGCAACGTGTCGGCACTGTCGTACGGAAATAAGCCGACAGATAACGGCTTGCTTGTATTGTCTGAGCAGGAAAAGGAGGAGCTTGTTGCCCAAGACCCATGGGTTGAATCGGTTGTGCGCCCGTACATCGGTGCGAAGGAATTCCTCAACGGAAAAAAGCGCTGGTGCCTTTGGCTTCTGGGTGTTTCTCTTTCTGAAATAAAACTACACTCGGCAATTGCGGAAAGAGTTCGAGGCGTGCGTGAATTCAGGTCATCAAGTAGCGCAAAGGATACGGTTAAACGAGCAAAGGCTCCACAGGAGTTTTTCAGAACCCCTGTCCATGATGTTGCTTATATGGCAGTGCCTCGAACTTCATCGGAGCGAAGGCGCTACATTCCGATTGGATTTTTCGGAGATGATACGATTCCGAGTGATGCCACTTCGGTAATTGTTAAAGCGACCTTATATCAATTTGGCATTCTGGAATCCCAGTTTCACAACGCTTGGATGCGCACGGTGTGTGGTCGCCTGAAAAGCGATTATCGTTATTCGGGCGGCGTGGTGTACAATAATTTTCCTTGGCCGGGGGCAACTCCTGAAAGCCTTGCGACGCCCGTCGAGCAGTTAGTCTCGCCCGAGGCTCGCCAGCGCATTGAGGCCTGCGCGCAGGGCGTGCTTGATGCGCGCGATGCGCACTCAGGCGCAACGCTGGCCAATCTGTACGACCCCGACAAGATGCCATACGATTTGCTAGCCGCCCACAAGGCGCTTGATGCGGCGGTGGAGGCCGCCTACGGTGTGGACTTCAACGGCGACGAGGAAAGAATTGTGGCGCACCTGTTCAAGCTTTATGCTCAAATTACAGAACATGTTAAAAAGTGACGGGGACTTTTTAACGTATGCATCTGGTGTGCATCAGATGCGGCTCTGTTAAAAAGCGACAGGGATTTTTTGTGCGCGAAACGCCCCTGCCCTCTGCGCCGCCCACAGCCTGCAGTTTTCATTTTTCCATGGTTTCTTCTTTCTGCCGTCGCCGAATAAAAAACGGTGTGTCAGTATGTATCGGTTACGTTACGACAGAAATCGGCTATGCTGTGCTGTTGAGATATCTTTTGGAATCAGAGAGGAAGCTTCATGGGTGGCTTTTTTGGGGCAACATCGCATCGCGATGTAAGTTTGGATGTGTTTTTCGGCGTAGACTACCACTCTCATTTGGGAACGAAACGGGCTGGCATGTGCAGCTGCCGTGCGGATGGCGGTTTTGAGCGCGAGATCCACTCCATTGCAAACACGCCGTTCCGTACGAAGTTCGAAAACGACCTGGGTAACTTTGCGGGCCCGGCTTGCATCGGTTGCATTTCCGATAAAGACCCGCAGCCGCTTATTGTTCGCTCCCACCTGGGGCTTTTCGCGCTGGCATTCACGGGCATCATCAACAACAAACGTGCTTTGACCGATGCGTACCTTGATGACAAGCATCATCAGTTCACCGCTATGAGCGATGGCGGCGTGAATGACGTGGAGCTTATCGCCGCGCTTATCAACCAGAAAGACACCATGCTCGAAGGCATCATCAACGTACAAAACGCCGTAGAAGGTACGGTCACGCTCATGATCATGCAAGAAGATGGCTCTATTCTGTGCGCACGCGATATCATGGGCCGCCTTCCCATTCTTCTGGGTAAAGACCCCGATGGTTATGCGATTTCCTTCGAGTCCTTCGCGTATCAGAAGCTTGGTTACCAGGACGAATACGAGCTTGGCCCGGGCGAAGTGGTCAAAGTGACTGCCGATGGCTACGAAACGCTCAAAGAGCCTGGTACTGATATGAAGATCTGCGCGTTTTTGTGGAGCTACTACGGTTATCCGAACTCTACGTACGAAGGCGTGAACGTTGAAGTCATGCGTTATCGCAACGGCGCCATTATGTCGCGCGACGAAGAAGCCGCCGGCGTGCGCCCCGAAGTCGATTACGTTGCCGGTATTCCCGATTCGGGCTTGCCGCACGCTATTGGCTACGCGCAGGATTCGGGCATGCCGTTTGCGCGTCCGTTCGTGAAATACACGCCCACGTGGCCTCGTTCCTTCATGCCGGGAAATCAAGCGCTGCGCAACAGGGTTGCCCACATGAAGCAAGTGCCCGTGCATGACCTGATCAAGGATAAAAAGCTTCTGTTCGTGGACGACTCCATTGTGCGTGGTACCCAGCTGCGCGAGACCGTGGAGTTCCTGTACGAGAACGGTGCGAAGGAAGTGCACATGCGCTCTGCGTGCCCGCCCATCATGTACGGTTGCAAGTACCTGAGCTTCTCCACAAATAAGTCCGACATGGACCTTATCGCGCGACGCAAAGTGCAAGAGCTTGAAGGCGACGAGGGCCAGAAGCACTTGGATGAGTACTCCGATGCTTCCACCGAGCGCGGCAAGTGCCTTTTGAAGTCCATCTGCGAAGAGATGAAGTTCGATTCGTTGCGCTATCAGTCGCTCGAGGGCCTGCTTGAAGCCATTGGCCTGCCGCCCGAGAAGGTGTGCACGTACTGCTGGAGCGGCAAAGAGTAGCGCGCAAGCGTTGTTGACATAAGGAGTTTTCGTTCATGCTCAAAAAATGGGAGGACCTTCCCGCCGAAATGCGTTGTCCCGCGGTTCGGGAATATTACGACATACTTGCGAAGAGGCGCGGGGGTATTTTCGCAAAACGCCTGTTCGACATTGTGGTAGGACTTGTGGTGTTCCTGATTCTGTGCATTCCGATGCTCATTATCACCATCATGATCAAGCTTGATTCCGAAGGCCCCGTTTTCTACCGGCAAGAGCGTGTGACAACGAACGGGAAGCATTTTCGCATTCACAAGTTCCGTACCATGGTGGCGAATGCCGATAAAATTGGCACGGCGGTCACCGTGGGCGGCGACGCGCGCATCACGAAGGTGGGAGCGAAGCTGCGCGACCATCGTCTTGATGAATTTCCCCAGGTCTTTGACGTGTTATCGGGCAATATGAGCTTTGTGGGCACACGTCCGGAAGCCGTGAAGTACGTTGAGAAATACACCGACGAGATGAAGGCGACGCTGCTTCTTCCTGCAGGTATTACTTCTGAAGCGTCGATTCGTTACAAGGATGAGGCGCAGCTTTTGGATGCGGCGGCCGATGTTGACGACGTGTATATGAATGAAGTGCTGCCCGAGAAAATGAAGTACAACCTGGAGAGCATTCGTAATTTCAGCTTCTGGGGAGATATCGCTACGATGTTTCGCACGGTTGCCGCAGTTGCGGGTAAAGAGTATCAATAAGAGTTTTATCAGCGGCTTTGCTTTTCGCGGTGCGCTTTTGCGCCAACGGGAAGCGCGAGTTGCAGCATAAAGGATGGGCAGGCGATCAAGCAATGGAGAATGAAACACGCAACGCGTTGAGCGTGGGTGCTGCAAAAGGGGCGGGGTGCCATTCCGCCTATGAAGGTGCGCACATGACGGGCGCTCAGGCGGTTATTGCCGCGCTTGAATGCGAAGGCGTTACGCATGTGTTCGGATATCCGGGCGCTCAGGCCATTGCCATGTACGATGCTTTGTACGACTCGCAACAGATCACGCACGTGCTTGCGCGCCACGAGCAAGCTGCTGTTCACGAAGCCGATGGTTTTGCACGCGCTACGGGAAATGTTGGCGTTGTTCTGGTTACCAGCGGCCCTGGTGCGACTAACACCGTTACGGGAATCGCGAATGCATATCTGGACAGCATTCCGCTTGTCGTTATTACCGGTCAGGTGCCTACGAGCGTTATCGGCACGGATGCGTTCCAGGAATCTGACACAATGAGCATTACCATGCCCGTGGTAAAGCATAGCTTCCTAGCGCAAAAAGCAGCGGATTTGCCGCGCATCATTCGCGAAGCATTTCATATCGCCATTACGGGCCGACCGGGCCCAGTGGTTATCGATGTTCCTTCGGACATTGCAGGTCAAGAGCTTATATTCGCATATCCCGCAAGCGTGAACATTCCGTCGTACAAGCCAACGTATAAGTGCAACGCAAAGCAGGCGAAGGCTGCGGCCGCGTTGCTGCAAGAAGCGCAACGTCCCGTTATCCTTGCAGGTGGCGGCGTGATTTCTTCGGGTGCGCAGGATCAATTGCGAGAAATCGCGCACCTTTTGCAGGCGCCTGTTGCGCTTACACTTATGGGAAAGGGTGCGTTTCCTGCAGCCGACCCGCTGAACTTGGGCGCTGTTGGCATGCATGGTTCGGCGCGTTCGAACACGGCGTTGATGAGTGCGGATGTGCTTTTGGCGGTGGGTACGCGCTTGTCGGATCGCGTGACGGGCGCTATGAGCGCGTTTGCGCCCCACGCAAAGCTCATACACGTTGACATCGACCCCGCGGAAATCGGCAAGCTGCGCGAAGTCGATGTTCCCATTGTGGGCGATGCGCAGGCGGTTTTATCAGGGCTTTTGTCTCAATTGAAGAAGCAGGATTTCACGGCGCATACGCAAGCATGGCTCGAAGAGCTGGCAGCGCTGCCGTGTTTCAACGACGCTGCGCGTATGGCCGAAGCGAAAGCGGCTGCAGAAGCGCCCCTGGAAGGCGGCGGCGCTGCAACTCCGGCGGATGCTGAAAGCAGCACGCAGCACATCACGCCTGCGACCTGCATGAGCTTGCTTGGATGCGCGCTTGAGGCGCAAGAAGCAGCGGGGAAGCGCACCATTGTGACCACCGAAGTGGGTCAACATCAAATGTGGGCGGCGCAGTTCCTTCCGCGTTCTATTCCGCGCAGCTTCCTGTCAAGCGGCGGCTTAGGCACCATGGGTTTCGGTTTTCCTGCGGCGATTGGTGCCGCGCTTGCCTGCCCCAACGCGCAGGTCGTATGCATTGCGGGCGACGGATCGTTTCAGATGAACGTGCAGGAGCTTGCCACTGCGCGCGCGTATGGCGCTGCCGTGAAAGTAGTGATCATCGATAACGCCTGCTTAGGCATGGTGTATCAGTGGCAGCAATTCTTCTACGAGGGGCGCTATTCCCAAACCGAGCTCCATCACAACCCCGACTTCGTGGCGCTGGCACAGGCTTATGGCTGGCAGGCAAAGCGCGTTCAGGCGCAAGCGGAGCTGCAGGCTGCATTCTTGGAGATGCTTTCAAGCACCGAGCCGTTCTTGCTTGACGTTGTTGTGCCGTCATCGGAAAACGTGATGCCTATGGTTGTTCCCGGCGGAACGCTGCTTGAACGCGTTTGCCCTGGTAACGGTGCGGGCAATACTACTCAGGAAGGGGAGTAGCATGGATACCTCCAAGCACGTTCTCACGCTTCTGGTAGACAACGAGCCGGGCGTTTTGCAGCGCGCCGTTGGTCTTATTTCGCGCCGCGGCTTCAACATTGAAAGTTTGTCGGTTGGTCCCACGGAAAATCCCGCGTTGTCGCATATCACGCTGGTGGCGCTGGGTGATGAAGTATCCTTCGAGCAGATTGCAAAGCAGCTGCATAAACTGGTGCCCGTCCATAAGATCACCGATTTATCGGGTGCGGGCGCTATTGTGCGCGAGTTGGCCCTGTTCAAGGTTGAGGCGCTGCCCGAAAAGCGCGGAGAAATCATTCAGATTGCGAACATTTTCCGTGCAAAAATCGCCGATTTAGGCAGTGATTCGTTGACTATCGAAATTACGGGCGAAGAAGGAAAACTCAAAGGGCTGGAGGATCTTTTGCGCCCTTATGGCATTAAAGAGATTGTCCGCACGGGTAAAATCGCCCAGGCGCGCAACGAGAAATAGCCCCACCTCTTCTTCGTTTTCGTGCACGCCAACGCTAATCCGCGCCGTTCAAAGGGTGTCTTTTTGCGCGCGGGTGCTCTTTTGCTTGCTTGTGCCGTACAATAGACGTGCAATTATGACGTTTTTGCAATCGGCTTCCTAAGGAGTGAAATCATGACGCGTGTGTACAATTTCTCTGCTGGTCCGGCAATGCTTCCCGAAGAGGTTCTGAAAGAAGCGGCGCAAGAAATGCTCGATTATAAGGGCACAGGCATGTCCGTCATGGAGATGAGCCATCGATCGAAGGCGTTCGACACTATTATCACCGAAGCGGAGCAGGACCTGCGCGATCTTGTTGGCATTGGCGATGATTACGAAGTCATGTTCTTGCAGGGCGGCGCTTCGCAGCAGTTCGCGGCTGTTCCTATGAATATGCTGCAAACGGGCAAGGCAGACTATATCGTATCGGGCAACTGGTCGAAGAAAGCCTACCAGGAAGCATGCCGTTACGGCGATATCACGCTGCTGGCCGATTCCAAGGGCGCGAATTATTCCTGCATTCCCGCATTTGACACGTTCACGCCGTCGAAAGACGCTGATTATCTGTACCTTTGCTACAACGAGACCATCACGGGCACCACGTACCGCAAGCTTCCCGAAACGGATGCACCCGTTGTGGCGGATATGTCTTCGTGCTTCTTGTCGGAGCCCATTGACATCGAAAAATTCGGCGTGGTCTACGCGGGTGCCCAGAAAAACGTTGGCCCCGCAGGTGTTGTGATTGCCATTGTGCGCAAGGACCTTATTCGCGACGATGTAATGCCCGCAACGCCCACCATGCTGAAGTGGAAGACGCAGGCCGATGCGAAGTCGCTGTATAACACGCCGCCGTGCTATGCCATTTACATTTGCGGCAAGGTGTTCAAGTGGATCAAGTCCATTGGCGGCCTTGAGGCCATGCAGATGCGCAACCACGAGAAGGCCGTGCTCCTGTACAACTTCCTGGACAACAGCAAGCTGTTTTCGGGCACTGCTGCAAAAGAAAACCGCTCGATGATGAACGTGCCGTTTATTACGGGCGATGACGTGCTGGACAAGGAATTCATTGCCGCTGCGGCGAAAGAAGGCCTGGTGGAGTTGAAGGGCCATCGCAGTGTGGGCGGTATGCGCGCTTCCATCTATAACGCTATGCCGCTTGAGGGTGTGCAAAAGCTTGTTGCGTTCATGGAAAAGTTTGAAAACGAGCACAGCAATAAATAATGGCAGATGGCGGGTGTCGCTATGCGTTGACAGCGCAGAAAATGTCCCGCAACCTGAAGAAACAGGCAAGAAGAGACGCGTGCAAGACATTTGCGCTCTTTGATGGAAAGGAATTGCGCCACTATGTCGCTTAAAGTACTGGTTACCGATGTCATCGCTCAATGCGGATTGGATTATCTGCGCGAAAAAGCGTTAGAAGTCGATGTTCATCTGGGACTTTCTACCGAAGAGCTCATCAAGATCGTTCCTCGCTATGATGCGCTTATCGTTCGTTCCCGCACGAAGGTCACGCGCGACGTTATCGATGTGGGCAAGAACCTGAAAATTATCGGTCGTGCGGGCTTGAGTACGGAAAACATCGATATTGCCGCGGCATCCGAGCGGGGCATTATCGTGTGCAACGTTCCCGACTCCAATATTACGTCGGTGGCGGAAATGACCATGTGCCTTATGCTTATGTGCGCGCGCAACGCTGCTCAGGCAAGCGCGAGCATGAGTCGCGGCCAGTGGAACCGCGAGCAATATACCGGCATTGAGCTGTATGGAAAAACCCTGCTCATCGTGGGTTTGGGTCGTTTCGGCGGGCTGGTTGCGCAGTATGCGCGCGCATTCGGCATGAACGTTTTAGCGTATGATCCGTATTGCAGTTCCGATCGTGCGGCGCAATTGGGCGCAAAGCTGTGCGCTACGCTTGCCGAGGCATTGCCGCAAGCGGATGTCATTTCCCTGCATTTGCCGAAGACCGTTGAGACAACCGGCATGATTGGGGCGGAAGAGTTTGCCGCAATGAAGACGGGCGTCATTCTTTTGAACGTTTCCTATGCGGGCACGTGCGATATGAAGGCGCTTGCCGATTTCGTGGCTGCGGGCAAAATCGCATCGGTTGGCATTGACGTTTACGATGAAGAGCCGTGCACGGATTCGCCGCTTTTGGAGTTTCCCCAGGTTGTGCTTACGCCGCACTTGGGTCCCGAAACACATGATGCTCACAACAGCTGCTCGTCCCAGATTGCCGAGCACATTTATGCTGGTCTTTCGGGCTCGCTTGTTCCCACGGCGGTTAACCTTTCGCAGGTGCCTGCGGAAGTAGTCGATAGCGTTGGGCCCTACATTGTGGCGTGCGAAACGGCTGGTGCAATTTTGGGACACCTTGATGCCGCTATTCCGCGTTCTCTTACCGTGACTACCGCTGGCAAGCTTGCGAATTGCGATGCAACGGCGTTGGCGGCTGCATCGCTTAAAGGCTTGCTTTCCAGCCGCGAAGTTGAGCACATCACCACGGCAAACTACGAAGTCATGGCGCGTTGCCATGGCATTTCGGTATCGTGTTGCAACGGTCTTTCGCGCCAGGGTTATTCGGCGCAAGTTGACATTGCGGCTGGTGATCAATGTGTGTCCATCGTAGTGCCCGACGGCGTGTCTTCTATGCGTCTTGTATCTTTCTTGGGCTATGACATCGATATCGTTCCTACGCGTAATTCCGTTATTTTCGAGTATGTTGATGCGCCGGGCCGCATTGGTCTTATCGGTACGATTTTGGGTGCTGCGGGTGTGAACATCACCACCATGCAGATTGGCACGAAGCCCGCGGAGAAAACGGCGCTGGTATACTTGAACGTGGATGATAAGGTGTCCGAAGACGTTATGCGCGATATTGCTCAGCATATCGACCTGATCAACAGCTGGCAGATTTCGCTGTAAGGGTTGCGTGCGGCTTTGCACATCGCAAAAACCGCTGAAAGCAGCGCCGTTACCGCCGCGTTCAAACCGTTCACGCGCGCAGGCGTTAATTTCCGCATGTGAAGAACTTGTGCATTGAGCAAGAGCGTGCTAAACTATTCAGGCACATGTGAAGAGCTGCGGTGAGCGCCTTCGCACAATACTTTCGATTTTCAGAGAAAGTGGGCATTTGCCCGCTTTCTTTGTATATTAGGAGAAAAAGAGGGAGGGACCAGTGCTGACACATAAAGAACAATCGCTGCTTGATGCGCTTGCACCCTTGGCGCAACAGCATGGCATTGAGATTGTTACTGTTGAGGTAACGGGCTCAAAGAAATCCCCGACCATTCGCGTGTATATCGACACCGATCACGGTGTTGGCTTCGATGAGCTTTCCGAGGCGCAAACGTGGATCAATGAGACCATGGAGCGCATCGACCCGTTCCCGGGGGCGTATATGTTGGAGGTTTCCTCGCCGGGAATCGACCGACCGCTGCGAACCCCCGAGCATTTCAACCGCTTCGCCGGGCAAACGGCGGTGGTGAAAGCGTCGAAGGGCATCAATGGGCGCTCGCAGTTCACCGCGGTGATTGCGGGAGCGGATGACGAGAAGCTTACGCTTGATGATCAGGGAACTTCGATTGAAATTCCGTTTGAGCTTATCAAACGAGCCCATTTGAAGGGCGTTATCGATTTCAGTGAGAACAAAAAGTAAAACGAACAAGAAAGTAGCAAGGAAAGGAACTATTGTGGCAAATTCTGAATTGATCGAGGCTTTGCAGGCTTTGGCCCACGAGCGCAAGATCGATGAACTGTATCTTATTGAGCGCTTGGAAGATTCTCTGGCGAAAAGCTACCAGCGCATCTTGGATCTGGAGTGGGATGCAAGCGTGACTATCGACCGCTCCACGGGCAAAATCTACGTGTACGAGATGGTTCCCACCGATGAGCCCGATGAAGAAGGCGAGTACCATGAGTTCGAGCCGCGCGACGTTACGCCGAACGACGTGAGCCGCATTGCTGCTCAGAACGCAAAGAGCGTTATTGCCTCCATTGTGCGCGACGCAGGTCGTCAGTCCATCTACCGCGAGTTCAAGAGCCGCCGCGGCGATTTGGTAACGGGTACCGTTTTGCAGGGCACAAACGACTTTACCATCATCAAGATTCGCGATGGCGTAGAGGCCGAGCTGCCGCATTACGATCAGAAGAAATTCCCCACCGAGCGCAACGAGCGTCCGGCAAATGAGCATTATCGTCACAACCAGCGTCTGAAAGTGCTGATCATCGACGTGCGCGATCCCAACGCTGAAGAGCCGAAGGCAAAAGGCGAGCAGGGTCGTCCCTCTATCGTGGTCTCCCGTACGCATCCCGATTTGATTCGTCGCCTGTTCGAAATTGAAGTTCCCGAAATCTACGATGGCCTGGTGGAAATCAAGTCTATTGCGCGCGAACCGGGCGAGCGTTCTAAGATTGCCGTGTATTCCCGCGAAGCGAACCTTGATCCCGTGGGCGCCTGCGTTGGCCCCAAGGGCAGCCGTGTTCGCATGGTGGTGGAAGAGCTGCGCAACGAGCGTGTTGATGTTATTCAATGGAGCCCCGATCCGGCGGAATACGTTGCCAAGGCGCTTTCTCCTGCAAGGGTCTCTCGCGTTACCGTTGACGAAGAAAATAATTATGCAACCGTTATTGTTCCTGATGACCAGCTTTCTTTGGCTATTGGCAAAGCGGGCCAGAACGCTCGTTTGGCTGCGCGTCTGACTGGCTGGCACATTGACATCAAGAGTGCTTCTTACGCTGGCGAGCCGTTGCCTGCAACCGAGAACATGCTTATTGATGAAGATGATGAAGAGCAGGGCGGTTTCTGCGAATACGTGAGTAGCGATGGCGTTCGCTGCCGCAACCATGCGCGCCCCGGCAGCAGCTTCTGCGGCATTCACGCATCCGAGGCATAACGGATATGGGCTTCGTAGAGCAGGCGAGCGCGCCGAAGCGCCAGCGCAGCTGCATTGGCTGCGCTCAGAAAAACCCCAAGCAGCAGTTGTACCGCATTGTGCGTACGCCCGAGGGACGCATCGCGTTTGATAAAACCGGGCGCCTTGCCGGGCGCGGCGCGTATGTCTGTTCGCTTGAATGCTTTGAAAAGGCAGTCAAGCAGGGAAGATTAGCTCGCAGCTTGAAGTGCTCTATTGAAGCCGACTCCTACCAAAATGTCCGCGACGAGCTTTCCGCGCACCTTGCCGAAAGCTCCCCTGAAGAATAAGGAGGCTAGAATGCCTGGAATGCGTGTTCATGAACTAGCAAAAGAATTCAACATGTCAAGCAAAGAGATGCTTGATTTGTTGGCAGAGATGAATATCCCTGCCAAAACCCATGCGACTCCGTTGAAGGAAGAAAGCGTGGAGGAGGTCCGCAAGAAGCTTTCGCCCGAGATCAAGCAGCGCGCCGGCGAACTCGACGATGCTGAAGCAGCCGAGTTGGCGAAAAAGCAAGCGGAAGAAGAAGCGAAAAAGCAGGCCGAAGAGGCTAAGCGCCGCGCTGCCGTAGAGGCGGAGCGCAAGCTGCGCGAAGAAGAGCGCGCTCGTCGCGATGGCGCGTTGGAAGACGAAGAAGCCGCTGTCGGGAAGATGGAGCATACGCCCAGCAAGCATGCACCCAAGGTTTCTGCGTTCCAGAGCTTGGCAGACCAGATTGAGGCCGAGCGTGCGCGTGTTGAACGCGAAAAAGCCGAAGCGGAAGCACGTGCGCGCGCTGAAGCTGCCGCAGCAGAAGTGGCGAAGAAGCGTCGCGTGGAGGAAAACCTTCGTAATCGCGAACAGCGTCATTCATCTGCGAAAGCAACAGCCGGGCAGCCGCAGCAGCATGAAAAGCCGAAGCGCGTTCCTACGGTTGCCACAACGAAGACGTCGAATAAGTTCAGCTCGCTTCTTAATCAGATCGAAGCCGAACAGCAGCGCATGCAGCACGATGCGAAGATGGAAAAAGAAAAGGCGAAAGCCGCTTCTTCGAAGGGCGCAAAGTCCAATCGTAATGCGTCGGGCGCATCTGATGAGACACCGGCCAAGAAGAAGGGCCGCAAGCGCGTAGCTGAGCCCCAGGTAGACGAACTGGTGCAGGCTCCGCATGAGGAAGGCCCCGATCGTTACGCGCAGATGGCCGTTCAGGCTGAAAAGCTGCAGCGCGATAAGGTGCTTGCCGAGGCGCGTGCCGCTGTTGCCGCTGCTTCCACGGAAGGCGAGGGTCGCCGTAAGAAGCGCAAAGAGAAGCGCGCGAAGGAAGCACGTGAGAAAGCCGAACAGCAGGCAATCGAGCGCGGCTTGGATCCCTCGCTTGTCCTGGACGAATCGGTTGTTGAGATTCCCCAGGGTGCAAGTGTTTCCAAGTTTGCCGAGCTTATTGGCGTGCAGCCGAATGAAGTTATCAAGCGTTTGTTCATGCTTGGTCAGGTGCTCACGCTTACGCAGTCGATGAGCGATGACCTGATTGAGCTTATTGCCGATGACTTGAATAAGAAGTGCCGCGTGGTATCTCCCGAAGAAGAATACGCGGTGGTCTATAACGACTCCGATGAAGATTTGAAGCCGCGTCCGCCCGTTGTTACCGTTATGGGTCACGTTGACCACGGCAAGACGTCTTTGCTTGACGCCATTCGCCATTCCGGCGTTGCGGCAGGCGAAGCAGGCGGCATTACGCAGCATATCGGTGCTTCGGTGGTTAACTTGATGGATCATCAGATTACGTTCATCGATACCCCTGGTCACGAGGCGTTTACGGCAATGCGTGCCCGTGGTGCGCAGGTCACTGACGTTATCATCTTGGTTGTTGCAGCCGATGACGGCGTTATGCCGCAGACCATCGAGGCAATCAACCACGCGAAAGCGGCAAACGTGCCGATTGTTGTTGCGGTGAATAAGATCGATAAGGAAGGCGCGAACCCCGAACGTGTGCGCCAGGAACTCACGCAGTACGGCATCATCCCCGAAGAGTGGGGTGGCGAGAACATGTTCGTCGACGTTTCTGCGAAGAAACATTTGAACGTGGACGAGCTGCTGGAGACCGTTTTGCTGCAGGCTGACGTTTTGGGTCTGCGCGCGAATCCCGATGCGCTTGCTTCTGGCTTCGTTATCGAGGCAAACCTGGACAAGGGTCGTGGCCCCGTTGCTACCGTTTTGGTGCAGCGCGGTACGCTCAAGCCGGGCGACACGGTGGTTGCCGGTACGTCGTACGGCCGTGTGCGCGCACTGGTGAACCCGAAGGGCGATCACGTGAAGGCCGCGTATCCGTCTGACCCGGTTGAGATCCTGGGTCTGAACTCCGTTCCCACGGCGGGCGACGAATTCCGCGTGTTCGAAGACGAGCGCGATGCCCGCAAGCTGGCGGAGGAGCGTGCGCTGCGTGCCCGTTTGGCGGAGCAGGAAACGAAGAGCCATATGTCGCTTGACGACCTGTTCAACCGCATTGAAGAGGGCAAGCAGACCGACTTGAACCTGATTATCAAGGCCGACGTTCAAGGTTCCATTGAGGCATTGCGCGACGCCTTCGACAAGATGGATCAAAGCGAAGTCAAGATCAACATCGTGCATGCGGCCGTTGGTGGCATCACCGAGACCGACGTTACCTTGGCTGCGGCGTCTGACGCCATCATCATTGGCTTCAACGTGCGTCCGACCGGCAAGTCGAAGCAGCAGGCCGAGAAGGAAAAAGTCGATATCCGCTTGTATCGCGTTATCTATCAGGCGCTCGAAGACATCAACGCTGCACGCGTTGGCTTGCTCAAGCCGGATATCGTCGAAAAGGATACGGGTATTGCCGAAGTTCGCGATGTTTTCCGCGTTCCCAAGGTTGGCAACATCGCCGGATGCTATATTGTTGAAGGCGAGCTGAGCCGCGATGACCAGGTACGCGTGGTTCGCGACGGCACCGTTATCTTCGAAGGTGTTTTGTCTTCGTTGAAGCGCTTCAAGGACGACGTGAAGTCGGTCAAGCAGGGTTACGAATGCGGTATTGGCGTGAATGGCTACCAGGATATCAAGGTGGGCGATACCATCGAAGGCTTCCGCAACATAGAAGTCGAGCGCACGGAGTAGCGCGCTTGCAAAGGCAGTAAAAGCGATCGAGAGGAGTTCCCATGAAACAGAATTCGTCAAGTCGTAAATTGAACGCGCAGGCACAGGAAAATATCGCGAGCATTCTGCTGTTCGATATTTCCGACCCGCGCTTGAACCAGGTAACGATTACTGGTTGCGAAGTGAGTTTTGACCGCAGCGCCTGCAACGTATTTTATGCGGCGCCGGTGGGAGAGTATGAAGAAGCGCAAGCTGCGTTCGATAAGGCGAAAGGCCGCATTCGTTCGCTTCTTGCTAAACGTTTGACCTGGCGTGTTGCTCCGGAGCTTCGTTTTATTCTGGATACCAGCGTAGATGAGGCTCAGCGTATTGCCAATGCGTTGGCGAAAGAGGAAACGCGTCCTGCGTATGTCCCGCAGGAAGAGGACGACATCTACAACGAGTAATTTTGCTTGTTGGACAGGTTCGCGGGGTTATGATTGAACAAGGGGCGTGGGCGTAAGGCCTGCGCCCCTTTGAGGATTCGCGGGTGATTCGCGTTGGTGTCAGGGTGGCTCCGACGCGAATGTTGTGATGCGAATGTTGTGATGCGAATGTTGTGACGTAAACGCCGCAATGGAAGCTGCAAGAAGCAGTAAGAGTGGCGACGAAAAAAACAGTAAAGGATGATGCATGATGGCGCCCACACCTCAAACGAATGCCACGCTGGCGCAAATTGCTCAAGCGCTGCGTGAGCACGACAATTATATTATCGTGGGCCATGTAAGCCCTGATGGCGACTGCATTGGATCGCAGCTTGCGCTCAAGCATGCGTTGAACAGGCTGGGCAAGAAAGCGCAGTGCGTGCTGGCAACGGATGCATCGAGCGTCGATACGTCGTTGGGGTTCCTGCCGGGTGTGCATGATATGGTGCCGGCGGCTGAGCTGCTTGAGCAAGTGGCGGGCGTTTGCGAATCCGCGGCGCCTGCGGCAGCCGCAGATGCAGCTTCCCCAGCGACAGAACCGTGCGTTATTACGGTTGACGTGCCGAATCATGAGCGCATGGGTCAAGCTGCTGCAATGCTTCACGAACGTGCGGGTTTTACAATCACCCTGGACCATCATGCGAACAAAGAAGCGATTTCAACGTTGAATTACGTTGACCCCGATGCGGCATCGAACACGCTCAATGTGTGGCAACTTATAGGAGAGCTGGGCGTTGACCGCTGCGGGGATGTTGCCCTGTGCGCATTTACGGGCTTGGTCACCGATACGGGGCGTTTCCAATACCAAAATGCTAATCCGTTTGCGTTCCGTTGCGCTGCAGAGATGCTGGAATGTGGCGCCGACCTGGAGCTGGTCTGCACGCAAATTTTCCAGCGCCGCAGCATTGCTTCTTTGCAGCTGGAGAATCGTGCTGTTGCGCGTATGGAGCTTCTTTTGGGTGGTGCGCTTGCTGTGACGTATGTCACGCTTGATGATTTCGCCTGCGTGGGCGCAACGAAAACCGATGCGGATAACATCGTGAACACTTTGCGCAGTATTGATGGCGTGCGCGTTGCTTGCGCGCTGCGCGAAACCGAGGAAAACGTTCGCGGGAGCTTGCGTTCGAAAGACGGTACCGATATTGCCGTCTTTGCGTTTGAGCATGGCGGCGGCGGCCATAAAGCGGCGGCCGGCATGACGCTTGATGGTGCTGTTGCAGATGTGTTTGACCAGGTAAAAGAAGAATTGTGCTCATATTTGCAAGAGATGTGGAAGGAACAGTAGTACGGTGAAACGGGGAGAATCGGGCCTTTCGCTGGTGGTGGGCGTTGATAAGCCATGCGGAATGAGCTCGCATGACGTTGTTTCGCGCTGCCGCAGGATTTTCGGTGAGAAGCGCGTAGGGCATGCGGGTACTCTTGATCCGCAGGCATCAGGCGTTCTTATTGTGTGCGTTGGACCCGCGACCAGGCTTGATAAGTATCTTGTTGGTCACGATAAAACGTATCTTGTTGATGTTGCGTTCGGCGCCGCTACGGAAACGGACGATAGGGAAGGTGCGGTTATCGAGCAAGCGGATGTTCCCGCGGTGGTGTTCGATCGAGAATTTGCCGCTTCGTACGTAAAGACGCTTTCCGGCAAGATCATGCAGGTTCCGCCGCTGTATTCCGCGCTTAAAAAGAATGGCAAGAAAGCGTGTGATGAGGCGCGCAAGGGAAATGCGGTAGAGCTTGAGCCGCGCGCGGTTGAAATTTACGACGTTTCGTTCATTGACCTGTTGGCGCCCGATGAGACATGCCCTTATGCGCGTTGGCGCTTGGAAGTGAGCGTTTCGAAGGGGACGTATATTCGCTCTTTCGCGCGTGATTTAGGCAGGTCGTTAGGTACGGTTGCCCACGTTGCCGAACTGCGCCGCACTCGTTCTGGCTGTCTTTCGGTGGACGATTGCGTGAGCCTTGAAACGTTAGAGCAGCTTTCTACGAAAAGCGCGCTTGATCCGCTGCCTCTTTTGGGGTATCGCTTTGCTTACGTTGACGATGCGGCTCATGCGCGTCTTGCGAACGGTAACGCGCTGTTGGCATCCCAGGTCAGCCTTATGGAAGAGCCGTGCGATGCCGTCCATCATCAGGGTGATTGTTGTTTTCCCACGTATCACGGAAGTACTGCGGCGCCAACCGAGGGCGAGTATATTTCTGTCGTCTACGAAAACAAGCTTGCAGCGATTTATCGCTACAGCGGCACAGAAGCGAAATGGAAAGCTGATTGCGTGTTCAATCCTTCGGTCATGCGAAAGGGGAGGGACTTATGATTGTGGAAGTGGGCGGCGATTTCCGGGAATGTTGCGTACTTAAGGGGACGTCGTGTGCGTTTGGCGTATTCGACGGCGTGCATTTGGGACATCGCTTTATCATCGGAAAAGCCCTGGAAGATGCGCAGCGCAGGGAAGCTCCGAGCGCCATTATCACGTTCGCGCAAGATCCCGATGAAACGTTTCGCCCCGACAAGCTGAAAAAGCTTATGTCAAACGATCACCGCCTTCGCGCGCTCGATGAACTCGGGGCAACGTATGTATTGGCACTGCCGGCAACCAGGGAGTTTTTCTCGCTTTCTCCGCTGGCATTCCTTGAGAGCGTTTTTGCGAACAACATTCCCGCTTCGCTTCATGTGGGAAACGATTTTCATTTCGGCGCGAAAGCACAGGGCAGCGTTGCGACCATGACCAGCTGGGGTGCTTTGCGTAGCATGGACGTACGTGGCTACGAGCTGTTCGCGCTTGATGGTGCGCCCATTACGGCAACGCGCATTCGCGGATTGCTGGCAGCGTGCGATATTGTAGAGGCCAACAAGCTGCTCGGTGGTCCTTTTGCGCTGGAAGGGGTTGTTGAAAGCGGGCGTGGCGAAGGTCGCGACATGGGATTTCGAACGGCAAACGTCACCATTCCTTCAGATTTGTACTCGTTGGGCGAAGGTGTGTATGGCGCGTATGCGCAGACCGAAAATGGAAAGCGCTACAAAGCGGCTGTGTCAGTAGGGGGCGCTCCAACGTTCGGGGAAGCGGCGCACGCGAACGTGGAGGCACATATCCTTGACTTCAACGAGGACATTTATGGACAGCGTTTGCGCTTAGAGTTTGTGGTGTTTTTACGCCCTATGATAGTGTTTGAATCAACCGATGAGCTTATTCGCACGGTTATGGGCAACATTCAGTGGTGTCGCGATAATTTATAGGACAGTTTGTCGCGCTCTTTAAGGGCGCCATTCGCTTTCCCCGTGTACCCGAAACGTTACTTTTTGATAAATTTTCTTCATCTTTGCAGCCTTTTGCCCTGTTTACGGTCAAAAAACAAAAGAAATGGCTTCAAAAATTCTACAAATTGACTAAAATAGACAGGCTATTTCCCTTCGACTCAGAATGCCAGGCCGAAGGGAAATACGAATCGTATTGGAACGTTAAAGGAGGAAATAGGTGAGTGCTTATATAGCAATTATGGCCCCCATCTGTGCCGTTATTGGCATTTGCGTGGCCGCTTACCTGGGCTCTTGGGTTCTGAAGCAGGATCCGGGCGCCGAAAAAATGAACAGCATTTCGCTGAAAATCCAGAAGGGCGCTAAGGCCTTCTTGATGAGCGAATACAAGCTGCTCATCGTCTTTATGGTCATCGTTGCTGTGGTTATGGCCGTTGCCCTGTCCATCCCCACCGCTTTGGCCTTCATTACGGGCGGCGTTTTGTCCGCTGCTGCTGGTTACGTGGGCATGCACGTTGCAACGCGCGCTAACACCCGCACCGCTCATGCAGCTGAAGAGTCTGTTGCCAAGGCTCTGAACGTGAGCTTCAAGTCTGGTTTGACCATGGGCCTGTGCGTTGCTTCGTTCGCATTGCTCGGTCTTTCCCTGTGGCTCATTGCTTTGGTGTACAGCATTTTGTTCGGCCTGGACACTGCTGCTATCACCACGAATCTGATGGTCACGCTGCATGACAACATCGGCATGGTCGAAGGCTTCGCTACCGGTGCTTCTGCGGTTGCTCTGTTTGCTCGTGTTGGCGGCGGTATTTACACCAAGGCTGCTGACGTAGGCGCTGACCTGGTTGGCAAAGTTGAAGCTGGTATTCCTGAAGACGACCCCCGCAACCCTGCTACCATCGCCGACAACGTAGGCGACAACGTAGGCGACGTTGCTGGTATGGGCGCCGACCTGTTTGAGTCCTACACGGGCTCCATCCTGGCTCCCATCATCTTGGCTGCTACGCTGGGTGCTTTGGGCGGTTACTTCGTGGGCGGCGACATGCTGTGGGCAATTCTTGCTCCTATCATGATCAGCTCTTGCGGTATTATCACGTCCATTATCGGTCTGTTCGCCGTTCGCACCAAGGAAGGTGGCGAGCTGCACAAGGCTCTGAACCGTGGTACGTATGTTGCTGCTCTTATTGAGATCTGCATCATTTTCATCATGTTCTTCATCTGGAACAATCAGTCCACCGAGGCTCAGCCGCTCTACCTGTTCGGCTCTGTTATCTGCGGTTTGGTTGCCGGCCTTGCTATTGGCAAGATCACCGAGTACTTCTGCTCCGACAAGTACAAGCCTGTTCATAGGATTGCCGAGTCCGCTGAGACGGGCGCTGCAACCGTTATCATTGAGGGCCTGGGCACCGGTATGAAATCCACCATCGCTCCTATCGTATTGTTGGCTTTTGCCATCATCGGCGCATTTGCGTTCGGCAACATGGCATTCCCCAACGCCACGGGCGAAGGCATTGCTGTTGGTCTGTACGGCGTTGGCCTGGCTGCTACCGGCATGCTGTCCAACACCGCTATCACCATCGGTGTTGACGCATACGGCCCCGTTGCCGACAACGCGGGCGGCATTGCTGAAATGGCTGGTCTGCCCGAGGAAATCCGCGAGCGCACTGACTCTTTGGACGCTGTAGGTAACACCACCGCTGCTATTGCGAAGGGTTTCGCCATCAGCTCCGCTGGTTTGGCTGCAATTTCCCTGTTTGTGTCCTATCAGGCAACCATGAGCCATATGCTCCCCGGTTTCAGCCTGACGCTGACGAACCCCATCATTGTTGCCGGTATCTTCATTGGCGCTATGATGCCGTTCATGTTTGCCGCTTTGACCATGGGCGCTGTTTCCCGTGCTGCCCATGCCATGGTTGAGGAAGTTCGTCGTCAGTTCCGCGAGATTCCCGGCATCATGGAGTACAAGAACGAGCCCGAGTACGATAAGTGCGTTGGTATCTCCACCACGTCTGCTCTGCATGAAATGATGCTTCCGGGCATTATGGCCGTTGTTGTGCCTATCGTTATCGGCTGCTTCAGCCCCGAAATGCTGGGTGGCTTCCTGGCTGGCGCCGTTGCAACCGGTATGCTTTTGGCTATGTTCATGTCCAACGCTGGTGGCGCTTGGGACAATGCCAAGAAGTACATTGAGCAGGGTAACCATGGCGGCAAGGGCTCCGAGGCTCACAAGGCTGCTGTTGTTGGCGATACCGTTGGCGACCCGTTCAAGGATACGTCTGGTCCTTCTATGAACATCCTGATCAACCTGATGACCATCATCGCGTTGACGTTCAGTCCGCTGTTCATTGCGGTTCAGAACTTGCTGTAATTGCGTTTTAGCAATAGAGTGGCATTCGAAAAGATGCGCCGGCTTATTGTCGGCGCATTTTTTATGTCTTGGGCACGGTCTTTTCATGCGCGCTTTCGTTACGCACGACACGTTGTGGGCGTGCGGTTTCTGAGAAACGAGTATACTTGCAGGAAAGAAATCCCACGGGAAAGGACAAGGCTATGGCAAGCGAGCTGCATATGGAAAACCTTCCGCGCACATTGGAGCTTATGTATCGCGATGACAAAGCCTCTTTGCGTTTCATTGACCAGCGTCTTTTGCCAGGTGAGCTGAAAGTTTCCGAGACAACGCAGTGGCGCGAAGTCATTGATGCCATCAAGACGCTTGCCGTGCGCGGTGCTCCCGCTATCGGTATCGCCGGAGCCGCCGCAGTGGCGCTTTGGCTTGAAAACGATGCCGTGGTGGTTGATGAAGATGATTTCACACAGGCGCTTGATATTGTTGCGCGCGAAGTGACTGATGCGCGACCGACCGCGGTAAACCTTACGTGGGCGGTTGATAAAACAGTTGTGTATATCCATGAGCAGCTTGATGGCGGTGCTCCGCTTGAAGAAATGGGATTGAATGCATGCACGTATGTGCAGCAATTGGCGGCCGATGATGAGCGGATCAATCGTGCCATTGGTGAAAACGGCGCTCCGCTTATTCTCGATAACGCCTGCATTCTTACGCATTGCAATGCAGGAAGCCTTGCCACGGCGTTTTACGGAACGGCGCTTGGTGTTATTTATGCCGCCGCAGAGCAGGGTCGCGTGCAAAAAGTGTTCGCCGACGAAACGCGTCCGGTGGGCCAGGGTGCGCGCCTGACGGTGTGGGAATTAGCGCAAGCGGGCGTGAATGTGACGTTGAACTGCGATAACATGGCAGCAACGCTTATGGCGCAAGGCAAGATTGACTGCGTGATTGTGGGTGCCGATCGTATTGCGCGCAATGGGGACACAGCAAATAAGATTGGCACGTATGGACTTGCTGTTTTGGCGCAGTATCACAAGATTCCGTTTTATGTTGCGGCTCCTTTATCCACGTTTGATTTCTCCCTTGAAACAGGGGCGGAAATTCCTATTGAGCAGCGTGCTGCTGCCGAAGTTCTTCCGCAGCCTATTGAAGGAGTTGAGGTTTATAATCCGGCGTTCGATGTGACGCCGGGCGAACTTGTTACGGCTTTTATTACAGAACAGGGTGTTTACCAGGCAAAAGACCTTGCAAAGCTTGCGCGTTCGTAGTCGAAAAGTCGCCTTGCCTGCAGCGAGGTGGCGTGCGTAAAGCGCAACGTGTTGCTTGAAGATCGGCATCACAACAGAAGAAAGGAAGCGGTATCCGTGGAAGTGATAACGGGAGATGCGTATTCAGAAGAACGCAGCGGTTTTCTTTCGCCCGAGGCTGTTCCGTTGATGCCGTCGCGCGATTCTGCTTATGCGTTTCATGCCGACTTGCTGCGCAATCCCTTCCAGAAAGATCGCGATAAAATTCTGCATTCGAAAAGTTTTCGACGTCTATCGCACAAGACGCAAGTGTTCTTGGCGGTTGAAGGCGACCATTTCCGCACGCGCCTTACGCACACGCTTGAAGTTGCGCAGATTGCTCGCACGATTGCCCGTGGATTGGGGCTCAACGAGGATTTGACGGAAGCTATTGCGCTTGGTCACGATTTAGGTCATACGCCGTTTGGTCATGCGGGCGAAGATGCGCTGCGCCATTGCATTGCCGGTACGTTGCGCATTGATCCTGCATCTGACCAGGTAAACGACTTGTACCGTCACAATGAGCAGAGTGTGCGTGTGGTGGAGGTCATTGAGAACGGTGGCAAGGGCTTATCGCTTACGCCAGAAACGCGTAACGGAATTTTATGCCACACGGGCGAGAAGCCTGCAAAAACGCTTGAAGGACGCATTGTGGCAACGGCCGATCGCATTGCGTATGTGAATCACGATATCGACGATGCGATTCGTGCGGGATTCCTTTCCGAGAACATGCTTCCGGATTCCACGAAAAGCGTTTTAGGCACGAATCATGCTCAACGTATTGAAACGCTTGTGGAGAATATGGTTATCACAAGCGCTCAAACAGGGGATATTGGTTTGAGCGAGCCAGTGAGTGCGGCAATGACCGAACTCCGGGCGTTTTTGTTCCGCTGCGTTTATCAATCCGATGCAGTGAATCACGAGGTTGATAAAGCGCGCCGCCTTATGAAGTGCCTCTATGGTTACTATTTGCAGCACCCGCAAGACATTCCTGCGGAGTACCGCGCCATTTCGCAGGGAAACGATATTCGTGCTGTTGTTGACTACCTTTCTGGCATGACCGATCGCTATGCCATTTCCTGCTTCGAAGAGCTCTTCACGCCCCGCTCTTTGGGCTGATGTTAAAAAGTGACGGGGTCTTTTTAACATCTATGATTAATTGAACTGGGAGACGAAGCCCGTGTATGCATAATCAGGGCGAAAAGTCGTGTGCTTTTTTGCGTACAGCCAGGCGTTCCGGTATGTCCTGTCCGTTTGTGTTAAAAACCTACCGCCGCTTTTTGAAGGGTGGAAATAATTCGCAAAGCGTCTATAATGCCAATTCGTGTCTAAATCGGTCTACATAAAACAAGCATTCGAAGCAGCGTTGCCTATCATGTTGGGTTACGTTGCCATTGGCATACCCTGCGGTATTTTGAATGCATCAATCGGTCTGAGCGTTCTGCAAGTTTTCTTGCTTTCGGTACTGTTTTATTCGGGTGCGGGGCAGTTCATGCTTCCGAATATGTACCTTGCCGGTGCGCCGCTGGCATCTATCATTGCAAGCATTTCTTTAGTGAACTCGCGTCAGATGCTGTACTCGGCATCGTTTGCGCCGTTTTGCGACAAAGAGCGGAAACGGTTGACGTTTCTGTTCGGCGCAACCGTTACCGACGAATCGTTTGGCGTGAATACCGAAAAGTTCGAAGAAGGCAATTGGTCGGTTAAGCACGCACTTTGGGTGAACATCTTTTCCTGTGCGTCGTGGACGGTTTCGAATTCTTTGGGCGTGATCATCGGCGGTTTGATCAACATTCCTTTGGCGGTAGCGTCGTTTGCTATGACGTCCATTTTCGTCTGCCTTATGTGTTCCCAGAAGATATGTATTGAAAACATTGTCGCTATTATTTTTGCCATAGCTGGCGTGTATGTATGCAAATGCGTTGGCCTTACGGGTCCGGCAATTCTTCTGGGTGCAATTATTGGTGTGGCTGCGGCGTTTGGAACAAGCATCTTGAAGGAAAAAGCTGCCGATAAAACCGCGAATGATTCAACTATCACCGGTTCGGTCAACGCTAAGCCCGCTAAAGCGCCCTCGAATCAGGACACGTCCCTGAGCAGCACTCTTTCTGCGCCTGTTTGCTCAAGTGAGATGGGTAAATAACATGCAAATGGGTTTTGACGAATTTATTATTATCTTCGCATGTTGTTTTGTGACCATGCTCATATGTCGTTGTGCACCGTTGATGATGCTGAAGGGCAGAAAGCTTCCTGAGAAAGTCGAGCGCGCGCTGGGCTTCATCCCTCCGGCCGCTTTTGCTGCGTTGGTTGCGAACGATCTTTTGAATCCGGGCATGTTTGATGCGGGCGTGTGGCCTGCGATTGCGCCGATTCTTGCCGCGCTTATTGTGGTGATGGTCGCTCGTTTGACAAAATCTCTTTTGTGGTGCGCTCTTGCTGGCTGCGCCGCATATGCATTCTTGCTTTATGCGTTGTAGTTAAAAAATTTTCTAACAGTCTAGAAGTATGGTGGTCCCATATGCCCATCTACGTGCGGTAAGTCGCATCGGCCATAAGCAAATGGCGGACCACCCTTGCGGTTTTCGGCCATCTGTCCTCCGCCTGGCGCACGCGGAACAGGTAGACGAACCAGTTCAGGTACGACTGCAGGTTCGCGGAGTCCATGCCGGTGAAGCGCCGCAGGTAGCGCTTGAGCCACGAGCTCAGGTTGCTGGCCATCTCCATGGCATCTAGGTAGACTGGGTCGGTCGCATCGGCCTTGTAGGCCTCCGAGCCGCATCTCCTCTCGGCGATCAAGCCGTTGTGGGCGCGCTCCCTGTCGTGCACGACGGTGCTGCCCTCCGCCAGGTGGGGGCCCAGCGCCGCCTTTATCCCCCTGGCCGAGGGCTTGCCGTGGCCGCAGACCACGGCGACGGGATTCTTCGAGGCGTCTATGGCGATCGCGATGCACAGCTTCTGCCCGGACAGCCCACGCTTTCGCGCCTGCCCGTATCCCTTCGACAGGTCGGTGTCGTTGACGTAGACCTCGTCGATCCACACCCGGCCCCCGAGCACGATGCGGTCCTGGTAGCCGTCGACCGTCGCGAACACGCGGTGGCGCCACTCGAAGGCGGTCTGGTGCGCGACGCCGCACAGCTCGGCCGCCGCCTCTATCGGCACGTTCCAGGTCATGAGCTCGACGAAGCGCACCCATGTCGCGAGGTCCTTCTTGCAGTTCTCGAAGATGGTTCCCGACATGATGCCGAAGCGCGTCCCGCACACCGCGCACCTGAGCCTGCGATGGCCGGCCGGGGTCCTGCCGTCCCTGGCCGTGCGGGGAGACTTGCAGCGCGGGCAGGCGGGGTGCGGCCTGAACGCCTCCGCGGCCTCGTCGAAGGTGCCGTAGCCGATCTTCTCGCGGCACGAGCGGGCGGCAACGGCCTGCTCCAGCAGCGCGAAGTCGCCGTCCGGCATCGCATCGACGCGAGCGGCGTAGGGATTGCGGTTGATGTTCATTCGGTTGTCCCATCCACCCAGGCGCCCACTCAGCCGGGACGTCGCCAAACTTAGGACCGAATGGGCGCCTGGGTAAATCTGAGTTTGGCAGGGACAATCATACCAGAGATGCAACGAATCGCAGACCTGTCAACACCACACTTCCAGACTGTAAGAAAACTCAGAAAAGAAAAATCGGGCCAAATTTGCGGCCCGATTTAAACTCACCCAAAATTGCACCATCATGGGCTTCTCTTTGCTTGGTATTTCGATGACTTCGGCGCTTGTTTCTAGTATCCGTCGACCAGCATCGTCTCGTCCAGGAACGCGAGCAGAGTGTCGCCGTCTTGCTTGCACTCGAGCTGCAGAAGCATGTCTGGGAGGCTGTCGTGCTGAAGGATCGCTGCGTGCCATACATCATTGGGAAGCGCCGATTCAACGCCCGCGATCGTGCCAAGCACGACCCCGACGGGTCCCATTGCGCATCCGAGGAAGATAGTTGAGAGCAGCGCAGCGACGACAGGGTTTCCCCCGGGTGTGGTTCCACCCTTGAAGACAGAGCAGTTCGCGACGTCCAGGTTGCACGCCGGCTTGGCGAGCATGCCGTCCGATGCGTACAGCACGACTCCCGATGACGAAAGCTTGAGCTTCTGACGCTGGCACTCGTGAGGCTTGCCGTCGGCGCCGATCTCGACTCGCTTCACGTAGATCGTCTTTGGGATGATGATGCCTTGATCTCGAACGACACCCGTATAGCGGGGTTCGGGTCGACTCGGCTCCTGCTTCTCTTCCTTGGGAGCGAGGGTGTCGCCGATAGCGGTTCCGACGGCCGAAGCCATGTTGGCGGCACCGTCAGCTATGGCGCCTACTGCGTCTTGTGCTGCTTTGAATAGGTCGAATCCTGCCATTTTATTCTCCTGTATCCGTTAATCGGTGTGTTTCGATAAATGCTCTCAGACCGCTTGATTCAATTGGAATCAAGCGGCCTGATGGGCTCTTTGTTGCCTTTGGGTTTGCTTGTTACGCGGTTGCGACGTTTCCGCTGGCAACTTTGTTCTTGAAGATGCCGATAACCTTCTCTTTTCCCTCTTTCGTTTCGAGGTCGTTCATCTTCATCTCACCTGCGAGAATGGCTTCCATGATGATGTAGGTCTCGCCGAGCGCCGTCGTTAGGAGGCCCGCTGTTGCTCCGGAGATGGTACCGCCGAGAATGGTTCCTGCTCCCGGTATGAATTTCATGATATTCGAAACAAGGGTCTTACCAGCGATCGTTGCGCCTGCGGTTCCAAGTACGGACGACGTGAAGGCTGTCAGGAAAGACTTGTTTACGTCGAATCCGTAGATTGCTGTGAGCGAGGCGATCATCGCTACCTGGGTCGGAATCAAGGCCGCGCAGTCAGCGAACGGAATGGGTGCGAAACCCTCACCAAACGCTGCCGCCGTCGCTGCTACTACCGCTGCCTGCGCATGGCGTTTTTTTTGCTTCGTTGTTCACAATCTGGATGTTGTGGAGTGTGTCGAGTAGCTCGCCGGGTAGGGCTTGCGTCATGACGTTGATGAGGACATCGAGGCCGAATGCCTTTGCTACGTAGTCATCGGCGAGGACGGGGACAACCTGAACGACATCAAGGTTCTCGTCGAGGATGAAGTTCCTCATCTCCTGTGCCTTCTTCTTTGAGAAGCACTGAGTAAGTACGATGATGATAGGTACCTGATAGTCCTTATTTTGCTCGGCGAGAGACTTAATCCACTCGATTTCCTCTTCTTCGAGTCGGTTAGAGGCCATATTGACGCAGTACCAGATGCAGTGGACCATGTCGTCGATTTCTTTGCTCGCGTAGCCCTTGTGGATGGTGTCGATGATCTTGTCGCGAACCTCGACCTGCGCTTCCTTGCCGAGCTCGAAACCTCTGGTGTCGTAGATCGTCAGGGGGAAGCCCTCCTTCTTGATTTGCCTCATGTGGGGAGTAATCGGTCTGCCGATGCCGGTCTCTGCCATCTTTTCGCGAAAGACGGAGTTGATCAGAGTGCTCTTGCCAACACCCGTCTTTCCGGCAACGATGATGTTGAGGCGAGTTAGGTTTTGAATCTTGTCGCGGATCGTCTTTATGCACTCTTCGGCAATTTGGTTGGTATCGATTTGCATGCTATTGCTCCTCTTCAGTAGTCGTGGTTTTCACGATTTCGGGTCCCATCGAGGAAAGAGTTTCCTCTGAGACGGTGCTATCGGCTTTGGTCAGGCTCGCCTGCGTCTTCTTGACGAGGCTGGGTATCAGAGCGATGCCTACTGCCGTTACCGCAATAGCACATGCAATTTTCGCGAATCTACAAACTTGGTTTTCTTGCTTCTGCATTCGATCCCTTTCTCGAGATGAGAATAGTATTCGCAAAGATAAAGATACCCCTTGATATCTCAATTCCGGGGAACATTTGGATGAAGTGTGATTATTGCCGTTGAGAAGATTGGCCTGTGATTAACCGATGATTTGGAGATTCCATCGTCGCCGAATTCTGCAAACCAGATGCGGTGCACTGGGGAATAATTGTTGGTATCGCATTCTGTAGGGCGAACAGTGAGGAGATGACATGGGAACCATTTCCGTTGAAGCGGCTAAGCAAGCGTTGGAGGATTGCGATTTCGTTCTTTGGAGCAGGGTCAACACAAGGGTAGACTCCCGTTATCTCGCGAACCGCGATGAGGTTATGGGGGTCTATAGCAAACGCGAGACGACTGTGTGAAGAGTCGGGTGTCCGTTTTAGCATCGACCAGAAATTCTTTGACAAGATTGAGATCCTTGAGGAGAGGTTTGCCAAGGCAATTTCAAGGGTCGAGAAAAGTAAGACGATGCATGGGATCTCGAAAGAAATCTTCGATATCAATACGGAAATCCTATGCAGGATGCTCTCGGCAGAGGGAGACGAAGATCCTATTGGATCGATACAATTTATCGAGAGCTGCCTCGAGGAGCTTGACCGAATTAAGATAGAAAACGACTTGCGCATAGTTCTTGAGCAGGAGATCGAAGAGAAATACCTGTCTTTCAAGAGGAAAGCAGAGAGAGAAAGTGATGAATGGTTCGATTGGTCCGTCTCGATTTTTAGGGAACTGGGATACGGCTCGAACGACATCCTTTATGACAGAGGATTTTTTCTCAATAGCGTCGAATATCGTTACTTAAAGTACGAAGGGATTGTCGACGAAATAGTCGAGGACCTTTTGGCTAAGCGCGGTTATACGTTTTCTATAGTCCTGATTAACCCGGATAAGGAAACCCTTTGGCTACGAGCCATTATCGCCCATCCGTTTACATCGGGTAATACGGCCATTGAGAAAAATATATTCCAAGAGTATAGAAGTGTGCTGGTCTAACGATGGTCATGAACTGCGGTAATGCCCGTCAACCATGAGCAAATGGCGAAGGACCCTTGCCGTTTTTGGCCATTTCTCCTCGTCGCGGCGCACGCGGAACAGGTACACGAACCAATTGAGGTACGATTGCAGGTTGGATTTCTTCATCCCCGGGAACCTGAGCAGGTAGCGCCTCAGCCACGAGCACAGGTTGTTGACGAGCGCCATGGCCTCCAGGTAGACAGGACGCTCGTATCGGTCTTGTAGGCCTCGGCGGCGCATTTCGCCGCCCTGACCAGCGCGTTGTGAGCCTTCTCCTTGTCGTGCACGATTACCGAGCCGCACGCGATGTGGGGCAGCAGCGCGTCCTTGATTCGCTTGGAGGACGGCTTGCCGTGCCCGCAGATGACGGCGACGGCGTTCTTGCGGGCGTCGATGGCCACCGCGATGCAGATCTTGTTTTTGGAAAGGCCCCTCTTCTGGGCGAAGTCGGAGCTGCGCACGATGTCGGAGTCGGTCAGATACAGCTCGTCTATCCACACCCTGCCGCTCAGCACGAGCCTGTCCTGGCAGCCGTCCACGGCGGCGAAGACCCGGTGGCGCCACTCGAAGGCCGTCTTGTGCGTTACCTCGCACACCTCGGCAATCAGGTCGATTGGCGCGTTGTAGCACATGCATGTGACGAACCTCTCCCAGGTCGGGAGGCTCTTCTTGCCGTATTCGAGCACCGTGCCGCTCAGGGCGGAGAACGCCTCTCCGCATACGGGACAGCGCCAGCGTTGCCGCCCGGCGGGCGTCTTGCCGTCGCGGGCGCAGCCCGGAAAGCCGCATGACGGGCACGGCGGGTGCGGGCGCCAGAGCTCTGCGGCCTCATCGATGGTGCCGGCGCCGATCAGGCTTCTGCATTTACGCTCGGCGATGGCGGCGCAGAGAGCCTCGAACTCATCGTCGTCGAGGGACGAGACCGTGCGGCGGTAGGGGTTGATGGCAACCATGGCTTATTCCTATCGGCCCATGCAGCCATCCAGTCAGGAATGTCGCCAAACATAGGGCCAGATGGCCGCATGGGCGAATCTATGTTTGGCAATGCCAATGATATCACGCCAGCGCCCGCCAATCGGGATTTGACCCGCACGCTTCTATACTCTTGGAAAATATATTGATACACCCGAAGGCCGAGTCCGCTCACTCCGTTTCGTAAACGTCAAAACCACCGCGTGGTAAGCGCAAAATCGGAGGCTTCCCGGCATATTTCGGGAAGCCTCCGATTGTTTTCTGCGTAGATTTCGGGACGAATCCAACCCGGTTTCGGGATGCGTCCGGCGAGATCTCGGGACATGTCCGGCGAGATCCCGGGCGTGAATCTGCCCCAGTTCCGTTGACACTTTGATTTCCGTTCTGCACCATATACGCAGACGGAGGAAAGCGAGGAATAA
>CAKUFS010000015.1 GCA_934648845.1 uncultured Eggerthellaceae bacterium
CCCGGCTGCGCTTTTGCCCCGCGATGCCACCTTCCCCTTCGCTCCTGCCCTTTGCTTCACGGCTTTTGTTCTGCTGCTGATTGGTTGAATTCAGCTATTGATATGCGATATGCTGTTGCAAAGGAGTTCTTACAAGGGTAAGGGGGATATGGTGAGCAGCGAAGAGCCTTTGGTTCGCGCTATGACCCGGACCGCTATTGATGAGATGCGTGATCTATATGAAGAAATATCTTTGCCTCTTTCGGATAAATGGCCTGGTAAAGATTATAAGGAGATACGCGATGAGCTCGAAGAGGAGCGTTGCAAGCGCTTTGCTTGATAAAAAATCAAAAAGTGCTTGCAATCTATAACGTTATTGCGTAGAATACTTACCTGCGCTAAGGCGCAGTGTTTGTGGTCAGGTAGCTCAGTTGGTAGAGCAGCGGACTGAAAATCCGCGTGCCGAGGGTTCAAGTCCCCCTCTGACCACCATGAATTTTACAGGTCAGGAGCATTCGTTCCTGACCTTTTTTTGTGTTAAAAGGTGTTTTCCAAGATTGACGGTTTAATGGGCCTGTTGCATGATGGGCATCTGGCTTTTTCGCCAAGCTGCCTTTGTTGCGTTCTAAATTAAGAGAGGTTATTTTTGTGAGTTCCGACACCGCGTCCATTGTTACCCAGATGGTGATGTTGTTTGCGCTTATTGCTGTGGGTTATATTTGCAAAAAAGCTCATTATACGAACGACGAGGTTGATACGGGTCTTTCGAAAGTTGTTATCAACGTGGCAATGCCATCGCTTATTTTGTCAGCCGTTCTTGCGGAGCACGAGCCACTGTCATTGGAGGAAATCGGCATCACGTTCTTTTCCTGTCTTGCTATGATGGCGTTGCTTGTCGCCTTGGCATTTATCGTGGTAGCCGTCATGCGAGTGCCGAATGGTTTCAAGGGTGCTTATCGTTTCATGTTGACGTTTGGCAACGTGGGTTTCCTGGGTTTTCCGGTAATTGCTGCCATTTACGGCCAAAGCGCGCTGATTTACGCGTCTATCTTCCAGGTGCCGTTTAATCTGCTGTGCTACACCGTAGGACCCATTCTTGTCGCGAAAGACAGCGAAGAAGTCCAGCCTGAAAAAGTGACGATCAAAACGTTCCTGACGCCCATGACTATCTGCTGTCTTGCAGCCATTGCTCTTGAGGCGGGTGATGTGCAAGAAATTCCGATTGCGACTGACATCTTCACGTTGCTGGGCAATATGGCAACTCCTGCTGCCATGATCATTATTGGCTCGCAGATGGCAAACATGCCGTTGCGTGATTTGGCTGGCAAGCCGCGCTTGTGGGGAATGTCGGCGTTTCGCCTGGTGATCAACCCGATTATCGTGTGGCTGCTGTTTTCGCCCATCTTGGACAACCATCTGCTTTTAGGTGCACTGGTCGTTTCGTCTGCCATGCCTGTGGCAAACGTGGGCGTTATGTTCTCGCTGCTTTACGGCACCGACACCAAAACCCTTTCCCAGGGCATCATCATCTCAACGTTGCTTTCGCTGGTGACAATCCCGCTTCTCGTAATTGTGATGGGCTAGCGTTGTTGACAAATTACCCCACCTTTTGTCAACAAATTTGCTGGTTGAGTGTTTGCGGGAAGTGCGTCTAACAGCATGTGGCGTACGCGTTTGGTAGGGAAGAGGTTCGTTTGTCTGACGCTGGGCAAGTATTCGCTGCCGCCAGAAGATGAACTTGCCGCCGCGGTTAGCGTTGCTGCAGCTTGCGCTTGTCGTAGCGAATCTTATCGCAGCAGATAACAGGCTCTTTTGCGCCTCGAGCGGCCTTTGCAACCTTAATCGCTTCCGCGGCTTCGTGCGCCTTTTTTGCTGGTTTCTTGTCGTTGTTCTTGGGCTCTTTTTCGGGCAGCGTGATAAGAACGATCATGCCAATAATCAGGGCGCATCCCAGAGCGTCCCAGCCCGTTACGACCGTTCCTAGCCAAACGGCGCTTGCGATAATGGCCGTTACCGGTTCAATTGCATCAAGCAAGCCGCCAATCACGGCGCCAACGCGCTTCACGCCCTCCATGAAGAACAGATACGCAATGACAGTACCCAAGATAGCGGTTCCCAGCGTACCTAGAATTACCGGGGCGTTGAGCTCGGGCATGATGGTCCAGGGACGGAACGCAATGGTAATAACCGTGCCCGCAATGGCCATGGCCAGGGCAGTTACCGTAAGGCCGCTGAATTTCTTGAGCAGGCGCACGGGCAGCAGCACATAAGTGGCCATACCGATAGCGGCGAAGATGCCCCACAAAAAGCCCTCGAATGGCATGGCAAGGGAATCCAGGCTGCCCTGCGTGCAGAAGCAGAACGCGCCCGAGAGCGCCAGCACGAGCGCGAGTATTTCTTTGCGGGTGGGCTTTCTTTTCACGGTAAGGCAAGTCACCGCTACAACAATAATCATGCTGAGCTGCTCAAACATGGTTGCTGTGCCGGAATTTGTGATAGAAAGCGTAACAAGGTAGCCAATTTGGCAAGCGAATGCACCGAAAATGGCAAAGATGACCATATCGCGCATATCGGTCTTGCTGTGCAGCACTGTCACAATTTCCTGCCGTGAATCCTTCTTGCTAAGCGCAATGGGCAAAAGGACGATTGCCGCGCTCACCATACGCGCACAATTGAGCCATTCAACGTGCACGCCTTGCCATTGCGTAAGATATTGCGCAATTGATCCGGAAAAACCCCAGCTTACAGCGGAAATAACGACTAAAAGCACACCGATGAGCTTCCCGCTGCCCTTCTTTTCGTTTGAGGACTGTGCGACGGGCTCGTTCGATGCGTTTGCCGTGTTCAGATGCGATATGTTTTGTTCCTTCTCCATGAGCAACGGCATTCTACGCCATCGCCATTCCAGATGCATCCCTTTTGCAAGAAATATCTATATTTACAAACTTTTTCTCGACTGGAGGCACGCAATTAGATATAATTCCTAAATGCGCCCGAGTGGCGGAATGGCAGACGCGGCGGTCTCAAAAACCGTTGGGAAACCGTGCGAGTTCGACTCTCGCCTCGGGCACCATTCCAGAAAAGGAAGACCTGGCATTCGCCGGGTCTTTTTTATAGGTGAACTCATACGATAAGCTAGATACCAAGGAGTTCAGGTGCTTACAGAAGATAGCTCCGAGCACGCGCAGCACGTGCAGACCCCCTCTGTTGATGAAGAGCTTTTAACGCTTCGCGTTGCCACGCCGCGCGATGCAGCTGCTCTTTTGGCGATATATGCACCGTACGTCAGAGAAACGGCGGTGACGTTTGAACGCGAAGTGCCGTCGCTTGAAGAATTCGAGCGTCGCATTGTCACCACGTTGGAAAAATACCCCTATATTGTGGCCGAGCAGGCAGGGAAGATTTGCGCGTATGCTTACGCGGGCCCATTCAAAACGCGTGCAGCTTACGAGCATTCTATTGAGACTTCCATTTACGTGAACCGCTCCGTTCGGCAGATCGGTATTGGATCTCTTTTATATATGGCGCTCGAGAATGTGCTTTTCGTGCAAAATATCACGAATTTGAATGCGTGTATTGCGGTTCCTATCTGCGAAAACGACCCCTATTTGACAAATGGCAGCAAGGTGTTTCACGAGAAACAAGGGTATAAGCCCGTGGCTCGTTTCCATGGATGCGCGTACAAGTTCAATCGTTGGTACGACATTGTGTGGATGGAAAAGCTGCAGGGAAACCATGCCGATCGCTTGCGCCAGTTTGCGGAAGAATGCGCTGCTTCTCAGCGTGCTGCGGCGGAAGGATTTGCTGCTGCGAATGCTGCTGGGGAAGAGGTCGCAGGCGAAGGCTCAGGCTCGCTGGACGAAATGCCCGTGCGTCCGCGCGATGTGGATCACTTCATTCCGTTCTCGCAGCTTGACCCGAAGCGCGTTCGTAAGCTGCTTTCTTTGGCGTTGCTGGGAACATCGGAAGACGCGCGCAGCACGACCGATTCTGCAGGCGCGGTTGTGTTTCGTCGGCGCAAGGTTTGCGGCGCGGAAGGCGCTGCTGCGGGCGATGTTGCCGATGACGCTGCTGCCGGTGCGGTGGGTTTCGCAGATGCTACTGCGCAGGATTCGGCCTGTTCGGCGCACGATTTTGAAGTGCTCATGATTGCGATGAAGAGCGACCGACGCTCCTTCCCTAAGGGACACATTATGCCCCGGGAAACAAGGGAAGCCGCCGCGGTGCGTGAGATTCGCGAGGAAACGGGCATTCAGGTGAACATCCTGCCCGATTTTTGCTATCAGGTTGCATCGGCTCGAAAGACCGACAAGCGCAGCGTGTTTTTCTTTTTGGCGGAATATGTCCAAGGTGATCTGAGCGCGCAAGAAGAGGAAATCGACAAGGCGTTCTGGGTTCCCGCCGATGAAGCTGTCGATTTGATTTCGTTTGCGAATGATCGCACTATGTATCGGGCTGCGTTGGAGGAGTATCTGCGCCGCCTTCGCGAAGAGTAAGCTGGCAAACAACTGCGAAGAGATTGCGGGGACAGGCCGTTGAACTGGGCGAATCTGAATCAGTGGTTCGCATCCCCGATGACTTGCAACATCATTACCCCGCCGATTTGTTGACAAAAGGTGGGGTAATTTGTCAACAAAAAGAGCCTCTCGCGCGCGTGTTCGGGAGGCTCTTTTGCTACTGGCGTATGCGCTTACGGACGCGGGGTTCCGCAGTTCTTGCAGAACTTGCCCTCGTTGATGGTGCCGCAGCCGCACGTCCACGATGCTGCTGCCTCGGGTTTCGCGCTGCCGCAGTTGGGGCAGAACTTGCCGCTGTTCACCGCGCCACAAGAGCAGGTCCACTCTTCGGGTTTTGCGCTACCGCAGTTGGAGCAGAACTTGCCGGTGTTCTTTGTGCCGCAAGAGCACAACCAACCAGCTGCCGCCGCTGCAGCTGCTGCCGCCGCAGCCTGCTGCTGGGCAATCTGATCCTGCATTGCCTGCGTCTGGTTCTGACCCTGACCCTGCGCACCTGCCTGTTGCTGCATGGTGTTCATGGCCTGAGCACCTGCACCAAAGCCTCCATCAGCGGCAACGGGGTATGCGTTCGCCTGCGGCTGAGCAGGCTGTCCGCCGAATGCGTTTGCCGCACCAGCACCCATGCCCGATGCCATGCCCATGCCCATGAAGCCGGTCATAGCGCCTGCCGTGTTCGTGGCAGCTGCGTTCATGGCAGAACCCGTTTGCACTGCCATGTAGCTGTTCGTGGTGCCAGCGCGATTCAGGGCGGAAGCCGTCTGCATGCTCTTGATAAGCGCTTCGTCTTCTTCGGAAGCGGTAATGGAATTCACACCGAAGGACACAATGGCAATACCGCGCAGGTTCGACCACTTAGGAGACAGCACTTCATTCAGCGCATCGGCAACTTCAACGGTATGACCAGGCACGGCGCTGTAACGGATGCCCATTTCGGAGATGCGTGCGAACGCCGGCTGCAAAGCGCCCAGCATTTCGGACTTCAGCTGGCTGTCAATCTTGTCGCGCGTGTAAACGTCTTCCACGTTGCCGCAAACGTTCTTGTAGAACAGAATGGGGTCAACAATCTTGTAGGAGTACTCGCCGTTGCAACGAACGGAAATATCCAGGTCAAAGCCTGCATTCTGGTCAACAACGCGGAAGGGAACGGGGCTTGCCGTGCCGTATTTGTTGCCAATGATCTCTTTGGTGTTGAAGAAGTAGATGCGCTGGTCTTTGCCCGTGTCGCCGCCGAACGTGAAGCGCTTGCCCAGGTTCTCGAAGGAGGCAAGAATGCCTTGCTGCAAATCGCCGTACAGGATGCTGGGCTCGGAGCCGGTCTCGTAAACGAACTGGCCCGGCGTGGCGCAAATGTCCACAATGGCGCCGTCTTCAACGATGATAGCGCACTGGCCTTCGTTCACGGCGATGATAGAACCGTCGGAGATAATGTTGGACTCGCCCTTGGTGTTGGAGCTGCGGCCCTTGTCGGAGGTTTTCTTTTGTCCCTTTGCCACCAATACGTTGGCTTCCAGGGAATCGCAATAGAAGTACTCACGCCATTGATCGGCAAGAACGCCGCTCAAGGCACCTACGCCTGCTTTCAAAAGACCCATAGTGGACTCCTTTCAAAAGATTTACTACTTTCCTTATCATAAGCTATGGCGAAGCGTTTTGCCTTGTCATAGCATGTTTCAATCGTAACGAATGAGCAACGGTTCAATTTTGGTTGCCTCATTCGCGCGGCGTTTGCGCTGTTGGAGACCGAAGCCCCCGTATCGCTTGCCGCCTCGGCGTTCTATCGTTGCCGCCCGCGACCGCTCGCTGCGCCGCCCGCGCTGCCGCCTAGAACTTGCCGCCGCTGCTTCCGCCGAAGCCCGAATCGCTCACCGTGGAGCCGCCTCCGCCCGAGGAAGAATCGCTCTTTTCGATCTTCGTGACAACACGCGTGGTCCTTAGGAAATGATCCGTTTGGCGTGTAAGCACCAGCGAGCCGCTCTCCAAATACGAGCTTGCTTCCGTTGCCAGGCGCGCTGTTTTCATTTGGCTTGCCCAGAAATAGCAGATAGCAGCAGCAATAAACAGAGGCACCAGGATGGTCACTAAAATCTTGATGAGCAGCCCAATCCAAGCATTTTCGGGGTCGTTATTGTTGTCCCAAGGTTCGCCGTGCTCTGTGTAGAACTCGAACGTCTCGGTTACCTTGTCCAGGTAGGCTTCGCAGCCTGCTACCCAATAGTTGTCTTTGAGCTCTTCGACAATGGCGTCTTCAATCTGCTCAATGCGGTAGTCGGTGAAAATGGTGATGCCGCCCGTTGTTCCCTGACCGTGCGTGATGGTCACGTAATCGCGCGAATCAACGGCAATCAGGAACATGATGCCGTCTTTATCCGTGCCACGCCCCAGGTTGTAGGCGTTCCAGTACGCTTCGGCATACTGGCGCTGGGTGTAGGTGCCAATATCATCTACGATGGTCAGATAGACATCGCACTTGTACGTATCGGAAAGGCTTTTCGCCTCGGCTTCCATGGACTGCAACGTGCTGTCGGTAAGAAGCTGATAGTGGTCACGTACGTATGTGGTGGAAATATCGTTGTAGCCCTTTGCCAAGGCGGGGGTCACCGTTGCGCAAACAATCAGCAACGCCGCGAAAAAGCTGCAGAGTATTTTTTTCATGAGGCCCCTTCCTACAGCATCAAGAACGACACGGCGCCGGCAACGGCAACCAACGGAATGAAGATACGCAAGAACCAGCTGGCAACTTTTCCGTTGTCAATAGGTAAATCGCCAATGAGCTTTCCCGTTTGCCCGTTCATGGCGAAAAGGAAGTCCTGGTCGTTCCACTTGGTGTGCAGCATCCACACGGGAAGCAACGCGTAGGAAACTTCCTTGAGGTCTTCGTCAACCGTGCACACGCCAGACGATACCGAGTCGTACCCCGTTACGGTGTCGCGCAGCTCGGATTGCGCCGTTGATTTCATGCGCTCGGTTGCGCGCGGCTGGCACGCAGCAACGTCCATGTCGAAACGATCGGTCAAGTAACCAGGCAAATACGCCACGGAAAACGGTGTGATTTCGCTGTAATCGTACGGCTCAATGGAGTCCATATGCGCGTCGGGCATCTTCTGCGAGCCATCAACGGGCACACGCGTAAAGTCCATATAGCCTGCGCGTTCTACTGCGTAATGGTCCGTTTCGGTGATTTCGTAATCGTCTTCCCTCCAGGTGCGAATGTTTTCGGCGGCAAACGTTGCCTGGGCATCCGCGCGCGCGGAGTATAGCCAGAACGGAACATAAACGCCCTGGATTTCTTCCACGTGGTTTGTTTCGGCGAAGGCGTTCGGCAGGAATTTCTTGCCCTTGTAGTAATGTTTCAGGGCATCCACGGCCTGCGTTTTGTTCATTTTGAACGGAATCACGTAATCGGGCTTGAGCGTTCCCGCCATGGTGCCTGGAATCACCGTGTTGTTGCCGCAGTACGGGCACTGTGCTACAGCAGTGGTTTGATCGTGGATAAGCTCGGCTCCGCACGAGCTGCACACTGATGTTGCCAGCGTTTCGCTTTCGGCATCGTTCCAGTTGGAGCGCTTGAGGTACGCCTGAATGGGGTCCAGGCCTTCTTCGGCGGCTTTTGCTGCTTGCGCAGCTCCGGCGGCAACAACATTGTCGGAGACGCTTGCGGCACCAGCGGCAACGCCCGTAGCGCCAGCGGCACCTGCGGCTGCGGCTTCTGCTGTGGCATCGCCTGCGCCGCTCGCACCGGCGTCTTCCGCTTTCTGTGCACGCTGCTTCTCTTTTTCGGCTTTACCTTCGGCTTTTTCCTGTTTGGCGGCGTAAAGGTCCTCAACCTGTTTCACGGTAAAGGTCGAGTCGCAGTAGTCGCAGACAAGGCCTCCCGTTTCCCCAGAAAAATGGAGCGGACCTCCGCACGCAGGACATTGGTAGTTCACTGTTTCAACCATAGGGCATCCTTTTCAATACGGGTTAGATGCGACAGCTCGAACGCGAAAGGCTCCAGCGGCAGTTGCCCTTGCGTTGTTGCCGGGCTTGTTGCCTGTTGTTCGAGAACCAAAACGCGTCAAGAGAATTGTACGGCATTTTTTCGATGTTCTTGATTCGTTTCGCTCACTATTCATGCATCGGCAAACAAGGCAAACGAAGCTAGCTCCTATCATGCTCCTGTTTTCGCGTGAATGCCGTACCCTCATGTCTTATTTTTCGGGCAAAAAGTGCACCTTATGGCGTTGTTTTTTGGGGGGAACGTGCAGGTGAGCCATTTTCGCGCTTGACTTTTGCGCTATCATGCATCCTGTATTTCTATGCATATTCAAATGTGAAGAAGGAGTCGCTCGTGAACAGCAAAACGAAGCGTCGCATGATTGTGGTTGCCGGCATTATTGTATTGGTGATCATTGTCCTTCTTGCCGTGGTGGGCGGCGGTTCTTCGGCCAAGGTCGTGAGCGTATCCGAGCTTGCCGCGAATAATTATGCAGACAAAAAAGTGAAGGTGTCGGGCCTGGTCATAGCGAATTCCTACGAAGTTGACCCGCAGGGCGTTTTGACGTTTGATATCGAAGACGAAAGCGGTGCGGGCGGCGCGACGGTCCACGTGAGCTACGACAAGGGCGTTTCCGCAACGTTCGGCAACGGCATTAAGGCTATCTGCACGGGGCGCGTGGATTCGAGCGGCACCGTTGTGTGCTCCGATCTGGTCACGCAATGCCCCAGCAAATACGAAAGCGCTTCGAACGCGTTGAGCGTTTCTCAGCTTGCGGGTTACGGCGACTCCATGCAGGGCAAAACCACGAAAGTGGTGGGCGTGGTAAAGGCAGGTACGCTGGCGACCGCTACGGAGAAAGTACGTTTTGTTCTGGAGGACGCTGAAGGTGCTGGCCAAGAAGGTGGCGCTCAGCTGGGCATTTCGTTTGAAGGCGCGCTTTCTGACCAAGTGACCGATGGCGCAACCGTAGTAATAACGGGTGCCCTTGATGGCGGTGCTGCGGGTGATTTGAGCGGGGTGTTCTTGGCGTCCGATGTTGCGCTGGGGCAGTAGCGTACGCGGCAAGCGCGTAAGATGCTGCTTTGGCGGAATGCGCTTTTGCGCTGCATTTAATACGGAGACGGTCCGATGGCGAAGACTGTTTCCGCGTTAAACCGTGTTGGCGCACTCCGACCTAAGGGAACGCCGTGCCGCGCTTGGTTGCGTGAGCTTGTAACTTATATATAGATACAGAAAAGGGGGCTGGTGTGTTTTCTCCCGCAATGATTGGCATGTTTGCGTTGCTTGTGGCTTTTGTGGGTGCAGCAGCAAGTGTGATTCTCCTGGTCATTGGCCAGGTTTTGAGCAGGAAAGGCGCTGATCAAGCAGGCGCATTGGCTTCGGATGGGACCCCTGCAAGTACTTCATTCGCAGGTGACGCAAGCTCCGCGGGCGAAAGCACTCTTTCCGAAACGCTTTCTTGGTCGGGCCGCGTTGCCGCGCTTGTTTCCACGGTGGCTCTTACTGTGTGCGTGGTGGTGTTAGGCTATTGCTTTCTGACCGACAACTACAGCATTCAATACGTGCTAAGCAGCCATTCCAACAACGCTGGTTCGTTGGCGTGGCTCTATAAGCTTTCGGGCGTTTGGGCTGGTCGCGAAGGCAGTTTGCTGTTCTGGGCGTGGCTTATCGCAATTTTTGGCGCCATTGTTGCCGTGCGTGACATGGGGCAAGCGCGCAAGCTTGACAACGTTGCGTGCCTGGTGATGCAGGCTGTTTTGGCGGCGTTTGTGGGCGTTTTGCTGTTTAGCGAAGCGAACATGCCGTTTGAGCCCACCGATGCGAAGTATTTTACCGAAGCGGGAACGCTTACGAAAGCCGCCCAGATGTTGGGCATGAACACGCTTCTTGAGCATTGGGCCATGGCCATTCATCCGCCCACGCTGTTCGTGGGTTACGCGGGCCTTACTGTTCCCTTTGCGTATGCTATCTCGGCACTAATCGTGAACGATGCCTCTCCAACATGGGTTCAGCGCTCAACGCGATATGCCCTGGTCAGCTGGCTGTTTTTGACGGCTGGCATTGGTTTGGGCGCCCTGTGGGCGTACGTTGTGCTGGGCTGGGGCGGCTATTGGGGCTGGGATGCCGTGGAAAATGCCAGCTTGCTTTCCTGGCTTATGGCGGTCGCGCTCATCCATAGCTTTACCGTGTATCGCCAGCGCGGCGCGTTTAAGGGCTGGTCGGTTCTGTGCGCGTGCTTAACGTTCGCGTTTGTTATTGTGGGTACGTTCATCAGCCGCAGCGGTTTGGTGCAATCCGTTCACGCTTTCGAGGGCGATCCAGTAAGCCTGGTACTGTTCGGCGCGCTCATTGTGATTTCCGTTGCGCTGGGCATTGTCCTTTTGGTGGTGCGTCGTTCCACGTTTGGCACCACGGAGCGCGATGACTTTGAAAGCATGGCGTCGAAGGGCGCAATGTATTACCTGAGCGATGTGATTCTGCTGGTCATGACGCTGCTCATCACGTATATGACAGTTTCCAGTGCGTTGCCTTCGTGGCTGCCGTTTGGTGGCGAGTCGCTTTCCACGGATTCATACAACGTTATTGCCCGCCCGGTCGGTGTGATTTTCTTAGGAATGATGGCGGTGTGCCCGCTGCTGGGGTGGCAGAAGGCGAACAAGGCTGCGTTCGCGAAACAGGCGCGCATTCCCGCCCTGTGCGCGCTGGCGCTGTTCATTGTGCTGGTGGTGTATTTTGTGCTGCGCTTGAGCCCTGCGTACGATGCGACTATTTCCGCAGGCGGAAGCAGTGCTGCGGAGCTTGCAATGCAAGGTCCGGCGTGGTACTACAAGGGTCTTTCCGTGGTGGGCTTCGCAGTGGCGGCACTGCTTTTCTTCAACGCACTGTTCATGGCTATCCGCCAACGTCGAAGCGCAAGTGCGTTGTCGGGCGCTATCAGCCACGCGGGCATGGCCATTATCCTGGTGGGCCTTATTGGATCTAGCATGTACGTGACAGAAAACGCGGGGTATTTGGCGTGGGACGAAGAGACCGACACGTGCGCGCAAGATTACGTGGTGGGCGACTACCTGTTGCGCTACCAGGGAAATCAGATTTTCCAGGCGGAAAACGGCAACTATATTTACCAAGTTGATTTCGACGCGTACGCTCTTGATACGGCCGATGATGGCACGGTGCTCCAAGAGACGTATGTGGGCCATGCATCGCCCCAGGTAGAGATGGTGTCAACCACGCAGCAGCAGAAACTCAATGCGAGCGTTATCAGCTTCCCCACGGAAGATTTGTTCGTGGTGTATCGCGGCGTGTCATCGGGCGATGACGCACTTTCTTTGGATGTGCGCGTGAATCCGCTGGTCAGCTGCGTGTGGGTTGGTTTCTACGTGCTTATAGCCGGCATGTTGGTGGGCATTTTCGGCAAGCGTGCTACGCGCAAGGAGCGGGAGACGGAAGGCGCCGGGGAAGGCGTTGCTGCCGATGCCGGTGAGGGCGCTGGGGCGTCTGTCGGGGAAGGTTTCGCAACTTCCGTACCTGCGGTTTCGTTCGTGTCCGTTGTTCCGGCGCCTGCAGAGGAAACGCAGGATACCACAGAAGAAGTAGGCGAGCGCAAATGACCTACGCGATTGAGACGAAAGGCCTGGTGAAAGCGTTTGGCGATCGTAAAGCAGTCGATAACGTTTCCATTCAAGTGCCGCAAGGCGCATTTCTTTCCATATTTGGACCGAACGGCGCGGGAAAAACAACGCTGCTGCGCGTTTTGACTACGTGCGCGCGTCCTACTCGGGGCAGCGTGAGCATTTGCGGCATCGATTTGAAGGAAGAGCCTGATCAGGCACGCGCTTGCATGGGGCTTATCAGCCATCAGCCCATGTTGTACCCCGACTTGACCGCGTACGAGAACTTGATGATTTTCGCGCAGCTTTATGGCGTGCCGAACCCGGAGGCGCGCGTGATGGAATTGCTGGAAGCCGTTGAGCTGAAACATAGGCGCCTGGATGCGGTGCGCACGTTCAGCCGCGGCATGTTGCAGCGCATAAGCATTGCTCGCGCGCTTATCCACGACCCGCAAGTCGTGTTTCTGGATGAGCCGTACTCGGGACTTGACCCCCATGCGGTCGAAGTATTTGACCAGCTCATTGCAAAGCAGCGCGAGGGACGCACGTTTGTCATGGTGAGCCACGACTTTGCCAAGGGCTTTGAGATGTGCACGCACGCGCTGGTGCTGGCGAAGGGTCGCGTTGTTGCGTTCGATGCGAAAGAGAACCTGGATGCGGCGGAGTTCGAGCGGCTGTATCGCAAGACCGTGGGAATGGGGGTGTCGTAAATGGCGCCTTCATTGACTAAGAGCTCAGCGGCGAAAACAGTCGAGCAAACGGCGCAAGCCGGTGGAGCAAGCGTTGCGAAACCTTCTTCATTTTCCCAGTTCAAAGTCTTGTTTGCGAAAGACATGCGTCGTGAGTTCCGTACGAAAGAAATGATTACGAGCATGGGCGTTTACGCGTTGCTCGTGCTTATTGTGTACGGCGCAGCGCTGGGGCAAACGTCCAGCAAGCTTGACTTGCTGCAGATGAGCGGCGGACTTTTGTGGGCGCTGTTCGTATTCACCAGTTTGCTGGGTCTGAATCGCTCGTTTGCGTACGAAAAAGAGCAAGGCGCGCTGGAAGGCATTTTGCTGGTTCCCATGGATCGCGGCGTGATTTTCCTTTCGAAGGCGCTGTCGAATTTCCTGTTCATGCTGGTGGTTGAGCTTATCTCTGTGCCGCTGTTTTACTTCTTCTTTATGGGCAGCTATGGCTTTCCTGCATCGTTTGGCCTGGTCATTGTCGCAATTTTAGTGGGAACCATTGGCATGTCAGCAGTGGGCACGCTTCTTTCGACCATCACGGCGGCAACGCGCGGCAAAGACGTTTTGCTTGCGGTGCTGTTCATTCCGCTCATCTTCCCGTTGCTGTATGCCTGCGTTACGGCAACCACAGCGGCGTTGGTGGGTGCCGACGGCTTTATGGATTCCTTCACGGTTTCCCTGGCTATTGCGGCGGCGTATGATGTGATTATGGGCCTGGCGAGCTGGGTTTTGTACGATTTTGTGATTTCCGCGTAGGACTGCGCGTGCGTTCTGTGCGTTCAGAGGAAAGGAAGGCTTTCGTGTCAAAGGAAAAGGGGCAGGTGAAGATTCCAGAAATGGGTCAATGGCCCGATAAGGTGGCGCCGGCTGCGATTGCGGCGGGCTTTGTGCTTTCGGCTATTGGATTCTTGCTGGCGTTTCTTTATGCAGCGCCGGTAAACGGTGCGGCGGTGGGCGGTGCCGAGCTGATTGGCGACCAAGTGGTAACCACGAAACTGCTGCTCAGCCAAAAGATTTTCTACTTCCATATGCCGGTTGCCATTACCTCTATGGTAGTCATGATTTTCATGGCGTATTACTGCATTCGCTACCTGACCACGCGCCAGCAGCGGTTTGATACGTGCGCGCGCCTTTGCATGGAAGTCGCGCTGCTGTTCGTTATTTGCACCATGATCACCGGCGAGCTGTGGACGGTGTTCGAGTGGGGCGTGTGGTGGACGTGGGAGCCGCGCCTGACCACATATCTTATTCTGACGGTTCTTGCCATTGCGTACTTCATTTTGCGCAACGCCATTGACGATGCCGAGCGTCGCGCAACGTTTGCCTCAGTATTTGGCCTGATCAGCTTCTTGGACGTGCCCATCACGTTCTTTGTGACGCGCTTTATTCCCAGTGGCTTGCACCCAGTGGTTTTGCGTCAGGGTGGCATGACGCCCGACATGGCGCTGACCGTAGGCGTGTGCGCCGTCGGCTTCTTGCTGATTGCGTTTGGGATGTATCGGTTGCGTTTCCGCAATGCACGTTTGGAAGAGCGTGTTGTCGCGCTGAAGGATACGCTGGACGATTAATGTTTTAGTGGGTCGTGCTGCGGCTGATGTTGCTGGAGCTGCTGGCAGTCGCTGGTGTTTGCTGACGGTCGCCAAAAGCCACTATGAACTGCGCGTATGTTGAGATTACCGTTTACGAAGCTTCTCTATGAAGGGAATGATTATGAATCCGTTGTTGCAAGAGATTTACTCCACTATTCTTCCATCGGCCCCGTACATTATTGCGGCCTATGCGCTGGTGTGGCTGGTGCTGGGCGCGTGGATGTTCATGCAGTTCCGCAAGCAAAGCGCGCTGCAAAAGCAGATCATGCTGCTGGAAGAAGCGGTGGAAGACGCTCGTCTGAGCACCTCAGGCGAGCTTGAGCGCTAGAAGTGGCTGGCAAGATGGTTCTCGTTCGATTCGATGTTTCTTGGAATTTGGGGGAGTAACGTATGCTGCTTGAGACTGCGCCGTATGTGACTCTTGCCAACACCCCTGATGAGCCGAGTGTTTTTGAGATAGAAGAAAAGAAATCGCGCTTTATTGGCCGTGCATGCCACGTGGAAAACGAAGAGCAGGCGCGTGAGTTTGTGGCACGTGTCCGCGCACTGGAGCAGGGCGCTCGTCACAACGTGTTTGCGTTTCTGACGTGCGGAGGTCCTGCAAATGCGGGTGCGGTTCCTGTGGAGCGCCAAAGTGACGATGGCGAGCCGCAGAAAACCGCTGGTTTGCCGGTGCTTGAAGTCATTCGTGGCGCAGAGCTGAAAGATGTCGTGGTGGTGGTTACGCGCTATTTCGGCGGCACGCTGCTGGGAACGGGCGGGCTGGTGCGCGCATACACGAAGGCGGCGCAAGGCGCATTGGAAAACGCCCAGCTCATGTCGATGATTTCTTGCGTGGACGTTCAAGTTGTCATGCCGTATTCGCTCTACGATACGGCGCTGTATACGCTTGAGAAGGCCGCTGCAAAGGTGCTGAGCACTGGATTTACCGATCAAGTGACGCTTTTCTTCCGCATGAAGGAAGGCGAAGTTGACCCTGTGGTGGAAAGCTTGCGTGAGCTGTTGGCGGGGCGCGGCGAACTGGTTACAGGCGACCCCCATTTGGATTCCTGGTAAGGTGCAACAGAGCTGGTCACGCTCGAAATAGCGTGCTAAAAAATGCCGAAACGCCGTTTCTTTTCGGGTGCTTGTTCAGTGCGGATTCCCGTGAAATCATAACCGGTCGATTCAATCACACCACGCGCCTCTTCTTCGGTTAGCTCGCGGCCGATTTCTAAGGTGACCTGCTTTTTCTTGCGGGAAGCATTGACTTTTTTCGCTTCGGGGAACGCTTGTCTTATTGCTCCGGCTACATGAGCTTCGCACATGCCGCACATCATGCCGTCAACGCCAATGGTAATGTTCATGCGCGCTTCCCTTCGTCTGGTTTTTGTGCAGTTGCTTCTGCATTGGCGGCGACATTGGCGGCGGTATTCGAGCTGGCGGGCGCCTTCGCCTTTGCAGTGGCCTTCGCGCTCTTCTTTGCTTCCTTCTCCATATGACGCACCATGTCGTCAACGGCAGAGCAAGAAGCCGGCTTTGCGCCGCCCGAGCAGCCGGTGCATCCGCCGCAGCTTCCCTTGCCGCTTTTGTGGTCGTTTACAATGCTGCGGATAGCCAGCGCCACAATAAGCACTAGCACGGCAAGTATTATCCAAGATCCCAAGTTCATATGAGCTCCTGACAAGGGCTTTTGCAAAGCCCTTTCGAAAAACGGTCGAAACGTTATCAAACTTTGCGATTAAACCTTACGTGTCATCTTACTAAAAAGGCTGGGAAGGTGTTCGCCCGCCCAGCCTTTTGTTATTGCGAAGCCAGCGAACTAGTCGTTGAGCTGCTTCTTTGCGTACTTGTTCGGACGGAACAGCAAGTACAGGATAGCGGCAACCAGCACAATGGCAATAATGGTGCCAATGCCAAACGCACACTCGCCGGTACCCAGACCAATGAACTGGTAGCAAATGAATGCGATCACGTAAGCAACCAGGCACTCATAGCCCCAAGCGGCGGCGGCCCATTTGATGCCGCCCATTTCCTTCAGAATGGCGCTCATAGCTGCGAAGCAGGGGATGCACAGCAGGTTAAACGCCAGGAAGCTGAAGCCAGCGGCTGTAGGCAGTGCGGCTTGAACTGCGGCATACCAGCCTTCGGGGCAGGCGTAAAGAATACCCAGCGTAGACACGATGTTTTCCTTGGCGGTAATGCCCACGATAGATGCTGCAGTTGCTTGCCATGTGCCCCAACCCAGAGGAGCGAAGATGCCCGAGATAGCACCACCGATAGCGGCCAGCATGGAGTCGGCCTGATCCTCGACTGCGCCGAATGCGCCATCGACAATGCCGTAGGTGCTCAGGAACCAAATAACGATGGTCGCCAGCAGCAAAACGGTAAGGGCCTTCTTGACGAATGCCATGCAGCGCTCGCCCGTGGCGCGCATAACGCTACCGAAGGAGGGCAGGTGGTAGGCGGGAAGTTCCATAACGAACGGCGTTGCTTCGCCCGCGAAGGCCTTGAACTTCTTCAGGATAATGCCGGAAAGCAACACGCAGGCAATGCCCATGAAGTACGCGCATGGGGCAACCCACCAAGCGCCGCCGAACACAGCGCCTGCAATCAATGCGATGAACGGAAGTTTTGCGCCGCAGGGAACGAACGTTGCGGTCATAACGGTCATGCGGCGGTCGTTCAGGTTCTCAATAGTGCGGCTTGCCATAACACCCGGAACGCCGCAGCCAGAGCTGATAAGCAGCGGAATGAAGGACTTACCGGATAGGCCGAAGCGGCGGAAGATGCGGTCCAGAATGAACGCAACGCGGGACGTGTAGCCGCACAGCTCCAGGAAGGATAGCAGCAAGAACAGGATGAACATCTGCGGCAAGAAGCCCAGCATGGCGCCCAGACCAGCAACAATGCCGTCGAAAATCAAGCCGTGCAGCCAGCCGTCTTCATCAAGACCAAGAGAGCTGGTCAGGCTTTCCAGCAGCGCGGGGATACCGGGAATCCAAATGCCGTATTCAGCGGGGTCGGGGCCTAGCTCACCTGCGGTTTCCAGGGCCTCGGCGCGGGCTTCATTCTCTTCGTCGCCCAAGGTATTCTTCGCCAGGTAAGAGATGGCGGATGCCGCTTCAGCGTCATCGCCCGCGGCTTCTTGCAGCACGCCAATGGCTTCGTTGTAGGCTTCGCGGTCTACTTCGACCATTTCGCCTTCGCCGGACTCATCGTCGTAGTCCTGATACGTGCCGCCAATGCCGGTTTCAACAATGCCCAGGGCGCTTTCAAATTCGTCGTTGACCTCGTCAAAGTCGACCTGCGCACCGTCGATGCCCACAATGGGCGCCGGATCCAGGAACCAGCCATCGCCGAACACGCCATCGTTTGCCCAGTCGGTGGCCACGCCGCCAACGGTGGTAACGGACAGGTAGTACACCAGGAACATGACCACGGCGAAGATGGGCAACGCCAAAATGCGGTTCGTGACCACGCGGTCAATCTTGTCGGAGATGGATTCCTTCTTGCTGCCTTCGCCCTTGATGGCAACGTCGTTGATAATGCTGCCAATCCATTCGTAGCGCTCGTTGATGATGGCGCTTTCGGCGGTGTCGTCGCAAGCAAGCTCGATGACTTTTTGCTGCTCGGACACATCGGGCATGCCCTGGATGCCTTCGCCGATCTTGTCATCGCCTTCCAGCAGTTTAACGGCGTAGAAGCGACGCACGGCGGGGTCAATGGAATCAGGGAGTTTGGCGGTTACGGCCTTTACAGCAGGCTCGATGGCCTGGGTAAACGTCATGCCGGCGGGAGCTGCCTTGGAGGCAAGGTCACCCATGGCGGCAACCAGCGCGTCAATGCCTTCGCCTTTCAGTGCGGAGATTTCAATGACATCGGCCGCGCCCAGCTTCTCGCGCAGCGCGTCAATGTTGATGGTGTCGCCGTTTTTGCGCACAACGTCCATCATGTTGATGGCTACCAAAACGGGAAGTCCCAGGTCAAGCAGCTGCGTGGTCAGGTACAGGTTGCGTTCCAGGTTGGAGCCGTCAATGATGTTGATAATGGCGTCGGGGCGCTCGTTGATGATGAATTTACGTGCGACGACTTCTTCAAGCGTGTAGGGAGAAAGAGAATAGATGCCCGGAAGGTCAACAATCTGGAAATCCTTGTTGGCTTTGCAGGCGCCTTCTTTCTTTTCCACGGTAACGCCCGGCCAGTTGCCAACGCGTTGGTTTGAGCCGGTCAGGGCGTTGAAGAGAGTCGTTTTGCCGCAATTGGGATTGCCGGCTAGTGCGAACCTCATGTTCGATCCTTTCGTTTGCGGGTGAGTTGCTGTGCTTTTTGGCGGCTTTCCGTGGCGCGTATGCGGTGCGATGGCAGCGTTTTGCCTGGTAGCGTGGCTGTGCTTCGATTGCGTCCGGTCGTGCCTTGGTGTCGCCGGTTTGCTTCGCCATGCGCGGTGCGTCGGGCGAGCCGTTTGTTAGCAGCGGTTAACTCGTGTTCCTAAAAAATGCCGCTTCCTGCGGCAAGAATGAAGAGGGAAGGCCTTGTACCTACTCGACTTCAACCATGGTGGCGTCTTCCTTACGAAGGGTCAGTTCGTAACCACGAACCGTCACTTCAACGGGATCGCCCAAAGGGGCAACTTTGCGCACGTAAATCGTGCAGCCCTTGGTGATGCCCATGTCCATAATGCGGCGTTTGATGCCGCCTTCGCCGTGAATTTTGACGGCTTTGACGGTTTCGCCACTTTGAACATCGCGCAATGTCTTCATGGAGCCTCCTCTCGAATAAGTGCAAAACGGGGCGCTAACGGTTGCCGTTGTTGGGGTGATGCGTGGGGTGCGTGGGGTCGTACGGGAGCGCAACCTGCTTGTCAGCCGTGTTTGGGCTGGTCAGGCGCGACTCTGTTCGTCCTGCGCGGATTTTAAATCATGATGCTTTTGGCCATTTGCTCGGAAAGTGCCACGCGGGTGCCCTTCACGTTAACGATGATGTTGCCATCGAAATGTGAAACGACCGTGATGGGTTCGCCCGGCAAAAAGCCCATGTCCTGCAAATGACGGCCAAGGTCGCCACCCACTTTGAGCTGTTTAACGCGGTAATTGCCTGTTTCCCTAAGCTCTGACAGTACCATGATGTTCCTCGCTTCCCTTTGCTTCTCCTGAACAAAAGCGTGTTAGCTTTGGTGAACAAACAGATGTTAGCGGCGGTGAACTCCTACGTCAATACTTGGAGTGAAAAAAGTTTAATAACGTTAACATCAATGGGTAAAAGGGAAAGGGAAGGGGTGCGCAGCAAAAGGCGAATCCCCAAATCCCGCCCTCGCTTGTTCGTCAATGCTGGGTAGTGAGTTGTGCGAAATAACCGTGCGCATGTTACGTTGCTGGGCGTGATTTGTGAGACTTGGTTCCAAGGCCAGGCGCCCGCCCGGTAGGCGCTACAGTGGTGCGGCTCCGTTCTCTGCCGCCGAGATCGCATTCGCCCGAACAGGTTACCAATCGTCTTTTGCTGCGTTTTCTGCGCAGTCTGCTGTTATGCAAGCTCTGTGGTCCAGTTGAGCTCTTGGAGCTTTTCGTCCAAGGTTCGCAGCTCTTTAGCGTAAGCGTCCAGTTCTCGGCGCAGTTCGGGCACCTTCACCGTTGAAACTACTTTGATTTCGCTGCGAGAGTAGCGGTCGGTAAGATGACTCGCTTCATTTAAAAACTCACGCATGACCCTGACTTTCAGGCTCAAGGCATCGCGTTTAGCCAGCATTTGGGTGATGGTTGTGCCGTCGCAGATCGTTTGACTGTTGGTCATGTTGATGTGGGACATGAGTGCTTCCAGGCGCGCAATGCAATCATTGAGCTCCTGAATAAGGTCGGCGGGATCTTCGGCGGGCGCTTCTCCTTCTTGCACTCTGGCGTTGTTTGCCAGGCGGTTGGAAAGTTCGGCAATGCGTCTTTGCAGGTCAGCGCGCTCTGTGAGCGCTGTGGCAAGTTTCATGGAATCCCCCTTCTGCCGTTCGCCGGCAAATGCCAGCGTGCTGTTTTGAATGATTCCCCTTGTGCGCCTGTGATGCAATTATTGATATTACGCAAAAATGAAGAAATTGAATATTGCGTAATAGGATTCGTTGTGAAACTGATGCAAAGAAATGCATACTCGGATAGATTTAAGAGCACTATAGGGACGCCTGGTATCGAAGTTACTGCGGGTGCTGCGTTAAATCCAAGCACCCGAGAACGCAAAATAAGAAGAAACTCTCAACTTCTTTCGATTTTTTGTCAAGTGGCGTGCTCATCTGAAGCGCGCCACTTGCGTTTCAGATGAGCGTGAACACCTGCAACTTATGCCGCGATGCGTGTTACTCGTGGTTCTCCAGGCGCTGGGAGCCTTCGAACGTGAAGCGGCCCAGTTTCACGCCGCCCAGAATATGAACATGCAGGTGAGGCTGCGTTGCGGCGGAGTCGGGACCGGTGTTGATAACGGAGCGGTAGCCGGATTCGCCCACGCCCTTAATCTTTGCGACCTCGGGCACGACCTTCCACAGCTTGCCCAAAAGCTCCTCGGGAACGTTATCTTGCAAGTTGGTGTAGTGCTTCTTCGGCACGACCAGCGTGTGAATGGGGCACTCGGGCTCAATGTCGTCGAATGCGAAGAAATCGTCGTCTTCGTACACGATGTTCGTAGGGATTTCGCGTGCAATCAGTTTGCAGAACAAGCAATCGTCCATGACAACTCCTATCTTTTGGTCGATTATTGCCGATTATTTTACGCCTGGTTGGCGCGGGGTGTGTTGCGAAAGGAATAAAGCGTAAGAAATCTGCGAAGGGAAGGGGTGCGGGTTCAGGCGCTGTGTCGCGCGGAGGAAGCGCTCGAGCAGGACGGCGCGCACCGTGCGCGGACGAGCGGGCGGGCGCACGGTGCGGCTACGCGGGGATGGGGCGCGGGGGCGGGTGTCAGCGTGGCAGCGCAGGGCACGGTGCGGCTGCGCGGAGAGTGGAAGGCGCAGCGGTGTGAAAACCGCTCGTTGTGAAAAAAGTAAGAAAAGGGAAACTTTTTTCGAAAAAGCTCTTGCACTGCGCACGAAATACGGTATTATGCTCATTGTTAACCGAGGTTAACAAACAAAGCAGTTGGCGAATTTGCTAACCGGGGCAGTGGAAAGAGTCTCTTTGCAAACCTCCTCTCTCTTCTCTCTCCTCTTTATCCACTGCAAAAAATAAGCGGAAGCTTGATCCCTCTCTCCGAGCTTCCGCGTTTTTGTTTTTGCCCGCGTTCTCCTCTACATGCCTTCATGCTTCCGTCGGTTTTGAGTCCATAGTAAGCGGCGAAAAGCGAGGCTCGGCAGCCTTCGCTCCAGGAAAAACCGTCGAAAATAACCTTTCCGCGACGTGTTGCCCTTAAAATCAACCCTACCTTCCATCAACGTACTGACCTGCGAAAACGAAAGGTTACCCCACGGGGGTATTAGGCGCGCGCACGCGTAAAGGCGCATTATGCGGTCAACGATGCGGGGCGCAACCGTCCCGAAAAACCTATCGGAAAGGAAAAGGAGGAACAAATGGCTGAAGAGCAAAATGCGGCTGAAATGCAAGAAGCAGCTGAAGCTCAAGCGTCGAGCGGCGCGCAAAGCGATTCTCTGCCCGGCGAACCCTTACCGAAGCGCAAAGTGAAGCGTGGCTGGATTGTCGCTGGCGTGGTGGCTGCGGTGATTGTGGTGGCGGGTGTTGGCTTCTGGGTGTGGCACGAGACGCCCGGCTTCTGCAACTCTATTTGCCACAGTCCCATGGATTCTTACGTTGAGTCGTACTACAGCGGCGACAAGGGCATGCTGGTCACGGCGCACGCCGACGCAGACGAGAATTGCCTGAGCTGCCACGAGCCTGTTATGACCGAGCAGGTGGGTGTGGCCATGAAGTGGGTGTCCGACGATTACCCAATGATCCCCGACGGCACCCGCCGCGCCGAAAGCTACCTTCGACGAACGTTGCCATGCAATTGCCAACCAGTACGGACTCACGCCGCGTGAGCTTGAGGTGTTTCAGATGTTGGCACGCGGACGCGACCGCACATATATCCAAGAGCAGCTGGTGGTTTCGCGCAACACGGTGAAAGCGCACGTCAAGCATATATATGCGAAGCTGGATATCCATTCGCACCAAGATTTGATTGATTTGGTGGAAAAGGGTTAGCGGAAGGCCGATTGAAGTCATGCGCGCTTGTCGCAAGTGGTGTAGAATGTTCACAACGATTAACATATGGGCCGCTTTGGTGTTTGTGGCTGTGCCGGTAGCGCACGATGTGTTGCAGGCGCGGGCGGTTGTATTGCAATAGGGGGAAGATTCATGGAAAAGATGTCCATGTCAATCGAGGATTACCTTGAGGCTATTGTTATGCTGGGCGGCACCACGGAACAGGCGGTGCGGTCGGTTGACGTAGCGCGCGAGTTGGACGTTTCTAAGGCATCGGTGAATAAGGCGGTTGCTACGCTTAAGACGCGCGGCATGCTTGACCAGCCGTTTTACGGCGATATCACGCTTACCGAAGAAGGCTACGAGTACGGGCAGGCAGTGCTCGAGCGCCATCATCTGCTTACGGTTTTCTTGACGGAAGTCTTAGGGATTCCAGCTGAGCGCGCCGAGGACGAGGCGTGCAAGATGGAACATGCTATTAGTGACGAGTCGTTCGAAAACTGGAAGACCTACATCAAGAAAGTAACAGGCAAATAGCGTGCGTGCTGCTTGCTCCTTGGTGTTTTCCCTGGTAAACAGCATATGCTTGCAGAAGGCGCACTAATGAGGCGTTTGGCTTATACGATTGAGCCTGCCGATGATGGTCGTCAGGTTCAGGCGATTTTGCGCGAACGTCTGCATATGGGCAGGCAGGGCATTCGTGCGGCAAAGTTTCGGGAAAACGGCATTATGCTTGATGACAAGCGCGTTTTTACGATTGATCGTGTTCGCTCAGGTCAAGTGCTTAGCATTGCAGTAGGGGACACCGATGATGCGCTGGCGGGGTCATCGGTTGTTGCTACGCCCGGACCGCTTGATATCGTTTTCGAAGACGACGATCTGATCGTGCTCAATAAGCCTGCGGGTGTGTCAACGCACCCTGGCCCCAAGCATGTCGATGACACGCTGGGCAATTTTCTCATGCATTATTTTCAGAGCACGAACCAACGGTGTTTGCTGCATCCCGTGCAGCGCCTGGACTGGGGGACAAGTGGGCTCATTGTGTTCGCAAAAAACGCCCATGCGCAGGATTTTTTGCAAAAACGCTTGCATACAGGCGACTTTTGTCGTCAGTACCTTGCGTTTTGCCAAGGTGGTTTTTCGGAAGATTCGGGTACGGTGGATGCGCCCATCGGTTGCGTTGGCCACACGTGGCAAACGGCGGCCGTGCGTGAGGGCGGCAAGCCAGCACGCACTCATTATTGGGTGGAATCCCAGTCGATTGTTGACAAATTACCCCACCTTTTGTCAACAAATTCAGTCGCACGCGTCCGTTTGCAGTTGGAAACAGGTCGCACGCATCAGATTCGCATTCATATGAGCCATATCGGGCACCCGCTTTTAGGCGATGCTGACCACGGCGGTAGCGTGGAGTTGATTGCGCGCCCGGCGCTTCATTCAGCGTTTCTGCAGGTAGAACACCCTGTTACGGGAAAGCTCATGAAGTTTGAGGCTCCTCTTCCCAGCGATCTTGCCGCTCTTGATGCGCTTTTGGCGTAGATTGCGCTTTCGCGCAGCGCCGCGGAAACGCCAGAAGAGCGTTTTTCGCTGCTCTCTATGCGTCTCTGCTGTAGTTCGTCCTTTCTGCTGTGCTGCTGTCTCACGCTGAGCAATGCTCTTTGCTTCTTTATGCGCTCCTTGAATCCGAAAATAGGAGGAAATATAAAAAAGTTGTATTTCCTCCTATTTTTCTGAAGTGCATATTGATCAAAATAGGAGGAAATCAGAAAAAAATAAAATCCCTCCTATTTTTCAACGGCTGAAATGCCCTTATGGGCCCGGCGAACCCTCTTGAGGGGGTTCTATTTCTTCAAAATTGATCCCATATATAGGAGGAAATGATAGAAAAATAATAATTCCTCCTATATTGCTTATTCTGACAACACCAAATATAGGAGAATACTAAAAAATTATCGGTTTTCTCCTATTTTGGTTCAAGGGAAGAGGAGTCTGGCTCTTCGTCAAGCAATTTCAAATTCCCATTCAAACCGTTCGTATTAATTGCCAATAAAAGAACATTCCAAATAGTAGACTATATCGTATAATTGGCGCATGCAGTTATAAGTATACGTTAAGCGTGCAGCCTCTGAACTGGCGCAATCGAGCTAAAGATGCTGCAACGCGAAAGAATCGCTTGGAGGAACTATGGGAAACATTACTCGTCGTTCGTTTGTTGTTGTGGCCTCTGCTGCGGTGGCGGCTGCTCTTGCTGGCTGCTCCTCTTCTGGATCGGGCAGCGCATCTGCTTCGGCGGATAAAAAAGTTGACACCGACCTTGCCCACATGAAATGGGAGGGAATTCTTGAAGAGGCCAAAGGTCAAAGGGTCGTCTTTCTTGCGTGGGGCGCTGGCGGCGCCGATGCTTACGTTCAGGCGAACTGGGAGCAGCTGACCCAAGAAGTCAAGGAAAAGTACGACATTGAGCTTGAGTGCGTTGAATATAGTGCTGCCGAGTACCAAAAGATCGATACTGATATCAAAAACGGTGGCGATCCTACGTACGACATGTTTTGGTTTACCGGCGCTATGTTTGCAAGTGCTCGCGCAGCCGATGGCGTTTTCGGCGAAAACTGGGTGAAATCCCTGCCGAACAGCCAATACCTTGATTACGACAACCCTTATGTTACGTTCGACGGTGCCGCCACGACCGACAATATGGAGGCTCCGTTCCAGGGCTGCAGCCCTTCGCTTGTTTACTCGCAGGATGCATGGAGCTCAAAGATCGCCTGGAACGCAACGGAAGGCGGCGTGAAAGGCTTGCCTCATAACTTCACCGAGCTTGCATCGTGGGTAAAGGAAAATCCCGGCAAGTTTTCCTATATGGATTTGACCGGCAACGGCGGTTTCCATGGTCAGCTGTTCGTGAAGGCTATCCTCTCCGAGCTCACCGACGATGGCAATGGCGGCTGGAAGGCCGTCTACGACGAAGCAGATGATGCTGCAGCGCGCCGTAAGAAAATTCTTGCCCACATTGAAGAGTGGTACAAGTGGTCAACTTCTTCCGAGGCAAGTGAGGAATCGTTCAACAAGAAAGCCGCGTACGCTTGGGCTTACCTGAAGGAGCTTGCGCCGAATTTGCTGCAGGGCGACAACGGTGCGCTTTACGTGGCAACTGCACCCGAAATGATGCAGTACGTGAAGGCGGGCGATCTGGCATGCACGTTCACCACCTGCACCTCTGTTGCATCGCGCGTGGCTGCAACTCCCGATGCCTACATGGCAAATCCGGCCATTTACATGCTGGATACCTCTGTTGGCTATTGGAATTACAGCATTATTATGAAGAACTCTCCGGCAAAGGCAGCGGCAATGGTTGTTTGCAACCATATGATCAGCCCCGATTATCAGTGCGCTGCCTTCGATATCACCGGCAACGGTTACAACATTTCTGCTGATAAATTGCCCGACGACAAGAAAAAGAAGCTCGAAGAAACTATCGAGAAAATGGGTGCCCTGTCTCCTTCGGCCGAAGAGATTGAGAAGAAGAGCTACGCCGACAAGTACGGAAAGCTGACCGCTTGGATTACGTCCGGCTGGGATGTGAACGTCAATAAGGCGTAAGTCGCGCGAGCTGTGCGAAGGCTTGCTGCACGGGATACTCCACAAGATGCTGCCGTGTGGCAGCGCAAGGATAATCGCGTAGGTAACGCAAACGCAACCAACCGCACCTGAAAAGCATGCGGGCTCTGCTAAAAAGCGGGGTCCGCATGCGTGGTTGATGCGCCGGCCTTGCGGGCGGACCGCTGCGGGCGACATCTTCGCTCTTGCGGGATTTTAGGAGGAAAACGTGAACTCAAAGCAGAAGCGAAAGCTGAGCCTAGCTGCTTCGTTTTTGCCGACCATTTTGCTGATGGCGGTGGGATATGTTGTGCCCATTGCCACAAATGTGGCGCTTTCTTTCTGCGATGATTCCGGTGCTTTTATCGGCATAGATAATTACGTGGCAGTGTTCACCTCGTATTACTTTATCGATTCGCTTCTGTTCACGCTCAGGACCGCTCTTCTTTCCGCGGCACTTGCAATGATCATTGCTGTGGTCATGGCGCTTGCGCTGCGCGAGACATTCGTGGGGAAAAAGCTGGTAGTGCTCATGTTTCAATTCAACATGACCATCCCGCGCATGGCTGCTGCCATGATGTTCATGTTGCTGCTTTCTCAAACGGGGTTCTTGGCGCAAATCGCTCATGAGCTGGGAATCATCGAGAAAGCATCGCAGTTTCCCTGGTTGGTGCGCGATTCTGAAGGCGTTGGTCTTGTTGCGGCGTTCGTCTGGAAATTCTTTCCCTACATTGGCATGAGCGTGTTGGGCATCCTTCAGGGAGCGAGTCGCGAATATGAGCAACAAGCGGCTGTGCTGGGTGTGGGGCCGCTGCGTCGTTTTTGGCACGTGACGCTTCCGCTCATTATTCCTGCGACATCGGTTGCGAGTATCATTGTGTTCGCTGCTGCGTTCGGTGATTTTGAGATGCCTACCATCTTGGGCGGAACCACGCATCGCGCGCTCTCTGTTTTCACGTACCTCAAGTACACCGATCCCGCTCTTATGAATAGGCCCGAAAGCTACGTGCTTATGATTGTCATGGCCGTGGTGCTTATGGCGGTTATTCTGACATATAGGCGTTTGACCTTGGGAAACAATGGTGATGCGAAATGAGCCGCCGCACGCGTAACGTCATTATTGCCCTTATGATTGTGGTTGTTGTGGTGCCGCTTATTCCCGTGGTGCTGTGGAGCTTTGCCGATGTTTGGCCGTTTGAACTGGTGATTCCCGATTTTTCGCTGCGTTCTTGGTTGCGCACGTTCAGCAACGCGCGGGTTCTTGTTGCGCTGCGCAATTCGCTGCTCCTGTGCGCCGGCGTTACGATTCTATCGCTTGCTATGAGCTTTTTCGCGGCGAAGAACCTGGGAACGAAGCGCTTCAAAGGACGCAAGCTCATTCAGTTTTTACTGCTTGTGCCATCGTTCATGCCGCAAATTGCCATTGTTTTCGGTATGCAGCGCGTGTTTTCCCAGATAGGGCTCTACAACAATGTGGCAGGAGTTGTGGTGGCGCTTCTTGTTTTCTACGTGCCGTACTGCACGCTTTTGCTTTCCGCCGTGTTCGAAGGCTACGACACCGCCTATGAAGATCAGGCGCGCACGTTGGGCGCCCGGCCTTTGACGGTGCTTTTCCGTGTGACGCTTCCCGCCGTTCGCAGCGGGATCATTGTGACCTCGATCTTTTGCTTCATTGGCGTTTGGGCGGCATACTTGGTGGTAAGCGTTGTGGCACCCCCGGGCTTCCAAACCATGTCTCTTTTGGCGTTCCCCATGATTTCGTCGGCCTCGAACGGCTATGCGCTTACCGCATGCGTAACGCTTCTCTACATTGCGCCGATTGTGGCTATACTGGTGGTATTCAGTGGTCTTTTGGCGAATGACAAGGTCAAGAAGGTGTCAACGAGCCAGGTGGGCTTGGCAGACCCAGCTACAGAAGAAGCGCGCATCTCTAACACCGGAGGCATTATATGAGTCTTCTTGAGATACGAAATATCCAAAAAAGCTATGTTCCGGGCGAGCCTGTTATTCGCGGCGTTGACCTGGAGGTAAACCAGGGCGAAATAATTGTGCTGTTGGGATCGAGCGGCTGCGGGAAAACAACGCTGCTGAAGATGATAGCGGGCCTGGAAGAGCAAGATGCCGGCACCATTGTCATCGACGGCGTTGATATGGCAGGCGTGCGCACGGAAAAGCGACCCATTGCCATGGTGTTCCAAAAATCGCTGCTGTTCCGCAACATGACGGTGGAGCAGAACATCAATTTCGCGCCGCGCGTGAATCGCACCATGTCAAAAGCGGAATATCAAAGGCGAACCGACGAGCTGCTGGAACTTATTGACATGCCTGGCATGGGGAAGAAACGCGCAACCGAGCTTTCGGGTGGCCAAGAGCAGCGGGTGAGTTTGGCGCGCGCCCTTATGACGCAGCCGAAGGTGCTGCTTTTAGACGAGCCGCTCAGCGCGCTCGATGCGAAACTTCGCGTTTCCATGCGGCAGCACATTCGTCGTTTGAATCGCGAGACGGGCACGACCATGGTGTTTGTTACGCACGATCAGCAAGAGGCGGTGGAAATGGCCAGCCGCATTGCACTCATGCATAACGGTCGTATTCTTCAATATGCGCCGCCCCGAGAGTTCTATACGCATCCAGCGAGTTATGAAGTGGCCGAGTTCTTCAACTGGAAAAACTACGTGCCTGCCACGAAAATTGGCTCGCGCGTGCGGTGCGCTTTAGGGGAGTTTTCTTTTCCCGCGTCTGCGCTGCTCGATGGGCCGTGTGTGCTGTGCGTTCGTCCCGAGGCTGCGCGTGTTGTGCACGAAGGGGAAGGTGCCGACTCCGGTTGCAATGCAGCCCCCGTTTTGAAGGGCGCGGTGCATGATGTTGTTCCGTTGGGACCCTTGAGTAGCGTGGGTGTGCGTGTTTGCGGCGTTGATTTGGAAGTTTCAGTGCGATCAACCGATGTCGCCCAAGCAGGGGAGGTCTTACGATTCACGCTGGATTCCCAGATGATTTGGCCAGTAGCCATGCCCGAAGGGGTGCGTTTCGAAGGCATGGAGACCAAGATAGAAACACGCGAAGCGGCAGAAGAGACGCCGGCGTTTGAAACGTTGGCGCGCACGACTTCGCCAGAAACATCGTTTGCAATCGCGTCATCCGAATAAGTGGTTCAAGAAATGCGAAAGAGAGGAGCATTTCAATGAAGGCATTTACCAAAGAAGAAGTGGCACTTATCGACATTGTTGAGAAAGGCTTGGAAGGCAACGGTCTGACCGACGAGGATATGGTAGCGCTGTACAGCGTTGACCCTTATTCGCGTGTGGCGGCTTACATTCGTTGGGCGGGCGGCCAATATCAAAAGGAGCTGTGTAACGGCAAAGCGGAAATTCATGGTCAAATTGGGCTCAACGGCACGCCCTGTCCCAAGAATTGCAAGTTCTGCACGTTTGCCGTTTGCAATAATTTGCGCCACGGTAAGCTGGAAACGCCGCTGGAAGATGTTGTTGAGTACGCAAAAATGTACGTAGAGGAAGGCGCAAATGCTGTTTTGCTGCTGGCAACGGCATCGTATCAGTTTGAGCGTGTTCTTGAAAACGCTCAGGCCGTACGCGAAGCTATCCCTGATGATATGCCGCTTCTGGTGAACATCGAAGATGTTGATCTTGCGCGTGCGAAGCGCTTGAAGACGGTTGGTGTCAATGGTGCGTACCATGCGGTGCGCATGCGCGAAGGCGTTGACACGGGCATTCCGGAGTCCGATCGCTTGGCAACGTTTAAGGCGCTGCACGATGCGGGCTTGAGTCTTTCCACGTGCGTGGAGCCCGTTGGTCCCGAGCATACGCCGCAGGAGCTGGCGTACTACACGCGTATCGCCATTGAAAGCGGCGCGAATTCTGCAGGCGTTGGTCGTCGTGTGACGGTTCCGGGCACGCTGGTTGACAATCGCGGCATGATTGACGACATCGAAAACGCGCGCAACGTTGCCATCTATCGTCTTGCCGCGGGGCCAAAACCCATGCTGAACTGCGCAATGGCAACGTCGCTTTCCGGCGCTGCGGGCGCGAATCTTGCTTGGGCGGAAGTAGGCACAAACCCGCGCGACGTGAAGGAACGCACCGAAAAAGGTGGACGCGGAACGAATATCAGCCTGAATCGCCGGTTGTTCCAGGCGGCGGGATACGAAGTTTTGGAAGGGCCTTCGCAGGGCTGGATTTTGTAGGAGGCGGCGCAAGCTCCGCGTGCAAGGTCGCTCGTTAGACACGTTGCAAGGAAGTCAGTCTGTGGCATCGCAAGCTTCGCATGCAAGGTCGCTCATGGGACGAAACATGCGCTTGCAGCGACCTTCTTGTGTGGGCTTTGCTGTGCGGCGCTTGGGTCTTGTTGTCCCCATGCCCGTTGACTGCTTGCTGGACGCACGTTTTCAAGGATGGAATTATGGGCTATGCCATTAAAAGTGCCAAGAGTGTTGACGAGCAGGTGAAAACCCTTGTCGATGCGGCATGTAAAGGAGTTCAGCTGACTGCCGAACAGCTTGTAACATTGCTGGACGTTGCCGAAGGTACGCCTACGGCTGAGTATGTGCGCGAAAAGGCCGATGGCCTGTCCCGCACAGCGTGCAAAGGGTGTGGTTTCATCCATGCGCAAATCGGGCTTGATCGCCTTCCGTGCCCTGAAAATTGTCGGTTTTGTCTGTTCGCTGCGTGTAACAAACAGGCAGAAGACGATGGTCCGTTTCTTGTTGATCTAGCCGATGTGGTTCATGTGGCGAAGCTTTTTGCTGCAGGTGGCGCACATCTGATCTCGCTCATGGCAACGGCTTCGTATTCATTTGCCCAGCTTGAAAAAGCGATACGTTTAGCTCACGAAGCTGCTCCGAATGTCGCTCTTATGGTTAACGCTGCAGATATGGATATTGACCAGGCAAAACGTTTGCGTGAAGCGGGCGCTTCGGTGGCGTATCACGCGTTGCGGTTGCGCGAAGGTGAAATCACCGATATTCAGCCAGCCACGCGCAGGGCAACTATGCGCGCCATTCGGGATGCTGGTTTGCAGCTTATGACGGGTGTCGAGCCTCTTTTCACCCAGGCAACAAGCGCTGAAATTGCCCAGGTCATGTGTCAGATTCGCGAATTTTCGCCGTACTGCACGGGTGTATGCAAGCTTACGAAAAGCGATCAAGCAGACTGTTCGCTGTCTTCGGCGAGTCTTGAGCGCGTGCGTTATGTTGCGTGCGTTCTTCGCTTGGCCGTGGGGCTTTCGGTTCCCGTGGGGTGTGCTGGTGCTGTTGCCTGGGTTGATGCGGGCTGTGACCCACGTGGGCGCGGCTATGCGACAAACGACGAGACGCTTCGCAAAAAACTTGTCCACGCGCGACAAGATTTGGAACGGGCGGGCTGGGTTGTGCCTGATAAAATGCCTGATGATGTTTGGGTTTGATGAGAGCGCTTCGGCGATTTGCTTTAAGATGGTTCAGCAGGAAGGCGGCGTTGGGGCCAACGGAAGCTCCCGATAATGCAAAAGTCCTGGATGGCGGAAGGAAAACAATGGAGCTAACACGGTTTATAGATGCGAATTCGTTTAAGACGCAGCCGTTTGTGCCAAGCGAAGAAGAGTCCGATCGGGCAAATGCGCAGGCGCTGGAAGCGGGCATTTCGGGCCTTGCGGGCATTGCGAGCACCGTCGATGCAGCAAGGGCATCGGGAGCGCAGTGCGCCGAAGGTGGCGTGAGCGTTGTCATTGTTGCCAATTCGTCTTCCACTGAGCCGGTGAAAATTCCCACGGAAGACCCCACGGAATTCTTCGTTGCAAAGCCTGCCCACGAAGACGAGCCGACTATTCGACCGCTGCAGTTGCAAGAAAACGGCGAACCGCTCATTGCTGCGCCCTTGCGATTGTGCGTAAAAATGGGTGTGACTTCTGTTACGGTGATTCTTCCTGAGTCGGGCGAACACGCTCAAGCTGTCAAAGATGCTGCAGAACAGTCGTTATCCCAGCTAGATGGCATAACAGCTGAGTTTGTATCCCTGCGTGAAGTGCCCGGGAATGTAGAGATATTCGATTTCGATGCATCGCTGTTGACCGCGCTGCTTGATGCGGCGGAGGCGGTTGGTTCTTGCATGGTGTTGGCGCTTGATGCTTGCGCGCCGCGCATTCAGCCGCGCCACCTTGCGCAGCTTTTCGATGACTTGAAACGAGAACTCGAGTCCGAAATAGTGACCTCGTGGAGTGCGTGGACGCGTCATTATCCGTTCCTTTTTTCCGTTGCGTTTCTGAAGAAGCTGCGCGCCGTTGGGTGGAGCTATACTGCACGCGCCCAACGCGAAAGTGCTGATGAGGATGCTGTTTCTTGTAAAGATTCTCAGAAACTAGAGGACTTTCCCTGCGAATTTCCCGTGATGCCGCTCCTTGATGCACGCGTGAGAGACAGCGTGTTTGGCGAAGAGCGCTTGGATGTTTCCTCTCCCACTTCCGCCTCGTTTACGGAGTTCGCCGCCGCGGCGCAGCTCTCGGCGCTTGAGGCGGTCGCATTGTCGCGAAAGCAGGAACTTTGCGAGAGCGACGAGGAGCGTGCGGCGTTAACGGAGTCGCTGACTGAAGCCGATAAGCGTTTGCTCAATGCTGCCAATATGGTGCGCGGTTTCGCGAAAGAACTGGCCGGTCAAGCGTGCAGGAAGGAGGTCGCGTGCAGAGAGCGTGGAAAAGGGGTCGCGTGCGAAGATGGCGGGACTTGCAAAGATGCAGAGCCTTGCGAAGATGTTTCTCGCGGTCAAGAGGACTTTGCAGCCGACCTTGCCTGGGCGGCAGAATGGGCAGCACGCAATAAGAGCGATTTTCCGCTGTTCGCGCAGCGTTCCCGCCATAATTCTTTGGCGTATTTGGACACTGCGGCAACATCGCAGCGCTGCTATCAGGCAATTCATGCTGAACAAGAGTTTGAACAGAGCGAAAACGCGAACGTGTATCGCGGATCGTACGATCTTTCCATGCAAGCAACGCTCCATATGAACGATGCGCGCGCCGTGCTTGAATCGTGGATCAATGCCGATCGTCGTCAGACGGTGCTTACCGCAAATACCACGGCTTCGCTGAATTTGGTTGCACAGGCGTGGGGCGAGCGAAACATTAGCGAAGGGGACTTGATTGTTGTTCCTTTCTGCGAGCATCATTCGAATTTGCTGCCGTGGATGCTTTTGGCAAATCGCAAGCATGCGCGCATCGGCTATCTTCCGGTTCTTCCGAATGGCGAGCTTGACCTGGAAGTATATCGGGAGCTCCTGATGCAAAAGCCCAAGTTGGTGTGCGTTGCGCACATTGGTAATGTTTTGGGCGTTACGAATCCCGTAAAAGAGATGGCGCAGGAGGCGCACCGGGTTGGCGCGCGGTTCGTGCTTGATGCGGCGCAGTCGTTTCCCCATATGAAACTTGATGTGAAGGAGCTCGGTGCCGATTTCGTGGCGTTTTCTGCGCATAAAGCATACGGCCCCAACGGTATTGGCGGATTGTGGATATCCTCTGATGTGGCGGAAGAAATGGAGCCGCTGGCGGGCGGTGGCGGTACGGTGAGCCACGTTGGCCTGGATTCCTATTATTGGCGAGCAGGTGCCATTCAGTACGAGGCGGGTACGCCGCCGTTGTCTCAACTGTTCGGTTTTGCGGCTGCCGTGGAGTATTTGGATGCTTTGGGCGTGGAGCGCATAGAGCGGCATAGCAGGATTTTGACGCAGCTCCTTATGGGTTTGTGCCAAAAGCTCGGTTTTGTTCGCGTGTGGGGGCATCATGATACGAAAGATTCGCAGACGGGTCTGGTAAGCATGTCTGTTGCAGGCGTTAACTCTTCGGCTGCAGGTGCCATGCTTGGCAAGATGGGCGTGGCAGTGCGCTCGGGCGCTCATTGCGCGCACCCGCTTGCAGCATCAATGGGACTTTCGGGTACGATTCGTGTGAGCTTTGGCGTATATAACACGCCCGATGATGTTCTTGCTGCTTGCGCTGCGTTAGCGGTTGCTCATGATTTGGGGCAGCAGGAAAAATAGCGAACGCGGGAAGATTCAGATTGGGAGACAATGGAGAATATGCAGCCATCATCGGTTTCGGAACATTATGCGCAGGTTGCTCAGCAGGTTGCTGCTACTTTTGGGAAGGATGCCCCGCTTGGTGCTTCCTCGTGTTGCAAACCTGCTCTTTCTGCAGGTGAAGCGGCATTTCTTTATGCGCGCGAAGCCCTTGCGAATTTGCCTGAATCTGCTCTGGCAGCAAGTCGCGGCTGCGGAGACCCTGTTGCAAAAGCGTTGCTGCAGCCAGGGGAGCGCGTGCTTGATTTGGGAAGCGGTGGCGGTATTGATGCGATTATTGCATCACGCCTGGTAGGCGAGGGCGGCCATGTATACGGAGTGGACATGACGCCTGCCATGATTGAGCTTGCGTCGGCGAATGCGGCTGCCGTTGGCGCGCATAATATCGAGTTTGTTCAGGGAAACATTGAAGAACTTCCTCTTTCCGATGCTTGTGTGGATGTTGTTTTGTCGAATTGCGTCATTAACTTTGCCAAGAAAAAACAGCACGTTATGCATGAAGCGTATCGCGTTTTAGCGCCGGGTGGGCGTTTTGTGGTGAGCGATATTGTGCTCTACGGTGCGCTTCCGAGCGAAAAATATGCTCAGCCGCTTGAGCGAATCACGGGATGCACGAATGGTATTGAGCTTGCCGATGCGTATCGCCAACACTTGCTTGATGCGGGGTTTTCCCAGGTAGAGATTGAGTCAAAAACGCTTTATACGCTTGACGTGCTGCAAGAAAAGGCTCAGCGTAAAGACCGCATGGCTTTCTTCGAGGCACTGGAGAATAACTCCGAGCTTAATGCATTAAGTGGAAGCGTGATTATTACGGCAGTAAAGTAGCTTTGTGAGACGAACTATCTTTTTAGGCGTCTTTGCGAGCATCTTCGCGGGCGGCGGTAAGGATGATGCCCTGCAGAATGTCCGATTCGCTTGCGACAAACGCATTGGCGCCGGCAGCTCGCAAAACTTCCTGCTGGATGATAAGCCCAGCGTTGATGACGCTCGCGCGTTCGGGCTGCAAGCCCACGCGATGCATTCTTTGGTCGAGCGTCTTGACCGATAGTTCGGAAAACACCTGGTCGAGCTGCTGTTTTGTTACGGTGTAACCATGAACGCGCTCGGAATCGTATACTTCCATGCGTTCTATCATGGAAACAATGCTGGTGGCTGTGCCCGCAACTGACACAACATGTGCCGCGTGAAAACCTTGCTGTTGCATGTTCTGGAAATACGGCTCAAAGGCAGCGCGCACCCATTGGCGGCTTTCTTGAACTTGGGCGCTGTCAAGCGGGTCGCACGTAAGGAAACGTTCCGTCATGCGGCGGCATCCAATGTTGAACGAGTGCGCAAAATCGGGCTTCTGACCTGCAATTCCTGCAATAATCTCCGTAGACCCGCCGCCGATATCGGTCACAATGATAGGTTGTCCCGCGAAGTCCATCGAAGCACCCATGAAGCTTAGGGCTGCTTCTTTCTCGCCGGGGATAACGGAAAGCGTGACGCCCATTTCCGCTAATCCCGCGGCAAATTCATCGGCGTTGTGCGCGTCGCGGGCAGCGGACGTTGCCATGGCGATGATGCGCATGCCGCCTGCGGTGGCATCAGTTGCGTTTTCGTTGACGCTTGCGGCCCTGGCATTTCCGGCTGCGGCGCCAGTATTTTCGTCCGCCGTATGGACGCTATCGGACGATTCGCCGTTTGAGCAGGCGTTTTCATACTGGGCGATAATATCCAAAAACCCGCGCACGGCGCAAAAGACGCGCTCCATTGCCTCGGGCTTAAGAATGCCAGTGGCATCGACGTCTTCGCCGAGATTTGTGATAATGGCGCGCCTTGCCAAGGGTCGCACGCTGTGCCCGTTCGTTTCCCCAACAAGAAGTCGGCACGTTACCGTTCCAATGTCGATTGCGGCATATCGCGTGAGTTTTGCCCGTTCAACAGCATGGTCGCAGGAGCTATTCAGGGAGCGGGCCATGCGTTATTCAACTCCGAACAAGGGGTCGAGAATTACGGAATACCACGTTTCAGGAGCAGACACGCTACCGCGCTTGATGTAGAGATTCGTGTCGGCCATGGTGCCGTCGTCGGGCAAGCCGTAGACCAAAACAGAATGCTCACCTTCATTCACCCAGCCATACTTTTCATGTGCCATTTCCTCGATGCCAGTTTCGGACTGCAGGTAATCGCGCGTAGCGGCAAGGTCGGCGTTGCGGTCGGTCACTGCTTGGTATTCCGCATTCACCTTGTCTAAATGGCGCATTTCAGTGTAATACTGCTTCGCCGCCGGGTACATGAACATGCCGGCAATCACCAGGCATGCGGTAACGGAAAGCGCAGCTACGCGACGACGTGTGCCGAAGAGCGCGCTCGCGATTTTCAAGAACAGGTTTCCCGATGCGCCCTGCTTTTGCGCGCGCCCGGATTTGCCATTTGCGGAGAAGTTGCTTGTTTGCGCGTGCAAACCCGCCTTTTTGGCAGCGGAATCTCCCAAGAAACGGCTGGTCACTGCGTTGCTTACGCCACCTGCTGCACTTGCGATCCAGCCCAGGATGCCAGTGCTTTCCTGATTTGCTGCGTGGGCTGCACGATAGCCGCCTTGGCGTGAGCTTGACGCATTGGGCTGCATGCGTTGGGCGCGTCGTTGGGAAGGGCCCATTTCTCCCTTGTACACTGCCGCACGCGGACCCGCATTTGCGGCGGCAGTTGAAGAAGCATCACCAAATTGACGGTCGTATGCTCTGCCGGCTTTTTCTTTCGCCCGCTTTTGCTTTTTATCGGAAAGCTTTTGCAGGAACGTCTTATTTTTCTTCGAAGCTTCGCCGCCTTGAGCATCGGTGCCGTCTGCTTGCTCTTCTTCGGAAAGGAATTCGTCGTAAGAGAGAATGGCGGAGCGCGGCGAACTTTGCGTGCGTGTTGCGCGCACATCACGAGACGAACGGTCGCGCGTGTCAGAGGCGCCAAGATCGCCGAAGTCACCGAAGCTATCAAACGCGTCGAAGTCGTCGAATGCGAAGCGATTGTTGCGCGCCGCACGCGAAGCGCGGCTGTCTGACGTGCGGTTTTCATAGAGCGCACGTTCACCGCGGCTGCTGCTCATGCTGCGATTAGCACGGACGCTTCCTGCGCTGCCGCTTCGGGCGCTGCTTTCAGCGCGTGCACTGCGATTGCGTTCGGTAGATATGTTTCTGCTGGTGGGGCGCATGGTTCTGCCAGTACTTGCGCTGCTGATATCGTCAAAGCCGCCAAAAGAGCGGCTGCTTTGTGCGGGATACGCATAATCCGATAGGGATACAGAAGGCATGCGATTCGGTTCGTAAGCGAAATTATTCTCTTGGCTGCCTTGCTGGCTCCAGCGGTCAAAATGTCTCGCTTGACTTGAGCTGCTGTAGGCGCGATTGCTCTGTCCGGCCTGATGGTTTTGGCTGTTCCGGCGATTATCGCGGGAGGCGACCCTTCCGTTTTCGCGCACAGAAGCAGAGCCGCGCGCCGCGCCGCCCCGTTTTACGTCGTCAAAAGACAGAATGTTCGCTTGTCGTGCCAAGGAAGAAGCCCCTTTTTTGCATTTTGCTTCGTTTTTGGTGTGTGTAATGCAAGAGCCTTATTAGCATAGCACACGAGCCCACTGCAATGATGCGCGCTGCGGCGAAATCCATTCTTTTCTCCCTATTCTAGAAACGCGTGAGACAAGCGCACTTTATTTGATAAAATGCCCTGTGGCTGTAAGTGGGAGCGTGGCGGAATGGCAGACGCAGCGGACTTAAAATCCGCCGCCGCAAGGCGTGAGGGTTCGAGCCCCTCCGCTCCTACCAGGTTTGAAAATTGGAAAGAAGACAACGGAACCATTGGGAAGGGCTTTCCTTCGGGGGCTCGAACCGATGAGGTGGAATTCCGTCAAGAAAACGTGCCAGTGGCACGTTTTTAGGAATTCGCCCGACCGAGCTTGCGAGGGAGGGGTCGGTCTTTGCCGAAGGCAAAGCCGGAGCCCCTCCGCTCCTACCAGGTTTGAAAATAGGGACCTTCCCCTCTTCGTCTTTTTTGTTTTGCCCGCAATGAAGTCTTCGTAGGTCGCGACTTTTTCGAGATGAGCATAATATGAGCACCGATATCAACGATCTTATTTCTTTGAACGATAATCCTCCTGCCGATTTTCAGGAGTACCTTGATCAATACGCGGGCGTTATTGGCGATTTGGTGAATCGTTACATTCCCCACGGCGATCACCCCGACATGGATCGCTATCTGTACGGGCCGCTGATGAAGTACAGCAAGAACGGCGGAAAGCGTCATCGTCCGCTTATTGCTTTGGCGGGTTGCCTGGTTGTTGGTGGCGACATGAATAAGGCTATCAGTTCCGCGGCGGCCATCGAGCACTTCCACACCGCCGCGCTGATTCACGACGACATTGCCGACGAGGCCGAGCTGCGCCGCGGCGAGCCGTGCCTGCATTTGAGCGAAGGCCTGGGCCTTGCCCTAAACATGGGCGATCTGGGACTTTCCCTGGTCAACGGCACGGTAATCAACGATCCCACGCTTGACGACGCCGTGAAAGTACGCGTTGTGACCGAGCTCATTGAAATGACGCGCCGCACTATTGAGGGTCAGGCAATGGATATCGGCTGGGCGCGCGACGCTCGCTATGATATTACGCCCGAAGATTATCTGATTATGGCAACGCATAAGACCGCCCATTACAGCGGTGCGGTTCCGCTGGCTGTTGGCGCCATTGTCGGCGGCGGCACCGAGGCGCAAATCGAAGGTCTTCGCAACTTTGGCCTGGACACAGGCTTAGCCTTCCAGATTCAAGACGACCTGCTGAACCTTATCGGCGAAGAAGAGTCCACCAAGAAGGATTTCCGCAGCGATATCACCGAAGGAAAGCGCACGTTGGTTGTGGTGCACGCGCTGCATCACGGTACTGAGCAGCAGCGCGCCCGCCTGGTTGAGATCCTTTCCAACAAAGAGAAGGACCCGGATGTTCTTGCTGAAGCGGTGGATGTCATGCAGGAAACGGGAAGCATTGAGTACGCGCGCAATTATGCGCAGAACCTAACGAGCATTTCCAAGAACAGGCTTCTGGGTGTGGTTGACCCCAGCCCCGCTCGTGACCTGCTTGTTTCCATGGCCGACTGGTTTGTGAATCGTTTGGACTAGCGTTATGGAAACCGTTCGTTTGCAGCATACAGGAGCAGCGGTAGAGGACGTTCAGCAGCGCTTGGTGCTGGCTGGTTTTCTGATCGATGCCGACGTTGATGGCGTCTATGGCGAGAAAACCGCCGCCGCGGTAAGCTCGTTTTGCCTTGCGCACGGCTTGCCCGCAACGGGTGAGGTCGATGAGAAAACGTGGTCTGCCCTGGTAGATGCATCGTATTCCATGGGCGATCGCACGCTGTATCTGCGCATGCCGTTCTTCCATGGCAACGATGTGCGTCAACTGCAGCGCGCGTTGGGCGCGTTGGGCTTCGCGTGCAACGACGATGGCATTTTTGGCGCGTATACCGAAGCCGCGCTGCGCAAGTTCCAGCTGAACTTGGCGCTGTACGGCGATGGCATTGCAGGTGCGCAAACCTTCCGCGCTATTCGCAACCTGCGCCATTCCTGGGAAGGCAAGCCTGCGGCGGTTCCTGGTGCTCATCTGGGATTTTCTCGTGCAGCCGATGTCTTGGGCGAACACACGCTGTGTCTTTTCGGCACCTCGAAATTCACCCGCAGTGTGGCAAGCCGCATGTCGAACCTTGCACTGGCAACGAATCCGAATTCGCACATGGTAAGCGCCGATTCGCTGTTGGTGGCTCCCGACCAGAACATGTGCTTCGTGCACCTTGTTTTGCCTGGTGAAGAGCGTCCTGCACAGCAAAAAGCCGTTCCTGTGGTTCAAATGGACGATGAAGAGGGCAGCTTGGCTCTGCGTATTGAGAACGCGCTGAACGCCGTAAAGGGCGATTCGCCGCGGCGCATTGCTATTCAATTGCCTGGCGAAGCATGGGAAGACGCAGGTGAGGCGCGCGCTGCACAGCATTATGCGGTCACGTTGCTCGACGCTTTGTGCCTTGCGCTTTCCAACGAATAAGCTAGCGAGCAAATTCAGCGATCAATAATCTAACGAATAAATCGGCTTCGTTCGCATTCCGTTCGCTTTCCGCTCAAAAAGAGGCATCAGTTCTGCCGAAGAGGCAAGATGTTGCCTATATGTTTGTTTCCGCGGGTGCTTCCGCGCGTCTTTCACGCGTATAATGGAGGCATTAAAATGCGCGCTGCGCGTATGGTGCCTGTGCGCTACCCCCCATCGAACAAGGAGGCTGCTTTATGGAAACCGAAAATCCTATGGAAGTTGAAGCACAAGTCGTTCAAGATGCGCCCGCTGCGCCCGCAGTAGAGAACACCATTACCGAATGGCAGCCTGACAAGGGGCTTATCCAGGTCAAGTCAACCGATGGCACATCGCTGGCGGACATCAAGCTCACTCCCGAAGAGCTGGCGCTCATTGATCAGCGCGCCGCCGACATCGACCTTACTGATAGCAACGTTATTGTCGAATTCGGCTCAAGCAGCCAAAAGAACATCGCGGACTTCTCCGATCACGCGCTTGAAAACGTTAAAACCAAGGATTTGGGCGAAGTGGGCGGCATGATTTCCACGTTGGTTACCGAGCTCAAGGGCTTTGACATCAAGGGTGAAGAAAAAGGCGGCTTTTTCGGCCTGTTCAAGAAGGCGCCGGCAACCATCGAGCGCATGAAGGCCAATTACGCCAAGGCAGAGGCAAACGTTGACAAGGTGTGCAACCAGCTTCAGGCCCATCAGAACCAGCTGAGCAAGGACATTGTGCTGCTTGATCACATGTATGATGCGAACCTGGATTACTACAAAGAGCTCACTATTTATATTCTGGCTGGCAAGAAGCGTCTTGAGGAAGAGCGTGCCGGCAAGTTGGTTGAGCTGAAGGCTGAAGCGGACCGCACCGGCGCTGTGGAAGACGCCCAGCGCGCTAACGATTACGCGGGTCTGCTCGACCGCTTTGAGAAGAAGATTTTCGACCTGGAGCTCACGCGCGCCATTAGCATTCAGATGGCTCCGCAGATTCGCCTGATTCAGAGCAGTGACATTGTGATGGTGGAAAAAATCCAAACCACTTTGGTGAACACCATTCCGCTGTGGAAGAACCAGATGGTTTTGGCGCTGGGCGTGGAAGACATGCGTCAGGCCACGGAAGCAACGCGCGCCGTTTCCGATATGACCAACGAGCTTCTGAAGAAGAACGCCGAAACGCTGAAGCAGGGTACCATTGCCGTTGCCGAAGAGTCCGAGCGCAGCATTATTGAGGTGGAAACCATCCAGGAGACGAATCAGAAGCTTATCGAAACGCTCGAAGAAGTGCTGCGTATCTCTGCGGAAGGTCGCCAGAAGCGTGCCGATGCAGAATCTTCTTTGGGTCAGATCGAAGACGATTTGCGCACGAAGCTTCTTGAGATTAAGGCATAGTGCCTGATAGCAAGAGTAAAAAGCAAGTGTGTTCAAGAGCCGCGGCCGATGTGTTGGCGGCGGCTCTTTACCATGATTGCATTGAACGGAAAACGAATAGCAGGAGTTTTCATGGGGCTGATTCTTAGTTTGGTTGCGGCGCTTGTTGCGATAGCGGGGCTTTCGGCCGGCGCTATTGCGTTGGGTCGTGCGGGGTCGAACGCCGAAAGGCGGCGGCGCTTGCTTACGAGCGGCATAACATCCGAACAAGACGCTAAGCTGCGTCAAGCAGAGCGCAGCCTCAGTCAATCGCGCCTGCAGCTTCATGGATTGCGCGACGCGCAGCTTAGAAATGAAGCCACGGTGGCTATCGAGAAAGCGGGCAAGCTCATTGATGCTATGCGCAGCCAGCCCGAAGAGATTCGTCGCAATAACCAGTTCTTCGTGTATTACGTGCCCACGCTTGATATTGTGCTGAAAAAGTACTCAACGCTCGAAAGCAGCAATACGCTTGAAGGCGACGATCTTTTGCAGAAGACTAAGGGGCACATGCAGGACATGGCGCGTGCGTTCGATTTGATGTATGACAACATGTATAAAGATGAAGCGCTTGATTTGGATGTGGAAATCGAAGCCATGAAGATGTCGCTTAAGCGAGAAGGGCTTTCTTAGCCGGGAATTTTCGTTTAATTGCATTGCTTGAAGTGGTAGGGGTCTCTCGCGATTTGCGAAAGGCCCCTTTTGCGTAGGCGACCTGCGTGGTTCGCGCGGGTCAGAACTTGCGCGAACCTTCCAGTGTGACATTGAGCGCTTTTGCGTACCGCACGGCTTGCGCGCCCTGCGCCCTGCACTTTATTTCCAGGAGAAGTTGTCCGCACCGGCGGCAAGCTCGAAATCATGTTTGACGATTCCCAGGTCGATTGTTGAGCAGGGCCCGCCTTTCGACACGGCGCTTACGGTTTCCCCGTCGTCTTCCAGCGTGAAGTAGAAGCTTTGTTGATTGATGGCGGTTGGTGCAAGGCAGGCCGCTTTCATGCCGCGTTTGAACCACGTGGGTGATGATTCGGATATATTCGAAAGGTCTTCCGCGGAGCGTGTTTTGCGTGATTTGCCAGGCGTTTCGCCCTTTCCTAACGAAATAACAATGCAGAGTTTTTGACCTTCGGGAATCATTTTGCGCACCACGCGTTTAGAAAATGTCAGGGCAACCCAGCAGGTGTTCAGCCCCATTTCTTGCGCAAGCAGAACAAGCTCTTCACCGTAATACCCGCATTTTTCTTCCAGGTCGGCGGAATTCGGCCCCGCTAGCACAAGGTAATTGCTCACGCCGGTGAAATGTCCATAACGGGCTGCAAAATTACTGAATGCTTTCGGCTCGTCCGTTACCAGGAAAATGTTCAAACCGCTTTCTTCGTTGCAGGCATCAATGCATGCTTGCAACTTCTCTAACTGGGGTTTTGTGATTGCCTCGGGTGTGTAGTTTCGTACAGAATGACGTGCTTCCATAAGATGAAGTATGTCGTTTGTCTGGTCGAAAAAATGTTTCATAGTGTGCCTTTCAGATGGTGATGGCGTGACAGCAAGCGCTTTGCGATGCACGCAATTTTGAACAATTTGTGGCAAATGTCACGTTTTATCCATTTGCGATTGTTCTTTTCCTAAAACAGAACAATTAGCGTTACTATAGCGCTACTGTTTGCGGGATATGTGCGCATCATTGCCCGCTTATTGTATTGCTGGCGTTCGTTGTTCGCCTTGCGCGGGGGAGTTTTTGCGCAGGATTTTAACAGGCACGACGGACCGATTTTCAAGGGAGTGCCCATGAGTAATGCGTTTTCTGCCGTAAGTAATCTGATGAAAAAGGCGTGTATTGCATGCGTTCTTGTTGCTGCTTTAGTGGGCTTGACTGCGGCGATTGTTCCGCAGCGCGCTTACGCCGATTCCCCCACATACACGATGTCGGTTGTGGCGGGCGAAGACGCTCCGAGCTCCGTTGCTCCTGGTGATACGTTTACGGTGTCGCTGGAGCTGCAAAATAACGGAAGCAGCCAGTACACCATGTACGCAATGTCGGCTACGGTGCGCTACAACACCGGCATGCTTGACGTGGCGTCGCTGGATACGAATAACAGCATTGACGTTTACACGAAAGATGCCGGCGATGGCTGGACCGATGCCGTGCTGAATTTCAAATCCCCCACGCTTAAAGGTGTGACCTGGGATAATGGAACTCCTTTAATGAATATCACGTTCATTGCGCGCGAACAAGGTTCCACTTCCATGGAAATCCGCCGTGTGAATATCTCCAATTCCACGGGCATGGGAAGTTACGCGTGCACGTGCAACGATGCCGTGATTACCGTTTCGACTTCTTCGGATGCCGCAGCGCCCGTTGAGCCGTCCTCGGGTGAGTCGGTTGGCACAACCGCGGGCGTGGAAGCTCCCGAGGCCGATCCGTCCACGCTGGAAGGCATTGATACGTCCGACGAGATGACCGCCGAGGAAAAAGCCGAGTACGAGGCCACGCGTAATGGCGAGCTGGCGTCGGGTTCGGCTTCGGCATCGGGTGACAAAGCCTCTGTTGATGCCTCGAAAGATGGAAAGGCAGCGGACGGCCAGACGCCCATGATGCTGTATGTGCTGATAGGAGCGTTGGTTGTTGCTGTTATTGCTCTTGTTGTGGGCGTTGTTGTGCATAAGCGTCGCAAGCAGGCAGAGGGACAGAGCGGGCAGGCGACCCCGAAAGAATAGCACGTAGTTTAAGATCGTCTGAACCGAAACGCCGGCAGCTGTTGGAGCTGTCGGCGTTTTTCATGGGCTGGGAACGAACGGTAGAGCCGCGCCGCGTTGCGCAGGCTTTCTCGTGCGGGTCGAGGGCGGTTCGAAGGGGTGCGGGCTTGCGGATGCGGTCCTGCGCCGACTGCATCCGCAAATGCGCCGCCTACGCTTCTTCTTTCGCGAACGTATCGGGGCGAGCAAGCGCCTCTTGTTGTCGGAGCTGCGCAAGCTTCAGGCCGTTTTTCACGAACTCGGTGCCATAAGCGTGACGTACCGTGTGCGTGTAGCGCTCGTGGATGGCGTCGGTGAACTTCCCGCGCTGAAACGCCAAGCAGTCAAAGACCTCTTGACCTGCGTTAATGCTGTGGAAAAACGCAATCATGTCATCAAGAACCTCAAGTGCTGCAGCGTTTACCATGCAGGTGCGCCCGCCGGGAAAAATGATTTTCACCGTACGCAAGTCGTAATGCGCGGCATTCTTAAAGTTTTGAATCGCCTGGATTTGATCGGCGCGCGTGAATGGCTGAGCGGGCGTGCACGCAAGCCAAATCAAAAGAAGCTGCGAGAAAAAGACATCCTGCTCGTTGAGTCCCAAAGAATCGGTCGGGTTCAAATCGAACATGCGCAACTCAATGTGGCTGATGTTGCCCGCGCGCAGGGAATCCAAGCTGTAAGCGCCGCTCGGCTTCAGGCGAATGGGATAATACAGCTCGCTGGGATACATGATGTAGCCGCGATCAACGTATTGCTGAATGCTGTCGGCGTATGCAGCGGGGGATGAGTAATCCAAAACAGGCGAGAAATAATTCCAATATCCCAGTTCAGAGCAACGAACGGTGCCCAGACCGAAATAAAGATCGCCGCCCGTGTTGCCCTGCTCTACAAACGATGAATCCATAATGGGGCTTGCAGCGGTGATTGCACTCATGACCCATCCGTAGGCAACGCAGCGTTGCGCCAGCGTAAGGTACAAGTCGTTTTTGTAAGCAGTGAAGGCTGCGTTTTTGTGGGCGCCGTCGGTTGCGATGGCGGCACCAACGCCTTCACCGTGTTCGTCGCGCTCGCGGTTTTCGCTGCTTACTGCGAATTCGCTCAGCTCGAAATTGTGTTTCAGCAGCTCATCGCAGAATGAGTAATTGAAATGGATGCCGCTAAACGTCATTTTGTAGCGTCCGTACTGATTCGACAAATACTCGCGATAGCTGGTTTTGCCAGCCTCTTCGCCGTAAAACTGGGCAATAGGGATATCGTTTTCGTCGCGCAGATACGGCGGGTTCGAGAACGGCCAGAGCATTTCCCTGGGGTTTTGTTGCGCCAGCTTGGTCTGCACTATCTTGTCGTAATGGGCAAGCTCTGCCAGCGCCTTTTCAGGTGAATGCTGCACGCCGGTGTTTATTTCCACCTGGTTTTCGCTGAAGTCGCGCACGATGTGGGGGTTGTTGGGGAAGGGATTGAGAGATTGCGCCAAAAAGCCGTCTTCGGTGATGCGCAGGGTTTCGCGCTCAAGGCCGAAATTGCCTTGAAAGAGCAAGGAGCGCACTGTTTCGTTTTCAGCATGGATCATGCGAGGCCTTTCCATTTTTTGTTTTGGCTCATGGTAACGCAACGCGCGAATAGGGGATGCGGCAAAAAGAAAGGGAAACCGTTTTGTGATATTTTTTCGCGAGTTTTACGTGCGACTTTTTGCTGTGTGAATTCTGATTGCGGGCTCTATCACGGAAAACTCGCTCTGGATTCGGCGGCTCGCGTACCTTTTTGCTTCCGCTGTTATGCCGTATACTGGCAGTATCTTTTATGAGGTATTTTGTTGAGGAAGGACCGTTATGTACTGTTCTCATTGCGGAAAGAAAAACGCAGATGAATCGCTGTTCTGCGTAGAGTGTGGATGCCCGTTAAGGAAAACCACAGTTGCAGGCGCTACGCGACCTGCGGGGGCGGTTGTTGGCATGCCTGCCGAATACGTTGTGCCCAAGGGGTGCGTTGGCCAGGCGTGGTCGGATATTACAAGCTCGCCGAACTGGGTTAAGCGCGTGCTTACGCTTATGCTCATGAATTGCGTCCCCGTGCTTAACTTCTTTGCCGTGGGTTATGGTCTTCAGTGGGGTGCCCAGGCGGCGAAAGGCGAACCGAAGCCGCTTGCTGCAGGCGCGTTTTGCAAGAAGACGTTCGTATTTGGTCTGATTATTGTGCTTTTGGATATTCTTCTTGCGGCAGCGACAATTGTCTTTGGCGTTCTATCTTTCATTCCTATTTTGGGTGCGATTTTGCTTGTTGCCATCAACCTTTTAGCTTCGACATTCTGCGAGCTTGCCAAGATGCGCGCGGGCGTTACGGGCAAACTTGGTTCTGCCTTTGATCTGTCGGAGCTGTTCCGCGCATATCGAAAGAATTTGGGCGGTCTTTTCGCGGCCGCTATTGTTCCTCAGTTGATTTGCGGCGTTGTTATTGTTGTCGTTGTTATTGTGCTGATGTTTCTTGCGGGTTTGAGCGGATACGCCGCATATACCGACTTCTTGGATTACGGCCATGGCTACGGCTACGGTTATTCGTTCCCGTCGTATGGCGTTGGCTACTTGGGTGGCGCATTTGCCCTGGTGATTGTCGCCGTCGTGCTTGCGTTGTTTATCGATGGTTTGGGCATGTTGTGGGCAATGCGCGCCGTAGGCCATTGGGTGCATCGTAACGAGCCCCAGTGGGCGAACGAGGGTACGGCGGATGCTGCCGTTGCTGCGGCTCCTGTAGCCGCCGCCGCTCCCGTGCCTGTTGCTGTTAACGTTCCCGTCGTTGGCGTTGCTGTTGACGAGATTCCTCCGACGTCTGGCACCAATGCGGCTGTACCGATGGGCGCCTCCTCCGAACCTGCTGCCCCCGTTGCTGCTGCGCCTTCGCCCACTGTTCCCGTGCCTGAAGCGCCAGCGAACGCTCCGGCCGAAGTTGCTCCCGCTGCTGATGCTGCAGCTGCCCCTGTTGCCACTCCCGCCTCTGCCGCAGGCGAGCCCGCGGCTAGTGCCGGCTCTTCCGCAAGCTCAGGAAACGAACCTAAGGAATAGCGAAGCAATCTGCGGAAGCGTCTGCGAACGTCGCAGGAGGGTGCAGACGGCGAAGGCGCAAGCGGCGAAACGCCGCAAGCCTTTGGTGCTGCGCCAACCACATAACTGCCGGGTTCATGCAACTCGATCAGAAACCACGAAGGGGCTGTATCAAAACTATTGCTACAGCATGGCCCGCCATGATCGAGAAGGTCTTGGCGGGCCTTATTTTTGGCCTC
>CAKUFS010000016.1 GCA_934648845.1 uncultured Eggerthellaceae bacterium
CAATCGGAGGCTTCCCGAAACGTATCGGGACGCCTCCGATTTTGCGCTTACCACGCGGTGGTTTTGACGTTTACGTTGCAACCGTTGCGGTGGTAACAGTGCCGTAAAGGCCACCTGGGCTCAGGAATTCCAGGCGGTCGCTGTAAAGATTCACCTGAACCTGTGTGCCGCGCGCAAGCTCGGAGTAATCTCTGTGCATAAGCGCATTGCAGACCGCTTCGCGCACGGCGGCAGGCGGGTAATCGGGAATATCGATCCTCTTCGCGCCAATTATGGTGCCGCCAAGTCTGGTGTTTCTCTGAACGGCGGCAACGGTGTCAGCGATGATGGCTGGTATGGGGCCCGCCATCTTCTCGGAGTCGAGGTACTTCACGCCGTCTGCGGAGGCTTTGTCTTCCTCTGGGTACGCCGCAAACGTGACAGTAAGGCGTGGGAAATACTTCTGAGGATACGTGCCCAAGGCAAGAAGGCCCGCAAGCGTAGGCCGAAGGTCGCCGTTGGCATCCCTTGCCGCTATCCTCAGGTTGACGGCAATCTCTTCATCGCTAAAGCTTGCGAACAGTCTTGGGCGAAGCGACTTTTGCCGTTGGATTACGCCATCGAGTAGGTTTCTGTCCAGGTCATCCATTGTTGCGTCCGCCACAATTTCTATATCATGCGACGGTTGCGTCTTGTCTTCAAGGAGCCTGTCGATTTCGTAGGGGCTTAGTTTCCTGTCGCCGTCGAACGAGCGGATAAAGGACCCCCTGTACATTCCCTTGCTGGTGACATAGCAGGGCTTGTCGCGGGGCGGAATCTCGTCGATGGAAGCGACGACAACGTTGGCGTCTTTATATTCCAGGATAGCAATGTCGGCGCGAACCGGTGGGGAGAGTTTGTCGGAGCATGTTTGCGAAAGGGCGTCGGCGATGCGGTGGGCATCGAATCCCTTTGCGGGTTCGAAATCGTTTTTCTCCGATAACCCCAGCACGATTATACCGCCCGATCCGTTTGCAAATGCGGAAATCGTTTCGGCGATGGTCGATGGCATTTTCCCTACGGATTCCTTCGCCTCGATTGATTGGTTGTCGCTGCGCGATGACTTCAACTGACGAATCACTGTTTCGAGTTCTTCTGCATCCATATCAGTGCTCTTTTCCCGAAACTTGCTAACTTTTTGATAAGTTTAGCAAGTTGTTTGATAAGTTTAGCAAGTTGTTTGATAAGTTGGCAAGTTTTTAGCTCGATCTAGAGCGAGTTAAGTTTCGCGGGGTAGCGCCTAAAACAACCTTAAGAAATCAGGCAGGCGATCCAGACCGTTTTTCATGGATGGGAATCATCGTATCACATCCTCCTCGCTACGCTGATGGATGCGTTCGGCGCACTTTTTTTGAAAAACAACAAGAGAACAGCTATCATGGATTTCGCGCCTATAACAGCTAGGACAAAACAGGTTGATCTGGAGGTGGAAAGTGGCGAAGATGCGTCTTGCAAACTTGAGAAGCGTTGATGTCAACGCCTCCGGCACAGTTATGCTGCCGACCGCGCCTGATAACACTATCGTTCGGTGCGGCGCTTGCTCCTTAAGCCTCGATCATACCAGCTTTGCTGAAAGGGATTTTGCGGCAAGCCTCTGCGGTCTCTACGAAGGTTATTTAGGGTAAAGCGAATAATGCTTGATGCCGGGATGACAAAGCTGGATGCCGCCGCGCTTAAGGTTATTGATCTAGCCAAAGCGCTTGTGCTTGCGGATAATCACTTTCTGTCTGCGGCGATAGGTCGCCTGAAAACGACGCCCGGCGATGCAGCGCGCCCGTTCTCCACCGATGGACATTCCCTTATCTTCAACGCCGGCTTGCTTTGCGACCAGTTCAAGCAAGTAAAAAAGGCACCTAGGCACGATCTTTTACATACGGTTTTGCACTGCGTTTTCCTTCATCCCTATGTTGGCCCGGAAATCAATGAGCGGCTTTGGAATCTTGCCTGCGACATAGCGGTTGAGCGCAATGTTTGCGAATTGTGCGGACCTCGCGAAGGGTCTCGGGGCCGTGCCATCAACGACGCAACAAAGCTGATTAGCGGGAAAACAAAAGGCACCATTACCGCTGAAAAGATATATCACCTGCTCAAGGAAGGGGAATGGGCCGACAGCATTGCAAAGTGGGAAGCCGTCTTTGCAGCCGACGGCCATAGCCTCTGGTACGAATGGGAAAACGCGCAGCAGGTCTGTCAGCAGGTTCCTGCGGGCGAAGGAGAAAGTGCGAGTTTGTCCGCTTCGTCCAAGGCTGCAAAAGGCGTCTTGCGGCTTGAATGCGCCGAATCAAATGCGGAAGGCACCGATGATCAATCCGGCCAGGGCGAAGGCCGGGGTCAAGCGGCAGGTAACGCTACCGGGGATTCCTGCTTGCCGACATTGACGTCGGGCCAAGGTCAGGGCGAAGGGGCGGGCGCCGCCTCTGATTCCCATACGTCATCAAGGGCGGGATGGGGTTTGCGAGAAGTTGCAAGGCCGTCGCTCGATGAGGAAAAGGCGGGCTGGTCTCGCGTTGCCAAGGCACTGGCGGTAAATCTTCAGACCTACTCCAAAGCGCGCGGCGAAAGCCTCTCCGGTCTTGTGGAGGAACTCGAGGAATCTACTCGCGAGCGTGTTGATTACGCCGACTTCTTGCGCCAGTTTGCCATACCGGGCGAGGTGCTTAGGGTATCCGACGAAGAGTTCGACTACATCTTTTACACCTATGGTTTGAAGCTGTACGACAATCTTCCCCTGATAGAGCCTTTGGAATACCGTGAGGAAAAGCGCATTCGCGAGTTTGTTATTGTCATCGACACCAGCGGGTCGGTGCAAGGGAATATCGTAAGGCGCTTCATTGACGCCACTTTCGATATTCTGAAATCTACCGAGGCCTTTTTCGAGTGCGTGCATGTGCGAATCATTCAATGTGATGCGAAGGTGCAAAGTGACGATGTGATTACGAATCTGAACGAGCTCAAAGAATGGGGCCGTACCATGAAAATTTATGGCGGGGGAGGCACTGATTTCAGACCGGCTTTTGCGTACGTTGACAAATTGGTGGAAGACGGCGCCTTCGAAAACTTGGGCGGACTGGTTTATTTCACGGACGGCTGGGGGGACTACCCCGAATGGATGCCCGACTACAAAGTGGCATTTGTGTTCTACGACGAGAGCTATCGGCCCGAGGTAGTACCCACCTGGGCAGCGCAGATTGTTTTGGATGAGCGAAGCATGGCAACGAAGAAGGGATCGATTGCATGAACATAAAGGAAGCGAAAATAGAAATCGAGGGCGCTATCCAGGCGTATCTGGCCAAAGACGACTATGGGCTTTACTGCATTCCTTTCAAGATGCAGCGTCCTATCATCATGTTGGGCCCTCCCGGTGTGGGAAAGACCGCCGTGGTGGAGCAGATTGCCGAGGAGATGGACGTGAATTTCGTGAGCTATTCCATCACTCATCATACGCGGCAAAGCGCGCTGGGCCTGCCTTTTATAGCCCAGGAAACCTTTGACGGGCACGAATACAGCGTGTCTGAATATACCATGTCAGAGATCATCGCGGCGGTTTATCGCGCCCGCGAGAAATCGGGCGTTGACGAGGGTATTCTTTTCTTGGACGAGGTCAACTGCGTTTCCGAGACACTGGCGCCCGCCATGCTGCAGTTCCTGCAGTACAAGACTTTCGGCATGCACAGGCTGCCCGAAGGCTGGGTGATTGTCACCGCGGGTAATCCGCCTGAGTTCAACCGTGCGGCGCGCGAGTTTGACCCCGCAATGCTGGACCGCCTCATGCGCATTGACGTAGAGGCGGATGTGAACGTTTGGCAGGAATATGCCGCGGCGCATGGCCTGCACCCGGCCGTTACCACCTATCTTGATGCGAAGCCGGGCAGCTTTTACAAGGTGCGTGCTGCGGCTCGTGGCTCGAAAATCGTTACGAGCCGCGGTTGGGAAGACCTATCCCGCATGCTCCAGGCCTATGAGCGCTTGGGGAAGATGCCCAGTGGCAACCTTTACGGTAGATACTTGCAGGATGAAGAGATCGCCGAAGATTTTGGCGTGTATTACGAGATTTTCCGCAAGTACCAAGATGATTACAAGGTGACCGATATCTTGTCTGGGAAGGTTGACGGTCAAATTGCGGCGCGCGCCCAGGAGGCACCCTTCGATGAGCGAATCGCGCTGGTGGGCCTGCTGATTGATGCTGTCCTTACGCGTGTTCGTGCAGCAATCGAGCTTGAAGAGGCTTTGAAGCTTGTTCGCAGAGATCTGACTGACTTGAAGACCAAGCTGGGAAGTGCGGGCGACACTTCGCAGGTTGTTGCCCGTTATGCCGACGAGCTGCGCAGTGCGAGCGACGTGGGAAAACGCGTGCGCAACCAGGTGGGAAACGCCGCTGTTGTCAAAGCGGAGCGCTTGCGTGTTCTTGAGACAATAGAGGGTGCCATCATTCGCGGTGCCGCTGAAGGCGAAGGCGGATATGCTTCGGCAAGAAAGGCATTCAACGCCGAATGCAAGAAGCATGCGAAGGCACTTGAGGTGGCGAAGTCATCGCTTGATAACGCGTTTCTGTTCCTGGATGGCACCTATGGCGAGGATTCCCAGGAATCCCTTATTCTGACCACCAAGTTGGCAGCCGATGCGGTGCTTATCAGGCTCGTTTCCACCCATGGCTCCGAACAGTACATGAAGCACAACAAGAGCTTGCTGTTCACCGAGCGCGGCTTGGGCTTGTTGGAAGAGATCAACGAGCTGGAGGTTTAGGAATGGCTAATGCTGCATCTTTTTCGAATAGCGATTGGGATTTTGAACTCCATTATGCTGGCGGCAAATCCCCCGATGGCGAAGAGGCTCTATACATAAGACGTTATAAGGGAAACGACACCGATGTTCGCATCCCTACGGAGTTTGAGAAACATAAGATTGTAGAAGTGGGCCCCGAAGCGTTTCATGAGGCAAATCGCGTGCTGAGCGTGTTTGTCCCCGCTGGCATCAAGTGGTTGTCCTACCAGGCCTTCTCATCTTGCGCTAACCTCAAAGAGGTGATCATAGAGTCCGCTGCTACCAAGATAAGCAACGCTTTTTACGACTGCGGACGACTCGAATGCCTGCGCGCCCCAAAATTGAACTATGAGTCTCTCGATAAATCTTTGCGAGTGCCTGCATGCGTGGGGTTTGCCGAGTTGTCCGCTGAAGGTGGTGAATACGACACGGAGTCTGCAAAGCCTTTTATGCGGTACTTGAAAACACAGAGCAAGAAGTTCTATTCCTTGTTCGTTTGTCGCCCCCTGCTCGCTAAATATATGGTTGAGTCCAGTGCGATTCCCGCCGAGGATATTTCGATCCTGCAAGGGGAAGCCGAGCAAAAAGGACACCCCGAAATAGCGGACCTGCTTATGTCTTACAGCCCAGCAGAGAGAAAGGCTTCATTGCGCGTGGCGCCTAAGAAGAAAAAGGAAACGCCCGCTCAAATTTGCGAAGCTGTACTTACCTGCTTGGAAAACGGCGATTCTTCCAGGGTTGGCGAATTAGGGCCTATCGCGGATAAAATCAATCCAGTCTCAAGGGTTATCATGTTGGAGACTGCATCGGCCTGTTGCGGTGTCGATGCGCTTAAAAGCCTCTTCAAAGTTTTCAAGTCATTTGAATTCACGAGCAATGCTCTTGCCATATGCTTCCTGCTAGGAAAGACAGATAACGCCGCCTTTCTCATCAAGAGGCGCGCCAACCTTGATGGGGAATACCGGAAGGAAGATATCGGCTTCAAGGGCGATACGCCAAAGAAGCGGGATAAAAGGGAAATTAAATATTTTGGCTTCGCTTTGAGTGGCTACTATAGAAAAGACAAAGCCACATTGAGCTCAATCCTGAGCGAAGGCGTCGAGGGCGCGCATTATGCCGCATTGTTTGCGCCGATAGACGAGGTTTCGATTCAGAATCCAGCGTGGTGCCTGCGCTCGGATGAGTTCTCGAAATGGAGTTCGGCAAGGGTACCCCGTACGGGAAGGTATATTTCAGCCTACAGCGGAAGAAGTGTTGAAAACGTCGTCTCGGTTATCGAGAAGCTCGCTGAGCAATCGCTACTGAGCGACAAGCAGCTCTCGGCGCTTGCGCTTGCTTCGGCTTACTTTGGGCATACGGCAGAGGCTGGTAGAATCGCTTCGCTGCTGTCTGAGGATATTCAACCAGTCTCGATCGCAGTAAGGCGTTTTGGGAGAAGGGTGCTTATTAGCGAGCCTCTCGATCTTCTGGTGCCCAGATGCTCCCTGGATGTCGCCAAGTTCGTAGTTTCGACTGTTGACGCCGCGAAGCTAACAGATTGGCTCGCGGATAATTGGTCAAGTCGTTTCTTCGAGCATGACAATGGCGTCGTCGAAGCCTTAGTGCCATTTATGACCGCAGAAACTCACAGCATTCTGGCCACTTGCAAGTATTTAGCTCGTAGTGGAAATATCGCCTGCCTTGAAAAGCTGAAAGCTCAAGGCGGGCTTGGGAGCGGATGCATTAAACCGTGCATCGAAGCTGCACAGGACTCTGGTGAGACGGAGGCCGTTGCATGGCTGTTGGCGAATCTAGGTAAAACTGCTCATGATTCTCGCGCCTATAACGGCTAGAGCAAAACAGGTTGATCCAGAGGTGGAAAAATGGCGAGGACGTGTCTCGCCGATGCGGTGCTTATCAGGTTCGTTTCCACCCATGGCTCCGAACAGTACATGAAGCATAACAAGAGCTTACTGTTCACCGAGCGCGGCTTGGGCTTGTTGGAAGAGATTGAGGCCCTGGAGGATTGATGAATGACCGATAAGAATTTGGAGAAATACAACCGCTATCGAAGCCAATTTGAACGACTCGATCGAGCCCTTGGTGAGAAGTTCTATCTTGAGGCGATTTTTATTGAGTACGCGATACTTGAGGATAAGACATGGTCGGCTTTGAAACATGCGGCATTTGAGAACTGCGAAAAGAATGATGGGCTTGGCAGGAAGATCGATGCCCTCAAGGAACTGAAAAAGAGCGACGAACTTACTGAAAAGTATCTCTCTTCCAAATTGCTTGGAGATATGAAGTGCTGGAAAAATGACAGAAATAAGCTCGTTCACAATCTTATGGAAGCTGAGCTTGATATCAGGAAATTACGGGGACTTGCCCTTCGCGGGAAGAGGCTTGTTGCCGAGTTTGGGAGCAAAGTTGCCTTATTCAACAGGGCGCTTAACCGAAGGGGTAAACAATAGCTTTTCTCTCGGTGCCCGAACAAAAAATGAAGTATGAGTGGGTTTAAATAGCTTTGCGAAATAGATGATAGAAGCGAGTGAGGGCATGTTCCAGAAGAGAAGCGTGAAACGTTTTGTTGGAGAGAAAGGAGTTTTTCGGCTCCGCTTAAATTTATTGAGAAGGGAACTTGAGGCGGAAACAAACTGGTGCGTACGTCAATGGATCTGTTATTGATACAAGGGGCTTTTAGGGAAGGAATGGATATGGCAAACATTTGCGATCAGAGGTTGTTCATTGTTGCGGTAGACGATGAGGCGGCAAAAGAGCTGCTCAGCAGCATGAGCGAGAATTTCAAAGCAGCTACGAATGTTGATTTGCTCAAAGGTATCGGCCCCGAAGCCAGTTGGAAAAAACAAGCTGAGGCGATAGAGCGTGACACTTATGGCTACAATCTGCTGTGCTTGCTAGATACTGATCCCGACGTGAGATCCGAAGGCTGTTCGTTTTCTGCGGAGACGCAATACGGCAAACCGTGCGTGCGCATTGATCTTGGGCTGAAGTGGGGGCCTTACCCACTGGAGTATTTCTGCGACCAGCTTGATCCCGAAAGATACGGCTGCGCATCCATCAACGGTGGCGAGTACATATGCACTGTTTGCTACGAGGCCGATGAAGAGGTTGCATATATACAGTGGGGCAAAGATTTCGGTGACTCGTTCGATGGCGGCTTGTGGTATGACGAGTTTCAGGAATGGTCTAAAAAGGTGAAGGGGTCTAGCCCTGAGAGCTTGAGTGATATCGCTCTTCGCGTGTTGTTTGACACGACGAAGACGTGCGATTTCTTTTGGGGGTCTTCAAAAGCGGGGACATTCAAAGAGATCGAACGGATTGATCCTGGTTTGCTCGATGAAATCGCCGAAGCGCTCGACTGCGAAGATGCTGAAGACCTACGTTATTCGGTTTGTGACGTTGATGATCTAGAAGACATGGTTCGTTGGAAAGTTGCTGATGAGAGCTTAAGGAAGCGACTCGATACTGCATTAAAGGAATGTCAGTGAATTCGACGATATTGATGCCAAGGATCCCAGTCTTTTGGAGGAGATTGCCAAGCATCTTGGGTGTTAAAGCAAGAAGGACTTTATTTACGAGGTGGATGGTTCTGAGGATTTATTTTCCTTGCTGTCTGGTGACATTGATGAAGGGGGACGGAGAAGATATTCTCAAGCGGCTTGAGGACATCCTGGGTCGGTAAAATGAAAACAACATACGAGAAAAGCAATAAGGGGAAATAGGGTATGGATATAGACAGCCTGTCGATTGTGGCAAGCCAACAGCCAGGTATTGTTTCGTTTAGCAACTTCGAGGAAGTCAGGGCTCTTCTCCAGGGCGTGCATGATTACCACATTGCGGTTACTTACGATGACGGGGATTTAAAGCGCGCCAAAGATGATCTTAAAGTCCTGCGTAAGGCGAAAAAAGTTTTGACTGATGCGAAAAAATCGCTCAAAGAGGGCTATGCCAAGCCGTTTTCCGAGGTCGAAGCACAACTCGATGAGCTTATTGGGCTGATTAAAGAACCAGAAGACCTTATCAACGGTTATATCAAGGCCAGCGAGAGGGCAGCGAAGCAAGCCGATATTGCAGAGTATGCAGCTGCGCAGGCTGCGGTGCTTGGCGATTATGCGGATAAGATTATCAGCAGCCCGGCGTTTTTCAACAGCCGCTGGCTCAATACGACATATGCGGCCAAGCAGTGGAGGGCGGGCATCGACGGGATTATTGCTCGGGCTGCAGACGATATATCGGGAATTCTGGCCGCAGGCGGAGAGGCAAAGCAGGCGCTTTTGGCTCGTTATTACGAGACGCTTACCATGGAAGGTGCCCAGGACTTCATCAACTCGCTCAACGGGGGCGTTGGAAACGGTGATATGGGGGACTCTTCCTGTCAGGACGATGGCCCCGTGGGCTACAAGGTGCTAAAGGTTTATGCTAGCGAGCGTCAGATGCTCAAGCTTTTGGGCGAAATGGAACTTGCAGGGTATGAGTTCGAAGAGCTTGAAGATGGCATGCCAAAACCCATGGTGGAGCATGAGAAGCCTGATTTCGACAGCTTCGTGTGCTTCGACATTGAAACAACGGGAACCTTTGGCATAAGTCGAGGTGATGCCGAGGCGGAAATCACCGAAATCGGTGCGGTGAAGGTTGTCGATGGCGTGCCTGTAGAGCGCTTCAGCATGCTTGCCAACCCTGGCAGGAAGATTGTTCCGCGAATCGCCCGCCTGACGCATATCACCGATGAGATGGTGGAAAATGAACCCAGCATCAACGAGGTCATAGCCGCTTTTGCTGATTTCTGTCGCGGGTATGTTCTTGTGGGTCACAACGTGAAAAGCTGCGATATCCCGCATATCTGCCGCGCGGCTAAGCGCGCCGGCGTGGTGATGGAAAACGAGTACTTCGATACTTACAAGTACGCTAAACGTTTCAAGAACGAGCAGGGTTGGGATAACGTGAAGCTCGAATATCTTTCGCAGAAGTTCGGACTTGAGCACAAGGATGCTCATCGTGCTTGGTGCGACGCCGAAGTCAACGTTGACGTGTATCAAAAGTTGCAGCAGCTGTAAGGGACCTCGATTTCTCATCTCTTTTGCAAGAAAATTGTTTCCAATCAGGAAGTGGCTGCAGTTGAATCGGCGACTGGGCTTTCGGATCCGAGGTGCAGCCAGCGCCTCGGATTTTTTGCGCGCTGATGCGGCGTGCCGGAGCTTTGAGTGGGCGTTGCGGTCTTGCGGCGTGGCGGAGTCCTTGGGTGCTTGCGATTGGGCTCGATGGTGGTATGTTGTCGCTTTTTTCGATTGAATGTGCAAAATATTCCTGTTCGGGGTAGGTGGAAAGAGCGTCGGTTCTTATTTGTCTGCCATCTGTGATTTGTGACCTGGGGTTTTGTGGGGTTTAGGAGGTTCGAGGCGCCTTGAATGGCCCCGAATGCCGCGTTTGCGCCTCTCGAACTACCCCGAACAGGAATATTTTGCACATTCGGCTCCAATTTCCGACAAGATGCTCCGCGTGCGGGGGTGGGGTTGCGACCGCATCGACGCTTTCGAGGTGGCTGAGGGGGTGCCCCGCGCGTGTGCGGGGCGGGATGGATACGCGCAATTGCGTTCGAGGCTACCCCTTGTTGGAAAGCAGGGGGCAAATTCGGGCAAATTGACGATATTCGGTGGTTGAGAGGGTGGGGGTAGGCAGCAGTCTATCGACGGACTTTTTATCGCTTTTTCTCATAACGCTATGAACTGGGATTATGCTGTTAGTTGATTCCTCGCCCACGCAAGAGGCCTTTTCCTGGAACCAAAACGCGATTCTAAGAGGCGCTCTGACCACCGAATATCGTCGATTTGCCTGAACTCGAGGGTGTTTTTCCAACAAGGGGCCCGATTTGCCCGGGTTTCAGGCATCTTGGCCGCTTGTCGGCAAAAGGGTGGGGTGATTTGGCGTTGACGAATGCCTTGACTCTTTTTGCCGACGGAGGTTCCGGAAGCGCGATATCTTGTGCTCGCGCGATTTGTTGACAAAAGGTGGGGTAATTTGACATCAGCGGCGCTGCAGGCGACATGGTTCTGAAGTGCTATTTACGGCTGGGTAACGTCTCTTGAAACAAGGCGGCGTGACTGGTAGGATGCCTTTCCGCTATGAACAACCTGAGCAAAACATATATCGTTTCTTGCCGGCCCCTGGTTTACGGGGCTTCTCCTGTTGTTCCTCAGGTATCTTCTGACCAGCCTCTTTCTTCCTGTCGTATCTGATTTTCGTCTGCTGCTTTTATATTCGCGGGGTATGCGAAAGCCCGCAGGGAAACCGTGTTTCGGGTATCTCTTGGCTTGCTGCTCTTTGCCGCCGATTGGTCGGTGGCGCTGTTGGTGCACGGCTGATTTCGGTCGGCGTTTTGCCGTCGCGCTGTAATGGCGATGCGCCTTTCCTGCCTCAAAAACAAACAGATAAAACCAAACCAGATACGAAGGAAAAAGCATGTCAGACCAATCTCTTGCTGCGCCTGCAAACGGGCGCGTTACCGGCGTTCAAATCCGCATTGTTGCCATTGTCGTTCTAGGCGCGTTTCTTGCGCTGCTAAATCAGACGGTAATGTCTCCTGCGCTGCCGGTTATCATGGCCGATTTCAGCATTAACGCTTCAACCGCTCAATGGATTATGTCCATCTATCCGCTGGTCAGCGGCATTATGGTGCCTGTTTCTGCTTACCTTATTGATAAGTTCAGCACCCGTACGTTGTTCTTCGGTGCAACGCTGGTGTTCGCGCTGGGCACGCTGTTGTGCGCTGTGGCGCCTGGCTTCACGTTTCTGATTGTTGGCCGCGTGCTGCAAGCGGCGGGCTCGGGTGTGCTCATGCCGCTGGTAGCCGTTGTTCCCATGCTGGTGTTTCCTGTTGAGAAACGCGGAACAGCCATGGGCCTGGCGGGCATTGTCATGTCGGCTGGACCTGCGGTTGGACCCGTGGTGGGCGGCGCCGTGATTGATACGTACGGCTGGCGTGTGATGATTGGCTCCATTGTTCCGCTTGCGTTTGTCGTGCTGGTACTGGGCGTGTTCATGCTCAAAAACGTGGGTGAGCTGAAGAATCCCAAGCTCGACTTGCTGTCGGTGGTTCTTTCTACAGTTGCGTTCGGCGGACTGTTGTATGGTTTCTCCAGCGCATCGTCGCTTGGATGGGGGAGCGCCGTGGTGCTGGGCTCCATTGTTGCCGGCGTAGTGTGCTTGGTGATGTTCGTGCTGCGTCAGCGCCGCATCGACGAACCGTTGCTCCAGCTGGGCACGCTCAAAACGTGCGAGTTCCGTGCGGCCGCCATTATCGTTACGCTCATCAATGCCGCATGCTTGGTCACCAACACGCTGTTGCCGTTGTTGCTGCAAACGGCGCTGGGCGCCTCTGCATTTGAGACGGGCATGGCTATGCTTCCCGCGGCTGCGGTTGGCATTATCATCAGCCCCATTTCCGGCGTGGTGTTTGACAAGTTTGGTCCGCGTGCAATCTCGATTTTCGGATTGGCCCTGATGACGGCCGCATTGTTTCTGCTATCGCTGTCAACGGTTGCCACGCCTATCTTTGTGGTGTCGCTGTTCTGCATGCTGCAGGCCGTCGGACAGTCACTGGCGAATATGCCGGTGAACACGTGGGGCGTTAACGCGCTGAAAAACGACATGATCGCCCACGGCAACGCTATTGCGAATACGGGTCGTCAAGTTGCAGGCGGTTTGTGCACGGCGCTGATCATCACGGTCATGACAAGCGTGACGGCGTCTGCCGGCGCTGACGCAAGCATCCAAGTTGCCACCGCAGTGGGTGCTGGCGTTGCCTACAAGGTGTGCGCCGCGATTGGCCTGGTGTCCCTGGTCTATGCCGTGTTCACCGTGCGCTCTCCCAAGAAGGCGGCGCAGGTTGTGACGACCGAAGAGGTAGGTTGCCAGTCGCAGTGCGCTTGTGCGCTGGCACAGGACGCTCAGGCGTTGCGTGCCCCGGTCCTGGCGAAGGCGAAGGCTGCGAAGGCCGCACACGCCGCAAAGGCCGCGCAGGGTGTTCCTGCGGTAGAGTCCGCTCTGCCGGCAACGGAGGCGTAAGGGTCAGGGTCGTTAGCGATAGCACGCTGCGGAGCCCGCCCTGCATGCGGCGGATGCGTAAAGGGCGCCCGTGCCTTCCAGAAATTCTGGATTATGTCTAAAACCAAGCTGGCAAGTTGCATTATTGCTTGCTCTATCTGCCTTGGCATTTCATTATGAAACCGAAAAATTGACAAGAGCTCTAAAGGTGTCGGCTCACCGAAAGCCAGGCGCTGAGAACACTATCAGGAGATGGGAATCAAAGGGCGGAAATCATCTGCGCTGTTGATTCCCATCTTGTGCGGCATTGATTCAGAAAGGTTCGCCATGATCTTCTATTTTTCCCGCTACGGGCAATTCTCAGCATGCTGCTGAAAGAATTGCTGCTGAAATGCAGGATGAAACGGTTTCTATTACGGAGTGCGTGAGGAATCGGCGATTCCGTTTTTCGGTCGATCGCGCCACCTGCCGCGCGTGCCGTGCCTACCTATGCTTGGGGCTTGCCCAGCATCGTACGGGATTTTTACAGGAATTGGTGCTTGCCGGAAAGCCTGAATACTTATGGTTTGTGGCCACGTGTGGCTCAACGTCTGGCCAAACAGGACGTTTTGCAAATGAGCTCATGCAAGGGAAGGGCTTTTCCTTCGACTCGCTTTTCAGTGTGAAAATGCCTGATGCATGGACGCCTATTTTCGATTTGAGCGATCCCCAAAAAGTTCAACGCATCAACCAAGCCGCCGAAAAGGAGATAGATTTCGCCATAGAGCAAATTCAAAATCGTGCAGAGGGCAACTTCATGCGGAATAAAGTTCCTGTGGTTGCCGCGCATCTTTTTTACGGGTTGGGATACCGGGTCATGCGGAAAACCAAGCATTTTCGCGTTGGAGACTCCTGCATCGGGCGCCGCCGTATGCGCAAAAAAGTGTCCTGTTTCCGCCATTGAGATTCGCGATAAAAAGTCTGTTTGGGTTAAAGATAGCTGCTTGATATGCCTGTCTTGCTTGCATCGTTGTCCGAAATTCTCCATCCAATACGGTCGCTGGACAAAACGCCATGGCCAATACGCTAATCCGAACGTAAAATAGGCGAAAGGCTCCGCGATAAAAGAGCGCGAAGGGCCGTTATTCTTGCGCGGACTAAGGATGGATTTCATGCGACGCAATGCTTCTTGAACGAGTGAGAACGAAGAGCAACCAAAGTCCGCGCTACGCCGCCGCCCGCTGCAAGGAGATGGCGAAGACGAAGGCGAAGACGAAGAGTAACCGCAGATTCCCCACACAGATTCCCCAGGTAGGGATGTTGTACGGCGATTCTCTTCACCTGATAGAGCCTCTTTTAATCCATCTGTTAATTAACGGAAAAGCAAGAGAAAAGCGGGCGGTATCGTGTGCTAGAATGAATGCAACTTTCAACTGAATACCGAGCGCACGAAGGGACTCCTATGGCGATCATCAACGCATCTGCCCAGCACTGCCTGTTTTCGAGAGGCCATGCCCATGCCGCATTGTTTACGCGTGGCGCGGTGCTTCTTGCGCTCTTTCTGGTTTGCCTGTTTGCCTGCTTTGCAGCCCCTTCGCGGGCTTATGCGCTGGACGTCACCACGATTGACATTAGCGGCAAGGGCGCGAACACCACCATCAAAATCACCGAACCAGGCGCTTATCGCTTAACGGGCAGTAGCTCGAAAGTTTGGGTTGACGTGAAAGTCGGCAACGTTGACCTGTATTTTGCCGATGGCTTGAACATAACTCCAGGGATTTCCGCCAACACGGGCGCCAGCTGCCCTTCCATTAAGATTGAAGAAGCTGGCGGCACGGTCAATATCATCAGCGAAGCGGGTGCCAATGCGTACCTTAGCAGCTACTTAAGCGCCCCTGCTATTCAAAAAGAAGGCAACAAGACAAAACTCGTCTTCAAGACTGCTGATCCTGCTAACCCCGGCACCATTACTGCAAAGGCCCCCGACGCAAGCTGTTCAGCGGGTATTGGCAGCCGCCTTTACGTTATCGACACGTCAAAAGCCTCCACGGGCAACATGGTGTTCGAAAGCGGAAAAGTAATCGCCTACGGCGGCACGAACGCTGCAGGCATTGGCGGCGGATCTGGCAAGGATCATACAACCGGCATCACCATCAAAGGAACCGCCGAAGTTGAAGCGCATGGCGGAGGCGGCGGCGCGGGCATTGGGTCGGGCTTTCACGGGGCGTTCAGCAGCATCCGCATACAGGGCGGAACCGTGCACGCGTATGGCGGCACCGGCAATTACAGCGGCGCCGGCATTGGTTCCGGATACGATGAGCTTTCTCTGACCCACGGCACCATCACCATTACCGGTGGAAACATTTACGCTGAAGGCGGGCGTGCGGGCGCGGGTATTGGCGGGTCGTATCGCGCGATTGTGGATGGTGTTGCGATTTCGGGCGGAACAATCAAGGCCGTCGGCGGCAAATACGGATGCGGCATTGGTAGCGGAGGCGGTTCGACCGACAAGCACTATTGCAAGTCCATCAAAATCTCAGGCGGAGATATCACCGCTTTCGGCGGAGACACGAGTAAACCTGCGGCTATCGGCAATTCTGGCAATTCACCAGGCCGCCAGAACATCACCATCTCGGGCGGCATCGTCCGCGCGTATGCGCAGGCCGATCACTCCCATGCCATTGGGGGCGGCGGCACGAATGGTCCTGGTTCGCAAGCCTATGTAACGGTTGACATCAGTGGCGGGACCGTCATTGCCAAGGGTGGCAGCAAGGCAAGCGCATTCGGCTGCAACGGCAACGGCTACGGCACTAAAAAAGACAAGTATTTCAAGGCGACCATCACTGGCGGCTCGATTCTTGTTGCATCCGATGGCTCCGTAAGCAACTTGGGCACGTTTCAGGTGACTCCCACTAATGCGGCCGGAAACAAGCTTTCGCCTGCTACGGCTGTTATGGGCGAACTGACGAACGTACGCCTTGATTTGAGCGGAGCATCGGCTGTTGTTGATGGTCTGACCAGCGGGTATGGAATGAATGGCGTTGTTGCGGTAAGCCTTGACAGCGAGTTCGGCACAGGCAATCAGGAAGTGCTGTTCTGCCCTTGGCTGCCCAGTGGCATAACGCTTCAACGTGTTACGGCTCGCGTAAACGGCGTGGACGTCCCTTATACGGGGTCAGTTGCGCCTGGCGAAAGAAAAACGCTCTTTCCCTCTACGAAACTGACGCTTGATGCAAATGGTGAAGGGACGAACGGCCAGGCAATCGCCCTGTACGGACAGGGCCTTGAGGGTTTCGAAAACGCGGTGACCCCCGGTCGCGTGCTGGAGTTTTACACCGATGAGGCAAGACGAACCAGTGCTGTTGTGCTGCAGCCAAATGGCAAGCTTGCTTCCAATGTGGTTGTCCAGGGCGTACGTCTCACTGACGAAAACGGCAATTGGGCGTACGCAGGCGGCGCCGACAGAACAGGCGCGGGAAGCTTCTATACGCTGTACGCGCAAACGCGACCCATTTCGTTCACCATCCACTACGATGCGAACATCCCCGCGAGCACAAGCGCCACTTCTACTGGTAGCGTGCCCGCCGATGTATCCGCGGAAGCGGGCAATCTCACCGAAATTGGTGCAGGGTGCACGCTTGCTCTTCCCGGCTTCCAAATTTCCAGCTGGAACACCGAAGCAGACGGATCGGGTACGAGCTACGAGCACCTGGATTGGGCGCCGATTTCCGCTGACACCGATGGTGCCACGGTAACGCTTTATGCTCAATGGGAGCCAAGGCCGTATACGGTTCACTTCGACGGCGCGGGAGCCGATAGCGGGTCTATGGATGACCTTCAGCTTGAAATTGGCGCCACCGTGCAGCTGCCTGCCAATGCGTTTGCGAAGGATGGCTACACGTTCGTGGGATGGGCGCTGCAAGCATCGGTTGGCGGCGTTATTGCTGATCAGGCATGGGTAACGAATCTTTGCGCTAAGAGTGACGATGGCAGCATTGCCTTGGATTCGGAAGGCTCGCCGATTGGCCTGACGCTGCGTGCATTATGGGTTAAAGCCGCAGACGCAGAGCACGATGCAACAATTGCGGTCACGCTTGACGGGCAAGCAATGAGTGGCATGGCCGACCGATTGACGCTGGTTTCCGAAGGCACTTCTTTTGCGCCATTTGAGCAGAAGGCCACCGCGGAAGGAAAGCCTTATTATGCGCTGAAAGACGCGGGGCTTATGCCTGCGGGAACGTACGATTTGTTCTTTGATGGGAAAGATACTGGCAAGGATGTTTCTTTAGGTGACGGAGCAGAAGTTGTCCTGCTCAACTTCTATACGCTTGCAACTGCTTTCGACGGCAATCTTGGCGGCGTTGACGTAGTGCCTGCTTGGCCTGCTGTGATCGATGCACAGCAGGCTTATCTGGAAGGAACCGAGGTATCGCTTCAGGTGCGTGAGCGTCTGTCAGCTTACGTCTTCGACAACTGGACGGGCGTCGATACCGTGGTGCAGTATGCCAGCGGCATGACGGAAGCCTCGAATCCCACCACCATTGTGATGCGCAGTGCGGTAACCATGCGTGCCGATTCGAAACCTATTGATTATTTCGTTTCGTTCGATTCGAACGCGCCAGATGCCTTGGGCGAAATGGCGGACCAAAAGTTTTACTACGGCTTTGAGGGCATCCTGTCCGCCAACGCTTTTACGCGAACTGGTTACGTTTTCACTGGTTGGAACACTGCTGCCGACGGTTCGAGCGAAGGCTTTGCCGACCAGCAAGAGGTAGCAAGTTTGCTGGATGAGCCGGGGACGCTTGCCTTGTACGCCCAGTGGGAGCCTATCAAGTATTTCGTGCATTTTGACGGCAATTTAGCGAGCGGCCCTGCTATGCAATCGCTCGAAATAGCCTATGACCAGGCGTTTAGCTTGCCTCCCTGCCAGTTTGTTTTTGAAAACGAGGGCTTGCAAAACTCGAAGTTCTTGGGTTGGAACACCGTGCGTGATGGTTCAGGCGAAGGCTTCGCTGATGAAGCGAGTGTGATAAACCTTTGCGATGAAGCAGGGGATTCGATAACGCTCTACGCGCAATGGGAAGACCCCGAGCCAACGCCGGCTCCCGACCCGGGCCCTGGACCCGATCCATCGCCCGATCCCGACCCGGACCCTGGCCCGGGCCCCGGACCCGGGCCCGATCCGAGTCCAAGCCCCGATCCGAGTCCAAGCCCCGATCCCGAGCCTTCCGGCGGCACTGACGCATCGAGCAGCACGAGTGGCGGCGACTCGGCGGACGGCAGCGGTGCTGGTGCGGGCTCCGTACCAGCCACAGGCGACATCGCGGGCAAAGGTGCAGCGGTCGCCATGGGAATGATGCTGCTTGTGCTTATTTCGGCGGCAGCGTATCGTGTACGCAATGCCAAATAACCTAAGACCCATGTTCCTACGTCGAAAGACGCTCCTTATGGATTGGGCTGGGGAAACACCCCAGCCCAATTTGCGTCTGCTTTGATTCGATAAACATCGAGCGCTCTCATTCTTCAACCTCCACATGAGCTGTTTTTGGCACAATTACCATGCGATAACCAAGAATTTGAAGATAGCGTTCAACTTTTTTCGTTGATACATTCTTGCCCGTTTCCAGTGCAGAGAGCGTAACAGTGGAAAATCCGAGCTGTTTTGCCATTTCGGCTTGAGTGATTCCTCTTTCGCGCCGCGCTTCCTGGAGAAAAGCGCCGACTCCTTCGAATGAAAAAGCATTTGTCCACATAGCAGCCCTGTCTACTCAATATTCAAAATACTTTATATTTTAATGATTGCAACAAATATACAAAATACTTAATATTTTTGCAAGATAAGAAATATTAAGTATTTTGAATGCGCGAACAAATAATGCTGCTGCGAATTAAGCCGTGCATATGACGAAAAGAGGCGCCGAAGTATTCCGTGGCGGGAAGGCAGCGAACCGCTTCGTGTTACAGCTCCAGGTAGCGGCCGGTGATGCTTTCGGGATTCGCAGCTATTTTCGCAGGGGTGCCGCATGCAACAACGCGCCCACCTGCTTCGCCGCCTTGCGGGCCCATATCAATCACGTAATCGGCATTTGCGATGAAATCAAGGTCATGTTCAATCACGATTACCGTTGCGCCCTGCTCAACAAGGCGCTGGAACACGTTGAGCAGCGTTTCCACGTCGCGCGGATGCAAGCCGATGGTTGGCTCGTCGAATACGAACACGGCATCTTCCTGCCCGCGGCCCATTTCGCTTGCAAGCTTCAAACGCTGCGCCTCGCCACCGGAAAGGGCAGGGGTTGCTTCGCCCAGCGTAAGGTAGCCTAGCCCCAGGTCATGAAGCGTTTTCAGCTTTTCATGCGCTTTCTTGATGTCGGCAACGTGGGGAAGGGCCTCATCGACCGAGAGCGCGAGCAACTGCGGCAGGCTGAGCGCGTGGTTTTCGGCTGTGCAGGAGGCTTTGGACATCACGGGCGTCTCGGTCGCTTCGCCCGCCGCACGTGAAGCGCTGGTTTTTGCTCCCTTGGCCGTTGCTTTCGTTGCAGCCTTCTCGACGCGCAGAACGCTATCAGCCGCAGCACTGTAGCGCGACCCGCGGCAGTCGGGGCACGCAATGTCAACATCGGGAAGGAATTGCACGTCAAGCGATATTTGCCCTGTTCCGTCGCAGGTGGGGCAGCGCAGACTTCCCGTGTTGTACGAAAAATCGCTCAACTTGAGCCCTGCTGCCTTTGCGGCATCGGTATGCGCGTAAGCGCGGCGCAGATCGTCGAGCACGCCGCAGTACGTTGCCACGGTTGAGCGAACATTGATGCCGATAGGCGTTGCGTCAATAAGGTTTGCGCGCCGGATGCCTTCTGCGTTGATTGCCGTTACGTGCTCGGGCAGTGCTTTGCCGCCGGCGATTGCGGTAAGTGCGGGAATAAGCGTTTCCAACACCAGGGTTGTTTTGCCCGAACCGGAAACGCCCGTTACCGCGATAAGGCGTCCCTTGGGAATGTCAATGACGAAAGGCTTTACCGTGTGCAAGCCGTTCGATTCCAGATGAATACGTCCAAGGTCGAACATCTCTTCCGCATTCGCTTGCGGGCGAGCGGTTACCTGGGAGTCTCCCGAAAGATACGGGCCAATAATCGATGCGTCATCTGCGGAAACTTCCGCTACCGTACCTTGTGCAACCACAGTGCCGCCGCCTGCACCCGCAGCAGGACCCATTTCCACCAGGTAATCGGCAGCACGCAGGATGCGTGTGTCGTGATCGACCATCACCACGGAGTTGCCATCAGCAATCAGGTCGCGCATTACGCCCAAAAGGCCGTCGATATTGGCAGGATGCAGGCCGATAGAAGGTTCGTCCATCACGTACAGCACGCCCGTTGTGCGGTTTCGTACCGAGCGTGCAAGTTGCACGCGCTGGCGTTCTCCCGTGGAAAGTGTGGCACCCGCACGATCAAGCGATAAGTAGCCTAGTCCCAGATCCAGAAGGCGTTTGGCAGTGCCCTGAAACGATTCGCAAATGGATTTCGCCAGGGGGCGCATCTCTTCGGGAAGGCTCTCGGGCACACTGGCGATCCATGAAACCGCCTGGTCAAGCGTCATTTCCGTGGCTTGCGCCAGGTTGATTCCGCGCACAAGCGGTCCGCGTGCGGCTGCGGAAAGACGCGTGCCGTCGCACTCGGGACAAGGGCCTTCCATGAGGAACTTCGCTAGCCGGCGCAGGCCCTTTTCGTCCTTCGCTTTCGCGAGCGCGTTTTCCACGGTATACACCGCGTTGTAATATGTGAAATCGAGTTCAGCGAAGTCGTCGCCCTTTTTCGACTTATACAGAATGTGCCGTTTTTCGGCGGGGCCGTTGAACACGATGTCGCGCTCTTCAGGCGTGAGCTGGCAAAACGGTACGTCTGTGCGCACGCCCATGGCGCCACAGACTTGCTTCATAAGGTCCCACATGAGCGAGCCCCATACCACCACGGCGCCTTCGTCGATGGTTTTGCTTTCATCGGGCACGAGCGCGGCGCGATTCACCGTGCGCGCGATGCCCGTGCCGCTGCATGTGGGGCAGGCGCCCTCGCTGTTGAAAGCAAGCTGTTCGGCGCCGGGACCAAAGAACTCCTGTCCGCAATGAGGGCAGGAAAGTGCCAGCTCAGCGGCAACATTCAGGCTTGGTGGCACATGCTTGCCGCAGTGGGGGCACACGTGGCTGCCCACGCGCGAGAATAAAAGGCGCAAGCTATTCAGAAGCTCGCTTGAGGTGCCAAACGTGGAGCGCACGCCGGGAACCGCCGGACGCTGATGCAGTGCAAGCGCGGCAGGAACGTAGCGAACGTCATCGACCGAAGCCTTGCCTGCTTGCGAAATGCGTCGGCGTGTGTACGTGGACAGCGCTTCCAGATAGCGACGCGAGCCTTCAGCATACAGAACGCCCAGTGCAAGTGAGCTTTTGCCCGAACCGGATACGCCGGCAATGCCTACAAGCTGGCCCAAAGGGATGTCTACGTCAACGTTTTTCAGGTTGTGCACGCGCGCGCCGCGTACTTCGATATGGTCAATGTATTGCATGATTTCCTTTTGTCTGGTGTTTATTTCTGAACACTATAAACGTTCTTTTGTTTTTGCGCATAGACGCACGATGGGTCCCTCTAGCTGTGCTTTCGTCATTTGATTTTTCCCGTCAAAATTGCTAAGGCATTGAAATCATTGCTGCTGCTATTTTGAGCAGTGTTTGCTTGCTGTACGGTTTTTGGCGGATTGCCCTTGGAACGCCCTTCGCCGCCCTTCGGCGCATCGCAAGGCGTTATGGTCAAATCAAGCCCCAGCACCTTGAGTACTGCGGTGAGCTTGTCCAGCTGGACGCCGGGGTTCTGTCCGAGTTCCAAAGACCAAAGGCAGCGTTTCGAAACGCCCGCTGCGTCGGCTACCTGCGCCTGCGTCAACCCGAGCTCCGCGCGCCGATCTTTTATTGCGTATCCGATGTCAAGCGCATCAATCATCAAGGTCATCCTTCGCTTTTTTCGTATGCTTTGCGATAAAAGTCGCAACATTCTGCGAAGATAATAAGTCGCAACATTCTGCGAGTCAAGCAATTTGCAAAATATTGCGATAAAAGGTACGGCAAAGGGGGGATGCTGAGTTGCTCGTGTTCGAAAGGGAAGTTGCTGGCGTGCATGTTTGCTTAGGGAAGGGATTGCCTGCACGTTTGCCAGGCTGTAGTGGCAGCGTTGCGCGGAGGCACCCGCACGTTTGCCAGCCGTTATGCTTCGGCGGCGTCAGGATGTTCGGGCCAGGGCGGCGGATCCATCACCGTCATGTCAAGGCGAAGCGTTTGCTCGACAAGTATCGCTAGCTCTTCATCGGTGATGTCGGGCTTCGCCTTCATTAGTCCTGCTAGACCGAATAAAAGCAGCCCGAACGTTTCGGGAATAAGCTGTATTTCAATCGTGCGATACGCCAGGTACTCGGACACAATGTAGTTTTGGATGCACGCCACGCTTTCGCGCACGGCCTGCGTGGCAAACCAATCGCGCAATCCCAGCTCTTCGAGCACGGCAAACATGGGGCGCGGCCGCCCCGATGCGGTGTAGAGCGCGCGGCGAAACGCCGACACGCAGTTTTTCAGCTCGGCGGGGGTGTTACCGAATGTGCGCAACTCGTTCCAGGTTGACACGCTTTCCACCAGGTCTTCGATGTAATCATCAAGAACGGCATCGGTTACGGCTTGTTTGTTGGGAAAATAATAGTACAGCAGGGTGCGCGCGATTCCTGCTTTGCGGGCAATTGCCGCCATGCTGGTGGCCGCAACACCTTCGGTCTCGTACAGCTCGCGCGCGGCCAGCATAATGTCGCCGGGAACTCCGTTTAAACGCGCGCTGCTCCTGACCTGTCGCGTAACGGGATGCGGCTGGTCAGGATTGAATTCAGGTATGGAGTTGCTTCTTTCAACAGGCACGGCGGCTCCTTCGTTTGCCAGGAGGCCGCCGTGTTGGGTGTGAAGTTCGAACGGCAATGCGCCGTATGATTTAGCGATTTTCCTCGACGACCTCTCGGTAGTTCTCGGTGTCATTATAGAGCTCGTCTTTAAGCGGGTTAAGATGGCGCGTGCGAATTCGATGGAACTGGTAGGCGGCCAGTGTCACGTTTGCCGCCAGCGCGATAAGGCTTACCACGAAAAACGCCGTGGGATTATGCGTAGTGGGAATTTCGGCGAACGTGTAGAACTGCGGCAGCGCCATGGCGAACATGGCATACAGCGCTAACGTTTGCGCGCGATGCTGCAGCCACGCGCCGCGCTTCGTGAAGAACGTGGGAACGGTGCAGGCAATCAGCAGCGCCAGACCCGTGTACGTGGAATGGTCGGACATGCAGTTGTACGTGTAAGCGAAGTTCCACAGGTCGTAGGCAATGATCCACATCCACAGCATGTCAGGCCAAATCATGTCGCGGGACTTGTCCTTCGAGATGATGATGCCGAACCAACCGCAGATGGTGACAATGTTCAGAATGCCGGCAATCGCGTTCATGATGTTCCAGGGGCCGGAAATCATCCATACGTGGTCAACAATGGCGCCGTCCCACAGGCCATAGCTGAACATCTGAAAGTCGCGCACCACGGCCTCGACAATGTTAATGGCCAGGATAAGGGGCGGGAAGCACAGCGCCCAGCGCTTTTCGTACAAGTGATGCACGCGTCCGTCGGCGTCGTGCCATTTCACGAAGCGCAGCGCCATGAAGCCAACGCAGCCTGCGAGTGCAGAATACGTTTTTGCCCAGTTGAACCAGTTGCCGGTGCCGTAATCGTTGCCAGGGGCTGCCGTGTGGGGCCAAACGAAAATCGTTAGCACAATGGGCGCCACAATAAACAGCGCCACGCCGCCCCACACGCTCGTGCGGCCGAATTCGTTGAACGCCATAAGGGCGAACACAACAAACAGCCAAATGGCCCACACCATGGGGTCGCTTGCTTGATAGAGAATGCCCATAGGATTCCTCCTAGAGTTATTGGTTGGTTTGGGTGGAGTGCCGCGCTACTGCGAGCTGCGACGCGCACGGCGGGCTCGCAGCAGCACGGGTTTTACGGAAACGTCCAGCTTGCAGGGTCGTTGCAGCCGAAAGTTGCGAACGGGAAAGTCCAAGGGCTGCATGCTGGCAAGCGCAAGGGCTCGCGCCCAGCTACGAGCGCTCTACCATAGTTTTTACGCGGCCTTTTTCGTCCCAAGCGGCGGCGTAGCCGAATTCTTCCAGGTTTGCCAGAGCGGCTTCGCGCTGATCTTCGGGAACGTCGATGCTCTCAAGGTAGACATTGCGGAAGCCGGGGTTGTCAATGTAGAGTTCCTGCTTGAACGGATTGCGCTTCTTCACAATGATGGTGCGCATCTGGTAGATGAACACGCCAATGTTAAACGCCAACGCAATGGCGGAAATGGTCATGTGAGCTGCGGGATTGTTCGTGGAATGCACCACGAAAGCAGGATGCAGGAAGAACCACGGAACCGTCATGGTAACAATCATGTTCACGGCAAGGGTACGCACGCGGTGCTGCGCATAAGCGCCGCGCTTGATGAAAAACGCCGGGATGGTGCATGCAGCAAGCAGCACCAGGCCGCAATACATGGAGCGGTCGGACACGCTGTTGTACGTGTAGGCGAAGTTCCACAGGTCGTAACCGATGATCCAGAACCACAGCTGGTCGGGCCACACGAAGTCCTTTTTCTTGCCGCGGCCTACGATAATGCCGAAGAAACCGCAGATGCAGATGGCGTTCAAGATGCCCGCAATGCCGTTCATAACGTTCCAAGGGCCGCCGACAACCATGTAGCCATCTACAATGCCGTTGACGCCGGTAAGCTGGAAGTCGCGGATGCACGCCTCAAGAATGTTGATGGCAAAGATGATGGGCGGAATGCACACGATGTACTTCTTTTGGAAAGCGGGGAAGTACACGATCAGCCAGCCCAGAATGGCGCCCGCCAGGCAGGAGTAGGTTTTCACCCACTGGAACCAGGTGCCCGCGCCGGTGCCCTCCACGGCGGTGTGGGGCCAAACGAAGATGGTCAAAACAAGGGGCAGTGCGATAAAGATGGCCGCGCCGAACCATTTATTCAAACGCGATAGTTCGTTCATGCCAATAAGGAACGCCAGGTATACCAGGACGCTCACGATTGCTGTTGCCGAAAGCGGCTCGTAGAAGAACATGACAACTCCCTTCCTATACTCGAATGCGAAGGTGTCGGAGAAAGATTCGCAATGCCCGCGGTACGCTTGCGATGCTTCTTCCGGCACGACTCGCCGTTATGCGCGAGAGTATAGCAAGGGGATTTTTTGTCGGTTTGACACTTCGCTCTTGAAGTGTCAAATTGTACCTCTGGTCAGGCGGAAAGTGGAACGCTGCATTGGCGCCTTGCCGAGATCGACTAAGCCTGCAACGAGAGCAGGGCAATCATCGTATCTGCAATGGCGAAGCAAGAAGGTGTGACAGAAACCCTAAAAGCCGCCGACCAGATGGAATGGGTGCGCCGGATGAACAGCATCCACAGCCGTGCGGAGGAAATTGTCCTGACCGAACTTGTTTATGAATGGTGAAAGCTCGTTGTTGATCTCATGGCTGATAACGCACTTTCTGCGCTTTAGCTCTTTTGTCCCGTGCTGGCTACCAGACGGTCAAAGTCGCTCTGATACAGCTGATCTTGAATGACACGGTATTGCTCAAACTCGCTTTCCGCAAAGGCTTTTGCAATGGCAGCGGTGACCTTTCCCTTATCTCGCAGAATCTCTGCATCGTTGAATTGCAGAAAAGCATCAAGCTTGGAGACCCAATCTGCCATGGTCATAGGAATATGCCGTCTGGCCTGCCGTGTAGCGTAGTCAAGATACATGGTGACGATTTCGTTCAGCTCCTGCATTTCATCCATGGTTAAGTAATTTTTTGCAACGGACACATCTGCCTTGACAATCTTGCCGTCAGGAGCATTTTTCCATGAGGTCAGCCCCATGTGTTCCTTGGTGTGATCGGCTCGTGCCATAATGACCTCTGCCGCTGTGCCGCCATGGACGGCATAGTGCATCTTGTTCTGAACTGTGGCAAAGAAATCCTTTGTAGTCTGGCTATCGAGAGAGTAGTCCACGGCGGTGGCGTAAATATCCGTAATCTTCTGGTAAAAGCGCCGTTCGCTGGCCCTAATCTCCTGAATCTCGGAAATCAGGTGATCGAAGTAGTCCTCATCAAAAATTTGTCCGTTGATAAGCCTGCTCTTGTCCAGCACATACCCTTGCTTGGTGAAGGTGTCCAGCACCTTGGTTGCCCACTGTCGGAACTGCGTGGCTCTGCCGGAATTGATCCGATAGCCTACGGCTATGGTGGCGGATAGGGAGTAGAACTTATAGTGATAGGTTTTTCCATTATCCGCAACTTGTGCAAAATTTGCACAAGTTGCATCTTCAGACAATTCGCCGCTTTCATATATATTTTTCAGATGCTTTGTCACAACGCTCCGGTCTACATCAAAAAGCTGCGCAATGGCCTTTTGGGTCAGCCAGACGTCGTGATCCTGTACCCGTACCTCAATGCTATCCTCATGGGCATCTTTCGTGAACACAAGGAAATCTACTGTGCTGTTGCGGATTTGCAGTTTATCTTTTTTGGTGTCTGCCATGTCGCTTCACCTCAATTCTCCTCGCAGTTTTTCTTCCCCCGGCTCTTATAGACATTATACTGATTCTTGCACTGGGGGCTGCAAAAAGCGGAATTGGGTCGCTCGCAACCAAGGTTCTTCTGCCGAATGACTAACACTTTTGTACGTGCTTTGACATACATAGAGCGTTTTTAGATTTGAAGATTGGCAAAGCATGCTTCTTGCCCGTCGCTCAGAATATGTGCTGCGAATTGGTCGGATTGGCTGTTGAAAAGCTCCCGCCGAGACGTATCAGCTCAGCAGGAGCTTGCGTTCGATTGACTTATACCAACCGGAGGTCTCGTCTAATACTCTAATCGTTAGATAGCGCTTCGTTGGTATCCTCGTAAGTTCGGCTTCCGGCTTTCAGCATTTTTTCGATTGCAATCTCTTCCTCTTCTTCGCCCGAGATGCAAGGTATCATATGCGTCTTTTGATTGATGATTCCGTAACCGAACTCGCTATTGACAAGGACGTAATCGTTCTTTTCCGTTGTCCATAAATATTGAAACTCACTAATATTTATTGTTCTCGAGTCCTTTCAACGTGAATTTTACCGAACGTTTCTCGCTGGGCACAATCGATGAAACGCTGGTGCGAGTTAAGTCTCGTATCGCAGCGCCTAAAACAATCTCAAGAAATCAGGCGGGCAATCCGTTTGAAGCGCTGCGCAGACAAGACATATCGCCTTGGCACCGCGTTTCGACCACGATGTCGCGTTGTTTTTGCACCTTGCCGCCCCCACGTGGTAGCTCGCTGCCTTCATGGCGCCCATTGAGGGGGTGGGAAAGCGTATATCGACGGGAACGTATGGACTAGCTTGAACAGACTATGAGGGCAGGTCGGGATGCTGCCATGAAGAGATGGGGATATAACATAAATACCATGCCTCTGCCGATAAGCGCTTCGGAACATGAAACACTTATCGGTGAAGCATGGATTCTTAGCCGGTTGCATGCGCTGAACCTGTGGGTTTATGGATTTATGCCTCCAGCAGTTTCACCCCAAGAGATTCCATAAGAGCCATGGATTCATCAGTCAATGCTCCATCTTCGGTGAGGATGGGCGTGTCAAGAAGAGATTTAACGGTTCCTGCCATAGTTGCAGCACGCAAAACGACTTGCTTTGCTTCGGGAGTGTACTTTGAGTAATCGTCGCCTTCGTCTTTAAGAACATCCTCGAGGTGAAACACCAGAGGTGCAAAACGAGTATCGAGGCGAGAGAGAAATGCATAGTACATGTTGGTCCGACGACGAATCGCGTTGCACCGGAATGCTGCATTGGAAAGCTCCTGGCAGATTTCTGCCGCCTGAGCCTGATTCGCTTTGGCTACTTCCATCTTCTCGTCAGCTTTCTTGCCGGTGATTAAACCCATGGCCAGCAGGGCGGGACCTGCGACTAAGCCGCCAAGGACCATCATTCCGCCTGCCATGCCAAGCCCGCCCGCCGCAAGGGAGCCACCGCCGAAAAAGGCAAGGGTCGCATTGGTCGCTGCGGCGCCGCTTAGAGCCGAAATGGCGGTGCCAGTAGAGGCGGCACCAAACGCCATCGCCGCGTTATACGCCCCGAATGCCACCAAGCCGCCAGCGGCAACTCCTGCCGTCAAGCCGCCTGCGACTTGGGCAGCGAACTGCTGCATTTCCTTGAGTTCTTCTATGGATTCCTTATCCACGTGGAGCTTTCGCAGCTCTTCCAGGCCGGCTGAATCTTCCAGATCGAGGTTTTTGATCTGCTCGAAGGCCGTGATGAAACCCGCGATGCTGTTGTTGAGTACGTTGAGTTTCGCTTCACCGAGGTTGGACAAGGCGCTTGAGCACAGTTGGCGCGCCGTTTCGAGATCGGCTTGCGACTGGGATACCTGGTCGTTTGCCTCCTGCGTCAACCTGTCTGCCTCGCTGTTATCCAGGAAGCTTTTGATGGTCTTTCCCGCACCGGCGATTCCCGTTGCCGCGGCGGGTACGACAAATACGAGTGGTAGCATATCCGTCTCCTTACTTATCCATGACCAGAGCTTGTGCGGCTTCGATGATTACTTGCTGACGCGATGAAAGTTCGTCCATAATCGGATTGATAATGCCGTAGCTGCGATCCACGGTACGAAGGGCTTGTCTTTCTTGTTCGATCTCGTTGATGGTGCAGCTGTAATTGCGCAGCTCCTCGAAGACGCCTGCGTCAACGCCGGCGGCTTCGCTTGCATACCTGATGAAGTCGATTTCGGCTTCATCGAGACCGTCAGCGTTTGCAACCGCAAAAAGATTCCAGCATAGAAGCTTGCCATCTCGCGCGGATGGCTCTATGCCGTCGATTAGGATTTTGGCTTGCATCTTCGCGGCAGATGCAGCGCCGAATTCGCGAGCGTTTTCAGCTACGAGTTCAGTGCAAGCGGTCTTCATTTCCGAGGCGTATGATTCATAGTCCTCATCGAGGGACAAGGCTATTTCGTCAATTCTTTTCTCCTCTTCTGTCGAGAGGCTATCATTGGTTAAGGCCAAAAGCCATAAAAGGGCGATGAAGTCGGTGCAGGGATTTGTCTCCTGCTGTTCTTCGTCTTTTTTGAAGAGCCCGCCGATGAATTTCGATGCATTTTCAGCACCTGAGGAGACAAGGCTTTTGGCGTCTTGCGCTGCTTCGGCGACATCAAAAGAACCAAGTGCCTCTTTCGAGGCTTTGATACCGCCTTCCACGATTTTCGCGACCTCTCGCGCATCTATCTTCGCGATGCCGTCCTGTGCTGCCTTGACTCCTGATTCAACGGTGTCGCCGACTGTCTTTGTGACCTTTTCGATATCGATGTTCGATATGCTGTCTTGAGCGGCCCTGACTCCAATCTCAGCTGCTTCTTTGATTTTTCTCAAATCAATTTTTTCCAATAGTCCCATCTATTCCTCCTAAAGCCTGAATGCCCCATCAGAGAGCATTAATTCGTCGAATTCCTGAGTATTGCTGTATTGAGATTTGCGGCCGAAAATCTCCCAGAGTTCCTTGTTGGCGGCTATGTAGCCATCGTCATCGCCGTTTAGGATGGCCTTGTCCAAGGTATTCATCCCTTCATTGAATTGGGGGAGGCGTGCTAGCAGATACGCATTGACAGAGTTTTCCATTTCGGTGCGGGATTCTTTGAGGACGCCAATTGCCTCGTTGCATCGCGTTTCGATTTCGACGCGCTTTTTCTTCGCGATCCGAGCGTCGTTTGCGGCGCGCTGATAAATCTCATATGCCTCCGTAAAGCAAAGCACGGCTATGGTATATCCGCCCAGTTTGTCGCCTAGGAACTGTATACTCTCATCGGAAAGGCCCAACGAGTGCTGAAGGATCGCCTGCATGTTTTGGCTGCTGCTCAGGTTAAGCTCATTAAGGCCACGAACAAGCTCGGTTGCATCTTTGCCGTCCTTCAAATAGGCCATCATGAGATTCGTGACCACCTTGCCCAGGCTTGCAAACAAAGTCGCGAGCTTTGCTGCGTCATCGGGGTCCATGGCAAGTCCAAGGCCCTTGCTGAACTTTTCTTCGAGTTTCCCGGCTGCGAAGGCGTCGATGTCTTCGATGTCGAATTTTTCGGCTATCTCGTCGGCGATGACATGAGGGTCAAGGTCGTTGCCCTGTTTGCATTTATCGTAAAAATCGATGCAGGCGGGAAGAAGGTCCATGAGCGCATCATGATTGATCTGAATGGTTTCCATCACTTCGTGTTACCTTTCGTTGCGGGATGTCTTCCTAAAGCGGCTTGCAGATTTCGCGAATCGATTCAAAGTGAGCTCTTGCGCCGACGAACACTTAGGATCATTCGAGGGAGTTCCAAGAGGTTTGGCGGCTGCGTATGTCTGAAAGCTTACAACTCCCTCATGCTATGATTCTAAATGAATCGATTATATGCCTTGTCGGATAATGGTAAAACGCGCTTCAAGCAAAATGCACGAGATAACCTATATCACTCTTTCGGAAGTGCGCGCTGCGGGGACTAGCATGCAGTAACAGTGGAAAGATGGTGGGTGGCACCAGCTTTCTATCGGCTCATTTCCTCGGTAATCACACCAGCCACGCAGCGTCTGCGCATCGGTTGCAATGCCGTAGCCATCGGCCGCTATTTTGTAGATTTCGTCAAAATGCGCCATGTCAAAACGCCAACGCTTTTGTATGTGTTTTGACATACCTAGTTTTTAATTGAGGTAATTTGTTTGCAGAATGCACATCGCAGCATAGATGGCGCATGTTTCCAGGGATGATTGGTGCAACGCTCCAACGGAAGTCGTTACGCTTTTTATTGGGCGCCCGTCGGGCTAGCTGGATCTGAACGTGCTGGTAAAAGTCTCTACTCGCCAATGCCAATGGGCTAATCTTCGTCTCCTCGACTGGCGCAACCGAATCTCACGGATACCTCTTGTGGACTCCCATGGCCTGCTCTACAGCTGCAATCATCTTCTCGTAAATCGGCTCCTGGCCTTCGGGCCATACGGTCGAGACTCTCTCGTGCACTATGGGCTCCTCGCCTTCGCCGGAAACCACTAGGTCTATGCACCAACCATCCCTGTATCCCCACAATTTTCGCTCCAGGAGCAGATGCCGGTGCTTTATTAGGGGGCTGTTCGCCATCCCCTTCAACTTTAACAGTGTGCCCGTCGAAAGTTTTTTGCTGACCGCGCCCATCCAACGTTCATCCAGCCTTGTAGCCACTTGCTCGCATATTCGAGAATACGTCTGGCGCTCCAAAAGCGAGGGGGAGCATGCCAGTGGCTCGAACTTTCGCATCCGAGACTGGAATACCTCGTCGAAATCGCCATAGCAGTACGAGATTGTTCCCTCTTCCAGGTCGATTAAGGCGCGGTATCTGAGGATGCCGCTCGATATTTGCTTGATTATCGTATAGGCCATTGTCGTCCCGTCAGAATCGTCCGTTACCTACCCTTATTGCAAGAATGGGGATAAACCCCCTTGTACGGCCATTCTACGATACGCGCGTACGCGAGGGTGTACGACAAAAGGGGCAGCCGGAAATATGACGAAAGAGGGGCGCAATTGGCACCCCTTGTGCCACCGTGGGTTGCACGGGCGTGATAGATTTGCCTGCGAACGAGATCGACCGCTGTATCCGCTGGCACGACGAGAAGAGGGCGAAGCGGTCGCTCGGGGGGATGAGCCCGCTGCAATACAGACGCAGCCTGGGCTTTGTCGCATAATTGTCAGGTACGGAAAAACCGTACCACCCCCACTTGTCAACGGGAATGGGGCAGATTCAGATTCAATGCCAATGAAGTATCTTTGGTATCGGATATTGTGGAGGCGTTAAACGACGAGGGGGAATACGGCATGAGGGTCGAAGATTTTGGACGCGATGACTAATTGTGTCGTTTTCCAGAATCCCCTTGTGAAGCAGTGCTTCTCTGCAATATAAAACGGTCCGGCAGGATCAATCTATCGCGGTCGGACCCGATTTCCGGCCTCCACCCCGTTGCCGGTATGACGAATCAATCCTGCCGGCCGTTTTTCGGCTTGGTTCACTCTCGGAGAGCCATCCATGTCCGCCGGCTGACTTATTTCATGGTTTCGTAATGGGTCCACATGCTGAGCACCTTGACGATGCCTTCGTAGGACGTGCCGCCTTCGACGATCCCGCTCTCGACCACCTCGTAGACGAAGCGGTGCTGCCTGTTAATGCGTCGCGAGTACATCCCCTGCAGGCTTCCGACGAGCGGCTCGAAGGCGGGCGGGAAGCCGAAGGGATCTTGCGCCACGACGGCGACAAGCTCCCTTGCCTTCCCGTCAAGTCCAGCGGACTTGAGCCTCTTTGCGTCTTTTGCTGCCTGCTTGGTGAATTTGACCAGGTACATCTCTACCAGCCTAGGTCACTTGCGGAAACGCAATCGGCCAGGCTTTCCTCGTGCGCGGACATGAGCTTCTCGGCCATGCCCGGCACGCCCATGAGGTAGAGGGTCTCCTCGATGGATGCCCAGTCGTCCTCGCCCACGAGCACGGCGCCCTTGCCCCTGGCGCTGGTTATGGCGATGGGCCGGCAATCCTCGTTCACCCGGGCGATGAGGTTGTAGATGTCTTTGCGTGCGGCTGTCGCGGTGATGCTGGTCATGGCGTGCCCCCTTTCGTCTGCGATCATTTTAGCGTACGTAATAGCGTACGTCAACAAAGCTCGGAGCCGTGGTGCGAGGTAATTTGTTTGTAGAATATCTTGTCTGTTATCTGCTTGGTTGCTGGTTGAAAATCGCTAAGCTTAGGGTGCATGAAGCGATGATTCAGATTGGCTCAAAAAAAGGAGGTCCCGGCTGAGACCTCCTTCGGCTACTCTGCGCTGTTTGCAATTGCTTTGTCGATGAGCGCGTTGAGCGTTTTTGCCTGCTCGTCAGAGGTGATTGCTCCTACGACCTGGCCCACAATCTGGCCGTTTTTGTCAACAACGTAGGTGGTGGGGTACGAATACAGCCCTGACGTGAACTTGCCGGCCTCGCTGTTCGAAGCGAACCAGACGTTTTGATACGTAACGCCCTTCTTGGTCAGGATGTCTTTTGCCTCGGAGATTGCGGTTTTGTCGCCATCCAGGGTGAAGGAGTTGATGCCCACCACGGAGCCGCCCTTCTCGGCGAGCGTCTTGTTCAGCGCTTCCAAGTCTCCCAGTTCGCCCACGCACGGCTTGCAGGTGGTGAACCAGAAATTTACGACGGTCACGGTGTTGTTGGCGAAAAGCTCGCTGCTGTTCACCTCGTTACCATCAAGGTCTTTACCCTGGAAGCTGGGGAATTTCATCAGATCGCCGGCGTTTGCACTGTTTGAGCTGCCCGCGCCGCCCGTCATGCCGGCGCTTGATGCATCAACGCTTTCGCCTTCGCTTGGCTTGCTGCCGCACCCGGGGTATTTTTGCTCAAGAACGGTGAGCTTGTCTTCTATCTCCTTGATTTGCTGCGCGCCTTCCTTGAGCGTTTTCAGCTCGGCGGCAGTGAATTTGTCCTTGGCGCCCTCGATGGTGACAAGCAGGAAGTCGCCGTAATTCGAACCGTCTTCAATCATCGGGGTGTTTTTGTTAGCCGACAGAAACACTTTCTCCCACAGGCTGGAATTGCTGGTCAGAATATCGTTTTCCTTTTGCATGAGCTGCGCAAATAACGTTGCTGCTTCATCGGCGCTGCCGGGCTCTGTTGCCACGAGCGCCGCAATGTCGGAATTGCTGTCCGATGCGCTGCTCTGGGCGCTTTTGTCCGCTGAGCAGGCTGCAAGGCAGACTGCCAGGGCGGCTGCTACGAGCATCGCTACAATCTTCGATAGTTTCATAGTTCGTTTCCTTTCGTTTTTATTCGTCCGTTGCCTCTCTTTTATTTTTCATTGCGCTGGCGCAAGGGTTTTTCTTGGGAAGGTCCAGGCCGTAGCGGAAGCTTACTGCGCAGGTGGGACAGGCGCTTATGCATTTGCCGCAGCGGATGCACTCGGTGCTGTTCGGCGATTCCGTGATAGCCACATCCATCTTGCACGCTGCCGCACATGTTCCGCATGAAACGCATTTGTGCTGGTCAACCTTGATTCCCAGCAGCGAAACCTTATTCATGAGCCCGTAGAACGCGCCCAGGGGGCAAATCCATTTGCAAAACGGACGGTAAAACACCACAGCCAGCACAACAATTGCAACCAAAACCGCAAGCTTCCAATTGAAAAGCGCGCCGAGTGCAGAACGTATGCCCTGGTCAACTGCAGCCAAGGGGATTGCTCCTTCGAGCACGCCTTGCGGGCAAATGTACTTGCAGAAGAACGGGTCGCCCATGCCCACGTCGTTTACCACCAGCGTGGGGAGCAAAATCACGGTGAGCAGCAGCACCACGTATTTCAGGTACGTGAGCGGCTTGAGCTTTTTCGTGGACAGTTTCTTGCCGGGAATTTTGTGCAGCAGGTCTTGCAGCCAGCCAAAGGGGCACAAGAAACCGCAGATGAATCGCCCAAGCAGAACCCCTAGCAGAATCAAGAAGCCCGTTATGTAGTAGGAAAAGCTGAACTTCGATGACCCTACGACCGACTGAAATGCGCCAATGGGGCATGCTCCCGTGGCGGCGGGACAGGAGTAGCAGTTCAGGCCAGGGACGCAGACTGCTTTTCCTTCGCCCTGGTAGATTCCGCCTTTGACGAAGTTCGGCAAGTGTATGTTGGTGAGCAGCGTTGCTCCTGCTTGAATCCAGCCGCGAAAACGGCTTAGGAACAACGATGTGCTCGGTTTCTTCTTATCCAATTCCGATGCACTCCAAACACAGTCGTATCGCTTTACCCAGCACCAGGTCCGCCTCGCCGCGCATGACGCCGAAGCACAACAGCGCAACACCGGCAATCAACAGGGCAACTTGAGTTATTGCTTTTACATATTTGGACAATCTCATCACTTCCTTCATTTCGCGTTCCATTAGACCACAGGTGATATAAAATCCGCGTTAAGGCAACGGACGCGATTGTGTAGGGTTTGCGGCAACGATGTGACCCGTGCGAAAGGGCGCTGCGGGAAAGGCGAGCCACGGGCAAAACGCGGATGGCCGCCGCATGGACAGGAGGCTTTGTGCGTATTTTAATTGTCGAAGACGAAAAGGCGCTTTGCGATGCGGTTGCGCGCAGCTTACGCCGCCTTGATTACAGCGTTGATTGCTGCTACAACGGTCAAAGCGCAATGGATGTTCTTTCTTTTGAGCGGTTTGACCTGGTGATTCTTGATTTGAACCTTCCCGATGCAGATGGCATGACGGTGCTCAAAGAGCTGCGAGAGACCGATGATGAGACGAAGGTCCTTATCTTGTCGGCGCGCGGCGAAGTTGCCGATAAAGTGGCAGGGTTGGATGCAGGCGCAAATGATTATCTGACGAAGCCGTTTCACTTAGAGGAGCTTGCGGCACGGATTCGCAGCCTTACGCGGCGGCAGTTCACGCAAAACGATGTGGTTTTGACCTGCGGAAACCTTACTTTTGACACGAAAGCGCGCATCGCGCGCGTGGGCCAAGAAGCGCTGGCATTGACTCGAAAGGAAATGGGAATCCTGGAGCATCTTATGCTCAACCAGGGGCGTCCGGTAAGCCAAGAGGAGCTTTTGGAGCACGTATGGGACAGCAATGCGAACAGCTTCAGCAATTCCATTCGCGTGCACATGTCATCACTTAGAAAGAAGCTGCGCGCGGCACTGGGGTATGATCCTATTCGGAACCGCATTGGCGAAGGCTACGTGATGGAGGATGCTCAATGAGAAGCGGCTCGGTGAAAAGGCTTTCGCTGCAATGGCGCATCACGCTGACCACAGCGCTGCTCGTTTGCCTGACCTGCGTTTTAATGAACTGCCTGATTGGTTATTCGGGAATGCGCTACATGGAGTCAATTGGCAATGGTTTGGCGGCCTATGGCGATATCGATAAAGGCGAGCCAGGTTCATTCGACCCCGAAAGCGTTAGTCCCGATCAGGACCTTACAATCATCGTAAGCGATGCGCAGCAGTCGTTTGGCGCCACGAATTGGCTGATTACCGTGGCGGTTACGTTGCTGGGCGGCGTGCTTGCGTATTTCGTGAGCGGTCGGGCGTTGCGTCCTCTGCGGGATTTTGCAGCGCAAGTCGAGCAGGTTCAGCCGAACAATCTGGCCGAAATGAAAATCAGCGAAGACGTGCTGCCCGAGTTCAAGCGGTTCAGGGCGTCGTTTAACGACATGATTGACCGCCTTGACCAGGGGTTTCGCGCGCAGAAACAGTTCACGGGAAACGTGGCCCACGAACTGCGTACGCCGCTTGCGCTCATGCAGGCGCAAATGGAGCTTTTCTCCCTTGAACATCCTGGCGCAACACCTGAAACGGCCGACTTCCTGAAATTGCTGCAAGAGCAAACGGAAAGAATGTCGCAAATGACAAAAACACTGCTGGAAATGAGCGAACTTCGCTCCGTTCCCTGCAATGACCGAATTGAGATGGCGCCACTAGTTGAAGAGGTGTTTGCCGACCTGGCGCCCTTAGCGGAGCAACGGGAGATCGCTCTTGAGCGCACGGGCGATGCCGTGACAGTTGGCAGCGACACGTTGATGTACCGTCTGGTTTTCAACCTGGTGGAAAACGCGCTGCGGTACAGCCGGCCCGGTACTGCGGTGAGCGTTTCCATCGACGAAGAGGTGAACCGCGTTTTGCTGCGCGTGCGGGATAGGGGAGCGGGGATTCCCGTGCAGTATAAGGAGAGCATCTTCCAGCCGTTTTTCCGCGTTGATAAATCGCGCAGCAGGGAATACGGCGGTGTGGGGCTGGGGCTGTCGCTGGTATGGGAGATTGCCGCACTTCACAGCGGCACGGTGGAAGTCGAAGAAAGCACCAACGAAGGCACGGTTATGCTCGTGGCACTTCCGAAAGGTTCGCTTGAGTGACGTGCTGCGCTGGCATCAGTGGTAGCTGGCGCGCTCTACTACGGCCAGCGCATCCAGATAATCTTTCTCCGACGTCTTCTTGAGTTTTTTTCTCATGTTGGGGTCGTTAAGGGGCGAGACAACAAGGATCTGGTTTCCCGGGCGCAGCTGCGAATTGTAATTCTTGACCATGATCTTCATGAACTTGCGCGTTGCGATTTTCGCGTTGTCGCCTTCTTTGTATTTGTCACGATACTCGGCGAGCATTCCTCTGAATATATACGAGTCTGTTTCGCACAGGTACGAAAGGCTTTCCATGTCAATCATGCCCATGTCCACTGCTTTGGACATGGTTAAAAAACCGCGCTTTTTAATGTCGCTGTTGCCCATCATCGTGATCACGTACGAGCGAACATTGGTAAGTTCCTCGGGGAAGATCTGGTAGAAGTCGTAAAGAACGCTGCTCAGCAAATCAGGATCGGTGTTGTAGAACAGCTGCTCGAAGACGGGCACGTTCCTAAAAGCGTAAAACGCAAAGCATTCCCACAGCTGGATGTTAAGCTGCAGGGGGTTCAAGTCAACTTTGGAAAGCGTCTGGACGTCCAGCGAATAGTCGCTCAAGAAACGTATGGAAGCGTAGACAACAAGTTCGTCAAGATTGTCGAAATGCTTGTAGAGCGCCGCGCTGCTGCAGCCAACTTCATCGGCGACTTTTCGAATTGAAATGCCGTCAAGGCCGTCGCGCTCAAGAATGCGATAGGCCGCGTCGATGTACTTGCGTCTGTTGTCGTTTTTTGTCATTGGTATGTTGAACCTTGCTTAGAGTGTTTTTATCGCTGTTATTGTATCGCATTTATCAGGCACAACGCCTCACTTATTCAGATCGGACACAAAAGGGAGAGCCCTCCGTGCGGAAGGCCCTCCCGTTTTGTATGGACTAAAACCTTTCCGGGTTTTAACTCGGAGCTTTAGAGCGTATCAATCTTGTCAAGAACGGCAGCGTCCACGCCAGCTTCAATGAAGATCTGCTTCGCCTTATCGAATGCCGCCCTGTCAAGTTCGGGCTGTACGTATGCGGCCATGAGCCTGTTGTACTGCTCGGTGATGCGCTTGTTCAGCTGCGCCTGCGGGTCCGCAACCGGTCCACGCGTGCTAATCATGGGCAGGAAGGGCTCCTTGCGGCACCATTCGAAGGTGTGGTCTTCGGTCAGGTATTCGCCGTCGTGGCCGATTTCCTCGATAAGCTCCATGGGGATGGTTTCCTCGTTGATGGTGATGTCCTTCATGAAGCGTTTGATGTAGCGGTTGATCTCGAAGTCCTGGATAACCTTGGCATACGACGTGGAGCTGAAGCCGTCCAGAATGCCCGCTGCATGAATGACGAAGTTCATGTGCTGCAGGTAGTCGGTCATCAGTGTTGCCATGGACTCGTAGCCAGACTGCGCGTCAACAATCTTGGAGTCGGTGAGCGCGCCACCGCCGCGGCACGGCAGCTCATAGAACTTAGCCAACTGTGCGCAGTGCTTGTAGCACAGAGCGCCTTCGGGGGAGCCGATTGCAATTTGCCCCGTTGCCATGTCGGCGGTTGTGGTCTGCGTTGCGTACATAACCGGCGTACCCGGGTTGATCATCTGGGCCAGTGCGATAACGGGAAGAATCTCGGCGTTCATCAGGGCAATGGTGCCTGCCAACGTAACGGGGCTGGTGGAACCTGCCATGGAGCAGTTTGCGATAACGAACGGCTGACCATTGCTTGCGAACTCAATCAGGGTGTCGGTCATGTTCAGGTCAAGCATCAATGGGCTGTTCACGTTTACAATCGTGATGATGTACGGATCTTTGCGCATGTTCTCTTCGCCGTAAATTGCCTTGGCGCCTTCCATAAGGGCATGCACAACGTTCTTGGCGCCGGCAACAACAATTTGCGTCTTCTCGGAGTGCGTTGCTGCAGCATAGAACATGGCCAGGCTCGAGGTAGCGGGGGCTACGTCGGAAGGCTGAACCATAAGGCCGCCGTTGATGTTGAAGTCGTAGTTCGCTTCGAACAGCTTTGCGTAGTTGATGTAGTCTTCAATGGTAGCGTTGCGCTTGGTGCCATCCATTTCGGTGATGTTCGGAGCGCCGTAAGGAGGAGCGGGCTCGGTGCGATCGCCGCCGATGATGACGTCATACTTCGGATTGCGCGCTTTTACTTTGAAGGTGCTCGGAGCCTTGCGCACCCAGTACATCAGCTGGTCTTCGGTGAAGTAAGCAATTTCGCCTTCAACACGAATGCCGTGCTCTTTGAGGATTCTGCGTGCTTCCGGGTGGAGGAAACGCATACCTACGGTCTCAAGGATCTGCATACTCTTCTCGTGGATTTCCTGCAATTGCATTCTCTTCGTGCGCTCCATGGTGGTTCCTTTCTCTTTTTTCTCTTCCTATTTTTTGTAAAGCACCGTTTTTTATTAACGAGCCGGTGCTTTAAAAGCCTTGGGTTATGGGGTTACGCTGTTTCTTGTGGTGTTTCTTGCGGTGCTTCGACTTTATCCATCAGAGAGCCGTTTGCGTTTTTGTTCTCTTCCAGCCGCAGGGCTTCTCGTTCTTCATCGGTGAGCGTCATATCGTATTCGCTGCGGTGCTTCATGCTCTTGATGTACGAGGCAACCATCATTCCCATAATGATCAGAATGGGGAAGGCGCATACAACGCAGGAGGTTTGCATGGCGCTCAGGCCGCCGCTGTAGAACAACGCAAATGCGATCAGTCCCATGAGCGAACCCCAAATTATCTTGAGGAATGTTGGCGCGCTTCTGCCTTCCTTGTTGCGGCGCGCCATTTCTTCTTCGGTGGTGGTCATTTCTGCCAGCGAAAGAGTCATGGATTCAGCAAGCGTGGCGAAGGAGAAAATGATTGCCAAGAATGCCAGCACAATCAGGACCGGGGACAAGGGCAGCGTTTTTACGTAGGCGAACAGGGCTGCGGCTACTCCGTACTCGGCGATGGTGTCTGCCAGGCCGCCTTGGGTTATTTCAACGAGCATGGACGAGCTTCCGAATACGCCAAACCAGGCAATTGCGAAGATGGTTGGGACAATCATGTTCACCAGGACGAACTGACGAATGGTGCGGCCCTTGGACAGCATGATCAGGAACAGGCCAACCAGGGGAGCAAATGCCAGCCACCAAGCCCAGTAGAAAATCGTGGTGCCGCTGACCCAGCCGGATTGGAAGGCGGGTTCAAGGTAGAACGACTGCGGAACAAGGATTGCGAGATACTGGCCAACAGCGCTGGTGGTGCAGTTGATGATGAACAGGGTTCCGCCGAAGATGAACGCCCACACCAGCAGCGCGATATAGATGTACATGTTTGCCTGGCTGATGTACTTGATGCCTTTGTGAAGGCCGGAGCAAGCTGCCACGATGTAGAAGATTGCCATGCCGCCGATAACAAAGATTGCCAGGATGTTCGCATCAACCTCTACGCCAAACACGTAGCCAATGCCGGTAACGAACTGCTGTACTGCCATGCCCAGGGAGGTGCCAATGCCGCCTACGAGTGCGAAGATGCAAATGCCGTTGATAATCTTGCCCAGCGTGCCGTTTGCCTTTTCGCCCAACAGCGGGTAGAGCGCGGAGCTGACCTGGAACTTCTGCTTGCCGTTCATGATGATGAACGCGCAGCATACGCCGACTGCCGTGTAGATTGCGTAGGGGTGCAGGCCCCAGTGCATGAATACGTATGGCAATGCGTGTTCTGCTGCTTCGGGCGTGCCGCCCTCGATCCCGGTGAATGCGGGCGGATTCGTGAAGTTGGCCAGCGGTTCTGCAACGCTCCAGAACACGATGCCAATTGCGATGCCCGAGGTAAGCGCGATGGAGAACCATGCCCAGAAAGACATTTCCGGTTTCGCATCTTTACCGCCGAGTTTGATGTTGCCGTACTTGCTGAAACCTGCCCATAAGCAGAAGATAAGCAGGGCAAACGTGCTTATGGCGTAGAGCCATCCGAAGTCCACCGTAAGGAAGCTCAGAGCAGCATTTGCTCCCTTTTCAAAGGCTTTCGGTGCGGCTATGCCGACTATGACCGCAATCAGAATAAGAATTGCCGGCAGCAGGAACGTAGGCTTATCGATGATGCTCAGCCAGTCTCTTTTCGGTTGCGGTTTGTCGTTCGTAGATTTCATTTCCCCTCCTTTGCGGAATGTTGTCATGTTTCCCAGTACTCAGTGTTGCCGTTCTTCAATGGTGAAATGCTTCTCCTTTCTGTGATTTTTATCGTGCAGGTAATCAGTGATAACCACGAAGGGTGCAGTAATCCTAGGGTAGAGGCTCGTTGGTTGTTGCGTGGTTTTCTAGGGCTAGAACGGTTTCGCTGCGCTAGATTGGTGTGTTGGAGTTCTTCCGATCTTCGAGTTTTGCAAGCTCTTCTCGTTCTTCGTCCGAAAGCGTGAAATCGTATTGACTCCGGTGCTTCATGCTCTTGATAAACGAGACAACCATGAAAAGAAGCAAGATTAGAATGGGCAGGCCACAGACAATCGAGGACGTTTGCAGCGCCTCCAGGCCACCGCTGTAGAGCAACACGAAAGCGATTGCTCCAATGAGTACGCCCCAAAATACAATCAAATACTTGGGAGCTCCTTTACCTGCGGCAACGCGTTTTTCCATTTCGGATTCTTTCACGACCATTTCCGCTATGGTGAGCGTCATGGATTGCGCAAGCGTGATGAATGAAAGCGCAACGCAGCCAAACGACAGCACGATAAATATCGCGGTTGGAGGTATCGCTTTTGCGAAGGCGAAAAGCGATACTGCCGTGCCGTGTTGGGCGATCTCGGAAGCAAGGTTGCCCCCGGACATCTCCATGGAAATGGCCGCGCTTCCGAATACGCCGAACCACGCAATGGCAAAAAGCGCCGGGGCAATCATGTTCACCAGAACAAATTGCCTGATGGTGCGGCCTTTCGACAGCTTGACCAAGAAGAGCCCGACCAGCGGCGCGAACGAAAGTCACCAAGCCCAGTAGAACACCGAGTTGTTCTGGACCCAGCCTGCTTGATGTGCGGGTTCCAGGTAGAAGGACTGCGGAATCAGGAACGCCAAATACTGTCCCAGCGACGATGTGGTGTTGTTGATGATGAACAGGGTATTGCCGAACACGATGGCAATAAGCAACATGGCCAGGTAAATGAGCACGTTGAAGTTGCTCACATGCTTGATTCCCTTCAGGATGCCGGTGCACGCTGCAAGGATGTACGTGGTTGCCATTACGACGATGATGATCAGCGCCAGGCTGATGCTGGAAAAATGGGTGCCGAATACGTAATTGATGCCCGTGGCAATTTGAGTGATGCCGAAACCCAAGGAAGTTCCAATGCCGCCGATGAGCGAGAAGATGCAAACGCTGTTGATGACTTTGCCCAGCGTGCCGTTGGCTTTTTCGCCGATCAGGGGGTAAAGGCTGGAGCTGACCTGGAATTTCTTCTTGCCATTCATGATGATGAATGCGCAGCAGATTCCAGCAGACGTATAGATTGCATAGGGGTGAAGCGCCCAATGTAGAAACGCGTACTTCAGCGCGCCTTCCGCTGCTTCTTGCGTGGAGCCTTCGTAGCCTGCGAATACCGGGGGAGCAATGTAGTTTGCCAAAGGCTCGGCAATGCCGTAGAACGAAATGCCGATTGCCATGCCGGAGCAAAGTACGATAGCGAACCAAGTTCCGAACTTCATCTCGGGTTTTGCATCTTTTCCGCCGAGTTTGACGTTGCCCGCTTTAGAGAAAGCAGCCCAGAAGCAGAAGACAAGAAGAATGGTTGCGCCGATTGCGTAGAACCATCCGAAGTTGGTGGTAAGGAATTCCAGCGTTTTGGATGCGCCCGCGCTGAATGCTTGGGGGATAGCGATTCCAGCGATGACCGCAATAAGAACGAGTGTCGCGGGCGGAACAAAGGTCGGCATATCAAGGATCTTGATAGGATTGCCGCTTAGAGCGTTTCTCTTTGTCCGATCTTTTCCCATGACCACTCCTATCACTATTGCGTACCATTCTAAATGATACCAAGTTCAGCAGAATGTCATTCAAAAAGTAATCAATGATTACCAAAGACAATATAACACGCTCAAATTGAAAAAGCTACCGAGAAAAATAAGAATATTTTTAGCTTAATATTCAAAATTAGGTATATATAAAGCAGTTTTATGCATATAAATTGATGTAATTGGTGATAACTTTAAATTCCATAAAAGAAAAATATTTAGGCAAAGGATTGCGGTGGACTTTGCCGTTGATTTTTGCGCGCTGGGGCTTAGCATCGAGCTGTGAATGCGGAAACCGTTTTTACAACTGTTAGCTTTTTTGTAAATAACAAGAAAACGAAAAAAAAGATGAACTATCATGGGAAATATGGAAATAGTAAAGACAAAACCTGAAGAAGCGAACGATGCAGTTGCGGCTTACGGCAATGCCGATTCTGTTCATCGGGGTGCTTCTGTATCTACTGCATTCAATGTGGCCAGCCTAAACGAAGACGTCCGTCCTAAACTCTGGACGGGCGTTTTCATGCTCATCATTTTCATTACCTTTGTGTGCTTTGTGATTGGGCAGGGGCTCAACGCCGGAACATCGGTGTACCTTTCGCACAGGGGGTATGGGGAATCGCTGTCAGGCGTGCTTGCGTTGGTATTTTCAGCGGCCGCGGCCATTATGCGCCTTACCGTAGGTCCCTTGATTGATAGGGGACGTTGTTCGCTTGTGATTGCCGTAGGTGTTGCGGTTCTTACAGCGGGCGCCTTTATTCCCGTTGCGCTCGATGGCGTTGAAGCGCTCGTGGTAAGTAGAATCTTGCAGGGCATCGGTTTTGCCATGTCCACAACAGCTGCGGCGACAGCCGCGGCCGAGGTGCTTCCCGCGAAAAGGCTTGGCGAAGGGATCGGGTATCACGGGCTTGGTCAGGCAATTGCAATGGCAATTGGGCCTGCGTTCGCTCTGTATCTTGTTGGAACCGATCCTGCCTCTAATCTGTATCTTGGTCTTACGCTTGCCGGTATTGTTGGTTTGATTGCGGCGTTTTTCGTTCGTTACGAACATAGGCCTAAGGTTTTGCCGGAAACATCGGCGTTTCGCATGCGGTATGAGCGCAAGCAAGAATTGGAACGTGCGTGCGAAGGGCGTAGTGAAGCGCTGGATGCTTCGCCCGATGTGCCGGACGGTGTTGCTGCTTCTGTGGCAAAGCGAGGCGGTCTTTCTTCTTTGTTCGAACCCCGTGCGCTTGCGGGTGCCTTGCCCGTGATGGTGATTTCGCCTACCTTTGGCTTTGGTATCTTCTTTGTGGGACTGTACGGCACCGAGCTGGGTGTAGGAAGCGCAAGTCTTTTCTACACGATTGCCGCTGTTAGCATGATTGTTGTGCGTTTGAAGTCGGGCGCTTTCATGGATCGTGTTGTGCCTATTAAGATTTTCACCGTTGCGGTGATTTGCGGGCTCGTGACTACTGCAATGCTATTCTTCGCTGCGGTGAGTGACTGGATTTTCTATCTCTCGGGTATTTCTTACGGCCTGTGCCTGGGGCTTGCTATGCCGGTTAATCAATCCGTTGCGGTCAAGAACACGCCGTCCGATAGGTGGGGCGCAGCTAATGGGTTGTTTTTGCTGGCGCAGGATCTGGGAATTGGGCTCTCAAGCGTGCTTTGGGGCGTTACTGCCGAGCAGTTCGGGTTCCGGGTGACAATTGTCCTGGTGGCATGTTGCATTGCGGTGTCGTATGCAATTGCTTGGGCAAGCTATCCCAAACGCGACAAGGCGTGGAAGTAGCAGCGCGGGCACAGTTTTGCTTTATGCAAAAGTCGGGTTGTAGCACATCAATAGAACGCTTGTTCTGCTGTTTGCTTTTCTGACATGGGAAGACGTTGTCTTTACGTTCGCAATTCAGGCCGCTGGTGTATGTTCCTTCGTTCCAAAATGCCCCTGATTGGTTGATTTCCGGCCACGTTGTCGAAAAAACGCCTTCTAATTCGAAGTTGATGCAGGTTGGAAGTAGGTCGGGGTTCCGATGCTTGGGACTTCCGAGCGACTCGTTTTTTCGACAGGGTTCTGAACTGGGCTTTTTCCGGACCTGTCGTAATCACCACTTCGGATGAGCGAGTTTTCCCTTGATTTTAGCGTCTCCGCCTACTTCCAACCTGCATCAACTTCGAATTTGGAGCCCAAAATTCAACAACATGCAGGAATTGCAGACAAGGAAGCGTTGAAATGCGATTCCAGGAAGCTGCTAACTTCTAGGGAGGGCGAAGACTTGCCGGAGCGGCGCATCCCCGTGATCACTTTGATGCCCCGGGTACCCTCGAGCGCCCAAAGCCGCTCCATGTACGTATTGCGGTCTACCCAAGCCATCATCAGCTCCTTCTCGGTTTCGAAACTCGAATTGTTTTAAAGTTTCGAAACCGAGAAGGCAATATGCGCAAGGAAGCACCCGCGCGTGCTACAATGCGGGCACCAGAGATGAAAACACAGTCCCCGTCGGGTAGTCGTGGGCGTGCGGGAATCCGCATCAGTAACCTGCCTCCTTGGTTGTCCCTTCTCTGCATGGTCATCTACATAAAGGAGGAACCAACCATGCAGATCAGCGTGTCGTCCACCCTGACCGTATATCACGACGGCCAATTCTGGGTCGGGCTGGCGGAGCATGTCGAGGACGGCAGATACGGCGTTGCCCGCATCGTCTTCGGCGCAGAGCCGTCCGATGAGGAGATCCTGCGATTCGTTGCAAGCGAATGGGAGAAGCTCTCGTTCTTCGGCGACAAGGCCACTGAAACAAGCAAGCCCGCGAGGAACCCTAAGCGCCGCGCCCGCGAGGCATCGAAAGCCCTTAAACTGCCCGCGATGAGCACCAAGGCACAACAGGTGCTCGCGAGTCGGCGGGAGGCAATGAAACGGGAGTCGGTACGCGCAAGAAGCCAACGCCGTGCGGAAGAGGCGAAAGCGCGCTTCGAGCAGAGAAAACTGAAGCGCAAGCGGAAGCATCGTGGGCATTGATCGCCATTTGCGGCAGGCCCCATACAGAAGCGGTGTCGGTTCCACTTGAAACCGACACCGCCATCTATTGCACCGCTCGTCAACAGCCAATCTCCATCTCGCTCAGAATGTCCTCCCTTCCTGCATGAACTCGGGGATGTTCGCGTGGATGATGCCGTCTCTTCGCTGGATGGGGTCGCTTCGCGTCAGCAGGTACTTGGGATAGTTGTCCTTTATCTGGGCGAAGGGGCGATACTCGCGCTCCTCGGTGGCCCGGTCGGCCATGATGGTCATGGCCACTTGGACGTATGCATAGCCCATCTGGGGGTTCCTGAGGATGAAGTCGCATTCCAGCTTCCCGATGCGACCGACGCTGACCTTGCAACCCTGCGCGAGCGCGTAGCGATAGACGATGTTCTCGAGGACGGGCCCGTAGTTGATGCGGTTGTCGGTGTTGAGGGCGAAGTAGAAGCCCAGGTCCGCCAGGTAGTACTTTTGCTCGCCCCGCAGCGATTTTCGCGACTTCAGGTCGAAGCGGGCGCACTTGCTGACGATCTTCGCGTCTTCGAGGATCTGGAGGTATCGCGCGAGCGTCTCGCGCTTGACCTTCACGCCCTGCTTGCTCTCGAGGTCCGATTGGATGTTCGCAAGCGACGTGGTGGCGCCGAAGTTGTTGATGATGTAGTCGCGCACCTGGTTGAACACGGAGACGTTCTTGATCTTCACGCGCCTGCGGATGTCTTTCTCGAAGATCTCCTGGATTACCGCAGTGACGTAAGCGCGCTTGTCGGCGAGCTGGGGGTAATCCATCGCCTTCGGGAAACCGCCCTCGAGGATGTAGGTATCGAACTCCGCGACCGGGTTCGGGTTCACGGGCAGCCCCAAGAAGCGCTTCATCTGGCAGTACTCGCCGAAGTCCAGCGTCTGCATCTCGAACTCGATATAGCGCCCGGTTAGCTTCGTGGCCAGCTCCCCTGAAAGCAGGTAGGAGTTCGACCCGGTGATGAAGATGGAGAATCCGCCTTCGGTGCGAAACCCGTTGAGCACGTCCTCGAAACCCTCGACGTTTTGCACCTCGTCGATAAAAAGGTACTTCCTCCCCGAGACAGCGAGCAGGGGCTCGATGAGGGCCTCGAGCTGTTCCGGGGCCTTGACGGATCGGTACCCGTATCGGTCGAGGTCGAAAAAGACGATGTGCTCGTCATCGACGCCTTCGGTCCTCAGCTCTTCGGCGATGCACTGCATGAGGCAGGACTTGCCGCAGCGGCGGACGCCGGTGATGACCTTGATCATCCCGTCATCATGGTAGAAGCCGCGGATCTTCTTCAGATAGTTTTCTCTAGGAAATAAACGCATACTGGCTCCGATCTTCATTGGAGCCAGTATATCAAATTACTAGTTTATTAGGGTATTCTTTATTGACCAAATGACTTATACCCCCATAACTAAAGAATTTCTTATTCCCACTCGACCGTGCCAACGGGCTTCGGGGTTAGGTCGTAGCACACGCGGCAGATGCCGGGAACTTCTGCGGTGATGCGCGCCGTGATGCGCTTGAGCAACGCCCAGTCAAGCTCGGGAACCTCGGCGGTCATAACGTCAACCGTGTTGATGCAGCGGATGATGCAGGGCCAGTCGTAGGCACGCTTGCCGTCGCGCACGCCGGTTGCGCGGAAGTCGGG
>CAKUFS010000017.1 GCA_934648845.1 uncultured Eggerthellaceae bacterium
GTACGACACTTCGCGGCTGGAATCCTGCGCCCATTCAACCTCGATAATGCGCTCGGAGCTGCGCTTCAAATCGGCTGCATTCGGGCAATCGGCACGATGCACCGAAATGCCGCGTCCGCGCGTTACGAAACCCATAATCGGATCGCCCGGCACGGGGTTGCAGCAGTGCGACAAGCGCACCAGCACGTCACCCAGACCCTTCACCACCACGCCGTTCGACGATGAGCTTGCAGCTTTCTTGCGCGGCTTCACCGTGGTAAGCATGGGCGGTACCACGTTTTTGCTGGTGGCAGACGTAACCAGGAACGATTCCTTCTGTTCCACCGAGCCGTTTTCCGTAAGCAGCTTTAGCACGCGGTTCGCAATATGCTGCGCGCTTTCCGTTCCCGTGCCAATCTGCACCAGCATATCTTCGGGATCGTTGAAGCCCAACTGCCTGGAAACGTCTTGCGTGGCGCGCATCATAGTGGCATTCGAGATGCCCATGTTGTGCTTCTTCACTTCGCGCGTAAGCTTGTCGCGGCCCAGCTGCAAGTCGTCGCTGCGGCTGATGCGCGAATGGTACGCGCGGATTTTCGAGCGCGCCGATGGCGTTTTGACCAGGTTAATCCAGTCGCGCGAAGGCGTTGCGCTCTTCTGCGTAAGAATCTCCACACGGTCGCCGCTTTGCAGCTGATACGTAAGCGGCACAATTGCGCCGTTCACTTTTGCGCCCACACAGTGGTTGCCCACTTCCGTGTGAATAGCGTATGCGAAGTCGATGGGCGTTGAACCCGCGCGCAAGCTTTTGACCTCGCCTTTTGGCGTGAACACAAAGACCTCGGTAGGAGCCAAGTCAACTTTCAGCGATTTCAAGAACTCGCGAGAGTCTTGGGTCTCATCCGCCCAGTCAACCATCTCGCGCAGCCATGCTAGCTGCTTGTCCAGCTCAAGATCGCCGCGCGTGGCACCCTTCTCTTTATAGCGCCAGTGCGCCGCAATGCCATATTCGCTTTGCGCATGCATTTCCTCGGTGCGGATCTGCACTTCCAAAGGCCGTGCCGCCGGGCCGATGACCGTGGTGTGCAAGCTTTGGTACATGTTTTCCTTGGGCATGGCAATGTAGTCTTTGAAGCGTCCCGGCATGGGGTGCCACAGCGTATGCACCGCGCCCAACGCGGAATAGCAATCCTTGATGTCCTGCACGATAATGCGCACGGCAATCAAGTCGTAAATCTCGGAGAAGCCCTTGCCGCGCTGCGTCATTTTCTCGTAGATGGAATACAGGTGCTTGGGGCGTCCCTCAATGCGGCACGGAATGCCCATGCGATCCACTTCTTCGCGCAACACGCCCATGACCTGGGAAAGGTACGCTTCACGTTGCGCACGGCTTTCCATAACCATGCGCGCGACTTGCTTGTATTTATTAGGCTCCAGGTAGAAGAAGGACAAGTCCTCAAGCTCCCACTTAATGGAGCTAATGCCCAAGCGGTGTGCGATGGGCGCATAGATTTCCAGCGTTTCGCGCGCCTTGAAAATGCGGCGATCTTCGCGCAAGGCGCCCAGCGTGCGCATGTTATGCAGGCGGTCAGCCAGCTTGATAATGACTACGCGGATGTCTTTGCTCATGGCAACGAACATCTTGCGAATGGTTTGCGCCTGCTCATCGGAGAGGTTTTCCACCTCGATGCGGGTGATTTTCGTAACGCCGTCTACCAGCTGAGCTACGGCATCGCCAAAGAGCTCGGCCAGCTGTTCCACCGTGACATCGGTGTCTTCCACCGTGTCGTGAAGCAGCGCGCCGCACACGGTTTCCACGTCCATGCGCAGGCCCGACAAGATGATGGCAACCTCCACCGGATGCGCCACAAACGGCTCGCCCGACTTGCGGCACTGACCTTCGTGCGCGTGCGCAGCAAAACGATACGCCCGCTCCACCATGTCCAGTCCCTCTTTGTCGGTATACGGCTTCATGGCCTCAATCAGCGTGTGGAAGCGCTCTTCGGGCGTGAACGTGCCCGGCGTCACCTTGCCCGTAAGCGTAGTGGGCGCATACGGCTTGTCGCTGCCGCCTTGGTAACCCAGCAGCGGTTCATCCAGGTCATCGGGGGAAACGCTGTCAAGCGCCACGCCCAACAGTTCAGCATCGCGGAAGGTGTCGTAGCGGGCGGCGTATTCCTCGGAGCCAGGCGCGGGAACGGTTTCACCCGCGGACGCAGGGGAAGCGGCTGCGGGGCTGGCGCCTTCACTTACAGATGCAGTTGCAGGCGCAGTGCCACCAGCTGGCGCAGGCTCGGCCACGGTTTCACCTGCAGCAGAGCTTGCGGCAATGGCAGCGTCTACGAATTTCGTGTCTTTTGCGGCTTCCGCGACTTCCGCGATTTCCGCAGCTTCCGCGGAAGCATTATCAACAACAGGAACGGCGTCCATAACGCTTCCATCAGATGCATCTGTTGCAGCATTCACGGTTTTTGCATTATCGGCAACATCCGCGGAATGGGTTTTTTGCGCCATAGCCGCCTCCTTTCGAAAAATTTCGCCAAATAATAATTATACGATGTTATCTGCATAAATGAAAAGACAACGGCAAACGGAACCCACCTTTATCATGAGTTCGGGATTATGGGGTACACGATGTGCGCCAAAAGCTCGTCGGCCGAAGCAGAAAGCGCCCAATCGCCAAACGAACGCGACTCTTCGATTTCGCCCAGACCCTCGCGGAAACGCACGCTTTCCATAAGGTCAACTTTCTCGGGACGATGCTTCACGCGAATCGCCCAAATGCGCTCGCCGCAGAAGCAGCCAGGGCGCGCCTCGATGAAGCCCAGCTCGCGGAAGACCGCAATGCCGCACTTCACCGCCGCAGCCGAAAGCTTGGATGCCGCCGCCGAAACCGCCTGCACTTGGGCAGCTGCTGCCGCCTGCGCGCGCGCTCGTTCGGCCGCCACCTGAGCAGACGATGCGCAACCGCAGCTCACGCCGCCCGCAGCGCTCACGGCACTGGCACTGCCCGCCACGCCGCGCACGCCCGTAGCAGCACCAGCGCCGGCACCGCCTGCCGCCACGCCGTCATCCGCGGGACGCACGGGCGCTTCCCCGGAAGCCGACGCGAAGTCGTCCAAGTTCACCATGAACGGTTCTTCGCCGTGTTTTACCTGTTCGGAGCGCAGATATTTATACACATCCACCAACGCCGCACGATCGGGCGTTTCGCCGCACACCACGGCTTTATTCGTTTGAGCATCAGCATTCCCGTAGAGCAAGTGGATAATCGCGGGATCGCCATCGCGGCCCGCGCGGCCACTCATCTGGTTAAACTCAATCTCATTGAAGGGCAGCCCGTACAAAACAACACGACGAATATGCGGAATGTTCACGCCTTCGCCAAATGCCGACGTTGCCACCAGCACGCAGAACGCATCGGTGCGGAACAGCTCTTCTGCACGATTGCGCTCAACGCGCGAAAGACCAGCGTTATAGAAGCCAATACGGCTGGCCAACTGCGGCACGCGCGCGCGCAACGAACGCGCCACGGCAACCGATTGCTCGCGCGAGGAAACGTAAACGACGGTCTTTTCGCCACGTGCAACAATGTGCGCCAAGTAGTCGTCGCGATTCTTCAAGTTGCGGTGGTCATCCACCTGCAGGTTTTCACGACTTGCCTGGTCATACACGTGATCGCGCAACGACAACACCTGCGCAACATCGCGCGCCACGGCATCGGGAGCCGTTGCCGTGAGCGCCAAAACCGTGGGATTGCCCAGCTGCTTGAGCACCGCGCCCAGCGAGCGATACGCCATGCGGTTGCCCGCCTTCGCCTGGCCCACGTGATGTGCTTCATCGATTGCCACGAAACCGATGCGCTGGCAGGCGGCGAATTCCTCCGCGTGATACACTAAAAACTCCGGTGTGGTCAAAACGATGTCCACATCGCCCGAGGTCAAACCCGCAAACGCAACGGCACGCTCCTGCGGCGTGCTCTCGCCCGTAAGCGTGACCGACGACACGCCGAACGGCAAAAGCGCGTTATTCAAATGCCACGCCTGATCGGCAATCAGCGCGCGCAACGGATACACGAAAATCGATGCTTTTCCCTGTTCAAGCGCCAATTCTGCCGCCCGCACCTGGAACGTGAGCGATTTTCCGCGCCCCGTTGCCATAACAGCCAACAGCGACTGGCCCTGCGCCAGCTTATCGAGAATCTGACGCTGGGAATCATGCAATTCCGCCGCGCCAATGATGGTTTGGATAATGCGTTCCTGCAGCTCATTGGGCTTTTCCTGTGCAAAGCGACGCCAATCAGCGCGGTTTTGCGCAAGCATACTTTCGTAGCGTTCGATTTCTTCGAACGACTCATCCACCACGTCTTCCACGCCGTCTTCGGCAGAGGCATACAGATCGGCCACAAAAGATACTTCCTCGGGCGACAGGCACGCCTCAAGCGCCGCGCACGAACGCGCCGGCGACACGGTTTTCAACATGGCTTTCACCGACTCGCGTCCACGCCATGAATCGATTTGCAGCGTAAACGCGGCGTTGACCACACTGTTTGTGTCCAACAACGTTTCGATGTCGGAGCAATGGAACATAATGGCAGCCGTTTGCCCCGTTCCATCTGACAAGTTGCACGAGAAGTGATTCTTGCCCGCGCCCACCGCACGATGATTCGCCAGCGTCACATTCGGCGCCATAAAACATGGCACGGGGTTTTCCTGGCCAAACGGCGACAACAAGTCCAGCTTGCGCACGTTTTCCAGCGTAAGCTCCGCCAAACTCACGCGCGCATCCACCGGAATGGCCGGGTGAAACGCCGAAGGCGGCAGCTCGTCCATGAACGCGCACAGGCGGCGCGTAAATTCTTCCAAGTTCGCCACGGGAAGCGTCACGCCCACAGCCGCTTCGTGCCCGCCGTAGCGCGTGAGCAAATCGGCGCAACTCTCAATGGCTTTGAACAAGTTCACGCGACCCACGCTGCGACCCGAGCCGCGCGCTTCGTCGCCATCGATGGTCAGCAGGATCGTGGGCACGCCATACGTTCCCACCAGGCGACTTGCCACAATTCCCTTCACGCCCTCGTGCCAACCAGCGCCCGCAACAACCAGCGCGCGCTGACCGTGGTAGATTTCCTCGGCCTGCACCCTCGCGATTTCGGTCAACTCCGACTCAATGCTGCGTCGCTGCGTGTTGATCTCTTCCAGCTGCGCCGCTAAATGCTGGCAACGCGCGGGGTCATCGCACATGAGCAGCTCAAGGGCAGACGAGGAATCCCCCATGCGACCTGCGGCATTCAAGCGCGGAACCGCCGAGAAGCTCAAGTTCGTGGAAGTTGTTTGATCGGTTGCGCCTGCCTGCGCCAACAGCGCGGCAATGCAAGGACGCGGATTCTCGTTGATGCGGCGCAGGCCATCGGCAACCAGCGCGCGGTTCGCACCTACCATGGGCATAAGGTCAGCCACCGTGCCCAGCGTTGCCAGATCGGTGTATTCACGCCACAAATGAGGCATGCCAAAACGCGCACCCAGCGCCTGCACCACTTTCAGCGCAACGCCCACACCAGCCAAAACGGCGTCTTCTTTGGAGCCGGCCCTTTTGGGATCAACAATGGGAACACCAACAGGCACGGCATCGGCCGGCTCGTGATGGTCGGTAACCACCACGCGCAGCCCCTGACCCACCGCTTGTGCCACGGTTTCGCGACACGATATGCCGCAGTCAACGGTCACAATGAAATCGGGTGTGGGACCCAGCTGCATAACGCGCTGGAACGCCGCTTCCGTTAAGCCGTAGCCCTCATCGAAACGGCGCGGGATGAACGGCGTGGCCAAGGCGCCCATCTGGCGCAGCGCACGCGTAAGAACAGTGGTGGCGGAAATGCCGTCAACGTCGAAGTCGCCGAAAACCACAATGTGGTCACCGCGCCGAATTGCCTGTTCAAGCTCATCAACAACATCTTCCATACCAGGAATGTTATAGGGATTTGCCCAATCCCTATCAAGCGAGGGATTGAAGAAACGTTCGGCTTGCTCGGGCGTGGTCACACCGCGCGACGCGAGCGTGGTCGCAATGAACCGAGGAAGCCCCAACTGCTGTTCAAGCAGGTCAACAACGGAAGGATTCGCCTGGCGAACGTCAAATTGAACAGACATAACCGTAACCTCATGTGCGCATAAATACTTACTTTTCGTGCGATATTTTGCCACAAACAGAGGCGCTTGTCATACGTCACCAGCCGCATGACGGCAACCTGTAACATGAATCGGCAAGGCGTCAGGTGCGCGAGGTGGGTGAAGTGGGGGCGGCGGCACTGGGTGCCCCCCGCTGGTTGCAAGTCGCGGGGTGCGGGGGCCGGGTTGCTCGCAGGTCGCGCGGGACGCCTGCTGCCGCCCGTCTGCTGCAGGTTGCCCGCTTGCTGCGGGTCGCAGGTTGCCCACTTGTCGCCCGCCCGCCGCGGGTTGCCTGCAGGTCGCCCGCCGCCGCAACTACAAAGCAGACTGCAGCAACGGCGAAAGAGAGCCTTGCGACAGAATCGTCACTTTCTGCGTGGCGCGCGAGATTGCCGTATACAGGCGATGCCGCGACAAATCATCCGTCCCGTAGACGCTTTCTTGCGCGTCCGCAATGATGACCTGGTCAAACTCAAGACCCTTCGCGGTAGGAAGATCAAGCAACACCACACCGTGCTCGGGCAACACCACGGGTGCGCCCACACGCTTGGAGCGGCTGAAGCGACACGCAGCTGCGCCGGCCCCCGCGCCCGCAACACCACCTGCTTCGCCCGCGCCCCCAGCACCACCCGCACCAGGAAACGCGCAGGTCACCGCACAGTCCGTAAACTCTGACAGCTTCTTTTCCATCCAGCGCGCACGTTGTTTGTCCGCCACAACAATGGCCGCCAATCCGCGCTGGTCAACATCTTCGGCTGCCTGAGCAACGGCGCCGCGCAGCGCCGCGAAGTACTCTTCGTCCGTAGCGCACGGCTTGATAACGGGCTTGTTGCCCGGGCGCTGCACCGAGGCAACATCCATGCAGGAATCGCCGTTCATCAGCGTTTTGAACAGTGCCGTGATTTCTGGCGAGCTGCGGTAGCTCGTTTGCAGGCAGCACAGCTCAACCGACGCATCAAGCACATGCGCAAATCCCTGCTCTATCTGCGAAAACGTAGCTGTTCCTTCCTTGATGGCCTGGTTTTCATCCCCCAGCAACAAGAAATGCGCGTTGCAGAAATAGCGCGCCATAACCATGAGCTGCGCCAGCGAGTAATCCTGAACCTCGTCCACCATCACGTAGCGTGCCCCACGGTTCGCACCGCCCGCCAACGCCAGCTTCAAGTACAGCCATTCCACCGCGGAAAGCGAGCTTTTACCCAGCATATTCATGCCAATGCGGTCGAAACGCAACCACGCGCCTTCCTCAATGGCGTCCGCCACGGCAGCGTAGCGATCCTCCAGGTACAAACGTGTGTACTCGGGCAGCTCTTCTTCCAACGCCGTGAACGCCTGATGACCAAAGATGCGAATGTGCTCCTGCTCATCCAGGTCCATGATTTCCGCCTGAACATCGGCGTTGTTCATGCGCGATGCAATGCGCTGCTCCAACCGCTCATGCAGCAGCTCCTTCGCCAAGTTGCAACGATGCTGCCCCGCGGGAAGCCGCTTGTATTGCTGGTATGCGCTAAACGCCTGACCTGCGGCAACAACGCGTTCCTCCCCCACGCAAATGTCCTGGAAGTCCTTCTGGGTAAGCTCCAGGCTTTCAAGTTTTTCGTCGATGACCAGCAAATCGTCCGCCAACGCACCCTTTCCCAGGCCGCGCTCGGTAAGCCCCAACTTGCGCATAAGGTCGTCCCAAGTTTCGATTTGCGGGTTGCGCTCGCCCATGTTGGGCAGCACGTTGTCAATGTAGTCGCGGAAAACGGGATTCGGCGAGATCAGGTGCACGTCATCGGGGCGCAGCGTGTCGCGCTCTTGGTACAGCAGGTACGCTATGCGCTGCAGCATGACCGAGGTCTTGCCGCTACCCGCAATACCGTTGACCAGCAGCACGGGAACGTCTTCGTGACGCACCACTTGGTTTTGCTCGCGCTGGATGGTGGCCGTGATGTCGCCGAGCTTCGACGAGCGACTTTTCGCAAGCGATGCCAGCAGCAGAGGATCCTCTATGGCAACGGTGGTGTCGAAATAGGCATTCAGCGTGTCCTGCGTAATGTCGAACTGACGACGAAGCAGCAGGTCAGCCTTGATAGTGCGACCATTTGCCACGTACGAAGTCTTGCCGTTTGCCTGGTTGTAATACGTCTCGGCAACCGGTGCGCGCCAGTCGATAATAAAGTGACGACCGCGTTCGTCGGTCATGCCCGTAGCGCCCAGGTATAGCTCGCGCGGCGGAGCGCCGGGGCGCAGCTGCAGCACCACTTTCGCGAAATACGGCTTCTTCATAAGCAGACGCGTCTTAGCCAGACGCTCAGAATTCAAATCTACCGCCAGATTGTACTGATCGATAACGCGCTGCAGCGCCTCAGCCTCGGCATATGTTTCCAAATTCACGCCATTGCCCAGGTCAAACTTGAGCTCGTCGAACAAGTTCTTGCGCTCGCCCAGCACTTCAAGCGCATCGGCGCCCAAGCTGGCGGTAGTTTCTTCCGCAATGCGCGTCAGCTTCTCGTACGTATTGGTCAGCGCTTGCTGCTCTTCTTGGAAAATGGCATCTTGTTCCACGATGTCGCCTTTCTGCTTAGCAAAAAATGAGACTAAATATTTTACGGGAAAAAGAACGGTCAATCAACGCGCCGCACATTTTGCCCAGACATAACGGGCACACCTCGCGCGGCGCCTTCCAGGAGTCATCTTGTCGGAAAATCGGGGTAAAAACGCCCAGATGAACGATACGGGGCAGTTCGGGAGGAGCGGGGAGGGGCTTGCGCGAGCGTTTGAAGCTCTTTTAGCTGATTGCGCTCGTAAAACCCCAGGTCACAGATTCCCGCTGGCGACACATGAACCGACAGCCCCAGCTCCACCTGCCCCGCACCGTCAATTTGGGCGTTTTTGGCCGGAAAATCCGACAAACTGAATCAATCACAGCGAGCCACGCGCAGCCAATCCGCCGCGACCCAAGCATATCCCGCCCAGTGCGCCCCCCCCAAGAACCATCTTGTCGTAAATCGAAGGCGAATGTGCGAAATATTCCCGTTCGGGGTAGGTGGCGAAGAGGCGTTCACGTCCGCAAGAGCTGGCAAAATCTCGCGACCTGGGGTTTCTTAGAACAGCAAACCAGTCGAGCGGGACTGACAGCCCTCAAACGCGCTCTTTCGCTAGTCCGACCCACCCCGAACAGGAATATTTTGCACATTGGGGCGGAAAAAACGACAACATGGCCCTAAGCCCCTATGCTTGCTGAGTCGAAGAAGCCGCGCGCCAAAACCTATGCGTAGCGAGAAGTGACGCGATGCTCGCGCAGGCGCAGGAATCCGCCTGGCTCCAGCGGAGCATCGCTCAAGAACGTGTAGCGCGCCATGGCTCGATTTGCCACCTCAACAGAAACGGGCATTGGCTCGCCTGCTGCGTTCTCAGAAATCCACGTGAGCTGCGAAACCGTCACGTGAACAGGGGGGATATACGGAACAAGCGCCTCGAGAGCGTCGCCTTCTGCAAAACGGTTGTGGCAAACCGCCGTGATCAGCCACTTGCCCGCTGCGTTCTCAGACAAGCTCGCACCAGCAGCGCCGGCAGCCACGCCAGCAGCATCGGAGACGCCATCAGTCGCTACGCCCGCATCAGCGGCACCAACTGTATCAGCAGGACCAGTAGCCCCATCGATCGCTGCACCCACGCTGGCGCTAGCAACCACATCGCTAACAACAGCACACCCCGCAACGTCCTCCCCATCAGCAGGTTCGCAGGCAACAATATCCGCCACATGAAGGCATGTCTGCTCATAACCATCGGTTTCGACCGACTGATGAGCCGGACCAAAGAAAAACCCCGTCGAATACGGACGATGCGACACCGTATCAAGCTCTTCTTCGAAATCAGCGGGATCGGCACCATCGAGTACCTGGCGATACGCGTTCACAATGGTCGCCACGTAAAACGCCTTCTTGTTGCGCCCCTCAATCTTGATGGAATCGATGCCTGCCGCTTCCATCTCGCGCACGTGCGCCAGCATATTCATATCCTGCGCGTTCATGATGAACGTGCCCGTTTCGTCTTCCTCGATGGGAAAGTGCTGGCCAGGGCGCCTTTCTTCTTCCAGCGTATACATCCAACGACACGGTTGCGTGCAATGTCCGCGGTTGCCGCTACGTCCCGTAAGGTACGAGCTAATCAGGCATCGGCCAGAAACCGCCATGCACATAGAGCCGTGCGCGAACGTCTCGACTTTCATATCGGCAGGCAATGCGGCCTTGAGCGCGGCAATTTCCGCCAGGCTCATTTCTCGCGCGCACACCACGCGCCGCGCGCCCATCTCATACCACGCCAACGCCGCTTGCACATTGCTCACCGACGCCTGCGTGCTCACATGGTATTCGCAATGCGGGGCATATTGGCGCGCCAGGCGAAGCGCGCCTAAGTCGCTGATGATCAGGGCATCCACACCCGCAGCGTCAAGCGCCCGCAAATATTCGGGAAGTGTTTCCAAGTCGGAATCGCTCATCAAAATGTTGCACGTCACATGAACGGAAACACCCGCAGCATGCGCGATTTCCACCGCGCGCGGGATATCGGAAAGGGAGAAATTCGTGGCGCGCGCCCGCATACCAAAGCGGTCGGCCGCTAGATACACAGCATCGGCGCCAAACTTTATTGCAGCTTCTAGCTGGGAAAACCCACCCGCTGGAGCCAACAATTCCATTGATTTCTTCCTTTCTTTTCCCCGTAAACTAAGGGACGTTTAACGACAAAATTTCAAAACAGGAACCTGCCTTTTAGCAACAAGAACAATCTGGCAGCGAAGGGTTGAGGCGAGCGTGCTACGCCTTGGATAAGTTGAGCGAGTCCCAAGCCCCCTGCAGCATTATCCAGGCGGAGTCCGTTCGCCAAATGCCCTTCGCCGCCAGATACCCACTAAGATAAGCAGCGATTAGCCGTTAAACGTCACGCGCGCCCCTTGAGCCGTGTCCTCAATGACAAAGCCCAGCTCGCTCAAGCCATTGCGCACGGCATCGGCAACCGCCCAGTTCTTCTCCTTGCGGGCAGCGGCGCGCGCATCAAGCAGCGCCTGTGCCGCAGCGGCCTTATCGGCACCATCGTAGCCGGCAAGCTCGGCAGCCAAAGCCAAAACGGCATCGGGATACGCAGCACCTTCATCGGATGCATCCGCGGCGGCAACATCAATGCCAAAGACGCCCATAAGCTCCACAATCGCCTGACGAGCTGCGGAAACAACCGCAACATCGGCAGCAGAAATAGCACCCGCAGCCGTTGCAGCATTCACCGAAGCAACCAGGCTAAACACCGCACCCAATGCCTCGGGAGCGTTAAAGTCATCGTCCATGGACGAAACGAAATCCTCGCGCGCGGTGGCAACAGCGGCCTCAAGCGCAGCCGCATCCACAGCGGCTTCGCCTTCCGCAGCGTTCGCCAGCAGCCAGTCCAGGTTCTTCACCGCGTTCTGGATGCGCGTCAAAGCGGCATCGGCCTCGCTCAGACGCTGGTCGCCAAACACCAGCGGGCTGCGGTAATGCGTTTGCAGCATAAGCATGCGCAGCGCCTCCGGGCGCACAATCTCCAGCGCTTCGTAAAGCATCAGGAAGTTGTTCAGCGACTTGCTCATCTTCTCTGCTTCGCCGGTTTCCGCGTTGGCGATTTGCAGCATGCCCGAATGCATCCAGTTGTTGCTGAACGTGCAATCATACGCAGCCTCGGACTGCGCGCGTTCGTTTTCATGATGCGGGAACACCAGGTCAGAGCCGCCACCGTGAATGTCGAACGGCAGACCCAAATACTTGTGGCTCATGGCGGAGCATTCAATGTGCCAGCCCGGACGGCCCTTGCCCCACGGCGAATCCCACGATGGCTCGCCCGGCTTCGCAGCTTTCCACAGCGCGAAATCCAGCGGGTCGCGCTTGCGATCCTCCAAGCCTTGGCCATCGGCGCGCAACTCGCGGTGGCCCGCCTCCATCTCGTCAATGTTGCGACCGGAAAGCTGCCCGTACGCAGGGTACGAGCGCACCGCGTAATACACGTCGCCTTCTACTTCGTAGGCATGGCCTTTCTCAATAAGAAGGCTGACCAGCTTGATCATCTCGTCAATTTCCTCGGTTGCCTTCGGGCGCACCGTGGGATCCAAAACGCCCACCGCATGCATGTCGTCGATGAACGCTTGCGTGTATTCGGCGGCAACTTCGGCCGCGCTGCGACCTTCCTCGTTCGCGCGCTTGATAATCTTGTCGTCAACGTCGGTCACATTCTGCACAAACGTCACGTCGTAGCCGCGCCACATCAAGTAGCGGCGAATGATGTCGAAAGAAATGAACGTGCGCGCGTTGCCAATGTGAATGCGATTGTACACCGTGGGGCCGCACACGTACATGCCGATTTTACCAGGGGTAATAGGTTCCAACTCAACTTTGGAGCGCGTCTGCGTGTTGTAAATATTCATTATCATAGCCTTTCGGTTAGAAGATTCGAAAAGAAAGAGTGTGCGAAGGAGTCGGTCGTTCAGGCCACCTGCGCGAAATCCGCCCGAGTTGCTTTAGCAAAAGCCGCTCGACGAACGTCGCTTAGGCCTGCGTACATCGACAAACCAGACAGCTGCACGTGGCAGAAATGCCTTCCTCGCGGCCTTCGAACCCTAAATGCTCAGTCGTGGTTGCTTTCACGCCCACATTCTCCACGGGAATGCCCATAGCCTGCGCCAAATTCGCGCGCATCTGATCGCGATACGGCGAAAGTTTCGGCCTCTGAGCTGCAATAACGCTGTCAACGTCAATAATCTCGAAGCCTTCTTCGCGCACTTTCTGCGCCACGGCAGCCAAAAGCTTCAGGGAATCGGCGCCTTCGTAAGCAGGATCGGTATCGGGGAAAAGCTTGCCAATGTCGCCGCCGCGAATGGCACCCAAAAGCGCATCGGCAACGGCATGCGCCAGCACATCGGCATCGGAGTGACCCAAAAGCCCCTGTTCATGCGGGATATCAACCCCACCCAAAATAAGCTTGCGCTCCGACGCGAAGGCATGAACGTCCATTCCTTGCCCCACGCGCAGCCGGGCAAAATCTCCCAAGCATTCTTGTCGCTGCAGTTCATCCATGGCGCTAATCTTCTTTTCCATCTTCGTTGCGAAGCGCAGCAATGGCCGCCGCCAACAGCAGATAATCTTCGGGCACCGTAAGCTTAATGTTGTCGCGCTTGCCTTCAACCACCATCACGCGACCGCCCAAGCGCTCGATAAGCGACGAGTCGTCGGTGCCGGAAAAGCCGTCGTACAGAGCCGACGCATGCGCCCGACGATACATACCCGTGCGGAAAATCTGCGGCGTTTGCGCATTCCAGAACGCACGGCGGTCGGGCGTGCCCACAATCACACCGTTTTCGACCATCTTCAACGTATCAATAGCGGGCGTAGCCACAATCACGCCATCGGCATCCAAGCTGCCCTTGATGGTGTTCAGTGCGTGCGTGACCAGCCGCGGCGTGATCAGCGGGCGCGCACCATCGTGAATAACGGTGAATTCGAAGGTATCAGGCACGCATTCCAGCCCCGAAAACGCCGACTCCTGACGCGAATCGCCCGCATCAGCCAGCACAATGGGCGTCACAAAATCGAAAGGCTCAATGGCAGTCTGCGCATACTCATCGCGACGCGCCTTCGGGCACACCACCACAATAAGACCAATGTCAGCCACTGCATCGAGTGTTTCAATTGACCAGGTGAGAAGCGGTTTTCCCGCAATATCAATGAGCTGCTTGCCGCCCGATTCGCCAAAGCGTTCGCCCGAACCACCCGCCAGCACCACCGCTGCGGCGCTGGCATTTTTCGCCACGCACCCCGCGTACTCAACGTTGTCCTGGTCAGACTGTGCGCCCACCAGCTGCGTAATCAAATCGAAAATCCGATTGTTGTCTTTATACGCCATTCGGCCCATGACATTCCTTTTTCGTTTTCTTTATCCGTCAGGGAAGACTCACTCGCGTCCCGCTAGTCTACCGCACCATCGTCCGCAGCGCCACCAGGGGTACCGGCGCCCGCCGCGCCCAAGTTGTACTGCGTGAGCAGCAGCTCCGTTTCGCGCGCAATGTTGTCGCGCTTACGCGGCGCAGGAATGGATCCCTCGCCCTGCGTAAACGTAAGTTCTTCGCCCTCCAGGTCCACTTGGATAACCGAACCGCTGGTCCACTTCCCTTCCAGGATCTGTTCGGACAGCGGGTCCTCCAACAGACGCTGGATAGCGCGGCGAAGCGGACGCGCACCAAACGTAACATCGGTGCCTTCCTTCGCCACAAACTTCAACGCCTCGTCGCTCAGGTTGATGGTCATGTTCAGCGCGATCAGACGCTGACGCAGGTCGTCCACCATCAGCGACACTATCTGGGAAATCTCGGCAGACGTCAGGCTCTTGAACACGATGATTTCGTCCAAGCGGTTCAAAAATTCCGGACGGAACGTGCGCTTGAGCTCGGTCATTACACGGTTCTTGATTTCCTTGTCGGAAAGACCCACGTTTTCGCTGCCCGAGAAGCCCAGCGTTTGCGTTTGCGCAATTTCGTGCGCGCCCACGTTGCTGGTCATGATAATAACCGTGTTGCGGAAGTCCACCGAACGACCCTGGCTGTCGGTCAGGCGACCTTCTTCCAGAATCTGCAGCAAAATATTGAAGACATCGGGGTGCGCCTTCTCAATTTCGTCGAACAGCACCACCGAATACGGACGCTGGCGCACGGCCTTTGTAAGCTGGCCGCCCTCGTCGAAGCCCACGTAACCCGGAGGCGAACCCACCAGACGCGATACGCTGTGCTTTTCCATGTATTCGGACATGTCGAAGGAGATAAGCGCCTCTTCGGAGTTGAACAGGAACTCCGCAAGCGCCTTGGAAAGCTCGGTTTTGCCCACACCAGAAGGACCCAGGAAAATGAACGAACCCGCAGGTCGCTTGGGGTCTTTCAGGCCCGCGCGCGAACGGCGGATAGCCTTGGACAGCGCCGTAACAGCTTCGTCCTGGCCAATAACGCGCTCGTGCAGCACGCCTTCCATGCGCAGCAGCTTCGCGGTTTCCGTTTCCGTAAGATTGGACACCGGCACGCCCGTGGTCATGGATACCACATCAGCCACTTCTTTTTCCGTGACTTCCTGGATTTCCTTGCCGCTGTCTTCGGGAAGGTTCTTTATTGCCTCGTCGCACTGGGCGCGCAGCTCTTCTTCCTGGTCACGCAGCTGCGAGGCCTTCTCGTAATTCTGTGCGGCAACAGCAGCAGTGCGCTCTTCGGTCACCTTGCGCAGCTTTTCTTCCAGCTCACGCACTTCTTCGGGCAGCACCATGTTGCGGATGCGCATGCGCGCGCCCGCTTCGTCAATCACGTCAATGGCCTTGTCAGGCAGGAAGCGATCCTGGATGTAGCGCTCGGACAGCGACACCGCCGCCTGCAGCGCTTCGTCGGTGAAATGCACGTTATGGTGCGCCTCGTAACGGTCGCGCAAGCCTTCCATAATGCGAACGGCCTGTTCAGAGGTAGGTTCGGCAACCGTAAGCGACTGGAAGCGACGCGCCAGGGCGCTGTCCTTCTCGAAATGCTTGCGGAATTCTTCAAGCGTGGTGGCGCCAATAACCTGGATTTCGCCACGGCTCAGCGGCGGCTTCAAAATGGCCGCAGCGTCAATGGAGCCTTCAGCGGAACCAGCACCAATCAGCGTGTGAATCTCGTCGATGAACAGGATAATCTTGCCATCATCCTGCACTTCCTTGATGCACTTCTTCAGGCGCTCTTCGAATTCACCGCGGAACTTGCTGCCCGCCACCAGCGCGGACACGTCCAACGTGACAATACGCTTGCCGCGCAGCAGATCGGGCACCTCGTTCGACACGATGAGCTGGGCCAACCCTTCCACTACAGCGGTTTTGCCCACGCCCGGCTCGCCCAACAGCAGCGGGTTGTTCTTCTGGCGACGCGACAGGATCTGCATCACGCGCTCGATTTCTTTTGCGCGGCCAATAACGGGATCCAGCTTGCCATCGCGCGCTTTTTTCGTAAGATCGGTGCCGAATTCCTTCAGGATGCTCTCCTGCGAGGACTCGCCGCCAAACGGATTGTTGCCCGCCAGCACGGGGGTCTGCCCCACCAGGTCGTGCAACACGCCGCGGATGTCGTCGCCCGACACGCTCAAGCGGCTCAGCACGTCAAGAGCGGTTCCTTCGCCTTCACGCACAATGCCCAGCAGCAAGTGCTCGGTGGAAATGTAGCTTTGGCCCATTTGCAGCGCCTCGCGCAGGGAGTTCTCCAAAACACGCTTCACGCGCGCCGTGAAGTTCAAATGCCCTGACACATCGGCGTTTTCATCGATGGACACCACCTGGGGGATCATGCCCACCACATCTTCATATTTAACGTTCAGACGATCCAGCGCCTGTGCGGCAAAACCGTCCTTTTCTTGAATCAGACCCAGCAAAATGTGCTCGGTGCCCACGTAAGGCTGCTTGAGAGCGCGCGCCTCGTCCTGAGCCAGAACAAGCACTTTGCGGGCTTTGTCGGTGAATTTTTCGAAAGCCATACCTGCCTCTTCCGTTTTCGCAAAAATGTTTTTGGAGTATATCTTACCGCAACATGACAAATATGACTGCGTTGTGAACTAAACGTCATTCTCAGTGGCGCTGTGAAAATGCGCGGGGGCGGTTTTAGCCTGCCTCATTTCCGTTGACGCCCGCCAATGGCAACGAGGCTGATTCGGATTTGATTCCGCTCCCCTTCGTCGCGCCACGCTTTTCCCGCGCCGCAGGGGGCTCGCGGGGAAGCAGTTGTTGCATGCAGCCAACCGCGGCAGACAAAGGCTCGCACAGCAGAGGGGGTTCACGGAGGGGGCGGTTGTTGCGAAAACGTCCCCGAATTCGCGCAAACGCACGATAATCGGTGGTCGCGAGACGCAAATCGGGCCGTTTTCCGGCATGCGGGACGCAACGAGAAAAACGCTCCGACAAAACCCCCAGGTCAGAGAATTGCGCGACTGAGGCACGCCTCACTGCCGAATCGCCAACCACCGATTATCGTCGATTTGCCCGAATTCGCCCCCTCTTTTCCAACAAGGGGGGCCGCCAATGAAGGAGGAGAAGCAATTCATCCCGATTTTAATCAAGGATGCGCGTAGAGAGGACGCCAATGCAGGGAGAACAGAGGACATCGGAAGAAAAAGACGATCAGGAGCATACAAGCCGCGCGGGGATGCGGCAGGGCGCGCTGCATCGAGCCAGGCTGGACTGTGCTGCGCGGGGACATGCTGCGCCGAGCTGAGCCGGACCGAGCTGAACGCGCGGGGCTGCGCCGGCGCCAAGAGACGATCAACGCCTTTGCGGAAGCGCAGGAAAACACCAACAGAGGGAAGGCCGCGCCGCCAAGCCAGCAACCAAACGAAAAGGGCCCTCCCCCTGGATGCAAGGGAAGGGCCCAGAAGCGCCAGCAAAAGGTCGTAGTATTAGCGACAGACAATGGCTCCCTTTTGCCGGCCGGAGAAGGCGAATACCCGACCGGAGGCTTATCGGACGGGTCGGATGCAAGCCCAGACGTCGCCTGCCGCAGCGCCACCCGCGGCGGCGCGCCCCTGCACCGTGTTGACAAACTACCCCACCTTTTGTCAACAAAAAGCCTCCCTCTCGGATAAGAGAAGGAGGCGAAGGAAAACACCCGGGTCGCGCGGCACCGCAGCAGCCGCCCGCAACCCGACCGACTGCTGCACCCGACCACAACCCGACCACCGCAGCCGTGCGACGCTGGCGGCAGCCGCGCCGGCTGCAAGTCATCGCCAGCAGCACCCAGCCGCAGCCGCGCCGTCCGCAGCAAGCCGCTATGCGCCCCAGCCACGCAATGCTGCGTACTGAATGGCGAACGCGTCCTCGGCGTACACGTGGCCATCGGGGCCGCCGCCGGGTGCACCGGTCACATCGGCACGCGCAAACAGCGCCGCATAATCCGGACGATCCTGGTAGAACGTTGTTGTGGCAATGTCGTACGCAATCTGCGCATCTACCGCGTTCAAGCGGCCGTTGCCGTTCACATCACCCATTTTCCCAGCTAGATAGCCGGGGGTAGTTGCACCGCGGTCAACACGTGCGTACTCGGCGTCAACGTGCGCCGCATCATATGCGGTGCCCGAGCCGCCCACCAAAGACGTGCAGCCACTGAACATGTTATTGGAATACGCCCCCGCAGGAATAGCAAACGAGTTCGCAGCGTAAATCGTACGCAAGCTGCCGCAGCTCCCGAACATGTTCGTTACATCGCCCGCGCTTGACATATCAAACGACCCCAAATCAAGCACTTCAAGCGCGCTGCACCCGTAGAACATAGCGTTCGTACAGGTCACGTTCGCAGTATTAAACGACGTCAAATCCAACGTTTTAAGCGCTGCGCAGCCATGGAACATCATGGTCATGTCGGTGGCGCTGGCAGTGCTGAAACGCGAAAGATCAAGCGACGTCAGCGACTTGCATCCCACGAACATCCCTTGAAGGTTCGTTGCCTTCGCAGGGCTGAAGGAACCCAGATTCAGCGTTTCAAGCGCCTTGCAATCCTGGAACATGAAGTACGCGTTTTCCAGGGATGCACCGCTGAAGTTCGAAACATCAAGTTCGGTAAGTTTCTCGCAGAACCTGAACATCCTGTCCATCTTTTTGACCTGCGAAGTATCGAAACCCGAGACATCCAGCGAGGTCAGGCTCGTGCAGTAATTGAACATGTCGGACATGCTGGTGGCCTGGGAGGTATCCAAGCCCGAAAGGTCAACAAACACCAAGTTAGCGCAATCCCAGAACATGTTCGAGCACGTTGCCGCCACAACGCCGGGCTTAATAACCGCCGACGTGATGGATCTTGTATTGTTGACCCACGGCGGATTTACGCCCCAGTTCGCCAACTTGGCGCGCGTCAATCCACCAATCGGGCGCACGGTAAGCTTACCTGCGGAATCAATCATCCACTCGCAAGTGCCCGACTTTGTCCAGCCATCCGTAACGCCAACAGCGGTATACGTCTCAATGCCTGAGGTGCGCGCCTTATTGTCGGCATACATCGCAGCGGTGTTCTCGAAGTACTTACCAGCGGTATTCTTCCAAACGTTCTCGGGGAATCCGAAATACATAAGGTCAAGACCAGCGGGTATAGTCAGCGACGAAATCTTTGAGCAGCCGCTCAAAATATACATCTTGTCGTTCAAGCTGCTGAAATTGAAGCGCGACCAATCAAGCTTCTCAAGCGCGCTGCACCCCTCGAACATGGTGCGCATGCTGGTCACGCCCGAGGTATCGAAGGACGCCAGATTCAGCTCGGTAAGGCTTGTGCACTGACGGAACATCGATGCCATGCTGACAACCTCCGCGGTATCGAAGGAAGAAACATCCAGCGAAGTCAGTGCCGTGCAGTTATAGAACATGCTGTTCATTTTTGTCACGTTTGCCGTGTTGAAGTTCGTCAGGCTCAGCGAGGTCAGGCTCGTGCAGCTGTCGAACATGTTGTCCATTCTTGTCACGTTTGAGGTATTGAAGCCCGAAACATTCAGCGAAGTCAGGCTCTTGCAGCCGTCGAACATGCAGTCCATTCTCGTCACGTTTGAGGTATCGAAGCCCGAGACATCCAGTGAGGTCAGGCTCTCGCACCCACGGAACATCCCACTCATGTTCGTTACGTTCGAGGTGTCAAACCCGCTCAGATTAAGCGAGGTCAGGCTATTGCACCCCTGGAACATACTGGCAAGATTCGTTGCCTTCACCGTGCTCAGGCCACTCACATCAAGCGAAGTGAGCGACAAGCAGTTATAGAACATGCCGTTCAAGTTGGTAGCATTCGCGGTGTCCAGGCTTGAAAGGTCAATCGATGTCAGCTTCTCGCAGCTGCCAAACATAAAGCTCAGGTCCTGCGCTTGCGCGGTTTCCAAATTGGAGATGTCAGCCGAAACAAGGTTCTTGCAGTCAGCGAACATGGAGCCGCAATAATCGGCTACTACGTTAGGCTCAATGTAAACCGAGGTGATAGACGCAAGATGATTCATCCAGGGAGCCCAGCCGGGATTCCATCTTCCCAGCTTGCCGCGCTCCATGTTCGGAAGCGGGCGAATGGTGAGCTTACCCGCGGAATCAACCGTCCACTCGCAGGTGCCCGACCGCTCCCAGCCTTCTGTGGTTGTGGGTATGACGTACGTCTCGGCGCCTTCGGGGCGCGCTTTATTGTCGGTCTTCATTGCGTCGGTGGTTTCAAAAATATTGCCGGCGGTGTCCACCCAAAGGCTTTCAGGCAGGTTAAACATGGCAAGATTCTGGCCACCGGGAAGCGTAAGGCGAGAAATCTTCGGGCAACCCTGGGTGATATACAGCTGATCCAAGTGTGCAACGTTATCCAAATTGAAACGCGAGATATCCAGCACTTCAAGCGCGGTGCACCCCTGGAACATGCCGCGCATATCCGTGGCGCTGGTGGTCTCAAACGACGACACGTCCAGCTCGGTAAGCGCGGGGCAATTATAGAACATGCTGAAGAAGCTGGTCACCTTCGCCGTGCTGAAGGAAGAAACGTTAACCGAGGTCAGAGCCGTGCAGTTAGAAAACATGTTGCTCATATTCGTCGCATTTGCCGTGTTGAAATTCGACAGATCAAGCGTGGTGAGCTTTTCGCAACCAGAGAACATATCGGCCATGCTGTACCTTGCGCCGGAGGTGTCAAAATGCGAAACGTCAAGCGACGTCAGGGATTTGCAGTTGCGGAACGTGGCAAAGAAGCTGGTCGATTGGGACGTATCCAGGGATGAAATATCAAGCGACACAAGCTTTTCGCACCCATCGAACATGCTGGAAACAGACGTATTCTTTGCGGTATTGAAGTTCGAAAGGTCAAGCGACGTCAGATTCGCGCACTTGGAGAACATGGCGTTCATGCTTGTCACGTTTGCGGTATTGAAGCCCGAGACGTCAAGCGAGGTAAGCGACTTGCAACCAAGGAACATGCAGCCAAATGCCCTTGCTTTTTCCGTGTTGAAGCTTGAAACGTCAAGCGAGGTAAGCGATTCGCAATTGTAGAACATGTGCTCGAAATCGGACATATTCGAGGTGTCGAAACTTGAGATGTCCAACGATTTCAGCGATTTGCAGTTCTTGAACATGCAGGTTGCGATCCATGCCTTCGAAGTATCGAAGTTTCTCAGGTCCAGCGAAACAAGCGAGGAACAGTCCTCGAACATGCTGTAGAAGCTGGATACGCGCGAAGTATCCAGGCCCGATACATCGGCGGTTGTCATGTTCTTGCAGCCGTAGAACATATAGTTTGCCCAGGTTGTGTACACGCCCGGCATAATGGCCGCCGATGTGATGGATTCGCGCTGGTCATACCAAGGCACGGCTTGCTCGCCACCGCCGGAGTTCGCGCCCAGGCTGCCCGATGCGCCGTTGCCCAGCGGACGGACGGTGAGCTTGCCGGCAGTATCGATCATCCACTCGCAGTTGCCTGCTTGCGTCCAGCCCGGGGTTAGGGTGGCGTCGGCGGGAGTGACGGCAGCGGGTGCGGGGTCGAGTACTGCAGGTGCGGGTGCGGCTTCCGGAGCGGTCGCGACCTGCGGTTCCAGCGCTGCGGGTGCGGGGTCGGGCGCCGCAGACGCCAGCGCGGCTGCCGGGTCAAGGGTCAGCTCGAGTGCCAGTGACAGCTCAGAGGCGATGGGGGGGGTCAGGACGCCGGGAGCCGCGGACGCTGCGGCGGCAGGCGCGGATGCTGCGGGAGCTTCGGCACCTTCCGCTACCGACCCCGTTTCAGGTGATTGCGTTGTAGCGGCTGGCTCGTCAACCGCAGCGGCCACCAGGGACGCGGTGTTGGCATCGGCGGCCGGCAGCGCAAACGCCGGCACGGGCAAAAGCCCCAACGCCAGTACGACGGACAGGAAGATGTTCGCGGTTTTTCGCGAAGCAGGAGTTCGCTTTTCCATTACCCACCTCTTTCTGTAATCGGTGCTAATACCACAATTTACAGTATACAGAGGTCAGAGGCGTATTTTGCGCCCATCAGGAAGAATGGGACACGTGTCCCACTTACACCCCGGTTTTTGCGCCACACGGCCAAGCTTCACGCGCATGAAACCGCCCTGTTGACAAATTACCCCACCTTTTGTCAACAAAATAAGGGAGAGTTTAAGCGCTTTTCAGCGACGACGGCAAGGGGTGCGAGCCGACATGCGACGCTTTGGATAAGTTGAGCGAATCGCAAATATGAAGAAGCATTATCCAATCGGAGCCCGTTCGGCAAATCCCTTGCCGCCGCCATCGGCCAAGCCGAACCCACCCTAGACAGCAATTCCGCGCAACGCGAAGAGGTTACTCGCTTTCGCCGCGCAGCCACAAACCGGTCTTGCCGCCATCCTTCTTCAGCAGGCGCACGTCCATGATTTCCATGCCGCGGTCAATCGCTTTGCACATGTCGTACACCGTCAAGCAGGCAACGGACGCCGCCGTGAGCGCCTCCATCTCAATACCCGTCTTGCCCGTAACGCCGCAGGTCGTGGTCACATGGATGCCCACACGGCCATCTTCGCGCTCACCTGCGAAAACAGGCTCGCACTCCACCTTTGCTTTCGTGATGTTCAGCGGATGGCACATGGGAATAAGATCGCTCGTGCGCTTCGACGCCATGATACCTGCCACGCGCGCGCACGCCAAAACATCGCCCTTCGCCGCCTGGCCGCTGGTGATCAGATCGAGCGTTTCCTGGTGCATGGCAATGAAGCCTTCCGCCACCGCGATGCGCTGGGTCTCTGCCTTGGCGGACACATCCACCATGCGGACGTCGCCTTTTTCGTCGATGTGGGTAAGCTGCTGTTCGTCGGACATGTTCTTCTCCTTCGCTCATAATGCAAGTCTAAAACGCGCAGCGACGAAGCCGCCGCGAAAGTTACTAGAAGGGCCGCCAACAGGGCTGCAGACGCCGCCTCCCCGGAAGCCGCATGCCGCCATCCCCGCCGCCCGCCAGGGGTAACTCGCCACCATCGTCGACAGCTTCATCGCTGAAATTGTTGACAAAAGGTGGGGTAATTTGTCAACAAATTAGCCGCCGATCTGGGACATTTTGCGCTTCGTGCCCACGGTGTTCTCGTTTTCCTTGGGCTTTTGGAACACGGCTTGCTCAAAAACGGCACGCGCGGCGCCTTCGCCACCTTCGCGCAGCGCCGTTTTGATGTCAAGCTCGTCATCGCTGAACAGGCACGTGCGCAGCTTGCCATCGGCCGACAGGCGCACGCGGTTGCATTCGCTGCAGAAATGGTTGGACACCGGCGAGATGAAACCGACCGTGCCTTGCGCGCCCGGGAAACGGTAATAGCGCGCAGGACCGCCGCCCCTGGGCTTGTCCTCGGTGGGCTCCAATGCGGGAATGCCCAGCTCAGCCGCGTGATCGTTGATAACGCGCAGCATTTCTTCGCAGGAAATCACGTCGGCCATACCCCAACCGCTGCCATCGGTGCCCGAGCTTTCGCCCACGGGCATGTACTCGATGAAGCGCATGTGCAACGGACGGTCGATAGTCATCTTAGCGAACTCAAGAAGGTCCTGGTCCAGGCTGCGCACCACCACAGCGTTCACTTTCACCGGGTCAAGACCCACCGCAAAAGCTGCTTCAATGCCATCCAGCGTAGACTGAAGCTTGCCGCCGCGCGTCACGAATGCGAACTTATCGGCGTCCAGCGTGTCCAGCGAAATGTTCACGCGCGCCAGGCCCGCCTCTTTCAGGTCCTTCGCGAACTTGGGCAGCAGCACGCCGTTTGTGGTCATCGAAATGTCCTCGATGCCGGGAATCGCAGCAATATCGCGCACGTTTTCCACCATGCCCTTGCGCACCAACGGCTCGCCGCCCGTGAGGCGAATGCGCTTGATTCCGCACTCGGCGGCAATGCGCGCGATGGTCACAATTTCGTGACCGCGCAGGATTTCAGCGGGACTCATAGAGACAACGCCCTGCTCAGGCATGCAATAGATGCATCTGAAATTGCACCGGTCGGTCACCGAAATGCGCAGGTAATCGATGGTGCGGCCAAAGGTGTCTTTCAAGTCGCCTCTCCTTCTGAAACTCTGAAGCCATTTTGGCAGGCTTCCAAACCATTTATCTTCTGTTCAGATTATAGCGAAGAAACCTTCTTTCGTGCGGCGCATATTCCTTACCGTGCATAAAAGCAGGGCGAAGCTGCGCGGCAACAGTCTATTTCGATACATCACCAGCCTGTTCGATGGCCGCGTCCTTCAGCAATCAGATCACCAGATACGTGCATCTTGTCAAAAAATCGGCTCCAATACGCTCAAAATGACGGTTCGGGGTAGGTGAAAAGGCGTCTGTCGCGTTCTATGGTTTCCAATAAAATTCACGACCTGGGCTTTTGTTGATTCAAGCCGCCCAAAACATTCCTGTTAACCCTTTATCCACGCTCCGACCTGCCCCGCATCGTCGATTTGCGCGTTTTTGGACTGAAATTTCGACAAGATGAATCCAATAACAAGCTTTCGGGGAAACGAAAGACCCCACCAGCGCGGCAAGCGCAGGTTGAAAGGTGCCTGTCGCGTCCTTGCAACTCAGTGCCTACCCCAACAGAGCGGCGGCAGCAGCCATGCGTTCCGCGATAGGCACGCCAAAGGGGCAATTGTGCTCGCATGCATGGCACGCCACGCACTTGCTTGCCTTCGCATGCAAAGCATCGTAGTGGCCCTGAATGGATTCGGGCACACTTTCATGCAAAACAGCCAGGTCATAGTACTTATTTACGGTCGCAATATTAATGCCCACCATGCACGGCTGGCAGTGGCCGCAATAAATGCAGTGGCCAGCGTAAGAGTGCTGCGGTGCCGTGCGCAAGATGCGTGCGTAATCCAGATTCTGGCTGCGCGTGGTGTAATAGCTAAGAGCGTCCTCCAGGTGAGAGAGCTCGCTCATGCCCGCCATAACCGAGGCAACAGCAGGACGATCAAGCGCGTAAGCAATGCATTGCGCCGGCGTCATGGCAACGCCGAAGGGGCTCTTCTCCGCGTCAAGCAGTCGCCCGCCCGCAAACGGCTTCATAACGGTAATTCCCACTCCAATCTGGGCACATTCCTCGTAAAGCGCAGCGCGTTCGGGGTTAATGCCATTTCCTGCAGCGCTGAAATCGCCGAACAAATCATCCAAACTGCCCGAAGATGGCATAGCGTCAAACGCAGGGTTCAAACTGAACATGATGACCTCGATGAGCGGGTTTTGTGCCGCTGCGCGCGCCACGGCAACACTATGCGTGGAAATGCCCACATGACGAATAACGCCCGCTGCATGAAGCTCGTTCACGTAATCCAGATACGGACTGCCCGCCATGAGCGTGGCGAATTCGTCCACGTCATCGATGAAGTGAATCATGCCCAAATCAATATAGTCGGTCTGCAGCAGTTCCAGCTGGTCCTTGAACGCTTTCTTGACCGCGCCAATCTCGCGCGTGCGCACGTACTGGCCATTTTGCCAGGTAGAACCAATGTGCCCCTGGATAATCCAATCCGCGCGATGCGGTGCCAACGCAACACCCAGCGCCGCGCGCACCGACGGGTCGGCCATCCAACAGTCCACGATGTTCACGCCTGCGCGCTCACACGCCTGAACCAGGTCGTTCACACGCTGCTGCTCCCAGCCGGTAATCCATTCAGCGCCAAAGCCAATTTCGCTAACCATCAGGCCCGTCTTGCCCAGTTCGCGGTATCTCATGGTGTTTTCCTCTCGTTGCTCTCTTAGGATTTAGGTGACAAAGGATCCCAAAGACGAAACCCGTCAGGACCGCATGCAGGTGGCGAAGGGACCGAAGTTGCGCGGGCGCATTGCCCCGCATCGCCGATGCCCCAACCGCAGCAGGCGCAACCGCCTGCCGACAACCCCGCCCCGCTGCCGCAACTACGCTGGAAGCTTGCCAAGCGCGCACGAACGGTTCGCTTCCGTGCGCGGCGAGACGCCCCTAAGCCGGCAGCTCGCCCGTTTCCAGCAGCCGCAAGAACGCCGATTCATCCAAAACGGCAACACCCAGCGAAAGCGCCTTATCCAACTTCGAACCAGCCGCTTCACCTGCAACAACGTAACTTGTCTTCTTCGACACGCTGCCGCTCACCTTCGCACCCATCGCCTTCAGACGCTCGCCTGCCTCGTCGCGCGTCATGCCGCTTTGCACCAAGCTGCCGGTAAGCACGAACGTCAGGCCCGCCAGCTCGTCGGTAACGTTTGCCGCCGCGGTCGCATCGGCCTGCATGTTCACACCCAGCTTGCCCAGGCGCTCAATGGTGGCCGCATTGTCGGGCGTGCGCAAGAAAACCCAGATAGAGTGGGCAATTTTCTCGCCAATGCCATCGATGGCCGCCATGCTTTCCTCGGTTGCCGCCATCAACGATTCCATACTGGGGTAGTTGCGCGCAATGACCTGCGCCATGTTCTTCCCCACGTGGCGGATGCCAATGCCGTTGATCACGCGCCAAAAGTCGCGCGTCTTGCTTTCCTGAATGGCCGCCGCCAGCTTGCCGGCTGTTTTCTTGCCCAGCGTAATGGCTTCGCCGTCTTTATTCGTGCGCCCCGTGCCCAGCAGGGAAAGCTCCACGGCATCCAGCGTGTAGAAATCAGCCACGTCTCGCACGCGGCCCGCCTTCAACAAATGTCCGATGATTTCCTCACCCATACCGTCGATATCCATGGCCTCGCGGCTAGCCCAATGAATCAATCGCTCAGCCGCCTGAGCAGGGCAATCAATGGAAATGCAGCGATAATCCACTTCGCCTTCCTCGCGCACCACATGGCTTTTGCAGCTGGGGCACTCCGTTGGCATGGTCCACACGTGCGCGTCTTGCGGACGCAGCGACAGCACCGGACCCAAAATTTCGGGGATGACATCGCCCGCCTTGCGCACGATAACGGTGTCGCCCACGCGCACATCTTTGCGCTGGACCTCGTCCACGTTGTGCAGCGTGGCGCGCGCCACCACCGAACCGGCCACCGTCACAGGCGCCAGCTCTGCCACCGGCGTGAGTTTGCCGGTGCGTCCCACCTGCACCGTAATATCGCGCAGGAGCGTAGTTTTTTCCTCGGGCGGGAACTTGAAGGCAATGGCCCAGCGCGGCGCGCGGGACGTAAAGCCCATGGCATCTTGCTGGTCGAAGTTGTTCACTTTCACCACCACGCCATCGATGTCGTAGGCAAGCGCATCGCGACGCTTCAACGCATCGACGCAAAAATCGCGTACTTCCTGGGCTTTCGTGCACAGCTTCACATCGGGATTCACATGGAAACCCGCCGCGCGCAGCCACTGCAACAGCTCCCACTGGCTGCTCACATCAAGCGCGCGCTGGTCGGCAATAGCGTACATGAACGTTGCTAAATCGCGCTGCGCCGTAATGCCCGGGTCCTTTTGACGAAGCGATCCCGCCGCCGCGTTGCGCGGATTCGCGAAACCCTGCTTGCCCGCCAGCTCGGCTTCGGCATTCAACGCGGCAAAGCTGCTCTTGGGCATGTAGATTTCGCCGCGCAGCTCAAGCGAGCCTTCCGGGCGCGTGATAAGCGCCGCAGCATCAGACGCAAGCGCAAGCGGAATGTCGGCAACACTGCGGATGTTCACGGTCACGTCTTCGCCGGTAACGCCATCACCGCGCGTGGCGGCGCGCACCAAACGGCCGTTATCGTACGTGAGCGCAATGGACGAGCCGTCGATTTTCAGCTCACAGCACAGAGGCACCATGCGGCCGAAGAAATCCTGCACGCGCGTCATCCACGCGTCCAGTTCGTCCAGGTCCATAGCGTTATCCAGCGAGTACATGCGCTGCTCGTGCGTAACAGGGCTGAACTGCTCGCTTACGTAGCCACCCACGCGTTGCGTAGGGCTTGATGCGTCTGCGAACTGGGGAAACTCCTGCTCCAATCCCTTCAGCTCGCGCATAAGGGAGTCGTAGGCAGCGTCGGAGATTTCCGGCGCATCCTTCGCGTAATACAGGTACGTGTGGTGCTCGATTTCGGCGCGCAGCTTTTTGATGCGCGCAGCCGCCTCTGCTGCCGCGGGGTCTGCGGGAACAGCAGCTGCAGAAGAAACAGGCGAAGCGCCCGAGATTCCAGCAGCACCTTCACCGTCAAGCGCTTCGAGCGCAGCGAGCGCTTCCGTGCCGACCACCTCTCCATCAGCGCCTTCGCCAGCGGGCGTTTCACCGGCGATTGCCGGGTTCGTCGTAATCGTTTCGCCAACCGCTCCTGCGGCAGCTGTTTCATCAGCGACGATATCGGCCGCCTGCATCGCGTCATCCGCGGAATCCATATCGAAATCGAACAAACTTGCTTGTTCAGTCATAATCCACCTTCTTGGTAGTGCTTTAACAGCGGCCCCAACAGCAGCTTCAACAACATCTAAACGGCGCGTGACAATTACGATTTCGGGCGCGCGTTCCAGCTCCGCCGCTTCGCCGCCCCAGCATTCCCGAGCCGCTGTGCCCTGGCAATTTTATCAGGAGTTCTGGGCGCGATTAACGGTGCGCCAGCAATTCCTGAATTGAAACGGGAATACAATCGATGACATCTTCGGGAATGACGCTCGCCACACCCAACCGACGCGCTGCTTCATTGCCCGCATCGGCATGAAGACGCGTGCCCAGAACTGCCGCTTGAACAGGAGAAAGACCCTGCGCAAGAAGCGCCGCGATAATGCCCGCCAGCACATCGCCCGTTCCCGCTTTCGCCAACGCGGGCGTCCCTTTGTCCATAAGGTACGTGTCGCTGCCGTGCACCACCACCGTTTCCGGACCCTTCAGAACTACCGTTGCAGCGTACGCATCGGCAAGCAAATGGGCTGCGGCGAGCTGTTGCGCGATATCCGCCTGGGATTCCCGGCAAGCGCCCACCCAAGCACCCTGACTGGCACCCGCCGAAGCTTCCCCGCAGACTTCCGCTCGGGATTCCTGTGACGCGCTCCGACGACCTTCCTGGCGTTCATCCTGCTCGACGTTTTCCTGCTCATCTTGATTCGCATTTTGCCAGGAATCGATATAGTCCCTGTTCAACGCACCCATCAATCGGCTTGCCTCGCCCGCATGCGGCGTAAGAACCAAGGGCGTTCCCGCCCCCGATGCAGCGCGGGCATGCAGAAAATCGGAGCCTTCGCTTGCCATCAGGCGCGCCAAGCCCGAAAGAGCACCGGCATCTACCACCACGGAAACATTGCGCGCCAAAACGGTGCGCAAAAGCCGCAGCTCACAGGGGTCTTCCCCGCTAAAGCCGCATCCAATCAGCACCGCCATCGGATGCCCGGCGGAGGTTTCCGCCTTCTGCAACGCCTGGTCAAACGCTTGCTCATCCCAAGCGCGTACAACAAGCGACGGACCGCCCGAGCGCACCGTGGCAACCGATTCCGGCGCACACCACACTTGCGTGTAGCCGGCTCCGGCGCGCTGGCCCGCACGCGATGCAAGCACGGCCGCGCCCGGATATTGCGCGCTGCCGCCCACCACGTTCAGCGTTCCACGCGTGTATTTATTGGCATCCGATTTCGGCAGCGGAATCAACGCAGCCAGGTCAGCATCGAAAAAGCGCAGCTCAGCCACGGCTACTCGCCGCTTTCTTGCGTGCGAGCCGGGGCATTAGCAGCAGCGCCCGCATCCAGCGCGACATCCAGCAGCTCACCAGCAACGGCAGCAGCGCCGCCTTCCCCGGGCGCATCCTCTCGGGGGGCGCCTTCTCCAGGCGCATCCACCCCAAGCGCGTTTTCTCGGGGGACGCCTTCCTCGGGCGCACCAGATTCTCCTGCCACGTCGTCGATGTCGTCAAGCATGTTGCGCAGCTCCTTGAACTGGCGCGATAGCTCAATCATGGGATCTTCGGGCGCAGGCGGCGCCACAGAATCATCGGTGATGGCCATAGCGCATGCGACTGCCTCGGCGTGCGTGTAGGAAAGCGAGATGGGGATCTCCGTGATTTTTTGCTGCCGCGCGATTTCCTTCACGGCGCCGTGCAGCACCACGAAGGGTCGTCCCTTTACATTGCGACGAACCTCAACGCTGCGCGGATCGCACGTACCCCATCCGAAGCCGGTGCCCAACGCTTTCAACACCGCCTCTTTTGCAGCAAAACGCGTAGCATAGTGGATTTCCGGGCTGGCCATGCTGTCGCAATAGGCCTGCTCATCGGCGGTAAAGACGCGCGCCTTGAAACGCGGTGCGCGTTTTAGCACAGCCGCCATACGAGCGATTTCCACGATATCAACGCCCAGACCCACCTGGTTTTCAAGCCCCTGCGCCACGGGAGTGGCCGCGGCAACCGGCGCTGTTTTCTTGCTCTTTTTCGGACACATACTGCTCCCTGCTTATCTTGATTCATCCCCTATCAGGGATTATTCGCCACCTGGGCATTATTCGTTTTCGCGTTACCCGCCCATCGCCAACGGCGCATTGGCAAGCTGCCCAACGCTCAAATATCACCTGTTCAGCAGCTTGGATATTCGCTTATGTTGTTCGTTTTTCTTTTCGTCCCATTTTACGGCAAAATAGAGCGCTTCCACTAACGTAGACGAAGTCTCTTCCGTGATTCCATTTCGTTTCTGCTCCGCACGTCAGGAACGCCCTCCCGCCTTCGTCCGTCCCTCCGCACCACCTACCCCCTTCACCCATACTTTTCGGTCCTTTTTCCACTCTCATAATTTATGTTGTTGGATTTTGGGGTCGAAATTCGAAGTTGTGATAGGTTGGAAGTAGGTCGAAATCTGAAATCAGACGAACATCATGATGCATCTCAACAGAGCATAATGTTGACCTGGGCTTTTGCAGAAGCACTTTTTATCGCAACCGAACTCGACCCGAAAAATACCCCAAATTGAAGCGAGCACCTACTTCCAACCTGCATCAACTTCGAATTTGAAGGCTGTTTTTCAACAACATGACCTCAAAATCCCTTTTTCGCGCATTTCACACACCCCACACGCCAAACCTCGCGAAGCCAAGCGCGCATGCAAGCATGCTGAACACAACGCATGAGCGATCAGGGAAGCGCACGAGCAACAGAAGCGCCGCAAGCGGAACAATCCCGCAGAAATTCGAGCATAACACCACCACCGCAAGAGAACATAAGAAAAAGTGCGCCTGCCCTGCATGGGCAAGCGCACTCAGCTTAAAGCAATATGAACTGAACAGCCCAAGAACGCAAACCAATCCTCAAGGTCTATTCGCCAAAAGACTCAATTCGCCCTGTCCGCATTCCCTCGCATCAAACATCCAAGGCAGCATGATAGCCTTCGTACACGGCATCGGTGATAGTGCGCGATCGCACTGCATCGCCCACCACCCGCACAAAAGGAGCAGCATCGCGCAAATCGTCCACTACATTGGTCCTGCTCACCTGACCAATTGCAGAAATCACCGTATCGCAGGGAACAACCATTTCCGCACCATCGTGCTCACGTACAACAACGCCATCTTCCCCCACCGAAACAGCCGCTGCGTTAATCATTACGTCAACATCGCTCTCTTCGATTTCCTTTCGGATAATGGGCTGCTGGCGCACATTGGCATTGCAGGCAATTCCGTTTTCGTTGCTTATAAGATGCACGCGCTTGCCCTGAAGATGATAATGCAACGCACACTCGCAACCCGTCAAGCCGCCGCCCACAATAGCAATCTCCTGGCCCAGGGGAGCGTTTTCAAGGTACAGCTCGTCCACCGTATAGACAGGAATATCGCCCTTGACAGGAATATTCAGCTTGCGAGGATAAGACCCTACAGCCACAATCACGGCATCGGCGCCAAAATCGTCTGCAAAAGCCGCATCCACCGGGGTGTTCAAGCGCATATCAACGCCCGCTTTTTCGCAAAGAGAAGCATACGTTTGAGATAAGCGATACATATCGTGCTTGAAGGGAACAGCCTGTTCACAGCGAAGAATGCCGCCCCATGCCGAAGATGCCTCGCACAAAGTGACCGCATGGCCCCGTTGTGCCGCCGTGCGGGCGGCCACCATACCAGCAATGCCGCCGCCCACCACCAGGACTTTCTTCCGTTCGCCTTGGGGCACAGGTGTAATAGCAAGCCCTTCGATTTCGCGACCGATGCGCGGATTAATTGCACAACGCCGCGTTTGGGTCACCGGCCGCTCCGCCATGCAAACAAAGCAGCGCAGGCAACGCAGCACTTCATCACCCCGATTAGCCATAACCTTGTTGGGAAGCTCCGGATCCGCAAGAAGAGCGCGGCCCATAACCACTAGATCAGCATCTCCCCTTGCAATAATCTCCTCCATCATCTGGGGGTCAGACAATCCGCCCAATGTCGCAACCGGCTTATTCACATGCTTCTTGATTTCCCTTGCAAGATACACATTGCAGCCGTGCGGGCGGAACATAGATGGATGAGTGATAGAGAAACCAAACTGATAGCTGCCGGCGCTTACGTGAATGATATCCACTAAATCCTCAAGAGCGCAAGCAATACGAATCCCCTCGTCAAGGTCGTAACCACCCTCAAAAAGCTCTGAACCGCTCATACGCATCTCTATGGGAGTACGAGGCCCCACCGCCGCGCGAACAGCCATCAACACCTCGCGCGCAAAGCGAATACGCCCTTCAAAACTTCCGCCATACTCATCTTGACGATGATTGAAGAAGGGGCTGAGAAACTGGTTGATAAGCCAACCATGCCCGCAATGCACCATGACCATGTCGAAACCAGCGCGTTTCGACAAAGCAGCTTTTTCGCCATAAGCAGTAACAATGTCTTTGATTTGATCCTTAGTCAGAGCCTTCACCTTCATGTCATCAGGCCGAACACCATCGCTCGGACCATATTGGCACAACTCGCCCTTGCTCTTTTTATCGACCATATACGTACCCGCATATTGACCGGAATGGGACAGCTCAATGCTAGCCAGGGCGCCATGACGCTTAATGGCATCGGCGACGTACGTAAAAGCACCCAGCTGATTGGGGGTGGCTAAAGATAAATGCAGCATCTGCGATCCATCGGTTTCTGGATGCACTACCAGCTCTGACACGGTAACTATCGCAGCGCCGCCCTTGGCCCGCGCTTCGTAGAATCCCTGGGTACGTGGACCCGGGGTGCCCTCTGCCGTGATATCCGTTGCGCCCATAGGCGCGCTGCACATCCTGTTTCGCAAGGTCAAGCCGCACAAATCCAAAGGTTTACATAGGTTCGGATAATCCCTTTTCATAAAGCCCCGCTCCCCTTAATCACGCGTACTACAGAATCTCTTTCAGCAATGCATCGGAATACTCGACACCATCTCGCTGGCATTGGAGCATTTTCCGACGACGCATACAGATGGGCACAACTCCTCCTTCGGGTTTTAGAAAGAAGCTTTTATAGCCGCAATTGCCATAACCGCTGCATGACACGCATTTCATATCGTTGACGGAAAATCCATCCAACACATTTTCTGTCAAACGCCTTAAAGACAAAGTATCCGACGACAAATCCATGCGTTGCCCCCTTCGCGCAAATATGCCCTTATATCGTAAATCCTAGCATTGTCGCAGGTCATAACATCGTACTACCAGGTTGATATTGCAATAATTCATACCTTTGGCTCGAAGATAGGAGCTCATAAAAACGTACAATCATTTTATTCGAAGCAATGCAGCAACTCGACACGTGCTATAAAATTGAAGCGCAATGCAATTCTTGATTTGTTGCAAAACAAGAGAAAGGCGGCAGCTATGAAACTCGGAACTACGGTAACCTTGACCTACCGGGGAACGCTCGAAGATGGCAGCATGTTTGGTTATGCCGACGCCGAAAAACCCATGGTGTTTCAAACGGGCATGGATCAAGCAATCGACGGCTTCGAAAAAGAAATCCTTACCATGAGCCAAATAGGCGAAAAGAAAACCTTCACCGTTGACCCCTACGAAGCATATGGCGAATACCTCGATGACTACACCACGCAAATTCCCCGCGATCAAATTCCCGTAGACAATATTGCGGTAGGAAAACGCATCTGGCTTGCCAGCAGCGAAGACGGCACACCTTTGCCTGCTACCTGCATTGCGCTCGACAATGAAACTGCCACTTTTGATCTGAATCATCCACTTGCCGGCAAAAACCTGATCTTCCAAGTCGAAATCATCGACCTGCAAGAGGCTCCTAACGATTTCGTCTCCGCAGCTGAAAAAGCTCGTCGTATGAAAGAGCAGTCGAAGCTTCTCGGTGGAGACCAAGCGAGCGACTACCGCTAAGCACCATTCAACTAAACCCAAAAGTGCAAAAAAGCTGGCCCTTTAGCCTGAGACGACATCCCAAGCTGAAGGGCCAGCAAAACTCGATAAAGCTCGGTTTTTGTGCCATTAAACTAAAAGTGCGAGCACCCTACATGCCCCAAGGTGCGCCCGCCGGGTTCAACTTACGGCGCTTTGAAAGCTCTTCGCCAAACAAGATGCAATAACGCAGCCCTTTCAAAGTCGCGTAAAGACAAGCAATCTCATGCTTAGAACCGTGATTGAACACATCGTACGTAAGATAGGAACGGTCGAGCATAGGCTGGTACACCGGATTGTCAACCACCTGATCAAGCAAGATATTCGTAGACTCGCGCCCCAGCTCATCTTGCTTCAAGCAAATGTTATAGAGAATGTTCTCCTGCTCCGCAGACAAGCGTCCCAGCTCAAGAACTTCTGAACGAATCTCCTCTTCCGTTGCCATATCTTCCTCCTGGTCCCCAGTCTCTTCTGTCTTGTCCCCACGCAAAAACTCCCTGGCGAGTTTTCACCTCTGCGTTCTCTCCCCGATAAGCCCGCTTCGAAAAGCGGGCTTATTCCACCAGGTATCTAGATTCCACCGAATCCCTTAGACGGATCGCTGCCGCCAACGCCATGAGCGGAGTCGCCAGCCTCGTTGCCCGTGCGCTTCGTGGAGGTGTAGCCGCCCCAAGCGCGAGCGATGAATTTGTCCTTGACAAAGAAAATCTGAGCCTTCATCAAGTCGCCCTTTTCAATACCAACAGCAGCAAGAACCTCTTCCTGGGACTTGCCTTCAGCTAAAAGCTCATTGAGCTGAGCAGCAGCCGCAGGAGCTTCAAGCTCAAAAAACTCTTCCTTGTTCATAAGCTTTCCTTCCGTGGTTGTAGCGTACACTTGCGGCCACCAATCGGCAGCCGCAAGCTTTTCACATCATTGCAGCTCAATTACAGCTGGAACAAAACCATCGGGCGATCGAACTCAGCCATCTTTGCTTGCATCTCTTCAAGAGTACCGTAGTACATAGATGCGGATTCTTCCACCTGAACAGCCAGGGGACGCTGACCAGCCTTATCGCCGTTCGTTCCCCAATGGTCGGAGAAGATAGACGTGGGGCACGGGATATAAAACCACTCCCACGCGTCGCCATCGTTGCCCTCGCCCTTCTTGAAGGGACCAACCTGAACTTCCTTGATGCCGAACTGATCGATAGGAAGACCGAGCTCTTCTTTGCAAGCAATCTCGGCAGCATGGTTGCCAGAGAAGTAGGTGTAATCAACGAGCAATGCATACTTCTGATCTGCCATAGTCTCTACTTCCTTTCAATTAATCCTGATCAAGGCTGCGAACGCGCTTGATATTGCACATAACACCCTTGTAAGGAGCACCGAAGCCCAACTTACCCACATTAAAGTGCGGAACCAAGCTGTTGAAGTTAGACTTCCAAACGCCAAAGAGGTTCGGCTCTTCGCCGTCTTGCTCGGGGAACCACCAGCCGTGAGCGCAGTTCAAAATGCCAGGCTTGATGATCGGGGTGATTTCGGCCTTGAAACGAGCCTCACCGAACATGTTGTAAACTTCGCACCAGTCGCCATCGGTAATGCCGTACTCTTCTGCAGTCTGGGGATTAATCTGAACCCAAGGCCACGGATCAATCTGGCGCAAAGACGGAACATGACGATGCTCGGAATGGAACGAGCTGTAACGACGCGAACCAGAAGTGGAAATCAGCGGATACTGCTCGGCCAGGTCAGGCTTGCTAATCTGGCTGTAGTTAGGCTCCTCATAGTAAGGCAGCGGGTCTTCGCCCCAGGATTCGTACAGAATCGAGTAAGCTTCGATTTGACCAGTAATGGTGTTGAAACCAGGCTGACCATCGAAACGCAGCAAACCCTTTTCGTACTTCTCGTATTCGAAGCCATGAGCACCGGGCTGATAAAGACCGAGTTCCTGGAATGTCTTCCAGTCAAAGCCCAGCTCTTTAAGCTGATCGCTGAAGAAGTCCTCTACGGCAACCTGCAACGCATCCAAATCCAACGACTTGCCATCGGCAGGCTTGTACCACGGCCACCACTCAGGATTGAGACGCTGACCGAACATAAGGCAAATCTCCAGGTCAGACTTGCATTCACCCACCTGCAGCGCCTTATTCATGGGGCCCATGAACACGGTGTTGCGGCCGTAGTGGGTCAAAACAATGCCGTCGTGTTCTGCCCAAGTAGCCATAGGCAGGAAGTAGTCGCCAACAGCCATTGCAGTAGGCGTGAGCGTCAAATCCTGGACAACAACGAATTCGAGCTTCTGCAAAGCCTTGTGCCAACGCTTCGGCTGGGCAGAGCACGTGGGAGCCAGGAAGTTAGAGCTGTTGAACCAGCCCATCTTCAGAGCATACGGCTGATCCGTCTCCATAGTGTTCAGCGTTTCATCGGGCTGCGTGGTTGCCATGCCCGTGGACAGACCCGGCCAAGCAGCAGCGCCAATACGCTTGGACCAAACCTCGTCGCTCATTGCACCGCGCTGCTCCATGCGCCATTTGCCCAAAAGTGCAGAAGGGGGACCAAGGGTCAGACCACCCGGACGATCGATAGAACCCGCCAAAGCAGCCAAAACAATGAAGGCCTGAGACAGCTGAACGCCGTTCTTGTTCTGGTCAAAGGCAAGACCCCATGCCCAGCCAATGGGACGCTCAGTGCCAATGATGTGGGCCACGCGCTTGATATCCTCAACGGGAACCGTGGTAATCTCGGAGACCTTCTCTACGGGATATTCGGCCGCGCGAGCCTTGATGTCGTCAAGACCGAAAATCCACTTCTCGGCGAATTCGTGATCGTACTCGTCGTTCTCGAACAGAAGGTTCATGATGCCCAGAGCCAAGCATGTGTCGGTTTGAGGACGAACCTGCAAGTTGATGTTGCCGTTGTGGGCACCCACCCACGTAACGCGAGGATCAATAGAGATGATCTTCGTGCCAAGCTTCATCATGTCAACCAAGCAGTGGCCGAAGAAACCGTCGCCATTGGAAGGCAGCGGCTCTTTACCCCAAACAACAACCCACTTAGGTAGAGTGTAACGAGGATCGTTGTAGCTGCCAGGCAAGTGTCCCGCGTAGTCAAGTTCGGGATAGCCTGCACCCAAAACGTAGTCGGAAATGGAGCAACGGGGGCCGTAGCACGACCAACCAGACTGGGTGTAGCAGCAGTTAGGAGACTGCAAAACCGAGAACGTCAAGGCATAATAGAAAATGCAAGCCTCGCGACCGGTGCCGCCAAAGCAAACGATGGACTCGGGACCGTAATTCTCCTGGAAATAGCGAACCTTTTCGCAGATGGTGTCAATCGCTTCATCCCACGTGGTGCGCTCCCACTTCATTTTGCCGCGGTCTTCGGGATCGCGCTTCATGGGGTAGATGATGCGCGACGGCGCATACGTATACTCGCGAAGTGCCAGGTTCATAGCGTTAACGCGGCCCGTGGTAATGGGATTATCATCGTCGCCCTCCACGCGAATCAATTCCCCATCTTTCGTGATAACCTTCACGCCGTATCCGACGGGATGGCTTCCCGGAGGTGACCAAGTGTTGGAGCGGGTTACAACAGTACCGTCGTCCATGACGGTCTGCCACTGCTTTCCGTATGCCATGTTCTCCTTCTTTCTTCCTTGTTTACCTTTGCAAAACATCGCTTAGCGCGATGAAAAGCACTACTTATCGGGAGGAGCAAACGCCTCCCTGAAAATCCGCGTTGCGCGGAGCAATCCTAAGCCGTGGGAGGCTTTGGCGCGGCAGGTGCCGCGGGCGCTGCGGGAGCAGGTGCGCTGGGCGCAGCGGGAGCCGGAGCATCGGGCAACGGCTTCGTGCCGTCTAAATACGGAGTGAAATCACATTTGCAAAACGGGCATGACTTCAGCTGAATACCGCCAATGGCCTGAAGAGTCCTACCGCATTCCGGACACTGATTAACGCCGGAACCGGCGCCTGCTTCTGCTGGTCTAAAGCACATGATGTTTCCTCTCGATCAATACCGTTTTCTTTTTGCAACGCACGCTCCCCGCAAAGATCGCCGCTGCAGTGTTTCGCAGTGGTAATTCATTGCATCGTGCCACAAAAGCGACCCGTAACAAGGCCGTAAAAAAACTTTATTCTCTTTCCGAAAAAAGCCCTCGGATAAAAGGGACAATTTTCGCAACACCCTTATCGTCCTATCGGTATGATTTTTATATTTCCGCAGTTCAGGGACATCATTCTGTTCTCAAGAAAAGTGTTTTCGGCTATAATAAACGGCATGATTCAAGCTGCCGAATCGCACTAGTGCGTGCGTCTTGAATCCAACTTTGGGGAGCGGTAAACTAGCCTTGGGAGAATTGGCTATTTCGCCGAAGGGGATCGCATGGGGTTGCTGTCAAAACGCATCACAATTACCGTTGAAGATAAAATAAATAAGGGAATTCAAGGCGACTTGAGTGCTCATTGCATTGCATTGGGGCTGAATGTAGCATGGGTTTTCTGCATCCTTTATGGTTTCGGCAGCCCCGAGCAAGCCTCCACCGTATCCGATTTCACCTTTAGGACAACATTTCTCACCTGTTTTGCGGCGGCAATGATTTGCGCCGCAATTACCGATCAGCGTTTCTTGCCCATATATACCGCCAAACGCTTTGCTGTGGTTGCCACCATCTTTGCAAGCTGCGGAACAATCTTACTAAATGTATCAGGTACTCTTGGAAATCCGCTGATTATTTATTCGGCAGCACTTTTGTCTGCATTGGGTTCAGCCGTTCTTGTGCTCTTTATCGGCATTGCTTTTAGTCGCGAGAATACGGCGACCATCTTCTTCAACTCGATGATTGCCATAGTTATTTCGATCACCGTTTATATCCTTATCGGACGATTTGTTTCAACCGATCTGCAGCTTGTTGCTGCCGCGCTCTTACCCGTCATCGAACTTCCCTTGCTGTGGCTTTTGACTCCAGAATCCTATGTTGTGCGCCATGCGGTGCCTATCTTCAACCCGCTTCCCGTGAAAAAACCTGGGTTCATGTTGCACCTTGCACCACCCGCCCTGCTTTTCGGAGCAGTGCTTGGCGCTTTTCGTACGGCAAGCCTCAACACCGCTTTGGAGCAATCTCCCCTTACTCTGCTCCCTTTTGTTCTCACGGTTGGGACCGTTATATCCCTTGTCTTCATGATGGTTTCGTTCTCCGTTGGCGCAAGCAGCAGCTGGAATGATTTGCTTCGGCCGATTGTTCCCTTTGTTGCTTTCGCCGCACTGTTCATCCCCAGCATCGACCCCAATGGATCCATTATCCCGTCTTCTATCGTCCTTGCCGGCATGCTCGCTCTTGCTTCGACTCTTTGGGCTTACTTTGGCCAGCTCTCTCAGGAATTCCGACTTTCTCCCATTTTTGTCTTTGCAGTTGCTGAAGCATTTATGAGCATCGGGCTTTTAGCGGAATCGACTTTCATTCATTTAGAGCTTTCTTCCCTATTGCCCGCAATCGATCACATCACTTATCCCGCCATCTTGATTTTTATGCTGCTTTTGGGGTACAGCTTGATGCCCAGCATTCAAGACATCAAGCGCATGTTCCTTCCCTCAAAACGAACGAACAACAGCATGATTGCCCAAATCAACGATAGAAACGAACAACACATTGCGCCGGACAACCCCGCCGAAGACGATCGTGCAACCGATTCGCCCCAGACCACATTGTTTGAGCCCGAACGCGCGCACGTGCTGCACGAATCAAACAAGGGACCCGACCAGGCAAGCGAAGCCTCAGAAAAACCGCTTCCCTTGAATAATTTGGACAGCTTCTTTGCCGAAGTCAAAAACGATACGCGCGACGGAGAGCGGAAAACGGGCTGGTTCACCAACCGTTGCGAAGAAATAGCCAACTGCTATCTGCTCTCGCGCCGAGAAACTGAAGTACTGTTTTTCCTTGCCAAGAATTACAATGCCAGCTACATTCAAGACAAACTTTGCATTTCGCGCAGTACCGCCAAGACGCACATAGCCCATATCTATCGTAAGCTTGATATTCACACGCAAAACGAGCTCATTCACATGGTGGAAGAGGGTCGAGAAAAGCACGACGCATAGAAAGCAGAGGTCGATTCATTCGCATCTGCAAAAATATTTTCGGCGGTTCATCTGCGCAAACAAGAAGCACTCTGGGAAGTCGAACACCGCACGATGCTACATTCCTTCCACCTGCTCAACCAAGGAAAGCTTCGTCCGAGCGCACAAGCAGGGGAGCAGCCCTTATTCGGACTGCTCCCCTGCTTGAATGGTGTTCTTCGGCTAAATCCGCGATTACAGATTATGCTCTTTCCAGTAAACCTTAGAGTAATTGTCAATAGCCTCGTCCATGTAATCGTACACACCCGGGAACGTAGAAACGCCCAAACCTTGCGACGCACCAGGAACGTAATACAAAGGACCACACCAGTCGCATGCCTTTTTGACCTCGGCATCTATAACTTCACGAGTCCAACCCGCGTAGTCAACCTTAGCCGAGTCAATACCGCCCATGAAGGTAATGTCCTTGCCGTACTTCTCAATGAGCATAGGAATATCGTTAGTGCTCATGACGCCCTGCCAGATATCAATACCCATTTCAATCATATAGGGAACCAGAGTTTCTCCGTAAGAGTCGGAGTGATGCACAATAAGCTCCACACCGCGACTCTTCCAATAGCCGTAAACCTCCTTGTAGGAATCAAGCAAAAATTCCTCGAACATCTCAGGAGACATGAAGGTGGAAATCTGGGTGCCCCAGTCATCATGATGGAACAATCCGTCGGGGTTCAGATGATCGCACGTGACTTCAGCCAGTTCAAGCTCGAATTCAGTGATGTACTTGATAAGCTCTTTCAACTCATCGGGGCACTCGTAGAAAGCAGCACAAACGTTGGAAATCTCGCCCAAATAATGGCACATCTCAAATATGCCAGGAGCCACGAAAGGCATGGCGTATTGGGACTTGCGATCGATCTTCTCAAACGCCTCAATATCCTTCTCCCATTCGGATTCAGGCAGCTTCAACGAAGGCTTCTTTACATACTCTTTCCAATCCTCAATGTCCTTGCAAACAATGAGCTCGGGAGTATGCACAGGGAAAGCACCCGGCTGACCATCAGCCCAAGAAACAGTAACGCCCCAGTTGTTGACTACGTTGAGCTCACCCGGCTTCGGGTTGTTGCGAGCGCGATGCGTTGCCGTCATAACAATGTTGAATGCCTCGTACTGCTTAACGAAGCGTTCGGGCTTGCCGCCCTTCATGACCTCCTGGAGGTTTTCGCGAGGTGTAAGCATTTTTTCTCCTTTTCATCGATTTCAAAATTGCGCTCCCTTGTTACCTTGGGAGCGCAATCGATTCACCTATTGAGATTCTCCCGAAACTACTTATTTCTCGGTATTCGCAGCAGCTTTGCGAGCGTTGATCTCAGCCTGATATTCCTTCAACTTTGCAGGAGTCAGGTGATAGCCAACAAGAAGCAAGATGGCGGCCAGAACTACCAGAGCAGTGGGGATAAGCATGAATGCAATGCCCAAACCCTGCTGGAAAGCAACGTACTCAGCAGTAAGCGTTGCGCCAGCTACCGTGAACGGAGCCATGTCGGCGGCAGTGGTGAAACCAACGGCAGCAAGCACGAAGGGAATCAAGATACCGCGCGCCATGAAGCCAATCTTCAAGGGGAAGAGCTGAAGGCCGTTGATCCAACCAGCAGCGTTCGTGCGATTCTTCCATTCGTTGTACACAACGGTATCGGCATACATAGCAGTAGAGCAAGAGTAGGTAATGCCATAGCCCAGAAGAGACAGGGACATAAAGACAATGACCATCATCGGGTTGAACAGATTGAAGTAAGCAACGAGCATCATTACTGCCATAAAGGCGAAGGCAGCAATCATAGCGTTACGAGCGGACTTCAACAGACGAGAGATAGGAGCGGACAGATAAGCACCCACCACGCAAGCAATGTTTGAAACGAAAATGTAGGTAGCCAGCAATGCGGGATCAAAAGCAACGTACGTGAAGTAGTAGGCAGCTACGCCGGAGCAGGTGAAGTTGAAAACCCACTTAGCAATGTCCGCCAAAAGCAGGAACACCAGCGGAGGATTGGAAACAAGGGCACGGCCCAAATCGCGGAACGTAGTACGACCGGCATCGTTGCTGTCGCGCTTGTAGTTTGCCAGCTCTTCTTTGGTGTATTCTTTTTCGTAGCCCTTGAACATCTTAAAGTGCACGAAGTAAAGAATCGCAAAGCAAACGCCCATGACAAACGCACCGAAAGCATACTGGTTAGCTTGACCGAACAAGCTTGCGCCAATAGGCAGCAGGCCCGTCATGATGTAACCGAAGAAAATCTTCGAGGCGTTCGACCACATACCGCGGGTAGATGCCATGCGCGAACGATCTTCGGGAGAAGTTGCCGCAACAGAAATCATTGCAATGTTGGATACATACGGGAAGTCCCAAGCCGCATGAGAAACAACGTTGAAGAAGATGATAAGCGCTGCAGCAATGGCCGTGTTATCACTCAAGCGAGTGAACTCAAGGCAGAACAGAATGGGAACGACCCACGGCAGCACAAGCAGCCAAGAACGATAACGACCCCACTTCATGGGCTTCAAAGAATTGATAAAGCCGCCGTACATCCAGCCCAAGATAGCATCCACCGTGGAACCTACGCCAGAAACCAGCGCGGCAGTGGGCGCATCAAACATGGCAAAGTTCGTCAAGAAGAATACGAAATAATACGTTTCTACACTACTCATCAAGTTGAAACCAAAGTCGCCAACACCGAAGAAAACCTTCAGCGCCTTCGACAAGGGCTTCTTTTGCTGTACTTCAACAGCAGGAGTTTCAGTACTCATGTAGTTCCCCTTTCCTTTGTTTAGAGCGCCTTGATCGGCGCACCCCTCTAGTTGCGAATAATAGGGAGGAAAAACGAAATTCAAAAGGTCACCTGGTGTTATTTTCTGCCCTCTTCATTGTGCAGATGCGCACAATGGACCACCCAAATCGGAGCACACTAGGCAATAACGATGCATTGGTTGCCATCAAATTGTGCATTAGTGCACAGTAGCAATCTGTTGAAAACCGTGTATGATGGAATAGCGCGGTTTATCCTTGCCTTGAATGGTTCAAGGAGGCAAACCGACAGGTCGATCTGATAACAGGGGGTTGGATCGCCATGAATCTTTCCATACGATACATCTACCATAAAATCTTGAAAAAGGATGCTAATGCCTACATCGCAGATGAGCATGCAGTACCCTTGAAAATTCAATGGATCAGTATCGCTTCGCCCCGTTTTGCCAGCCACGCAGGTTTTCTTTACTTCGTAGAAGAAGAGTACGAGCTTCCCACCTTAATGCACAAGGCTGAAGGAGGCTTCGGCTGCATAGTCCCAGAGCGCTTATCCGATCTGTGCAAAGGCATTCCGCGCATCATTATCGACGATGAAACAGACCCGGATAGCTTGTTCGAATATCTGGTAACAGAAGTGGAGAAATACCGCACCTGGCACGATAACATCAACGAGCTGTTAGTATCCGATGCATCCTACCAGGAAATACTTGATGAGACCTCTCAATTTGTTCCTCGCCCCATGTACATCGCGGACGCCAATTGGCGCATGGTGTCTCATATTGCCTACGAAATGAACGAAATAAGCGCGACTTGGCACTATCAAATGCTTCATGACGGCTGGTACCCTATTAGCATAGTGGAAGCGCTCAATCGAACCGGTGAATTCCAACGCATCACGAATCTTCCGCGGGCGGCTCATTTGGAGTCGGAAGTTTTCACTATGAAAATCATCGCAAAGCCGCTACGTTACCGAAATCAATTGGTGGGCTATTTTTTTATTATCGACACCCATAATGATTTAGGTTATTGCGAGACCGAAATAGCCGAAGAACTAGGAAAAATGCTGCTACCACTTGTGGCATCCCGCAACACTCTTTCAGGTATCACGAACTCGCAGAACAACTTTATCGCTCAGGTTATTGGCGGCCATATCACCAGCAGGCAAAAAATTGCCACTAAGCTTATGGAGGAAACGCACTGGCCCCTTCGCTCTGACTTCACCATTGTAACGGTCAAATTCGCACAAGATGAGCTTAATAACCACATGCTGCACATGAGAGTTGTGGGCCTTCTAGAAAGCAAACACGACAGTCATGCTTTCTATTACAAAGACCGGGCTATTGTTGTTTTTCGCACGCAAGGTGTTGACGTCGACGAATTCAGAGAACATCTAAATCGATGCTGCACTTCTCTTCGCCGCGTTCTCGTGGTAAGCAAGCGCTTTCTCAGCTTTGATCAGCTTCCTGAACACTACGACCAAAATCTGCTGATCGAGGAAATGATCGAGTCTGATCCCACTCCGCGCGTCGTAAGCTGCGATGCCATGTTGCCAAAACTGCTGGCAGATTTCTGCTATTCAAAAGTACCCCTCTGCTATGAAGTAGACGTCCTTAACGAATACGACAAAAAGAACAATACGGCATTCTGCGAAACCCTTTTCTTCTATTTGTCTTACGAACGAAACATAGCCGCTGTCTCAAAAGCCATGTTTTTGCATCGCAACACGCTACGAAACCGATTAACACGCATTCAAGAAATCGTTCCCATTGATTTAGACGATCCAATGACGCGTTTTCGTCTTATTATTTCGCTAAATACCCTGATGAACAGCTAGAAAAACCAAACTAAGGAGCCCTTTATGAAACAAAGCACCATGAAATGGATTCGAATTCTTATAATGTTCCTATTGGCGTGGGGACTTGCAACCATCATGAAGCAGGGCATTTTCCCGCTCTTTAGCTAAGGGAGCGAGCATCCCTTTCTTCCACCCCGCAGTACGCGAACTCAGTGCAGATTTGACATCGTTCAAGGAGAAAGCATGATTGTAACAGCTGGAATGATCGAAGCATGCCTTGAACGCGCCGGATTGCATGGCGTTCAGATTGATGGTTCTAAGGACTGCGTTGTTGAGCAAGTGCGGCAATACTCCAACAAGCCCTGTGCACCCAGGAGCCTATACCTTGTTCCCCAGGGTGCAAGGTATAGGAAGCCGAAAGCAGGGCAGTACGCCCTGGCGGTTCTTCCTGGTCCGTTGGGAGACGAAAGCGGGTGCGCGCCGTTCTACGACATCCTTCGGGCTCTTGACCGTTGGGATGCCCAGCTGAAAGACGCCCTTATCGACGAGCGCCCGGTAAGCGAACTTGCCGACATTGGAGCCAGCATTCTTCCCCACCCTTTCGCCCTTTTTGATGCAAATCTGAACCTTTTGATGAAAACGTCCGAGTACGTCATTGACAATCAAGACCCGGATTCCAACGTGCCCCCTGCTTCTTCTGCCGAGAATCTGCTGCTTGATGAGGATTACCATGATGCGGCCCAAAAAACAGACCCTTTCTATTATCACGATGCAAGTGGCCTTCTGTACCATTGCATCAACTTCCACTTTGATGGGGCCTATACGGCTCGACTCGTAACCCGCATACAAGATTCAGAACGTCTGAGCAGCGGAGAAGAGCAACTTATTGCTCATTTTGCATCCTATATCAGTCGCGCGCTTGCTTACTCAAGAGGCCTGAAGTCGATGGGGAGCAAGTACGCAACCCTTAGACAGTTGTTTCGAACGCTTTGCGAGCAGCCCGGCGCCGTTCCCGATGCGGATCTTGCAGCCTATTTGACACCTTGCGGCTGGAATGCCACAGACAATTTGCTGGTTGTGATATTTGCCCTGGAGAAAAACGCGCCCTGGAACAGCGCGGCAAGCTATTTGGGACG
>CAKUFS010000018.1 GCA_934648845.1 uncultured Eggerthellaceae bacterium
GAGCTTGCGGGTTTCGATGAAACAGGTGCGTTGAAAGAGTCGGGCGCGCAGCTAATAGCTCAAACCATTGTTGATATTTTGGTTGGTTTTATGCCGCAGTGGCAAGCGGAAGGTTTCGCGCCGTTCGCGGATAAATATAACAGCTGCTCCTATCTTTTCCGAAAGCGCGTTGTCGTGGCGAATATTATGGGCAGCGTGCAAACGGAAGGTGTCGTTTGCGGCATAGATGCTTTGGGACGTCTTCTTGTTGAAACGCACCAAGGCGAAATCGTACCGGTAATTGCGGGGGAGGCCCATCTTGTCTGAGAAAGTCAAAAACACATCGCGCGCTCAGAGTATTGTGCGCATCGCATTAACCATTGCCATTATGGCGGTTTCTGCGTGGATCTCCATTCCCATTGGCCCGGTCCCGTTCACGTTGCAGTGCTTCGCTATGGCGTTTGCGATTTGCGTTCTTCCTGCAAAGGAATGCCTGGCTTCCGTTGGTGGGTATCTGGTTTTGGGCGCGTTCGGCGTTCCTGTTTTTTCGAGCATGCGTGGCGGCATTTCCATTCTTGCCGGCGTGACAGGCGGTTTCTTGTGGGGCTACTTCATTGGCGCGCTTGCGGGTCTGGCTATTTTGGCGGCTTTCAAGAAAATGGGGAAGGACCGCACGTTCGTTGCGTGCCTGTGCGCATGCGTTGCATATCTGTTGTGCACGTACTTCTGCGGGACCGTTCAGTTCATGGGCGTTGCGGGCGCTTCTGTTCAGGCGGCGTTGGCGGCTTGCGTGATCCCGTTCGTTGCGGTTGACATTGCGAAGCTGGTTGCGGCCTCTTTGGTGGCGCGCGCCGTTGATCATGCGGTGGGCATCAATCGCATTCAAGGCGTGCCGCAGAAATAATCAGCGGGCGAAAGATGATGTTAGGGAGCCGAGCTCTGGTGGAGCTTGGCTCCTTTTTTGTTGTTGGAGGCTCGTGAACCTACCCAGCGTGTGTAGCGCATCGGGCCATAAACCACCCGCTATGCGGAGTGCGCTATCTTGGCAGGCTCTTCTCGTCGAGCAGGAAATCGAGAACGGACATGGTTAGGATTCCCTTGTCGTCATAGGTCGGCTTCACCACATCACGCACAAGCACGATTTTGCTGAAGCTATCGGGCACCTCGCGAAGTGGTGCCTTCTCTTGGCGCTCCTTCTCCTCGTCCGGCAGGTGCAGCGCCGACTGTATGTAGTAGCGCCGTGAGCCCAGGTTCGCCACGAAGTCCACCTCGAGCTGCTTGCGCACGACCCTGCCGTCGATGCGCGCGGCCTTCTCGACGGAGCCGGCGTCGACCGAAAAGCCCCTTGAGCGCAGCTCGTTGTACACGATGTTCTCCATGATGTGGGTCTGCTCGACCTGCCTGAAGCCAAGCCTGGCGTTGCGCAGACCGACGTCCTCGAAGTAGTACTTCTTGGGGCTGCCGATGTACTTGCGCCCCTTGACATCGTATCGGCGAGCCTCTTCGATAAGGAAGGACTCCTCAAGATAGCCGATGTAGGCCGAGATGGTGTTCGCGGTGATCTTCGAGTTCAGAACGCTTTTGAAGGTCGCCTCGATCTTGGGAGGGTTGGTGAGCGAGCCGATGGATGAGGCTAAAACGTCCACCAGGTCCTCGAGCTCCTGGGTCTTTGCCACCTTGTTTCTGGCCACCACGTCCTTCAGGTAGGTCTCGGAGAACAGCCGTTCCAGATAGCGGGACTTCTGCTCGTCGGTGCGCATGCTCAAAAGAAGCGGCATGCCACCGAAGACGACGTACTCGGCCCATCCCTGGTACCTATCCCCCTCGAATCCCTGCATGAACTCGGAGAAGGAGAGCGGGCGTACGCGGACCTCGTCGCCCCTTCCGCGAAACTGCGTCATGACATCGGTGGACAGCAGCTTGGAGTTGCTGCCAGTCACGTAGACGTCGACGTTTCGCATGCGCAGCAGGCCGTTGAGCACGCCGTAAAGGCGTGGCGGCTCGTCTTTACGCAGCTCCCCATCGGAGATCGCGTACTGCACCTCGTCGAGCATGACATAGTACTGCGATGCCTTGTCGGTGATCCTTAACCGCAGGTAGGCGTCGAGCGCGCCCGGGTCCCGCAGGGCTCTGTTCGCCTCCTCGTCCAGCGCGACCTCGATGATATGGTCGTCGTCGATGCCGAGCTCGCCTCTGAGGTAGCCGCCGAAAAGTTCGAACAGCAAGTACGTCTTGCCGCAGCGTCTGATTCCCGTGATCACCTTGATCATCCCGTTGTGCATCCTGTCTACCAGGCTGTCAAGGTATCTGTCCCTGCGCACTTCCATGTCCACCTCCTTTTGATTTTCATTTAGTGATTATGTCACATGTTGCATTTTCACTCAATGAAAATCTTAGAGCAGCGTGGGTAGGAAAGCGTCTTCGTCGCGGTAGATCACTCTGGGTCGTATGGGATTCGGAAGTAGTCGAGCATCGCCTTGAACCGATCCTGCGCGGCCAGGCAGGTATCCGTAAGGAACCCTTGCTCGTAATCCCATTCCGAGAGCCCCCGGTAGTAGAAGGCCTTCATGTCGTCGGCGATGACGAACGGCACCACGCGGCTGGCGAGGCATTCTTTGAACATGACAAGCCTGCCCACGCGGCCGTTGCCGTCCTGGAAGGGGTGAATGCGCTCGAAGGCCACGTGGAAGTCCAGGACGTCGGAAAAGGAGTGCTTTTTGCGGGGATCGTATTCCTTCAAAAGGGCGCCCACCTCCCGGCCGACGTCTTCGGGCGGCGTCGTCTTGCGTCCCGCCACCTCGTTGGGAAGGCGCTTGTAGTCGCCGACGGCGAACCAGTCCTTGGTTGAGTCGGTCGTGCCCGCCTTCAGGATGCGGTGCAGCTCCTTCACCATCCCCTCGGACAGGGGCTGTTGCGCATGGTCGATGACGTAGTCGACGGCGCGGAAGTGGTTCTGGGTCTCCAGGATGTCGTCTATTCGGACGGGCTCATCGCCAACTCCGATGGTTGCCGTCTCGAAGATGAGCCTGGTCTGGTCAAGCGACAGCCTGCTTCCCTCGATGCGGTTGGAGTTGTAGGCGAGCTCGACCTGGATTTTGTGGTAGATGCCGCCCTTGATTCTGGACGCCTTCTCCTCACGAAGGCGCGTGAGCAGGGGATAGGGCGCTTGCCCCCTTGCGTTCGAGCGGGCAGGCTTTTCCGCGTCTGTGGGTATGCTCCAGGTCTTCCCCGCGAGGAAGGCCCCGGGCACGCGACCCTGGGCGCAGTAGTTCCGCACACTCCTCTCGGAAACGCCCCAGATTTCAGCTATCTCGGCTGCGGAAAGAAACTCCATAGGGCTGCACCCCCCCCTTTTTTTATCGGCAAAAACTGACGGAATTATTATAGCAAATACCGTTATTTATTGCCGTTATCGGCAAGTTTTTTCATTTTTATCTGTTCAGTCGGTATTCGCAGGAAAAGGGTTTCCGGGCTGCGCCCATTCAGGTCTCCCAGGGAAATAGGGGGTGCCAAGGATACCCGCATCTCATGCAGCTTCTCGAGGCAGGCCACGGATAAAGTGGCGGGGAGGATTCAGGCTGCCCCAAGGTGTGGTTTCCGCAGAATTCTATTCAGCGGCATCCCTTACGCGGCTAAAGGCGACCTACGAACAGGGGCTCGCGATTTTTGTAATATCCACATGTTGCATTTTCGCTCAACGATAAACGCGAAACCATGTGAATCGATATGAGTGCGATTGTCAATCGGGAGACGATTGTGATGTAACGGATTGGGTTGAGAGAAAAGAAGGAATCTCGCGCCAGGCAGAGAAGAAATCTGCCGCGTGAAGGCAAACATCGGGTGCTATGCGCTCCGCTTGTCTTATTGCCATGAATAATCGAAGTCGTCGGCGTCGTCTTGCCACGGGCTGCTTTGCAAGGGCGCACCGACAAGCGATTTGCCTTCTTTGTACACGGCGTACCATAGGTCGAGTGCTTCGCGCACCACTTTGCTTGCGCTTTCTTCAGGAGCCGATGCGGCAATTTCATCGAGCCATTCTTTTTGTCTTGTTTCGATGGTCACGCTTATATTTACGGTAGACCCCTTCGCAAAACTGCGGGGTCTGCCGCGTTTCTTTTTCTGATCCTGCTCTTTTGTTGTTTGCTCGGCCGGTGCTTGTCCGTGCTCGGGTTGCAGGTGCTCGGGTTGCGCGTTGGGCGCTTGCGACCGTGCTTCGGGTTGCGCATTTTCGAATTGCATGCGTGCGACTTGCTCTTGCCCTTCCTGGACGCGTCTTAACGACCCCGTTTCCATGGATTCCAGCATAAGAATACCTCTATCTTTTCTTTTGGGGGCGTGATATGGTACGCATAGTACCTTGAATTAAGTATTAAAAAATACGAATTAAATAAAAAGCTAAAAAATACCTGATTGAGCCCTTCTCCGGCACGGTTATTTTGCATGATGGGAAGAGTCGAAGGAGGGATTCTCAGTGCAAACCACCCCACAGAAAAACACTCAACAGAAAATCGTTTTGCGATGCAAGCCGCAAAACTTCGACCAGTGGGCGGCTGCGCTTTCTTTTTACTGCGTTTCGCTTTGTGCGCCGGAGCGTCCTCTTGAAAAAGAACTAGCGCAGGCAGCGTTGGATCAAACCGATTTGTTCGTGATTGTCGATGACGTGCAATCCTCGGATGAATCTCTGGTCAATTCGTTGCGCACGTACTTGGAAACCGATCAGCGCGCAACAACGCGTATGCGCATTGCGTTTGTGGCCGATCGTCGGCGCGAACTTCCTTCTCCCCTCTTCCGCATTCTGGCGAACTACGACATTTACGACATTATTGTTCCGCCGAAAGATAATCTGCTTGATTTCAATCCCTACGTCGAGGTCGCTCAAGTTCTGTCGCGGCCTAAGAGTTACAGCGAAATTGTGCCCTATCTTGCGGGCGAAATCGTGAATCCGAAGCTTGTTGGCTTAACTTCCGCCGAAGCGCTGCGCGAGCGCACGCGTGCTCAAGTGCGCATTGCGGTGGCGCAAATCGATCAGCGACGCGGCGGTTCAACGCATACGTCGCTTCTGTTTGCTCGCGTGCTGGTTCTTCTGGGATATAAGGTGGCGCTTTTCATTGATGATCGCACATGGAAAAACATGCGGCGTTGCTATCCGCGTGCGCGGTGCAATGTGGAAAACGGCATGATGACATTGGCGGGCATTGACTTCTACCGCAACGAAGGATTTGCGGGCGCAAACGGATACGACTACGTTTTGGCGGATTTCGGGTGTGCGCGGTGGATTGACTTGGAGCCCGATCAGCGCGCTCAAACGCTGGGCGAGAGTTTTCGTTCGGCGTCGCTTGCGGTGCTCACCTCGGTAGTGTCCCCGTGGGGCGACCACGCATCGTTCGAGCGCGTGCTGAAAATCTGGCAAAAGAAGGGCGAACTGCAGAATTTAGGCGGCGTGAAGTTCGCGTTCTTCGGCATTTCGCATGACGCCGTCTACGAAAACTGGCAGGAAGCGGCGCAGCGCTTGAACCCCAAGGCGGAGCTTTATCGCATTCCGTATTTGCCCGACCCCTTGCACTACGAGGCAAAAGAACGTCATTGCCCTGAATTGATTGACATTCTATCGCCTATTTTGCGCGCGAAAGACCGGTAAGTTGGGCTTTCGCAGGTTGGCTGATAGGAACATTGAGGGGTTGCGATGATGTTTTCGCAGGAACAGATGGAGGAATGGGAAGCGCGCGCGGTGCCGCTTGATGAGCGCGGCGAAAGCGAGGCGTATTTTCCGCTGTGGGGCATTGTCGATGTGGACGATTACCTGCAGAAAAGCGATGCATCGCGCGCCGAACGGCAACAGGTGGCGGCGTTGGAGAGCGCTGGTGCCGAAGACGAGGTCGGAGCATCGGACGCGCGCGCGGAAGATGCACTGGGCGCTGCGGCGGGTGGTGCAGCCGCGGCGGCAGGTGTTGCGGCGGCGGCGCGACCCTCGGCGGGCGCGCGTGTTGCGTGGGGCGCGTGGTTCTGGGTGAAGCGCGTGGCAATTGCGCTGGTGGTATGCGTTGTTGGTTCGATGCTGGTGACCATGGCGCTGAATCCCGCCATGACGTTTTTCGATGCGGCAAACGCTTTGTTTGGCGGCGTTGCGGGCTTGATTGAGAAGGTACTCGGATAGCTTGGGTTTCAAGCGGTTAATGCGTGTGTGGAGGTTCGCGTGTTGGCCGAGAGAGTTTTGAGATAGGGGTTTATGGTGGGCGTTTTCAAGAAAAGGGGAAACTTTGCAGCGCGTATTGTTGCAGCGGCTCTGGCGGCGGTACTTTGTGTTTCGTCGGTGCCGTGTGCTGCCTTCGCACAGACGGTGAATAATGCCGACGTGCAGAGTGCTTCGGGTGCGGCTTCGCAGGAGGCGCGTGTGGCGGAAGAGGCCGGGGAAGATGTTGGCGCCGCTGCGGCCGCTGGTGCTGTCTTCGAGGTTGGCGCCGGGGAAGACGCCGGCGCTGCTGGTATCGGCGCCGCTGGTGCAGAGCCGAGCGGCGAAGCGGCGGCTGGCGTTGCACCCGGTGGCGCGGGCGAGTGCGATGCGGGCGCAGGCAATGCTTCCGCATTTGCGGCATCGGCGGAACGCCAGCCGCTGAGCAGTGAGAGCGCGGGTGCGAGTGAAATTCAGGACGTTGCGACGCAGGCGCTTGAAGCGCGGACAAATGCCGCTGTACAGTGTCGCGACGATCGCATTGCCCTTGCATCTGCGAATTACGATTACTCAGGGGTGGCGCATTGTTGGTTTCGCAATGATCGTCCGACCGACTATGTGTTCACCGTCGAAATCGACGGTGTGTCGTATGAAGCGTATTGCTTGGATCCCGCTTTGCCCGCTCCGGCGAATGGTTGGTATACGTTCTATGCCACCTGGGATGACGACGAAAAAGCATACGATATCGTGCTAGATACCAAAGATGCCGAAGTTCATTGGAGCCAGATTGACATAGGTCTAGGATGCCAAAGCGTGGGCGGTTTCCGTATCTATGCAAAAGGCGATTTCACGCTGACGAAATCCAGCTCGAATTTGGAAGTGTCGGGAATCTATAACGTTGCTGGTGCGGTTTATGGCTTGTACTGGTATTACGTTGATGCGCAGGCGGGAAACGAGCCCGATTATCGTTTGGTGATTGGCGATGATGGTTCAAGCGATACGCTTACGGGGCTTACGCCTGACGAACGCTGGTATGTGCGCGAGCTTGAGGCGCCTACGGGTTTTACGCTTGATCCGACGATCTATACAGTGCCCATCCGTCCGAATCAGGATAATATCTATCACGTGACCGATGAGCCCGTTATGGACCCTAACAATGTTCTGCTCAAGAAGGTGACCGCGGATGGTCAAGAGTATTTGGGCGAGCATCTGTCCTTGGCAATGGCGGAATACCAGTTTGATTATTATGCGGGATATTACGATACCGTTGAGCAAGCTCGTGCCTCGGGCGCACCTACGCGCAGCTGGGTGCTGAGGACGAACAATAATGGATATACAGGAGTTCGGTATGCTGATAAAACGTTTACTCACGACGGCGTTGAATACCCCTATCTTGTAAGCGGAGAAGTGTATCGTGCGTCTTCGGGGAAGCCGAGTATGCCACTCGGAACGCTGGTAATCCATGAAACAAATCCGCCGTTTGGATACAAGGTATCTTCTTCGATTTTTATTGCGCAATTAAAACAAGCAGATAATGAATTTGGTTACGAATGGGCTTTTGGAGGGGAAGGCTTCGCTGACGGCAACGTCGCGCTCGATAAAGAATCCGTTGATGCTGGTTCTCTCACCATCCTCAAGAAAAGCACGAATCCCGATCTTACTGCAGGAATCAATAGCTATTCGTTGGCAGGCGCGCGCTTCGACATCTACGATAATGCTGCCTGCCAAGGTGAACCTAAATATACGTTGGTTACAAAAGAAGATGGCACGACCGATACCATTGAAGAATTACCTCCCGGATTGCACTTGTACATCAAAGAAGCGATTCCGCCCCAGGGCTTCAAGGAATCTTCGGACGTGTACGAAGTTGTTATCAAGCCAGGAAACGTTTCGGCAACTACGGTAGTCATCGAGAACGTGCCCGTCTATGCGGCTCCTTCCGTTTCTCTTGTCAAGAAAGACAGCAATGGTGACCAGGCTTTTAAGGGTGATGCAACGCTCGCGGGAGCGGAATACACGTTCGCGTTCTATGCGGGCAAAAGCTCGGCACAGGGAGCGCCCGATGCAACTTGGGTAGGCGTGACAAATGAAGAGGGAAGAACTTCACTTGATCAGGCAACGTTAGTGTCGGGTTCGGAATGGCTGATCGAAGGTCAGTGCGTGTTGCCTCTCGGCTTTCTAACAGTAGAGGAAACGAAAGCGCCGCAAGGCTATCAGAAATCTAGTGAAGTATTTTCTGCTCAGGTTGTTTACGATGAGCAAACGCGTACGGCGAAATGGGTGAAAGGCGATGTGGTTTCGGATGATGCTGTCTTCTGCGATGCTGTTGAATTCGAAGCGGCTGAAGATATCAAGCTGTTCGGTATAAGCGTCTATAAGAAAATTCAGGGCGCGCAAACAGGAATTTCTCCTGAAGGCATTCAATTCCAAATTGTGTATAAGCCTACAGGTGAAGTGGTGAAAACAATCACGATTGGTGCAGATGGAACAGCAACAACGGGCGAGCGTGCCCTGCCGTGCGGTAGTTATGAAGTGCGTGAAGTTGAGGAAAGCGTTCCGGTGGGGCTGTTGCCGTATAGCGCCACTTCGAAAACGGGAAGTAACGTCATCGACACGATTGATGCCTCCGACGATGGATATTTCCCCTTGTATCAAGTGATTCAAACGGAGTGCACCGATTACACGAGCGACACACCACGCGGCGAAAAGAAAGATCATGCAACAGGGCAGTCGATTGCTGGTACGGAATTTACGCTCTATCGCTATACGGGAAGCCTGGTGATTGACGATGGGTCGGTAGATGCTGTGGCTGCGGATTTCGATCCGTATCAGGATTATTGGACCCAGCTGGAAACAGCAATGACCGACGCACATGGTAAATTCGAGTTCAACACGCAACCGTATGGCGTCTATATGATGGTTGAGACGAATCCCGAATGGCATTATCTGAGTGCGTCGGAAGGTGAATATGATGGCGTGAGCAAGGATCCTCTTGCCACAGCGCGTGTATTCGTTATCGACAAGAACCATCCGTGCGAAATACAGCTTTGGGAGGATATCGCTATCCAGCTTGAATGCACCGTTGATAAATCGACGATTTCCGTGACGTCATTGGGACTTGTTTCCAAGGAGAACTCCGATGCGGAAGATACCGTTTCGAATGTGGGCGTTGAGGAATATCGCTACGATGTGTCGTTTGACAGCGGGAACACTAATACGTACGCCGATGAATATTGGATGGTAGACCAACTGAATATGGTTTGCGCCCCGTTTGATCTTCGCGTGACCACGATTGTGTTGCCTACGGTTGAAAACGACTCTATACCTACCGTTGCGCTTTTGATTAAAACGAATAAAAGCGCTGGTGAGTCATGGATTCCCGCGGTTGAGACGGCTTGTCACGAATCAACACTGTGCGATGGTTCTTCCCGTTTCAACGGAGCTGGCTGGCGATTTGCGGGAACGTATTCCTCCGATACGCCCACGATGATTTCTGTGGAGAGCTTGGGGCTGGCTCAAGATGAATATCTCACGGGATTGTGCTTGTACTACGGCGCCGTTGAAAAGGACTTTTCAACGCTGAGTCCCTTGTCGTATATGGTGGTTGCAACGCATGAGCTGGCCGAAGGCGTTGTAATTCCCAACACGGCAACAGGTCACATTACGCGCAATTGGGCGCAGCGTGATGGTTCGGTGAATGGGTTGTCCGACGATGATATCGATAGCGTTGCTACCACGGTTTTAGGTACGTTTGAGCAGCATTTCGATCGCGGGTACTCGCCGACTTCGAGCGGACGTTTAGGCTCTTGGAAGCCGACGTTGCCTCAAACGGGGGACACAATGTTGCCATTTGGATTTTTAGCGCTTGTTGGTGCGTTGACATGCGCTGCTGCAGGCGTGTATATTTTCGCAAGGAATCGACGCATGCGTGTTCAGCTTGCAAGGAAGGGGTCTGCTGTGGATAAATCGGCTGGTAAGATGATGGGGTTTTTCGTGGCGCTGCTTTTGGTCGCGCTTCCCCTGGCGGGGTGCTCATGCAGCAGGCAAGGCGCTGAGTCCGCCTCATCGGATGCATCGGCGGCCACCTCGGTGAGCGGAGCCGCCTCTTCCGCTTCGGCCTCGACCGATGCTGCAGCTGGCACTTCTTCCGATGACGTTGATGCTAACGAGGGTGATGGCGACTCTTCTGAAGAGGCTCCCTCATCGGGTGATTCTTCCTCATCGAGCCAGGGCGGCGCCTCGGATTCTTCCTGGACCGTTTCTTCTGCGCCTTCGGGCGGCTCTTCGGGTGGCGATTCCGGCTCGGGGACTTCTGAGCCGCAGCCCGCTGCACACGAACATTCGTGGGAATGGGTCCCGCAGTGGGTGGATGTTGTTCACCGCGAGGCGTACGACAAGCCGGTGTACCGCTGGGCAACATGGTGCTATAAGTGCAATATTGAGGTCAGTGATTCGCATGGTGAGGATATGTTCTTGCAAGGTGATGGTGGCCATAACCTCACCGACAAACAGGTCCTCGACCACTACGAGCACATCGAGGCCGAGACCCATCAAGAGGACCACGGCTATTACCGCTGCTCCACCTGCGGCGAAACGTACTAGCAAGGGGGCAATCATGACGCAACTCATCTCAGCCCGCGGCGCGCATGCCGCGGGTGGCGCCGCAGCGCGCGTTGTCGCCGTTGCGACCGCGGCCGTCGTCGTTGTTTCCCTGCTGGGCCTTTCAGCTCCGCCCTGCGCCGAGGCAACCAGCGCGCCCTCCCTAACGCAAACGCGTATCGTCACGTGGCTCTCCACCGACGAGCAGCCTGACTTCGCAGAAGCATTCGAGCAGGACGGGCTGACGTATTCCCTGGTTGGCACCGAAATCGTGCAGCTCGAATCGCAGTTCGGCACCGTGCCAGCGCAACGTTCCGTGACCGTGCCGTGCGAGCCCGCTGATCTGGATGCGGCGCGCAATTCGTTTGTGCAGGCGCTCGACGTGGACCAGGACGGCTATGCGGGTTCCATCCCGTTGGTGCAGGTGGCGGCTGCGCCTGTGTACGCGCAGCGCTCGTGGGAAGTGAACGAGCTGCGCGATTTCGCGGGGCTTCCCAGTAACGATGCAGTCCAGATTGCCGCAGAACTTGCGTTCAACAATCCCGAAACGGAAAACGACCTGGCCCTTCGCCTGGCATCGCTGTCGTGGTCTATCGATGCGCGCGATGCGAACGGGCTTCCGTCATCGTACACAGCCCACGCGCTGTATCGCGGCGCCGATACCGCATCGGTGCTCGACCATTATGACGTGACGGCGTTCTATGAGGGCGATGTGCAGGCTATCGAGCCGGTTATCACATACCAGGCCACGCTGAGCTACCGTGCGCCTGCCGTCGAAGTTTCGGGCGGCGCGGACGATTCCGACGGGCTGCCCCTTGCGGCCATCGCGGCCGCCGCGGCTGCTGTTGCTGCGGCTGCAGCGGCGTTCGGCGTGTTCTTCTGGCGCCGGCATCGCGACGTGCGCGTATGCCGCGTGGAAGGTCCTGCCTGTGATGGCGATTCTAGTGCCCCAAGCGGTTACATGCAAGGCGGCCAGGGAAGCAATGCTGCGCGCGAAACGCTCAAGGTGATCGCTCGCGTTTCCTCGAAGCACGCGAAGGATGGAGCGCTTGTTGTGGAGCTTCCGCCGCACTTGAATGTGGCAGCGCAGCGCTATGCTCTGATGCTGGCGCCCCACAAAGCGGACGGCGGCGTTTTGAACGTCGTGCAGTGTGGCCGCCTTGTTGCCGCCACGCGCGCCGACCGCATCGTGTACTTGTAGGCGAAATCCCGGGGCGCACGCCCATTTCGTGCGCCCCGAGCGCTGGCTAGGATTTGTAAGCGTCAAAGAAATCCTCTGGCAATCGGAGAGTGATGCTTCTACCTGGGAAATTACACTTTTTCAAGGGAATTAATGCCCATAAATCGCACTTTTTCAAGGGAACCAAGGTTGTAAGCGCATGATGCGCGTATTGTGGGTGAGGCCATGCAGCAAACCATGTTGGGTGCCGAAGGAATCGGCGTTCCTTCGGCGTCATGATAAAAACGGGGTACTTTTCTGTGGGTTTGCTGCAGCTAACTTTTTTGCGACCTGGGAAAATGCCTGTTTCTCGTTCCTTCTCGCACCAAAAAGCACCGAAAAGTACCCCGTTTTTATCATCGGTCGCTCCAACCGCCCCGGCGCCGTCCCGCAACTCGAACTGCCCCGCCCCCTTCCGCACCCCCTTCCTCACTCCAACCGGTTGTTTCCCGCCCTCTGTCGCCTTGCCGTCAGCCCATGGTTCTTGCGTCGCGAGTCTTGGCGTCATTGTCGTAGCCTGCGCCGCCGCCTTCCACTGCTCTAATTGCATTGCGACTACAACAAATTGACAGAAACGGCCCAAAAATGCTGCAACAAATTGACAAATTGCAACAAATTGACAAAAATAGCCTCAAAACCGTGCAACAAATTGACAAGGAGTTGCTGTGCTTAAACGAAAAGCTCTTGCGCAAATGGAAAGCTGGTTTGCGAACCGCACCCATCAAGCTCTTTTGGTAACGGGTGCGCGACAGGTGGGTAAGACCTATTTGATTCGTGAGTTTGCGCGAACTCACTGGGAAAATGTTGCTGAAATCAATTTCTACGAGAACAGCGAGGCGAAAGAGGCCATATCATCGGCTAAAAACGCGCGCGAGCTGTTTTTGCGTCTAAGCGCGTATTCGCCTTGTCCTCTTTCTCCTGGTAAAACGGTTATCTTTTTGGATGAAATTCAGGAGGTCAAAGAAGTTGCTACTGCTATTAAGTTCCTTATGGAGCGGGGTGACTTTGACTACATCCTGTCTGGTTCGATGCTGGGAGTCGAACTGAAGAGCATCAAGTCTGATCCAGTGGGATTCATGAGCACTCTTGTTATGTATCCCTTAGACTTTGAGGAGTTTTGCTGGGCAAATGGCGTGAACGACGACGTGCTTGAAGAGGCGCGAATCGCTTTTCATGAGAAGCGACCCGTTGATTCTTTCGTTGACGGAAGGTTATCTGATCTTCTGCATCGCTACTTAATTTGCGGCGGTATGCCCGATGCCGTTGTGGCGTTTTCCAGCACGGATAACATCAGTGCAACCCGGTTGGTCCACGAAGCGATTGCTACCCAATATCGTAACGATATCTCGAAGTATGCGGGTGACCGCGTTCTTGTTGTAAAGCGTATATTCGACCTTATGCCGTCTGAGATATCCAGGCAGAACAAGCGTTTTGTGGTGAAGGACATTAGCGGTGACTCTCATGTGGACCGGTATGTGAATGATTTTCTTTGGCTTTCCGATGCTAACGTTGCGCTGCCGACTTACAACGTTACGGAGCCCCGTTATCCCTTGCGAACATCTTTAGAATCAAAAAAATTCAAGCTGTTTTTGTCGGATGTGGGTCTTTTGACTTATCTCTGCGGAATGGATGTGGTGCGAAGCCTGGTTTCTGATCGTGTTGATATCAATTACGGGGCGATCTACGAAAATTTTGTCGCGCAAGAACTTGCAAGTCACGGCCATGATCTGCTTTATTTCAGCAACAGGGCACAAGGGGAGCTCGATTTTCTGATCCAGAAACAAAATCGCGTTATTCCCATAGAGGTCAAATCGGGAAAAGATTATCGCAGGCACAGCGCTCTCGACAACGCTCTTAAGACTTCCAACTGGGGTATTGAAGAGGCAGTTGTCCTGCATGAAGGGAATGTCAAGCGGGAATTGGGCATCGACTACCTTCCTGCTTATATGGCCATGTTTTTGTAGGTACGCCGTTCAGCTTGCAGGGAAGGGGTCTGCTGTTAGTAAAGCTGCTGGTAAGATGATGAGGCTTTTTGTGGCACCCCTTCGCCACCCCAACCCGATTCTTTCGCCGTTCCGCCACTCCCGCATCACCATCCTCTGCTCATCGCGTCAATTGTGTGCAACTCTCTCGCCTGTTGCGCACGACAATGCGCGCTGCCGCAAACCTCGCGGCAAGCGCCCCAGCGAAGGTCGCGCAGCCGCTCCGCGCCTCGCTTGCAAACTGTGCTTTCACCTGCGGATTTTACGCCGCATACTGTATCGTAACGGCTTTGGCATTGCGGTTGCTGTTTCCCCTGATGCGATATGGAATCATGCCTTAAACGATTGTCTCCACCGCCTAAAAAAACTATAATTTCACCGTTCGTGGTAGGACAGTGGTATTCCTGTGCCCAAAGACGGGGAAACTCGGCGGAATTTCGAGTGGGGCTTTATCCGAGATGAGACCTCAAACGAAGTTCCTCCCCAGATTTCGATCAAGGCGTTCGACGCGCTTTTGACCAGGGAATACAGGCGGTTGGACCACGAATCATGACTTGTGTCTTTGCGGTTCGCCAAAGCGCAGCGCATCCAGGGGCTTTGCTCACTTGAGCGGGGTGCCTTGAAGACGCGCCTCGCCAAAGCATCCTGCGCCGAAGCGCTCCAAGCGCTAAAGTGCCGTGCCGAAGCGTCGCGCGCCTTCGAGTTCTGCTTGTCAGAATCGGTCAATCAGCCCGATTCGTCGAAGCAGGACGCCCAAAGCGCCGCGCCTAGCGCGTGCCCACAAGGATGGACAAGGGAATCAGGTGAAACTCCTGAACGGCACCCGCCGCTGTAAGCGCGGAGCTGGGCATTCCAAAGGCGAAAGCCGGCCACTGGGGCAACCTGGGAAGGCGGAGTGCGCGGCGCGAAGGCAGGCAAGCATGGGCGTACGCTTGCACGCTTTCGAACGCGCAAGTCAGAAGACCTACAAGGCATGGCGCAAATCCGCACGTCAAAGGCGGATTTCTCCACGGGAAAACGGGCCGTGATGGAAGGTATCCATCACGGTTTTTCCTTTTTTTGGGGAAAAGCGACGTGGCGGATAAGGCCAAGGAAAAAGAAAGGAACAAAATGAAGAAGAAGCTCTTCAGAAAGGACAGTCCGCTTACCAAGGTAACGGCTGCTGTTCTTTCGGTTACGCTTGCATTCGGCATGACGCCTGCCGTTGCACTCGCGCAACCTGCCGCTGAACCCGAAAGCGGCATTACGGCGCTGAGCGACAGCGATGTCGCTGCAGCGAAGGCTCTCATCGCGGCACTGCCTACGGCCCCACAGGTTACGGCGGCGGAAAAGGGCACGTACGACAGCCAGATCAAGGCTGCTGTCGATGCCTTCAACGCGCTTGATGAAGCCGATCAGCAAACCCTGGACTCCACCGAAGTCGATGGCGGCAGCCAGTCCTATGGCCGCACTTTGGAGTGCGCCGAGTGGGCAATGAAGGCAATCGCCGACTGCGACAACAGCACTACGCTTGCGGATAACACGTACACCGAGGCCACCACGCCTGCGCTGTTTTCCGAGTACAGCAAGGGTAAGTCCACCTCAAGCCGCCAGCGTCCGTGGAGCATCACCGACGTCACCGTTGCTGCTGGCAAGGCTACAGGCACGGTAACGGTTGAAAGCAAGACCTACGACTACATCTACATGGGCGGCAAGAAGATTGAGAACTCCGCACCGAGCGGCAGCAACTCCACCTTCAAGAACGTGCCGATCGACCTGAACAGCACGCAGTACCTGACTGCTCATTCGACCTCTATGGGCACCGAAATCGTGTTCTCGATCACCAGCACCATCGATGAGTCTACGGGCGTTCCCGAGACCGTTGTGACCGAGATTCCCACGGCAAACATCACGAACGCCACGGGCATGTTCAAGGTTGTTTCCGCCTCTATTGAGACCACGGGCGACAAAGTGAACCTGCGCTTCGCTTTGGGTGGCACCGGCTATGAGGATTTGTTCATGGGCACGTTCGATCAGTGCATGGCCGCTGAGTCCACCATTGAAAGCCAGCTGATTCATTACACCACGAACGAAGCCGGCAAGTACGAGTTCGTTGTTCCTGTTGAAGCAGGCGAAAACACCTACGCCGTTTCTGCTTTAGGCAAGCGCAACTACGCTGCTTACAAGGCAGGCACGAAGGCATTCTGGCAGTGCGTGTACTCCCGCATGTTCAAGCTGGATACCGATGCTGAAACGCTGTGGACGGGCGACTACGAAGGTCAAGCTGCGCTGACCGCCTCTGTGACGGGCAAGGCTCCGGCGGTGACCGCTGCAACGCTGGATACCGTTGGCGGTCCTCAGTCTAACGGCTACTCCGAGACGGCTATCATCACCACCGATGCAACGGCTGCTTATGTTGGCACTGCTGAAGCTGCCTCGCTGGCAACCGAAGGCATCATCGAAGCCGCTAATGGCACGCTCTCCCTGCCTATCGTTGACGGCAACCGCGGCGGTCTTCAGTCCTACGACGGCACGTTCACCGAAGCAATTGCCTTCAAGCAGGCCGATGGCACTTGGGTTGACACGACCGTCACGCTGAACAAGAACAACATGACGCTTGCCATTGCGGGTGCTGCTATTCCCACCGAGCCCGCCGCAACGGCAACTGTGAGCTACTCTGCCCAGGCGGCTGGTGCTTACTTGGCTGCTCCTGCAGCGGACAAGGAAGTGTCCGGCGACCTGGCGGAATCCTACGGCTACGCGGACTCCGTTCCTGCTTCCGAGGGCGTTTCCGCGGCTGACGTTATGGTTGCTGCTGCTATCGACGTGTTTGGCGAAGAGGCATTCACCACCGAGACCGCCAAGACCATGTTGGATTGGTCGGACTCCGGTTGGGTGAAGACGTACTTTGGCACCGATGCTTCCAATGGCTTCTTCGTGAACCATGCGTCCCCGAACGATGGCACCGAAGCTTCTTCTGGTGGCTACAATGGCACCCTGATTACCACCACGAAGGTCAACAGCGGTGACTTTGTTGAGTTCTACACCTATCAGTCCGATTCTTGGGCCGATAAGTACTCCTACGTTGAAGTTCCTGCTCAGGCTTTTGCCGGTGCGTCCTTCGAAGTAACCGTGACGGGCGTTTCCGCCATGAACGGCTACCTGTACAAGGATGGTGCCGCCATGAAGGCTGCTGCTACCGCTTTGGAAGGTGTCAAGCTGGCAACGGTGGATGCAACGACGGGCGCGGTGACCGAACTTGAAGGTGTCACCACGAACGCTGAAGGCAAGGCAACGGTGACCCTGCCTGAAGGCGGCGACTACTACCTGACTGCATGCGGCACTGATAGCACGAGCACGCCTGTTATCATGAACCCCACGAAGGTGAGCGTTCTGAGCGGCACGTACAACATTACTGCCAGCATCAACAAGGACAGCGATCACACGCCGTTTACCATGTGCAAGGTGTCCGATGCTGCGCTGTTCGTTGACAACGGTACGATGAAGGTTCGCTTCAAGACCTCTTCCGCCAGCTACAAGGGCATCTTCATGGGCGTTGTGGCTGATGCAACGCTTGACAAGACCATCATGGGCGAGAAGACCTCCGACGGTTTCTACCAATTTGAGGTTCCGGTGACTGCCGACATGCTGACCGCTCCTACGCCGGTCACGCTGTTGAAGAAGGACGGCAAGACGTTCTACAGCAGCAAGAAGTACGCCCTTGAACTGTCCTTGACTAACATGTCGAAGCTGGAAGGCGCAAGCCCTGCTGCTCAGGCGGTTATCGACACCATCGCTCAGCTGCCCGAGACCGTGACTTACGCTGATGGTGCGACTATTCGTGCTGCTCGCGCTGGTTACGATGCCTTGATGGACTTCCGCAAGGCTGAAGTTACCAACTATGACAAGCTGGTTGCTGTTGAAGAATCCTACAATCAGCTGCCCATCATCTGGCCTTCTCTGCCGAGTGGCTACGATGTTCTGAACGGCAACGCAATGGTAGACGACCCCTACTTCATGGTTGCTTACAACGATAATCAGTCCAACATCTTCGTTCGCCTGTATGTTGATAGCCGCAACTACAACCGTGCGTTCAAGATGGCGGCAAGCGAAGTGACTGCCGAAACCACTGGCGGTACGCTGACCGCTGTTGCCGATTCCGATGCTGGCTACATTAGCTTCAGCGCCAAGGAAGTGCAGTTGGGCAAGACGTATCATTACACGCTGGCGAAGATTACCGATGGCGAGCTGAAGGCAACGAAGGAAATCTCCTTCACGCTGCCGAGCTTCCGCGGTTACAAGGCGCTTGACGCTGGCACGTATGAGATGGCTTTGCAGTCTGATCTTGACGCGTTGAACGGCATTGCTGCCACCGTTGCTTCCGATGGCACCGCTATGACGGCTACGGTTACGCCGAAGACCGCCATCACCAAGGCGTTTGCGGGCACGGCTGAAGCCGCTGCCGCTGCAACCGAGGGCTTCATTGAGCCGAATGAGCAGGGCGCTTTTGTTCTGCCGATCGCTCAGACCGACATCCCCACCGCTCTTGCGGTGTTCGATGGCACGAAGTGGACCGATCAGCGCATTCAGGTTATTGCTGACGAAGCCACCCAGAATGTTATCAACGCTATCCAGAACATCTATCGCGATGGCGTTGACGAAAACGGCAAGGCTCTGACGCGTGACGTATATTGGGATGTTTATCCTGCCGATCGCGATGCCGTTAACGCAGCAAACGCTGCTTATCAGACGCTGACCGATGCTCAGAAGCTTGTTGTTGGCCAGTCCAACGAAGGCGAGCTGCTGCACGCCGTAGCTATGTTCAAGGCTGCCGACTCCGTTTCCGCTGAGATTGCTGCGCTGCCGGCAACCGTTGAAGAGCTGGTTACCGCCAACGACTTCCGCGCCGTTATTGCTGCCAAGGATCATTACGATACGTGCGGTTCGAACATTTTCGACTGGTATCCCGATGGTCAGACCCAGGGCATCCAGGCACGCTACGTGCAGAAGCTGATCCCCACCGCTGACAAGGATAAGCTGACGGCGCTTTACGAAGTTGCTGCGACCAAGAATATGCTGGAAGCCAACGCTTCTGAAAGCACGGTTCAGCCGGGCGAAACCGTGACGGTTGACATTGTTGCGACTGCCCCGACTGCTCTGAGCTGCGCGCAGTTCAAGATTGCTGCGAGCGAGAATCTGAAGTTGACGTCCATCACGCAGGGTGCTGGCTTGAACCTTGCTGCCCCTGCTGTACGCAGTGCGGACGGTTCGTTCGAGGCAACCATCGCCAATGGCGTGGTTACGTTCTACGGCAACACGGCCGATGCTGCACAAGGCATTGTGGTTGCGACCGCAACGTTTGAGGCTCTGGCCGAAGGCGAAGCGACCGTTTCCGTGAGCGACGCCGTGTTTGGTACTTCGGGCAACACGATGGACATCGAGGACATCGCGCTTCCGACGGCTACCAACATCACCATTGCTTACGCGGGCGACTTCAAGGTGTCCGAGGCTCCCTTCGTTGAAGCTTCCAGCATTAAGATGGTCACGTTTGTAGGCGACGTTGCCGAAGGCAAGGTTGTAACCATGAAGGGTGCTCCCATGTTCAAGCTGGGCGACTCCTTCGTAGCATTGGTTACCACCGAAGAAGCTGCTACTCTGACGCGCGGCGACTTTGCTGTTACCGCAGGTGACGCTCAAATTGTTGCTGCCGATGGCGACGTGAACATGAACGGCAAAGTGAATATCGTGGACGCTCAGCTTGCCTACGATATTGCACGCGCTGTGTACACCGACTTCAGCGCTGTTTCCATGGAAGGCTTCCTGAAGGCCGACGTGAACGGCGATGCGTCCGTTGACGCAGTTGACGCGTTTGCTATCCAGCACTTCGCGTTGGTTGGTACGTTTAGCGAGTAATCGATTCCTCGCTTGGTGCGGTGCCCGCATGCGGTAAGCTAGTGGGCACCGCATTTTTGCATTGAAAGTCGAATGCGCAGGTGGCGCGATTGTGCCGTGTAATTAGTGCAGTCGCGCACACTGCCTGCGAATCGCCCTGCGTAAGCGTGTGGCGAAAGGGAAAGGATGTATGTTTTGGCACGTTCAGCGAACAAATTGATTGCGGCATTGGCAAGCGCTGCTATGGCGGCTTCCCTGTGCCCGGTTTCTGCTGCTTTTGCTCAAGACGCAACCGAGTTGTCGGGAGCACCGGCTGCGATGCATGAGGCGCTTGGCGGCGCAGTTGTGCTCGAAGCCGATGCTGTCACGACAGCAAAATCCCTGATTAACGCGTTGCCGGACGCTCCGCAGATTACGGCAGCCGCCGCTGGCACGTATGATGCGCAAATCGCTGCTGCCGCGGCAGCGTACGATGCTTTGCCTGAGGCGGACCAAAAAGCGCTTGACACCGAAACGGCTTTGACGTCGAATCAGCCGTACGGCCGCGTTTTGGAATGCGCGCAGTGGGCGCTTAAGGCCATGCGCGAAGTGGATGCTTCTACCACGCTTGGAACGGGTACGTACAGCGCCAGCACCACGCCCGTGTTGTCGTCGGAGTACAGCAAGGGAAAGTCCACGTCGGCGCGCCAGCGTCCGTGGAGTGTGAAAGACGTCACGGTCGTGGACGGCAAAGCGTACGGAACCGTGACGGTAGAAAGCGATACGTATACTTATATCTATATGGCGGGGCAAAAGTTCGAGAACACGGCGGAAAAAAACCAGCATTCCACGTTTGAAAACGTGCCTATCGACCTGAATAGCACGCAGTATCTCACGGCATACTCAACGTCTATGCAGACCGAGATTGTGTTCTCGATTACTACGACCATTGATGAGTCCGCAACAGGTGGTGGCACGGGCGGTAGCACGGGCGGTGGCGAAACCCCTGGTAGCGGCTCGGGTGAAGGCGGCGGTAGCACTGGCGGTGGAACCGAGAATCCTGGCGGCGGCTCGGGCAGCGGCGAGCAAGAAGTCGTAACGCCTGCGCAGGTGGCGAAGCTGATTGAGGCGCTGCCAAGCGACCCGTATAAAATCACCATTGCGGACGTCTGCCAGATTCATGATGCCCAAGTTGCCTACGAATCCCTGACCGATCAGCAAAGGGCGCTGGTGGATGTTGTGCCGCTGCCAAGTGGTTACACGTGTCAACGTACTTTGGAAATTGCCGTTTGGGCTGTTCAGAGCCTTGCAATCACCGATAATACAACGACTCTTGCCGATGGCGTATATTACTTGAAGCAAGGCGATATGAAATCCGATATGGGTATTTCCGTGTCGCATCGTAATTACTATTGGTCCGTAATGAAGATTGTGGTGTCGAACGGAAAAGCAACGGCAACGCTGAAGCGCAGCGGCGGAAATACGCCGATTGCGTCTGTCTACTTCGAAGGGCGCGTTCTTGACGCGAACCAAGATGGAACGTTTACCATTCCTATTGCACTCAACACCGACATGTATTTCGCCACGAAACCGCGTGTTGATTCAACAATGGAATCTACGGTTGGCTTGATATATCACCTGAACACGGCGTTCGATGTTGCAAGCGCGAAGCCTGATGCGACCATCGAAGAAGATGCGAATGGCGACACGGGTGACAACCCGGGTGGTTCGGGCGATGATAATTCCAGCAGCGAATCAACCGGCGCATTGCAGGGGCCTGTTAACACTACGGGTAATGTTGGTACTGTTGGCGGTGTTAACACGTTGGGCCTGACTTCGGGCTCTAACAGCAAAAAGGCTAGCACCAAGACCGCCGCAGCCGATAGCGATACAGGTGCGGCTGCGAACAGCGCAAATGCCGCATCGGGCGCGCGTTCGGGCGGCGCTGCGGGCGATGACGGCGCAGAAGCAGATACGACAACAATCCCGCCGTTGGCGGTTGGCGGCAGTTTCGCCGGCGTGGCGCTTGCGGGCGGTGCGGGCTTCTTTGCCCTGTTCAGGAAACGTGAGCAGCACTAGCATGAAACGCATGAAACGGTTTACCCCCAACAAATTTGTTGACAAATTACCCCACCTTTTGTCAACAATTCGCAGCGCTGTTTTGCCGGCGGTGTCGTCGGTGGCGCCTTCGGTCTGTGCGACATTTCTTGGTATTACGCTCGCGCTATCTCTGACGGCGGCGCCTGCGCAGGCGTGGGCAAAATATACCGACGTAAGCACGCAATATCCGGCCGCGCAGGATTTGACCGAAGTTGCGCGTGACGGTTTGGCTTCCATCGGGAAAAGCATTTACCCCGTGGTTGTCCAGGCGGGCAACATTGTGGATGGCACGTACGTTGTGCCTGCGTATACGTCTTCGCGCATGTGCAATTTCTATGCGTCTCAAGCTGATGCCACGGCGAAAAGCAATCCGAATCAGGTGGTTTTGAACGTGTCGGGTGGCGTGGTCACCGCAACGTTTTATATGTCGGGCGCGTATACGGCGCTGTATTTTGGCACCGCAGAGCAGGCGGCTGCTATTGCGCCTGAGGACGGTCTGACTCCTTCGCCTTCTTACTTCACGGACGGCAGCGATTCGTACGATACGGGTCACGGTCCCTTTACGGTGCAGCTGGCTTCGCTGAATACGTCGTTCCAGTTCGCGGTATATAACGGCGGCACGAAAGGCACGGCGGGCGGCATGTGGTACAACCGCTTGGGCTCGGTTATTATCACGAACGATTTTGCGGAAGCGCACGTCATGGGCGTGTCGCCCGATCCCACGCCAAGCCCCGACCCTGATCCGGATCTCGATCCCGGCAGCGGCGGCACGGGCGAGGGCGGCTCGGGAAGCGGGGAGTCGAACAACAATAATGCATCGGGTGGCGAAGAGCAAAACGAGCAGCAGCAAACCTCCGAAGAGCAACAGGAGAATCAGGAAGGCGAAGGCGGCGACCAGCAGGAAAGCGCGGCTGGTTCGGTGATGCGCGGAAAGCGCATTACCATTGTGAGCGCCGATGACGAGAAGGGCAGCAATTCGCAGACGGTGCTTGATGGCGATCTGCTTTCGCTTGAAGGCTTAACCCCTGCTCAGGTGGCTGCTCTTTCTGGTGCACTTGCGGTTTTGGCAGGCGCAGTCGCATTTGTCGTGCGCTTCTTCCTGCAGAAACGTGGCGGCCCCTTGGTGGAAGACCAGCCGCCGTCGGATGACCGGCCGCCATTAAGCGACTAACCGCCGGCATTCCAATGGGGCGACGCAATTGTTGAGCGTTTGACCGACGACTGACCAAGGCTTTACCGATGAAACAACGATTCGCGCGTAACGCAATAATGCGAATCGAACTGGCTTGAAAGGATATGTTCCATGCTTGTCAAATTGATGCATACCATTTCTAGTGCGCTGCATGACCCCGTAATTGTGCTGCTTATTGCATTGACCGTGCTGGTGGTGGCGCTGCTGGGCATGCTTATCGCGGAATTTTTCACCGAGCGTCGCTACTTCAAGCTGTCGCTTCCTGTTTTGATTGACGATCTTTCTACGACAGATGATCCAGAGGCTGCTATCAGCGAAAGCGCGCTGCTGTGGCGTCAGAAGAAACGCCTGTTGGAGCTTTTGAAACACCCGCAGGCAAGCGACGCTGCACGCGAGAGCTTGGCGGTGAACATTGTTGCGCAGGAGCAAACGCTCTATGACAAGCGCGTGAAGGTGACCGACCTTATTGCGAAGGTTTCTCCCATGTTGGGCCTGATGGGAACGTTGATTCCGCTGGGTCCTGGCATTGCGGCGCTGGAAGAAGGCGCGCTGGACATTTTGTCGAAGAGCTTGCTTACCGCGTTTGACACCACGGTTTTAGGTTTGGTTGTTGCTGCGGTGGCACTGCTGATTTCGACCATTCGCAAGGGTTGGTACGTGCAGTACATGGCGGCGTTTGAAGCTGCGTGCGAGTGCGTGCTGGAAAAAGCGAACGAGCAGGCGGCTTGCGGTTCTGCCGACGATGCCACTCGCGCAATTCCCCGTGTTGCCGCACACGAAACCGCAGGTGAGAGCTGTGCTTAGGCGTCATCACAGCACCTCGCTGAACCGTGTTGGTGCAACATCAAGCAGCATGGGTATTGGCGGCAATGATGTTGATCCCAATTCGTCGCTCACGAACATCGCAGACTGCATGCTGGTGCTTATGCTGGGTTTTCTGATTGCGCTGGTTGCGCGCTACAACATTGATTTAGTGCCCCAAGAAGACAAAGTGACGGGCATTGAAGTGAACATGGATGCCGATGGCGATGGCATGATCGACGAGAATTACACGAACGCCGGCAACGTGTATTACGATTCTGCCACGGGCAATTATTACCTGGTGGAAGAGTAGTTTCGGCACGTTTCGCTGCGGGCGCTTGGCGACGCAGCGGAATGCGGCGGCGTGAACGTGCGCTGCTGCGTGGGGGTTCGGTACGCTGCGGTGCGGTGAGACTGCGACCGGCGTACGGCGTTGCGACGGGACCGCGTGACCGGCGTGTAAGGCAACAACGAAGTAAGGAAGAACCATCGCTCAGAAATTCTCAGAAGGAACGTGCACGCGGCAGCTTCCCGTAGCCGCTCTTTTTGCGCGCCTTGCTGTTGCGCTCGCGGTGACTGCGCTCGCTTTCGTGATGGCGGTTTCTGCTCTTGTTGCGCCGGCGTCTTCCGCCTACGCGGATGATTCCCAGGACACGCGCGCGTTCGCGCAGCGGATAGTGGCAGCGCAACCCGTGCTCACGGTGGGGCAGCAAACAACAATCGACGTGTGTTTGACCTGCGATAACTTTGCCGAATATCCCATGTATGCATATGCATCCACGATTTGCATTGATACGAACGTTTTGCGTATCGATGCCGTTCAAACGCGTAAAGGTGTGGATGCTTTCGTTAAAGATCATGCTTCTACCGATGGCAAGCAAGGCTGGTCCGATGTGGTGGTCAACTTCCTGTCGCGCAAGTTATCAGGCGAAACGTGGCAGCAGAACGAAACGGTGGTCACGCTTGTGGTCACGCCCGTGGTGGCGGGAAATGCGAGTGCTTACACGGGTCGCGTGAATATCTCGAATAAAACGGGCATGTCGCATATGCCGTGCACGCTGGTCAACCTTACCGCGCCGGTCAGTGAGCCACTGCCGCTTTCCATCGAAAGCTCTCCGTACACTTCTGCAAGCAGCTTCGCTTTGGTTGCTTATTCTGAAACCGTCCCCGAAGGATTCGTGCCTTGTTTTGCAGGCAGTTCGTTCGCTTGGGATGGAAATCGCTTTGTCGCGCTTGTTGACTCAACAACGTTTCCCCAGCTCAAAAGCACGGATTTCACCCTGGAAGAGCGCGTGCCAACAAGCATGGTGCGCGGCGATGCGAATGGCAACGGTGCGGTGAACATCATCGATGCCCAAATTGCCTATGACGTAGCACGCGGCATCTTCGACGACTTCTCCACCTTGTCCATGCTGGGCTGGCTTTCTTGCGACATGAACGGCGATGGGCACGTGGATGCTGCCGATGCTTTCGCCATTCAAGCGGTGGCTCTGTCGAAAGAGGCGTTCGCTTAATCGAGCCAAGGATCGAAGAGGGTAGCTTCATATCTGCTGAATCGGGGCTTGTTCGGCCAAGTCACGCGGCGGCCCTGTCGAATTAGCGTGGGGAAATCCTGATAGTCGTTTCTGCTGTTTTGCCCGTGCTATACTGTCACGGTGCTTTTTTGTGTGAACTATCAGCGTTTATGGCCTAAAGGGAAGGAACTGCGGAATGAAACAAATACAGAGACGGTTGCGCTCGCGCAAGGCGTTGGTCGCGGCGGCGTTGGTTGCGGTCTGCTGTATTTCAGTTGCAGGAACCGCGTGTACGTCGAGCGCGGCATCAAGCGATGCTGCATCAAGCGTTTCGAACGCGGCGGAAACGCCGAGTACCATCGAGCGTGTTGCAGGTAATGCATCGGTTGACACTGCCGTGAGCAGTTCTCAGGCGGCTTTTCCCCAGGGGAGCGAATACGTTATTCTTGCGCGCGACGACGACTACAAGGACTCCATGAGTGCCACGGGTCTTGCGGGTGCCTATGATGCTCCCATTTTGCTTACGAATCGAACGGCAATGTCTGCGCAAACGCTCAAGGAGATTGATCGCTTGGGTGCAAAGACGGTCTTCCTTATTGGCGGAACCGGCGCTGTTTCCCCTGATGTCGAAGGCGTTTTGACCGAAGCGGGCGTTAAGGTGCAGCGTGTTTTCGGTAATGACGCAAGCGATACCTCGGTGGCGTGTGCCAAGATGATCGAGACGAAGGACGGCGGCCGAAACAAGCAGAACACGGCCATTGTGGCTACGTCCATTGATTTTGCCGATGCGCTTTCCGTTTCTTCCTATGCCTATAAATACCATGTTCCGATTTTCATTGTGACCAGCAAGGATTCGTCCGAAGGCGACCGCGTTTTGCGCGCCGATGCACGCGCCATGATTGACGCGTATGAAAACGTGCTTGTTCCCGGTGGTCCCGGTGCGTTGCCAACGTCTTCCGTTGAGGATATTTGGGAAGATAAAGTGACGCGCATTTTCGGTTTGACCGGCTACGATACCTCGGTGGCGGTTGCTAAGAAGATGATGGCCGATGACCTTCTAAAGGGTTCGGTTGTTGGCGTTGCGAATGGCACGGCAGACGCGAAAGGTGTTGATGCCCTGACCGCTTCTGCGCTCTTGGCGAAAAACGATGCACCTTTGGTTTTGGTCGAAGGCACCACCAGCACTGTTGCCGCAAACGCCTTCATCGGCGATAACAGCAAGGCGTTCGATAAAGCGTTCGTCTTCGGCGGCACGACTGTTTGCCCTGATAGTCTGATTAGCGAGATTGACAAGGCGCTGCGCGGTGTGGTGCATTATGTGGCGGTTATTGGCTCGGATTATTGGACGTCTTCCAAGACGAAGCTTCATCTTCAGGGTTCGGACCTTATGATGCTGATGCGCGTTGATACCGAAACGGCCGCGGTCTCGTTCTTGAGTGTGCCGCGCGATACGTATTACGTGCAGAAGGGTGACGATTTCCAGCTGAGTTATCCGGGCGAGACGTGCTCCAACTGCTCTGGCAAAACGTGGTATAAGGCGAACTACGCCTTCCATTATGGCTACTATCAGGCAAAAAGCGATGGCGCCGATCATGCTCAGGCAACAAATGCTGGTGCCGTGAAAGCGTGCGAAGCTATAAGCGAGATCACGCAAGTCGGTGTTACCGATTACGTTGTGTGCGACCTGATGACGTTCCAGAAAATCATCGATTTGATTGGCGGCTTGCAAATTGACTTGCCGTACGACATCGATTACTTCTTCTATGATAAATCTCACGAAGATGTCCACTTGGACGCTGGCGAGCAAACGCTGGACGGCTTCAACTCGATGGTTGCTGCGCGCAGCCGCGTTTCGTATCGCGAGTATGGTTTGGACGAGGATGCCACCCGTCAGGTGGTGGATCGTCAGATGTTCGGTAACTTGATCAAGGCGGCACTCAACTCCGACAAGATTGGTATGGGCAACACGGGCGATCTGCTGAACAAGCTGGTGTCGAGCGGTCTTGTTGAGACGAACATCAGCAGTGCCGAGATTACCGAATGGGGCAACGCGCTGCAGGCGAACAAGAGCAACTTGGTTATACAGAGCGCAAGCGGTCCCTATGAGGTGAACCGTTATCAGCTGCCCGAGCTGGGGTCCGATAAAGAAGGAAGCGTTCAAACGCTGGTCGATTACGATCAGGCCGCTTATCTGGCTATCGCTCAGGAATTCTGCTCGGGAGCGCCTATGGATAGCGCGTTCGATGCGAAAACATGGAATTAGCGGTTGGCGTTTAGTTTGGTTACGGGAAGCGCTCAGGAGTAGTTGATGCGGGATTCGCAGCATAATCGCAATGCCTATCAGGGAAAACACGCTCGCGTGGCGTCTAGCGGCGCTTGCAATGAGCACGCCGCTGGGGCTGCTGGTGCCGAATGCATCGGGGCCGCGGGTTCTGCGCGTACGGGGGTCGCAGATGCGCCGCGTACGGGGACTTCTGGTGCCGAATGCGCTGGAGCCTCGGATGCCGCGTGCGCGGGGTCAGCAGAACCCGAGCACGTTGGGGACGTAGATGCCGCGCGTGCACCGCGTCATGCCAATATCCCGCCCAGTGGCGGGCAGCGGCAGCTTCAGGGTGCGAACCCTAAACGCAAGCGCCGAAAAGCTCCCTTCGTCATTTTGGGCGTGTTGCTTGCGATTATTCTTGCTTTCGGTGGTGCCGTTGCTCTTTATGCAGGCAGCTTGTCGGGCATCCTTTCCTACAAGGGCGATTCCGAGCAGTTGAATGGCGTTCTTACGAAAGCGAAAGCGGGCGAACCCTTCTATATTCTGGTTATTGGCTCCGATGAATGGGAAGACAATGGCGCTCGAAGCGATGCCATGGTTCTTGTGCGCGTTGATGTGAAAACGCCCACCATTACTATGGTGTCCGTTCCGCGCGATACGCCGTATCAGATTGATGATCGCACGGTAAAGCTGAACCAGGTGTTTTCCGAGCAAGGCGAAGCCGCTTGCATTCAGGCGGTATCGCAGCTTACCGGCGTTGGCATTTCTCACTTCGTCAAAGTGGGCTTTGACCAGCTCGAAGAGGTTGTAGACACCCTGGGTGGCGTTGAAGTTGACGTCCCCTACTCATTCGATTACCAGGTTTACACTCACGACAGGCCGACCGTTCATGTGGATGCTGGCAAGAATGTTCTTACGGGCGAGCAGGCGGTTGCACTCGCACGCATGCGCACGGCTTACTCCTATCAGGGTATTACGCAAGATGCCATTCGCCAGGCAAACGTCCGCGCTCTCATGGTTGGCATCATCAAGCAGGTTTTGACGAAGCCTTCCCTTGAAATGCTGGGTCAAATCCGTGTGCTTGCTTCTATGGTGGAGACCGATATTTCGCTTGTTGACCTGGCCTCATGGGCTCTAAAGATTGCTGGCAGCGGAAGCGTTACGGTATATTCCTGCACGGGGCCGACCGAGGGCAACCTTGATGCCAGCACGGGCCTGTGGCTTACCGAAGAAGCTCCCGAGCAATGGGAAAAGATTATGACCGAAGTCGATGCCGGAAGAGACCCTTCCTTGGTTATGGAGCGCACCGAAACCACCGACGGTGCTGCGCAAGTCGGGTCTTCTGAGGTGATTGAGTTCGGCAAGTAGCGCGGAGCAGCTTAATTGGCGTCCGCGCCACCAATGGCATCGATGTCGTATGGCGTGGTCTGATACACGTAGTAATTCAGCCAGTTCGTGTAGAGCAGCTGCGCATGCGCCCTCCACGTTGCGTGCGGTTCCTGCGTGGGGTCGTCGTTGGGGAAGTAGTTCTCCGGAATGGCAAAATTAACGCCGCTTGCCGTGTCACGCAGGTACTCATTTTTCAGCGTGTCGGTGTCGTATTCGGGGTGGCCGAACACGAAGAAGTTGCGACTGTCAACGCTTTTTGCCAGGTAAACGCCTGCACGATCGCTTATTGCCAGGATCTCAAGCAGGGGGTTCTTCTCAATGTCTTCTGCGCTGACCTCGGTGTAGCGCGAATGGGGCGCCATGAAAACGTCATCGAATCCGCGCATAAGCGGCGAGCTTGGTTTTACCACTTTGTGCTCGAAAACGCCCAGCCGTTTTTCGGACAGTTCGTGCTTGGGTACGCCGTAATGGAAGAAGATGCCGGCCTGCGCACCCCAGCAAATGTGCAGCGTGCTGTGAACGTGTGTTTGCGACCACGCCATGATTTCGCACAGTTCGTCCCAGTAATCGACTTCCTGGAAATCGAGCTTTTCGACCGGAGCGCCCGTGATGATCATGCCGTCGTAATGGCGGTCCTTGATGGTGGGGAAATCGGTGTAGAACGTCTCAAGATGCTGCTCGGCAACATTTTTTGCCTCGTGGCTGATGGTATGCAGAAGATCGATTTCAATCTGAAGCGGCGTGTTGGATAGCTTACGCAGAATTTGCGTTTCCGTCACGATTTTTGTGGGCATCAAGTTCAAAAGAAGCAGCTTCAGGGGGCGGATATCCTGCGACAGAGCGCGGCGCTCCGTCATGACGAAGATGTTCTCGCTCTCAAGCGTTTCGGTTGCAGGCAGTTGATCGGGAATGCGAATGGGCACGGTACGTCCTTTTCGTTCTATGGTTTTGCAGCGCAGCGTTGCGAAGCTCCATGCGCCGCCTTGATTTTACGCGTAGGCAATTACACACTATGGTGCGACATGCGGCATTACTAATGATACTCGAACTAACATGCTCTAGATTCATTTTTATTCGATATTCAGCTATTGATTAAGTTGATAGCTAGGGAAGGAACCCTGCGCTAGCGTATGCTGCAAGTGCTGTTGAGCGCCTGGGAACGTCCACATCGGTGGCCCTTCGCACCCAAAAGCGCCCGCGCCAGGAGTCGTCGGGCGCCCAAAAGCGCCCGCGCTCTTCTACCAAATGCCCAGAAGCGCCTGCATTCCCAAGCTCACGCACGCAATGGCAACCCAGCAGCACGCGCCCAAAACAATAGGCTTCGCTCCCGATTTCACCAGGCCAACAAGGTCGGTATTCAGGCCAATCGCCATCATGGCCATAACAATGAAGTACTTCGAGAGCATCTTCAGCGGGCTGAACAACGTGGGGTCAACGCCTGCCGTGGTGGCAACGGTGGTAATGATAGAGGCTACCACGAACCACAGGATGAACATCGGGAATGCGCGCTTCAGGCTGAATGCGTTTCCGCCTTCGGCTGTTTGACCTGCGGCTGCTGCGGCTTTTGCCTCTTTGCGCGCGGTCCACAGCGCCAATACGAGCGTGATGGGGATAATCGCCAGCGTACGGGTGAGCTTCACGATGGTTGCTTGGCTTAACGTGTCCGCACCGGGATGCATGTCGTCCCAGCTTGATGCAGCAGCGGTGACCGATGATGTATCGTTGACCGCCGTGCCCGCGAACAGCGCAAAGCCCTGGTCGGAAAGGCCCAGCCACGAACCCAGCGTGGGGAAGACAAGCGCGGCAATAACGTTGAACAGGAACACAACCGAGATAGCCTGGGCAACTTCCTTGTCATCGGCTTTAATCACGGGTGCTGTGGCAGCAATGGCGCTTCCGCCGCAAATGGAGCTGCCCACGCCAATAAGCACGGCGCTGTTGCTGGGTACCGAAAGCGCGCGATACATCACGTAGCTCACAATGAGCGAGGTGGCAATGGTAGAGCAAATGATGGGCAGCGACAGCGTTCCTACCTGGGCAATCTGCGCCAAGTTCAGTCCGAAGCCCAAAAGGATAACCGCGTATTGCAGCACTTTTTTGCCAGTGAACTGAATGCCGTCGGCGCACGCGCCCTTCTTTTTCCAGAAAAGCGCGATGATCATGCCAATCAAAATGGCGAAAACAGGGCCGCCTACCAGGGGAAAGAGCGTGCCCAAGAACCAGCAGGGGAGTGCGAGCAGCGCGCATACGCACACGCCCGCGGCGCGTTTTTTGATGAGTTCCATACGATAAAGCCTCGAATTCCGTTATTGCGACTTGAACTGCTGTGTTTGCTTAATCGGTCGCGCTTCCCGTTGGGGGCGCGACATATTTTGGCGCTGAACGTCAAGCCGTATGTGTTTTCCGCTCGGAATTTTACTCTTATCTTGCGGTAAGGAAACGGTCGCTCGTCAATTTACTTACTTCTTTTTCTCATTTGGAAAGGCGCGAAGGGGTATTATATGCAGAGAAGAATCTTTGCAGAAAAGAATCAATCTGATTGGAGGATATATGGACATTTCAACGTCTATCAGCGTGAATGAGGCGCGCGAGCTTGTTCGCCAGAATGTGAAGCCGGGCGGCATCGTAAAGGTCTTACCTGATCAGGCGGTTGGTCGTGTTCTTGCCTCCGATGTTTACTCCGATATTGATGTCACACCGTTCGATGACAGCGCCATGGACGGCTTCTGCCTGCGCAGCGCCGACATTGCCGCTGCCAGCGATGACGCTCCCGTAAGTCTGACGTGCGTTGCCCATATTGGCGCAGGTTCTCATTACGACCAGGTCATTCAGCCAGGTCAGTGTGCACGTATCATGACGGGTGCGCCTGTTCCCGAAGGCGCCGATACCGTGGTCAAGATCGAGATCGTAACGTTCGAGGGCCAAGGTTCCGTGGGCGATGCCATTACGTTCGCTGCGCCTTCCAAGCTGGGCAACAACATTCGCAAAGCAGGCGAAGAAGCGAAGAAAGGCGACTTGATTCTTCGTGCGGGTGCGGTTATTACTCCCGCGGGAGCAGGCCTTTTGGCATCGACGGGCAACTTGGAAGTACCGGTGTACGCCGCGCCGAAAGTGGGTATTTTCACCATTGGCAGCGAACTGGTTGATGCCAGCGAAGTGCCTGGTCCCGGCATGATTCGCGATAGCAACGTGTACTCTATCAGCGCTTATGTACGCGCAGCGGGCTGCGAGCCGGTTGTGTACCCGCGCGTGACCGATGACGAGCAGCAGATTGAGGATGCCTTCAAGCGCGCCGCTGAAGAGTGCGATGTGGTGGTCTCAACGGGTGGCGCGTGCGCAGGCGACTTCGACTACACCCCCGCGATCTTGGAGCGTTTAGGCAAGATTCACTTTTTGCGTGTGAACATGAAGCCGGGCAAGAGCCAGCCTTTCGGCGAAATCAACAGCAAGCCGGTTTTTGTGCTTTCGGGCAATCCGGGCGCTTCGGCCATGGGCTTTGAGATTTTCGTGCGTCCTGCGCTGCGTCTTCTGCAGGGCTTTACCGCAATCGACCATCCCACGGTTATGGCGAAGCTTTCTGCGGATACCAAGAAGAAAGACGCGCGTTTGTTCTTCAATCGTGGCTTCTTGTCTAAAGATGACCAGGGAGAATACGTGGTGAGCATGTGCAAGAACCAGTCAAGCGGGCTGTATGGGTCGCTTCAGGAATCTGATTGCCTGGTTATTCTGCCTGAAGGTGCGGGGCTGATTTCTGCAGGCACGCCGGTAACTTGCGTGCTTAATCGCATTGATGAAGGCGCTCTTTTGTAGTGCCTTCGCCTCCTAGGCGCTTTTAGCCCGCATCTGCGCTTTATTTTGCCCATTTTTTATCGCATTTCATATATTTTTTCTTGCAAATAAACCGTAGGAGAAATATTCTTAGAGCAAATGATTCTGAAATGTAAATAATTGTATTTCAGAATAATTTAAGAAACCTAAATGAAAGGGGTAACAATGAAAAAGTTTACCAAGATCGCCGGCGTTGCCATTGCAACGTTTGCCCTGGTAAGCGGTTTGGCTCTTGCGGGATGCTCGTCCTCGTCTTCAAGCACATCCGCTTCTGCTTCTGCCTCCATGTCCGCCGAACAGGTTGAGCTGCAGATTTTCGCAGCAAACTCCTTGCAGAAGGCGCTTCCCGAGGTTCAGGACCTTTACACGAAGGCTAACCCGAACGTTACGTTCGCCGATACTCAATTTGAAGCTTCCGGTACGCTGATCAAGAAGCTTGCCGATGCTCCCGGTTCCGCCGACGCTTTGATCACTGCCTCCAAGGCAACTATGGACACCGCCGAGAACGCCGGTTCCATTGATGCTGCTACTCGTTCCGATATGTTCAAGAACGACCTGGTTATTTGCGTGAAGTCCGGCTCCGACCTGAAGATTGCTTCTTTGGAAGATTTGAAGTCCGACGAAATTACGTCTATTGCTATTGGCGATCCCAACGTTGTTCCTGCGGGCAAGTACGCGCTGCAGAGTCTTGAGAGCGCCGGCCTGGTAACGTACGATACCGCCGAGGACGGCACCATTGAGAACATCGTTTGGGATGAGAGCATTAGCGGCAAGATGAACGCGGGCGCCGACAAGGTGGGCACGGTTGCTAAGTACGTTTCCGGCGGTCAGTGCCAGGTTGGTTTCGTGTACACTTCTGATATCTACCGTTACGACGGCGTAGAAGTCGCATACACCACCGATGCTTCTTCGCACAAGAACATTCTGTATCCGGGTGCTGTTGTTGCTGGTGCAAAGAATGCAGAAGTTGCTGCCGACTTCCTGAACTTCTGCTCCACGAATGCAGAAGCTCTGAAGATTTTCCAGAAGTACGGTTTTGAGCTGGCCTAATAAGGGGTCGCAATAAGCTGCGTAGAGAAAGGAGCGGGTGGCACGAATGCGCTGCCCGCTCGTTTTCGTGAGCAGAGCTTGTTGCGTGTACGGCTGTTGCGTGTGTGGTTTCGCATGCGTGTTTGCTGCGTGATAGACATCCGCACGATAAGCCGTCGGCGCAGGTCTGCGCAGGTTAGTGTGTGGGTATAAAAGTTCGAAGGGGAGCGCGTGAGGGTTATCAAGAAGCTTGCCATGTGCCTGGCATCGGCGCTGATGTGCGCGATGCTTTTGCCTGCGGTGTCGTGGGCCGATTCGTCTGATGCAACCTATAAAGCCGCTTTCACGGCCGATCAACAGGTTGGATCAAGCGAGTCTTCGGCGGAGATTTCCGAAGACGCAACTGCCATTGTTATGGGCAAGGACAGCTTCGGATTTTCATCCTTCGAGCGTTTGAACAAGGGAACGAACAGGGCTTATTCGGGAACGTATTACGGCTACCGCTACCAAATGGCTTCTGCCGATGCCTTCGCGGTGGTGAATGCGCGCGGCTATTCCCTTGTGTACATTCCGGCATCGCGCGTTTCTGCGCTGGGCATTTCGCTGTCCGATGCTTCGTTCCAGGAAGAATTTATCAGCATGCTTAAAACAATCGATAGCGCATCATCGAACGGCGGAACGCGTTTGGAAACACTTGATAACCAGGTGTTTTTCACCAGCGCACCGCAAGTTGAGATGGGTGGCTACACGTATTCGTTTGGCGTTGAGGTCGAAGAAGGCGTGTATTACGCCACCATCACGCAGGGCGATTCGGAGGATTGCAGCGCGGGTGGCATTTACGCGGAGTCGGGCTTGATTTTGCCGGCGTCCGAGATTTCCGTGGTGGGCGCGCCCACGGGTCTTGCCTGGGTTGCGCGCTTCCTGCAAGAGCTTGACTGGAGCCCGCTGTGGGTGTCGCTGCGCACCACGGGCGTAGCGATTGTTATTATCTTTCTGCTGGGTCTTTTGGCGGCGTGGCTTACCGTTAAGGCGTCAAGCAGGCTAAAGGGCATTTTGGACACCATCTTCACCATTCCCATGGTGCTGCCGCCCACGGTTTGCGGCTTTTTGCTGCTCATGCTGTTCGGCGGTAATTCCCTTACGGGCAAGTGGCTTATCGCTCATGGCATTGACATTGTGTTTACGTGGCCGGCAACGGTTATTGCCTGTTCAGTGGTGGGTTTCCCTATGATGTACCGCACGGTGCGCGGCGCGTTTGAGAACCTGGATGCGAACATGCTGGACGCGGCGCGAACGTTGGGTTGGGGCGAAGCGCGTATTTTTACGCGCATCATGGTGCCGCTGGCCTGGCCCTCTATTGCGGCAGGCACGGTGCTGGGCTTTGCGCGCGCCATGGGTGAATTCGGCTGCACGTTGTTCTTCGCGGGCAACTACGTGGGCATCACGCAGACCATTCCGCTGGCAATCTACTACGACTGGATGGGCGGCAATACCGACGCGGCCATTTTCTGGGTGATTGTAGTTATCCTGATCTCGTTTTTGGTTATCCTGTTCATCAACGTGTATTCTTCGCGCACGCAAAAGTACCTAGCGCGACCCTCCCAGGGGAAGAAGCGCGGGCGAAAATGCGGGGGTGGCTCGGGCATTGCGGGTGCCGGGGCTGCGGGCGTCGGTGTAGGTGCAGGAGCGGGTGCCGGGGCTGCGGGTGGCTACGGAGCTGACGATGGCGTGACTGTTTCTGCCGATGATTCTCGGGTTGCGCAGATGCAAGGAGGTGCGCGATGAGCGTTGTTGTTGACATTCGCAAGAAGCTTGCGACGTTTGATCTTGAGGTGAGCTTTGAGGTCGGAAACGAAACGCTTGGCTTTCTAGGCGCATCCGGGTGTGGCAAGTCGATGACGCTGCGCTGTATTGCTGGCGTTGAAACGCCTGATGAGGGTAAGATTATTGTCAACGGCACCACGTATTTTGATAGCGCGGCGCGGGTGAATATGAGCCCGCAGCAACGAAAAACCGCGCTGCTGTTCCAAAACTACCAGCTGTTCCCCCATATGTCGGTGGCGAAAAACATCGCGGCTGGCCTGGGTAAAGATGTCCCCGCCGAAGAACGCGACCGCATTGTTCGGGAGGAGTTGCGGCGTTTTTCGCTTGTGGGGTTCGAGGATCGCTATCCCTTGCAGCTTTCGGGCGGTCAGCAGCAGCGCGTTGCGTTGGCGCGCATGTTAGCGGCCAGACCTGCGATCCTGATGCTTGACGAGCCCTTCAGTGCGCTTGATTCTCACTTGAAAGCGCAGCTTGAGCAGAACATGCAGGCGCTTTTCGATAGCTTCGATGGCAGCATCATGTACGTGAGCCACGACATTGACGAGGCGTACCGTTTGTGCGATCGCATTGCCGTGGTTGACAATGGCAAAATCGAATCGATTGGCACGCCGAGGGAAACGGTGGGTCGCCCTTCATCGCTTGCTGCCATGAAGCTTTCCGGGTGCAAAAATATGACGCGCTGTGAGTACCGAGGCCCGCATACGGTGTGGTGCCCCGAGTGGGGCGTGGAGCTCAACGTGGATGAAGAGGTTCCGGAAAACGCTATTTACCTGGGTGTTCGTGCGTCGTATATCCATCTTGCCACGGGGCATTGTCCGCGAAACGTGTATCGTGCGCGAGCTCTTCATGTGAGCGATTCGCGCTTCGAGCATTGGGTGACGCTTGATTTCGAGACCGAGAAGCAGCCCGATCACCAGCGCGCGCAGGGCGCCTATCTGGAGAAAAGTTATGTGCAGCTGAAGCAAGACAAACTTGCGGTAAAGCAGGAGGAATTCATCCAGTCGGGCGACGTGGTTGACCTGTGCATTCCACCCAGCGCCATCTACACGGTAACGCATTAGGCGCTTGCTTTTGGGATGCCGACTCCGCCAGGGGTGTTCGTGCAAGACGATGAGCGGAAATTGACAAGTTTCCGAAGCTTTTAGAAAGAAATGATGCCGCGAAGGCGCTTGAGCAGCCCTTCACGGCATCTTTCGTATTCGCGACCTGGGGAAATGCAAGCAGCGCACCCTTCTCGGATGCGCTGCTGTTCCAAAAGTCTCGGAAACTTGTCAATTTCTCGGGGTTTGCTTGCATGGGCCGCTTTGCTCGTGGCAAAAGCTTATTTGAAAACTTGCTAAGGAGAAAACTACGCCGCTCCTTCTCCACCGCTTAGGGTGCCGAATTCTTTGATGGAGAGATCGGGCGCAAGGGGGATGTCTTTGAATTTTGTTGCTTTGAAGAGGTTATTCACGGCATCAACAACATCGGAGTCTATGGCATATGATTCTACCATTAGCTTGCGCAGGCTGCTTCGTGTTGCATTGTTTAAGTATTTCTCCAGTTTTTCATCCAAGTCATCAGCATATTTATATATGGTTTCGTCGCTTAGGGAGTTTACGGAGTTGTTGTACTTGAATCTTCCCTTGTCGGACGAATACGTGAAATAGTAATAGCCTTGAACGGGCTGTCCATAGGAATTGCTTGCTTGTATTTGGAGTGCGATCCCGTTTTCCTTGCCACCGTACCAGATTTTCTTTAAGACGAAGGAGTCAGAATCTTTTAGATTTTCAAGGCAATCGGTTTTGAACATATATGCAATGCCGTTGACGAATGAAATCATGTCCTTTTGCTCGGTCGTTTCTGCTAATTGAAGAGCGTCTTCGAATTTTCCAGCAGAGCATGCGCCAAGAAGAACTTTCTTCTTCTCATCGTCAGATGCGGCAAGGGAGTAAGCAACATCATACTTGCCTTTTTCGATAATCTTCCCCAGCATTTCCGGCTTGGCATCTTCCGTGCTCTTTTCGTAAGCTGCTTTGTATTCTCCAGCCGCGAAAAGCTCATCAGGAGTTCTGAGCATGGGAGGAACTATTAAGAGCGCGGCAATGACCACGATTGCGACGACGGCGATTGCGCCAATCTTCTTTGCTCCGAATTTCTTAATGAAAGAAGCTTTTTCTTTGGTTTTCTCTGAGACGTTTTCTTGTTCAGGCTTTGCTGGCGTAATTGCCGATTCTTTGTTGCTTTCTTCGTCTACGGGGTTGCCGCATTTCGCGCAGAAGGCTGCAGCTTCGTACAGGGGAGTGCCGCACTTTGTGCAGAATTTGGGTGCGTTGGCGGCTTCTGTAACTGGCGTCTCTTGTCGGCTTTCGTCTTCGGTGCCGTTTTTGTTAGCGGACAGCAACGGGCTGTTTTCTTCTGCTGAATCTTGAATGTCGGTTTCGCGGTTCTTGATGCTGTTATCGTTGGTCGACACCGATTCATCCTGCATTTTCGCTTTGCTATCTCCCTTTTCATTGATAGCGTTTTCTGAAACAGCTGTTTTTTCTACGCCTGCGGGTGGATTTGCAACATTAATTTCAGATTCGTCTTCGCCCTGATTAGGCAGTTCGTCTTCCATTTTTCTCCTTTCGCGCTGCTTGACTATATAGTCAAGGTTACCTATCAAAGGATAGGTAACCCAATGCGTCTCTCCTTGCTCTGTTTTTTTGTTGCGCGATGGGTGGTTGTTGGATTTCCGCCCGCAAATGCAGGCAAATGCACGATAGTCGGTGGTCGAAGAGCTCCAAAGGGGACTTTCTTTTTGCTTTACAGGGGATTGCTAAAGCAAGTATATGCAAAAGTCCAGGTCAAAGGGCTGAAGAAAAAGCAAACAGTCATAACTCCTTTCTGCTTGCTCGTTCCGACCACCGAATATCGTTGATTTGCCTGAATTCGAGGCCTGTTTTTCGACAAGCACTCAGTGAATGCTCCTTTGTGGCATGATTTCCCATGGTTGCACGGCGGATGCTTCTTGACTGCGGGGATTCTCACGATTACGAGGCGACCATCTAGGCCGGGTTGCGCAGATTGTTGACAAAAGGTGGGGTAATTTGTCACGGTTTGCTGCGCGGGGAGGCGCGGCTTGCTGCTTGGCGTACAATGCTAGGTGAAGCCGAACGAAGCCGAACGGCGTTTAGGCCTCAGGTGCCAAAGTGGCTCGAGACACCAGCGCAAGCGGAACATGGCAAAGGTGACGGGCGACCTAAGGCATTGACGCAGATAAAAGGCGAAAGAGGACGCCTGGAGAATAGACCATCGAAGAAAAGCGAGTGTTGCTTTGAAGCTAATTCATTGTGCGGATATCCATTTAGATGCGCCCATGGATTCGGCGCTGCCTCCCGAAAAAGCGGACGTGCGCCGCGGCGAAATCCTGGAAACGTTTCTGGCGCTTATCAATCATGCGCGGCAGACGAACGTGCGCGTTGTTATGGTGGCAGGCGATTTGCTTGACAGCGTTCGCGTGAGCGCAACAACGCAAGATGTTGTGTATGAAGCCATGAAAAATGCTCCTGACGTGGAATTTTTACTGGTTCCGGGAAATCATGATGCTGTGTCTACCGCTTTGTTGGGGCACCATTTGTCGCGCAATGTGAAGATTTTCGGCGCACAGTGGGAAACGGTGCAATATGGCGGCATTACGATAAGCGGTCGTACTCTTCCGCAGATAAGTGGCTCCGATCAGGAGCTGCGCGACTTGTGCCAGGGCTTGCACCTGGATGAAAACCTAACGAATATTGTGATGCTGCATGGTCAGCTGGGCGCAGCTTCGGGCCCTTACGCTATCGACGCGGCGCAGCTGCGTGGGCGTGGCATTGACTACCTTGCTCTTGGTCACAGTCATTCGTTCAGCAAGCAAAAGCTGGATGCGCGCGGCACGGCGGTTTACAGTGGCTGTTTGGAAGGCCGCGGCTTTGATGAGTGCGGCCCCAAGGGCTTCGTGGAGTTAACTTACGAAAACCATGTGCTGAGCTGGGAGTTTGTCCCCTTTGCGCGCAGGCGATTCTATACCGTTGCAGTAGGAATCACGAATGTTGACAATGTTGCGACTATGCTTGCCATGGCGCAGGAGGCTGCCGCTCAGCAGAACATCCCCAGCGATAGCTTGGTGCGCTTCGAGTTGCAGGGCGGTTATTCTGCCGACGCGAACAAGGATCTGTCGTATCTTGAGGCAAGCCTGAACAGGGATTTCTTCTTCGCAAAGGTGGTTGATAAGACGCGCTTGGTGGTAGATGCAGCGGATTTCGAATACGATCAATCGCTGCGAGGTGCTTTCGTGCGCGCGGTTTTGGCATCGAACGAGACAGAAGAGGAAAAGCAGCGCATCATCTTGTGCGGTTTGCGCGCGCTTCGCGGAGAGGATGTTGCCCTGTGAATTTAGTGAGCTGCACCATTGAAAATTTCGGCGGGTTGAGCCAGCGCACGTTCAATTTTAACGATGGCCTGACGGTTATTGAGCAGCCGAATGGCTCGGGAAAAACCACGCTTGCGGCATTTATTCGCTGCATGCTGTACGGGATGCCGCGCCATCATAAGCGCGACCTGGACAAAGACCTGCGTCGTCGTTACGCTCCCTGGCAAGGGGGCGCGTATGGCGGTCAGCTGGTCGTGCATGCAGGCGGGCGTATGTATCGAATAGAACGTCGTTTCGGCGCAGTACCCAAAGATGATACGCTTGCGGTGTTCGATCAAGTTTCGGGAAAGCGAACCGACGAGCTGGGCGCCGTTCCGGGTATTACGCTGTTCGGATTGGACGCCGATTCCTTTGAACGCAGCGCGTACATTCCACAAAATCGCCTAGCCGATGCATTGGGCACGGCTGATATCAAGGCAAAGCTGGGCAATTTGGTGGACAATACCGATGGCACGCGCAATTTCGAATCGGCAATGGATTTGCTGAAAAAAGCGCGCACCCAGCAAGTGCCTTATCGCGGACAAGGTGGGGCTCACGCTGCTGTTGTGGCGCAGATTTCCCAGGTCAACGAAGAGTTGGTGCAGCTCTCCACAGCTCAGGGCGAACTTGAGCGCGTGCGTGATCGCGAGGGTCGCCTTGCTTCTAATATAGAGCAGCAGCGCCATGAGCTCGCACAGGTGCGCACGGAAATTGCCGAAGCGGTTGACTTGCAGGCTCGTCGCAGCATGGCGCTTGAGTGCATGCGGCTCGAAAACGCTCGTAAGCAGGCAAGGGAAGAGTACCAGCGGCTTGAGGCGTCGCTGGGCGGAGCGGTGCCGAGCGAAGGGGAAGTGCATCGTGCGAACGAGGCGCTGCAATGTCTTGACCTGGTGAAACAGGCAGGTGTGACGCAGGCGGACATCGATGCGTTTGCGGCGCAGGCTCTGCAAACGGCCTCCGATGGGGAAGGTGTCGCTCGTTGCGAAGGCGCTGCCGCATCTGCTCCCGCGCAGGGTGCCGGCGCTAGCGCTGACGGTGCTGCTTCGGCTCCTGGTGCCGCTGGTGTCACCGATGTCGCTGGCGGCAGGGCAGGCGCGCACGGCGTTCCTGCTGCCGATGCCGGCTTCCGCGGTGACGCCGAGTGGCTGGATAACGCGCCCACGTCCCCCGCAGCTCCAACAGCAGCCACGGTAAAAGGCGGCGGTGCGAGCATCGCGCTTGTCGTGGTAGGGGTTATCCTGCTTCTGATGGGTACTGTGTTTGCGGCAATGGATGCAGCAAGCATTGCGCGCATTTTCGCAGGTCAACTCTACGCGGGCATTGCCGCGGCGGTAGCTGGCATTGCGTTTTGCGTTGGCGGCGGCGTTATGCGCGCGCGCCACAAGAAGCAGACTCAGCTGGTGGCGCAAGCAGCACAAGAGGCGGCGCAGGCTGCGGCGCGCGCAGCGGAACATGCTCGCTCGCTGGCGCGTACAAACGACCTGATCAAACGTGCTTTCGCGGCGCAACGCGAGCTTGAGTCCTTCTGCAGCGCGCATCGCATTGACTCCCGAACGCTGAACGCAGAAACGCTGGAGCGTTTGCGCGGCAACGCTCGCGGGCTGCATCAAATGCGCCAAAACGTCCGTGCTGCCGACCAAGCGTTTTCCCAGTTCATAGAAGCAAATGGCTTGTGCGCGTGGAAGCGTTCCGACGAAAATCGCTTTCGTACCTTGGATCTGCAGGAGCTTCAGGCGCAAGAACAGCGTTTGGTTGCGGCGCAGGAGGGGTCGTTCCAAGGTCGTGTGAAAGATTCCCAGCGCATCCAAACGTTGCAAGAGCGCGTTGATAAGATTCCCCTGCTGCAAGATCAGCTTCAGACACTTACGGAACAGCGGAAAAAAATCGAGAAAGACGTGGCAACGCTCGATGCGACCATGGCCTATTTGGAACGCGCGAAAGAGCAGCTTTGCGCGACGTATGCGGGCCCGGTGCAGGAGCGTTTCCAGCATTATTTCCGCATGCTGGTGGATGAAACAGGAGCTATAGACGTCAAGAAAGTCCAGGTGGACAGCGATTTTCACATGACATACCCGCAAACGGGCGCAACGCGTCATCAGGAAAGCCTGAGTGCCGGTTATGCCGATCTGGTTATGGTGTGCATGCGCATGGCGCTTTGCGATGCTCTCTACGAAAAAGAGCGTCCGTTTATTGTCATGGATGATCCCTTCATCAACGTTGACGACGCTTTGATGCAGCGCACGCGCCAGCTGTTGGAAAAACTCGCCGAGAATCATCAGATTATTTACTTCACCTGCTCGAATTCTCGCAACATGACCGCGCATTAAGTGCGACAATTGTCGGGTTTTTCTTTTAGCCGCGCGTTTTGTTTGAGAGGTTTCCATGTCCGACAGGCTTCGTACCACGCTTCTTCCGCTGATTGCTGCGTTCATCTGGGGTATTGCGTTCGTGGCGCAAAAAGGCAACACAGTGGGCGCTCTCACGTTCAACGCTGCGCGCTCGCTGGTGGCGTTCCTTTTCGTGCTTGCCGTGCTTGCGGTGATGAGCAGGGGAAAGGGTCAGGCGAAGGGACCAGCGCCGGCGGCGTTGGCGGCATCGGCGACATCGCGGCAGGAAAAAGCATCCGGGAAAGGCTCGAAGGCATCAGCAGCGCAGGCGAAGGGACTGGCGCCGCTCGCTGGCCTGCTCACGGGCGGCACGCCCCGGGAAACGCGCGCCATTTGGCTGGGCGGCGCTTGCTGCGGCTTGGCGCTTGCGTGCGCAACGTTTTTGCAGCAAACCGGCCTAGATGCAGACACCGAAGCCGGGAAAGCGGGCTTCCTTACCGCCATGTATATCGTGCTTGTTCCCGTTTTGGGCCTTGCGCTGAAAAAGAAGGCGCCCGTGAATGTGTGGATGGCAGTTGTTGTGGCCGTGGTGGGGCTGTATCTGCTTTGCGTGAAAGAAGGGCTGGCCATTCGTCCGAGCGACTTGGTGGTTTTGGCGTGCTCGCTTCTGTTCGCCGTTCAGATTCTTTGCATTGATCATTTTTCGCCGCACTGCAACGGCGTGAAGCTTTCGTGCGTGCAATTCCTGGTGTGCTTTATTGTTTCCGCAGTTCCAGCGCTTATATTTGAAGAGTTTTCGCTGCCTGCTTTGGGGCAAAGCGCGCTGCCCATTCTGTATCTGGGTGTGTTTTCATCGGGCGTTGCGTATACGCTGCAAATCATCGCGCAGAAAAACGCCAACCCAACGGTGGTGTCGCTGCTGCTTTCCATGGAGTCGGTTTTTAGCGTGCTTGCGGGTGCGGTGTTGTTGGGCGAAGTGCTCAGCGGCCGCGAATACCTGGGCTGCGCGCTTATGGCGGCCGCTGTGGTGTTAGCTCAGCTTCCTGCGCGTTCGGCAGCTGCTCCTCAACAACAATAGCTGCTGCTTTGGGGCTTTCGCGTCGATAGATGCGATGTCTCGCGCGTTTTCCTGCCTTGACCTCCCTTTTCATAGAGATTCCAAATGTCGTCGTTGTGGCGCGATGATATGCCGCGTTGCGCGTGAATATGCCTCATTTTGACCGCAAAACGTGCCTCGCTATGCCATAATGACGGCAGAAAAAGTACAACAGAAAGGCTTCCCATGGAAAAGATTGCGAGCTTTACCATCAATCACTTAACGCTCGAGCCGGGCGTTTACGTTTCCCGCGTTGATACCGATCCCGCTGGCGGTACGGTTGCCACCACGTTTGACCTGCGCTGGACGGCTCCGAACCGCGAGCCTGTTATGGACACGGCGGCCGTTCATGCTGTTGAGCACTTGGCGGCAACGTTCTTGCGCAACAACGAAGAATGGAAAGATCGCGTGCTGTACTTCGGCCCCATGGGCTGCCGTACGGGCTTCTACTTGATTCTGTTTGGCGAATACGAGCCGCGCCACATTATTGGCCTGCTGCGCGATATGTGCGCATTCATTGCATCGTTCGAGGGCGAAATCCCTGGTGCACGCCCCGAAGAGTGCGGAAACTGGCACGACAGCGACCTTCCTATGGCGCGCTACCACGCAAAGCGCTGGCTGGAGCAAACGCTGAATGTCATTGACGACGCCCATATGACGTACCCCACGTTTTAAGGGCAAGGCAAGGGAAGGCGAAGGCGCAGACGTTGGTGAGGCCATCGGCAAGGGTGAAACTTGCCGATGGCTAGCACGGGCGAACAAGAACGGCATTGCGCCTTTCGCATCAGCATCGACAAACCAAGCAGAAAGCGAGCGTGTTTCGTAGCATGACGAAAATTGGCATCATTGGCGCTATGGAAGTTGAGGTAAGCTACCTGAAGGGACGCCTTGAAAACACAACATCCCAGGTGATTGCAGGTATGGAATTCGCGGAAGGAACGTTTGACGGCGTGCCTGCCGTAGTTGTTTTCTGCAGCGTGGGCAAGGTGAACGCGGGTATTTGCGCGCAGATTCTTGTTGACCGCTTCAACGTGACGCACGTCATTAACACGGGCGTGGCTGGTTCGCTTGACGCCGCCATCAATATTGGCGACTTGGTTGTGTCCACCGATGCCGTCCATCACGATATGGACGTATGCAATCTTGGTTACGAGCCTGGTCAGGTGCCTGGTTTCAAGGAGATTTATTTCCCGGCGGACGAGCAGCTGCGCAACATTGTCAAGCAGGCGGCGGCGCAAGTTGCAACCGATATTGCCGTGTTTGACGGTCGCGTTGCGTCGGGTGATCAATTCGTGCGCACCGATGCCGAAAAACAGCGCATCATCAGCACGTTTGCAGCGCGCTGCTGCGAAATGGAAGGCGCAGCTATTGCTCACGCGTGTTTTTTGAATGGCGTTCCGTTTGTTATTGTGCGCGCGATTTCCGACAAAGCCGATGGCTCCGACGCTGAACTCTACCCCGTTTTCGAGGAGAAAGCCGCCCATCACTGCGCCGCCATTGTTGAGCGCGCGGTCACGCTGTTGGCGTAATTGCGGGAGCGGTGCGGCGGCGCGCCTTCGCGGGCTTGTTTTCGTGAACTTGCACTCTGCCAGCTCAGACCGCGCGCCGCAGGCCGTGCAGTCACGTGTCGTTCGCGGCTGCACGCGTGGCGCAGGCCGTGCAGTCACGTGTCGTTCGCGGCTGCGCGTATGCTACGACCCTAACGCATGCGCCCTCTGCCGTGCTTTTCTGATGCGTGGGCGGACGCGCGAATGCGAAAAGCGGCCGATTGCTATATACTGACGAACGTTATCTATTATGCGGCAAAGGAGGTACCCGTGCTTAAAGCTATGATCGTTGACGATGAGGCTCCAGCTCGTTCCGAGCTGCGCTTTTTGTTGGACGAAACGGGCCAGACCGAGGTCGTTGCAGAAGCGGGCAGTGTCCGCGAAGCAATTGAAAAACTGAAGGAATTTCCCTGCGATGTGATTTTCCTGGACATTAACATGCCCGAAGCAACGGGTTTGCAGCTGGCGGATGCGCTGCGTCATTTGAAGTTCCCGCCGGCAGTTGTGTTTGTGACCGCTTACAGCGAGCATGCGCTGGACGCTTTCAAGGTGAATGCTATTGATTACCTGGTGAAACCTGTGGAAACCGAGCGTTTGCAGCAGGCAATTGCCCGTGTGCGCGAGCACGTTGCGCTGCATGCGCAGGCTCAGCATTCCGAGCGCATTCCGGT
>CAKUFS010000019.1 GCA_934648845.1 uncultured Eggerthellaceae bacterium
GCTGCCGCAAGCGCGCCGCTGCCGATGCCCGCGCCCGCCGCACCCGCGGCACTACTCGCGTCCGCGCCTGCACGCACGGCCTCGCGCCCGCACCACCAGCCGCCGCACCGGCGCCCGGCAGTCCTCCCGCGCCCGTGCCGCCGTCCGCCGGCGTCGTGCCCGCAGCATCTGCCTGCCGCCCGTCGGCGTCGTGCCCGCAACAGTGCCAGCAGCCCCACGGCGTTCACGCCTGCGGCCGACACCTTCGCCGTAATGTGTTCCGTAAAGTCTAACGTTTCCCGCCAGCCCGGTGAGCGCAAATCGAGCAACGCACGTCAATTTTCGTCAATCATCCACGCTTGCAAACGCCTTCGTCAAGCTAAAAACGCTGTTCTCAAGCACCCAGCACCGTTCGTGCTCCTCCCGAAAAACAATCCCTGTGAACAGCCTTTATAAAATTCTCTTATAAACAATCAGCTATTCAATAAACCACTCGCCTGTTTTGCTCGCTAGAATGCGGGTAGAGGTTTTATAGGACAGGAGAGTAGAGGGGGGTTTACCATGGATGCAAGTGCCGAGAAACACCTGCATGTGACCGAAGGCCTTATGGGCCCGACGCAAGACGATCCTACGGGTCGTAAATGGACATGGGAAGAAGATGGCTACACCGTAATTCGCTCGAATGCTCGTTCGGGCCCCGGTTGCCACGACAACTGCGGCATTCTGATGTACGTCAAAGACGGCGTTCTTGAAAAGATCGAGGGCGACCCCGAGAATCCGTACAACCAAGGTCGCCTTTGTCCGCGTTGTTTGGCATTCAAGGAAATGCTGTATCACAAAGACAGGCTGAAGTACCCCATGAAGCGTGCCCGCGAAGATCGCGGTAAGAACACCTTCGAGCGCATCAGCTGGGAAGAAGCGTACGATATTATCGAGCGCGAAATGAAGAAGGTCATTGACCAGTACGGTCCCGAGGCCATTTGGGTCACCCAGGGCACCGGCCGCGACATCAACGGCTACGGTCCGCTTATGGCTCAGTACTTCGGTACGCCGAACTACGGCACGGGCTTCCTTTCTGGCCAGGCTTGCTACGCACCGCGTATGTTCTCCACGGCTCTGAAGGCCGGCGGCCTGTTCATCTGCGACTACTCGCAGTACTTCGCCGATCGTTACGACAACCCCGAGTGGAAGCGTCCGGGCTGCATCCTGGTTTGGGGCAACAACCCCATGGTTGCAAACTCCGACGGCACGCTGGGTCACTGGATTGTTGAGTGCATGAAGCGCGGCAGCAAGGTTATTGTTATGGACCCGAAGCTGACCTGGATTGCCGGCAAGGCCGACATCTGGTTGCAGGTTCGTCCGGGCACCGACTCCGCGTTGGCACTGGCTCTGTGCAACATCATCATCCAGGAAGGTCTGGAAGACAAGGAGTTCGTGAGCTGCTGGACCTACGGCTACGCCGAGTTCGCAGAGAACGTGAAGAAGTACACGGCTGAATTTGCAGCCGAGACCTGCGGCGTTGACATTGACCTGATCTACGATGCTGCTCGCATGATCGGCACCGCTGAGTCTTCCTGCCTGCAGTGGGGCGTTGCTATGGACCACACGTCCGAAGGCTTCATCACCGGCATGGCATGCTTCGACCTTATGGCTTTGACCGGCAACTTCGAGAAGCCGGGCTCCATGGTTGCTGCCAACCCCGTTTGGGATATGTCGGTAACCTGGCTGCCGCGTGAAAACGTGTGGCGTGCATGCTCCGAGCCGGTTGCTTGCCCCGAAAAGAAGATGAACTCCAAGTACAAGGCACTCAACGCCATTGCGGCTATCAGCCCCGATATGTTGCTTGAGGCCATGGAGACGGGCGAACCGTACCCCATCAAGGCAATGTTCATGCTTCAGAACAACGCCATTACCTGCATGGGCGCTCAGCCGCAACGTATTCTGCCGGCACTCCAGAAGATGGACTTCAACGTTGTTGTTGACCTGTTCCTGACGCCGACCGCTCTTGCTGCTGCCGATGTTTTGCTGCCGGCTGCCTGCTTCGCCGAGCGCATTGGCATTACGGGCCATCAGCCCTACGCTTTGGGCGCAATCGCTCAGGCCGTTGAGCCCTTGGGCGAGTGCAAGTCCGACCAGCGCATCATCTACGAAACCGGTTCTCGCTTCACCGACGAAGCTCACAAGCAGTGGGATGACGAGCAGGGCTTCTACGATTACTTGCTGCGCAAGACGGGTCTTACCTACGAGTCTTTGCGTGAGCGCACCTGGCTGTACCCTGAGTTCGACTACTACAAGTACAAGTCAGGCAAGCTGCGTCGCGATGGCAAGCCGGGCTTTGCAACTTCCACGGGTCGCTACAACTTCTACTGCCCCGAGATGATTCACTTCGGACTGTCTCCGTTGGCAGAGTACGAAGAGCCGCCTGAGAGCCCCGTTTCTCAGCCCGAACTGGCCAAGAAGTACCCGCTTGTTCTTACGACGGGCGCCCGTATTTGGGTCTTCTTCCACTCCGAGCACAGGCAGAGCCCCTCGATGCGCAAGATTCATCCGTACCCGACGGTTATGATTCACCCCGAAACCGCTGCGAAGTACGGCATTGCTGATGGCGACTGGGTGGAGCTTGAGAACCAGTACGGTTCCTGCAAGCAGAAGGCCGAGCTTTCTATCCGCATCCGTAAGGACACGGTTTCCGCTGACCACGCATGGTGGTTCCCGGAGCGCGACCCCAACGACGGCACGCTGTTCGGCGTTATGGAATCGAACATCAACAAGCTTGTTCCTATGCGTCCTGGTAAGATTGGCCTGGGTGCATCGTACAAGTCGCAGTTGTGCAGCATCAAGAAGATTGAGGAGTGATAAAGATGAGAGAAGTTCTTGTCGTTGATTACGAATACTGCTCTGGCTGCCATACCTGCGAAATTGCCTGCCAGCAAGAGCATGGTCTTGAGCCTGATCAGTACGGCATCAAGCTGACCCAGATTGGCCCCGATGAAATTCGTCCGCGCAAGTGGCAGTTTGAATTCATTCCCGTGCCCACCGACCGTTGCGATCTGTGCGCCACGCGTCAGGGCAAGGGCAAGCTGCCGTCCTGCGTGCAGCATTGCCAGGCTGGTTGCCTGTACCTGAAGAAGCACGATGAGATCGGTGATCTTCTGGAGAAGAAGAAAGTTGCCGTTTTCACCCTGGGCCGTTAGTCCGCGCGATTGACAGCCCGCTTGCTCAAGGGGGATTTGCAGATTAGTTGATTGACCTGCGTAGATGCTCCCCGAGCGAAAGCTTTACGTTTTGCGAAGCAGCTTGCCACCGTGCGGGCTGCTTCGTTTTTTATGCCCCGTATTCGCGGTTGCGCTCAAGCGGCACGTTCAAACGGTATAATGGATGGGTTCGAATGTTTGCAGGGGAGAGCAATTGGATTCGACACGCTAAGAGGTAGACATTTTTGCGAATGCGCGGGTCGCGAGGTGGGGAATGCGCATAGAAGTACTCAACGAGTTTTTGCTGCTGGCCGAAAGCTTGAGCTTCACCGAGACAGCGAAAAACGCTTATGTTTCCCAACCCGTATTGAGCGGCCACATTTCGAAACTCGAGCAGGAGCTGGGGGTAAAGCTTTTTGAGCGCGACCGCCATTCGGTGAGCTTGACCGATGCGGGAAAGGTGTTTCTTCCCGATGCGCGCCGTATTTCCGAGGCGCATCAAACCGCGCTTGAGCATATTGCCCAATATAAGGATGGCATGTCTTCGCGCATCACGATTGGTTTTCTTCTAGGTTCGTTCGGCTCGTTTCTGCCGCTGGTGTGCAACCATTATCGCCGCGAGCATCCCGATGTTGAGTTCTGCTTCAGGGAGCTGGACATTGGCGAAGTACAATCAAAACTTAATTCGGGACAAATCGATATTGCGTTTACCTTGTTCACCAAGCAGAGTAGCAACGCGAAATTCGAACATCGAAGCTTGTACGAGGATCGCTACAAGTTGGCGGTGCCGCGTGGGCATCGTTTGGCGCGCCGCGAAATCATTTCTATCGAGGATTTGAAATCCGAAGTTGTGTTGGCGCCCAAGCTCAACGCAACGCTTGGCATGGTTACGCAGACAAGCATCAAGCTGCGCAACGCCGGCGTGGATGTGCGCAACGATGAACGCATTGCAGATGCTTCGGCTCTTATGTCAACCGTTGTTGCCAGCGGCCGTGTTGCCATGGCGCTTGACCATTTGGAAGTTTATGGCGGCGATAACATCTGCTTCATTCCCTTCGAAGACGAAGGCTTAAGCTTGTGCGCGGGCATGACATGGATTAAAGGCACAAGCACGGAAATCGTGAAGCAATTTGCCGACTTTGTGGTCGCAGAAACGGCTGAATTTACGCGCGATGATTACCTGTCCCGCAAGGGCGAAAAATAAGCTGATTATTGCGGGAGCGTGCCTTTCGGCGCCTTCCGTGGTGGTTGCTATTGTGGGGCCGTTTTTTGCGATCCCCTTCTTTCTGGTGTTTGCCGCGTGGTTTTTGCTTGGTTTTGGCCAGGCGTTTTTGGCCCAGTACTGGTGCGCGTTTTTCAGCCTGGTTCCCACGGGGCGCACCATGCGCAATATTGTTTTCGGCGGTATGGGCGGCACGGTTTGCTACGGCGTTGCCGCTGGTCTGGGGCCAACGTGGGCAGGCTACAGCCTTGCTGCGCTGTTGCTGATTGCAGCGGTGGTTATTGCGTATTATTTGATGAACATCATTCCGCCGGACACTATTCCTAATGTAAGTGAGTTCCATAGCTCTACGGGTGTGAATTTCCCGGCGTTTTTCTCGATTGCTTCGTGCGGCGCCGTGTATGGCTTCATGACGATTATTGCCTGCAGCCTGGGTCCCCTTGAGGCGCTTATTGGCGGTTGTTCAGGCATTTTCGGTGTTCTGCTTTCGTTTGTGTGGTACAAACTGGGCGCGAAGGTGGAAATCGATATTGACATTGTGCAGCGCATTTCGTTGCCGCTGTTGGTGGCAAGCCTTCTTCTATCGGCGTTGTCCGAAGGCCCCTTGCGCATGTTCTTCATTTGCATTTCGCTTGCGGCGCTGGCGCACAATCAGATGTTCAACTGGTATTCCATTAGCATAGGGAACAAGGAATTCCGCATGCATCCCATTCGCCGCTATGCGCGCCGCGCTATTCCGTGCTGGGTGGGCTTTTTCGCAGGTTGTTGCGTTGCGTATTACTGCGCCTTTAGGCTGCACCTGGAAGGCATGCCGTTTTTCTTCGTGGAAGCGGTGTTCGTGGTGGTTTTGGTCACGGCGTTTTCCGTTTACGGCGGCAACCAGTCTTCGCGCCGTGAGCAGCTCAACGACTTGATTGATGTTGCAGGTCAAGCCGCTGTTGTGGTGGGTTCAAGCTTGAGCGCAGAAAAGAGCACGACCGATGCGTCGTCTGAAGTTACCAGCGAAAGTTACGCCGATCACTGCACGGCGGTGGCGGAAAAGTATTCGCTTACCCCGCGCGAGAGTGAAGTGTTCATGTGCCTGGCGCGTGGCCGCAACGCTGAATACATTGCAAATCAACTGATGGTTTCGCCCGCTACGGTGAAATCTCACATCTATCATATTTACCAGAAGCTGGGTGTGAACTCGCAGCAACGCTTGATGGACTTGGTCGAAGGCGGCGAGCTGCAGGAGCCCTAGGGCGCCGGGCGCTTCGGCGCCTTCGCGTTGCGGGGGCGGGCTTCGGCGGGTGGTGCTGCGCCTCGTGCGTGCGCTGGCAGTGGCGTGCATTGCGCTCGCGCCGACCGCGGCGGTGGCGTCTGCCTTCGCCTCTTCGAGCGGCGGTGCGTTTCTCGCTTGCGTGAGCGTTGACGTTTCGTGCTGTGGTAGAATTCGGGCACGCAGACGGGCGGATCCGTTTGCAATCAGTCTAATCCAATATGTTCAATGAAAGTGTGGCAGACAATGGAAGACGTGCGCGTTGCAATTGTTGGCTTTGGCGGCATGGGAAGCCAATATGCAGAGATTATAGGGACCAATCAGATTCCCGGCTTGAATTTGGCGGGCATTTGCTGCAGAAACAAGCCAGGTCAAGAGACAATTCGTCGTTTGTATCCCGATGTTTCGATTTACGCCAACACCGATGAAATGTTTGCGCGCGATAGCGAATACGACGCCGTTTGCATTGTTACTCCGCACAGCACTCACGCTGAAATTGCTATTGAGTCGTTTCGTCGGGGCAAGCATGTTATGTGCGATAAGCCCGCGGCGGTGGATGTGAGCGAAGCGCGTCAAATGCTTGCCGCAAAACGTCCTGACACGGCTTATTCTATGCTGTACTGCACGCGTGAAAACCCTGCTTACGCAAAAGCAAAAGAGCTGGTGGAAAGCGGTTTTGTTGGTGAAGTTACCCGAGCGATCTGGGTTTGCAGCAATTGGTATCGAAGCCCCGCTTATCATCGTAGCTCTCGTTGGCGTAGTAGCTGGGCGGGCGAAAAGGGCGGCTTGCTTATCAATCAGTGCCAGCATTTTATTGATATTTGGCAGTGGATATTCGGCATGCCGAACCGCATTAATGCTTCCGTCGATTTCGGAAAATTCAACGATTTTCTGGTGGATGACTGCGTTGATATGCGTTTGCTTTACCAGGGCGTGACTTCTCCGCACCTTCGTGACCTGCGCGGAAGCATTTTGGCATCAAGTGGCGAAGCACCCGGCGTCAACCGCTTGGAGATTTGGGGACATAAAGGTCTGCTTACCGTTACGGATGGGAAAACCATTACGTTCGACCGCAATGTGCCTGATTCGAAAACCTTTGCGGAAACGAACACGGAAACGTTTGGCGTACCGGGGCGCGTAAGGGAAGAGATTCCTGTTGAGAAGGCCGACGACCAATATATTCTGCTGTTCAAGAACTTTTCCGATCACATACATTTCGGCACGCCGCTTATCGCGGATGGCGAAGATGGTCTGAAGGGGTTAGAGATTGCGAACGCAGCGTATCTTTCCGCATGGAACGACACAACTATTACGTTGCCCGTTGATGAAGACGCTTACCTGCGTTTCCTCAATGATCGCATTGAGGAAGAGACGCAGAAGAAGGAAGCGCTCGCTCGGTAGCTTTTTTGCCGGCGTTTTCCCAATGAAAGCGAAGGAAGAGGACGGACGGTATTCCGCTGTCTAACGCAGTATGAAGGGCGAAAGTTGTCAAGTGGGGCGCTCAACACAGCTTTTCTGCGCCCCTTATGTTCGATTTACGTTTGATTACTGTGAGTTTTCATTGAATAGACGACCGATTTCATTCATAATCAGTCATGTCATAAACACATGCCTTTATGTGTTTCAGCTCAGGTGTCAAGAAAGACGCCTACACGTCCAAAGGAGTTTCTATGGTGAAGACTCAGGTTTCAAGGCGTACGTTCCTTGCGGGCTCTATGGTTTCCGCAGGCGCAATCGTGGCCGGGTTGTCCGCTTGCGGTTCTTCGAGCAGCTCTTCTGCTTCTGCTTCCGCTTCTGCTGCATTTGAGGGTGGCGGTACCATCACCGCTGGTATTGCTTACACGACTTCCAATGCCTACACTCCCGTTGGCGTAAGCGCTGCTGCCGTTATGGCTGCTTACTGCCACTGCTGCGAGGCTCTGTACGATCTTGATTACGCTAATGGCAACGCTCCTTACGCTGCTTTGGCTGCAGGCGACCCGGTTAAGGTTTCCGATACCGAATACACCATTGACTTGCGCGCCGATGCTAAGTACTACGACGGTTCTGCGGTTACCGCGGCCGACGTGAAGAACGCCATTGAAGTTGAAATGGCAAACGACACCTATAAGTCCTTCCTGCTGTTCATCAAGGAAGTTCAGACCACCGATAAGGGTGTTAAGATCATCACGAACTATCCTGCTGAGGGTCTGCTGAAGCAGCGCTTGGCTTTGTGCCGTGTGTTCCCGGCTGCTACCGCTGCTGCTGACCTTGACAAGGGTATCTTCCCGACCTCTGGTCCTTGGAAGATCACTGCTTGCAATTACGATAAGGGTGGCGCTGTTGAGTTCGAGCCCAACGACAAGTACAACGGCTCCAAGATGCCCAAGGCAACCAAGATGCACTGGGATATTTTGAACGACGACACCACGCGTACCACGTACTTCACCGACAAGACTTCTCTTGCCATGGAGCTTGTACCTGCTGCCAACATTGACCTGATCAAGAATGCTGGCGCTACGGTTGAAACGCTTGACTCCTTCGCACTGTGCTTCTTGCAGTTTAACACCACGAAGGCTCCGTTCAACGATAAGCGCGTTCGCCAGGCTCTGTTCTATGCAATCGACATTGAGAAGCTTATCTCCAATCAGATGGCTGGCATGGCTGCTGCTCTGAAGAGCTTCCTGCCCGAGAGCTTCACGGGTTATCATCAGGCTTCCACCGTGTACACTTATGACCCCGAGAAGGCAAAGACCCTGTTGGCTGAAGCTGGCGCTTCCGATTTGAAGCTTGAGCTCATGGTGAACGATCGTTGGCCGAAGGACCTGGCTCCGCAAATCAAGGAGAACTGGGATGCCATCTTGGGCACCGATGCTGTTACGCTGAACGTTTGCGAAGTCAACTGGGCAACCATGAACAACTCCGACGAAGCAACGTACGACGTGCTGCTGACCCCGGGCGATCCTTCTTGCTTCGGCAAGGACCCCGACCTGTTGCTGACTTGGTGGTATGGTGACAACATTTGGACGCGCAGCCGCACCTTCTGGGCCGAGAGCGATCCCGCGAAGTTCGAGGAAATGCAGACCTACCTGCAGGAGGCTCGTACGTCTACGGGCGACACCCAGCAGAAGGCTTGGAACAAGTGCTACGACCTTATTGCCGAGGAAGTGCCGCTGTATCCGCTGATGCACAAGTCCGTGTCCACTGCTTGGTGGCCTGAGAAGCTGCAGGGCTTCAAGCCGGTTTCTACCATTGGCCTGTACTTCTTGGATGCTGACGCTGCTAAATAGTTGCGGTTTGAACCACTGAATGTACGCTGGTAAGGCATAAAAACAAAGAAGGGAGACGGTGCTTTTGGGCACTGTCCCCCTTCTTGTTCTTTCGGGGCGGAAAAACGCGGAAATTGTTTGTGCTGCTGTGTGCAAGCGGCGCGCGAACAAGCGGGTTTATCTTTGCTTCGGAATTAAACAAAAAGTGGCGGTTTGTCTGGGAAAACGGGAAGACCGCCGCATTGCCAGAAGGCTTTTGACGCGAGCAAATCATAAGGGTGTTCTCGCCAAGAGCCTTTTTCGGGCTTATTGCTTGAGTAATTGAAAGGAGGAGGGGTGAATAATCTTATCAGGCTTATTGGCCGCCGCTTGGTGGCGCTGCCTATCATGATTATCGGCGTAACGATTCTGGTATTCTTCGTTACGGCGTTGTCACCCATCGACCAGGCCTATACGGTTCTGGGCGAAAATGCAACTGTCGCGCAGGTCGAGGCGTATCGCGAGGCGAACGGCTTAAACGATCCCATTATTGTTCAGTACTTCACGTACATGGGCAACTTGCTGCATGGTGATTTGGGTGTGTACGGTGCAACGAAAGCTTCGGTGGCGGATAAGATTGGTCAGGCGCTGCCGGTCACGCTTGAACTTACGTTTGCGGGCTTGGTTATTGCGCTGGTTTTCTCCACCATTTTGGGCGTGGTGTCGGCCGTGTATCGCGATAAGTGGCCCGATCAGCTCATTCGCGTGTTTTCTATTGCCAGTTTGTCCATGCCTTCGTTCTGGCTGGCTGTTTTGCTCATTTTGGCGTTTTTGGGCGTTCTTCCCGTTTCGGGTAACTTGCCGGACTTCTTCCAAGACCCGGCAGGGTGGTGCGCGCGTATGGCGCTGCCAGCAATTTCTTTGGCAGTTCCCGTTATTGGCCAAATGACGCGTGTTATTCGTACCTCCATGGTGGAAGAGCTTGACAAGGGTTATGTGCGCACCGCTATTGGCGCGGGCATTCCCAAGCGCACCGTTATTGCGAAAAACGTGCTGCGCAACGCACTGATCAGCCCTGTTACCGTTTTGGGATTGCGTATTGCCCATTTGATCGGTGGCGCGGTGGTTATCGAAGTTATCTTCAACCTGCCGGGTATGGGCATGGCAATTCTGCAAGGCATCCAGGCCAATTACATTACGCTGGTGCAAGGCGTTGTTTTGGTGGTTGCCTTCTTCTTTATTGTCATCAACATTATTGTTGACATGCTGTACATCCTGATCGACCCGCGTATTAGGACGGTGTAGCATGGTTAAGTTTCGTGAAAAGACAACGGCGAAGCTGGAAGCAAATGCGGGCAAGAAGATTCGCTTTGCCCACTTCCGCGCAATGAGCACCATGGGCAAGATTTCGCTTGCGGTGCTGCTGCTTATCGTTTTGATGGCCGTAACGGCTAACCTGATTGCCCCTTATGACCCCCTGAAGATTTACACGGCTCGTTTGGCGCCGTGCTCGGACTTCCTGTTCGGCACCGACGACAAGGGCCGCGATGTTTTGTCGCGCATCATGTTTGGTGCTCGCTATTCGCTGACCATCGGTTTGGGCTCCACGGCGCTTGCGTTGGTGCTGGGCTCCATTATTGGTGCTGTTGCCGCTGTTGCGCGCACGTGGATCTCAGAGATCATCATGCGCATTATGGACGTCATCATGTCCTTCCCCGGTATTGCGTTGGCAGCAACCGTGGTTGTTGTTATGAGGCCGTCTATCCCGTCGCTTATTGTGGCAATTGCCATTTTGTACGCGCCGCAGATTGCCCGCGTGGTGCGCGCGAATATCATAAGCGAGTACGGACAAGATTACGTGCGTGCCGCCATTGTTTCTGGCGCAAAGGCGCCGTGGATTTTGGTGAAGCACGTCATGCGCAACTGCTTGGCCCCCATTTTGGTGTTCACTGTGGTGTGCGTGGCCGATGCTATTGTATTCGAAGCATCGTTGGCATTCATTAGCGCCGGTATTCCGGAACCGACTCCGACCTGGGGTAACATTCTTGCCGATGCGCGCGCCGGCGTTCTTTCCGGTCGTTGGTGGCAAGCGTTGTTCCCGGGCTTGTTCATTATGATCACCACGCTGTGCCTGAACGTTTTGTCCGAGGGCATTACCGACGCCATGGCTGCTGCGCCCAGCGCTCCCGTTGCTGCGGCAGACGACAACCTTGCGGGCGACCGCGAAGCCGACCGCCTGGTGTCCGACCCCAAGTTGGCATACGCTGCCCAGGCTGAAATGCTTGAGAAGCGCCTGAACGCGCTGAAGGAAGTGGAAACGAAGCGTACCGACCGTTTTGTGGCACGTACCGACGTTCCGCCTATTCTGGAAGTCAAGGATTTCTGCATCAAGTTCAAGCGCCACGGCGATGTGAATGTGGTTGACCATTTGAATTACGTTGTTCGTCCTCGTCAGACTATGGGTTTGGTAGGCGAGTCCGGCTGTGGCAAGTCGATTTCCACCAGCGCTATCATGGGCCTGCTTGACCCCGCAACCGCTACGATTTCCGGCGAGATTCTTTACGATGGCAAGAACATTCTGGAGATGAGCGAAAGCGAGCTGAATCAGATTCGCGGCCGCGAAATTGCCATGATCTACCAGGACTCTTTGAGTGCTTTGAACCCGTCTATGCTGATCAAGGCGCAGTTTAAGCAACTCACAAGCCGCGGTGGCACCCGTACCGCCGAAGAGCTTTTGGAGTTGGTTGGTCTTGACCCGAAGCGTACCCTTGATTCGTATCCGCACGAGCTTTCCGGCGGTCAGCGTCAGCGCGTTTTGATTGCTATGGCGCTTACGCGCGACCCGAAGATCATCATTGCCGATGAGCCTACCACGGCGTTGGACGTTACCGTGCAAAAGCAGGTTATCAACTTGCTGAATCGCTTGCAGCACGAGCTGGGCTTCGCCATGATCTTCGTGAGCCACGACTTGGCGCTGGTGGCCGAAGTGGCGAATTCCATTACTGTTATGTACGCAGGTCAGGTTGTGGAGCAGGGTCCTGTTCGCGAGATTATGACGAACCCCGTGCACGAATACACGCGTGGCCTTCTGGGTTCCGTTTTGTCTATCGAGGCCGGCGGCGACCGTCTGCTGCAGGTTCCGGGTTCGGTTCCGTCGCCGAAGGACTTCCCCGCAGGCGACCGTTTCCGTCCGCGTTCGAGCCATCCGGACTGCATTTCCAATGTTCGCCCCATGCTGAAACAGCTCAAGGGAACCGATCATTACTACGCCGAACTGCCTGATAGTGAGCTTACGCGCCTGGGTCTGAAACCTTTGGTGCCGGCAGAAGGGAGGGCATAATGGTGCAGAAAATCGAATCGCTTGCCGCCTCTGCGGATGAGCTGCTTGCAAAAGGCACTGTTTCCGCCGCTTTGGGCGCCACGGTCAATCGCGAGGTAGGCGAAGCAGCCGAGCTAGGCGATGCCCGCGTTGATAACGAAGCGCATGCAATTGAAGTGGGCGAGGCCAGCATTGAAGGCACGAAGGAAGACGTGTATTCGCGCCCTGTTTCCCGTGCGCGCAACGTGCGCGAAGAGCTTATGGCCATTCCTGCTCCCGAGAAGAGCGCGCCGGATGATACGCCCGATGATGGGCGCGAGCCGCTTATCTTCCTGGACGATATTTACGTGACGTTCAAGACGCGCACCGGATCGCTGCTGCATCCCAATATGGTAAAGGCTGTTCAGGGCGTTACCATCAAGCTTATGCCGGGCGAATGCATTGGCATTGTGGGCGAATCGGGCTGCGGTAAGTCAACCACGGCTAACGTGTTGTGCGGCTTGCAATCGCCCACGTCGGGTCGCGTGTTCTTCAAGGGTCGCGATGTTACGAAGCGCACGGCGGCTGACCGTCGTGCTATCGGTCGCGTGGTATCTGTGGTGTTCCAGGATCCCGCAACGGCGCTGAATGCGCGCATGAGCGTGCATGATCAGCTGATGGACCCCATGATCGTGCATAAAGTGGGTACGCCTGCGGAACGCGAAGCGCGCGTGAAAGAGCTCATTGGCCTGGTTGGTCTGCCCGAGAGCTGCTTGGCGGCGCTTCCCGGTCAGCTTTCAGGCGGTCAGCGCCAGCGTGTTGCCATTGCACGTGCTTTGTCGTTGAATCCCGAGGTCATCATCGCCGATGAGCCAACGTCCGCTTTGGATGTTTCCGTTCGCGCTCAGATTTTGAACCTGCTTATGGACTTGAAGCGCGAGCTGAACCTTTCCATGGTGTTCATTTCGCACGACATTTCAACGGTGCGCTACATTTCCGATCGCATCATTGTTATGAATAAGGGCATGGTTGTGGAGCGCGGCACGACCGATCAGATTTTCAACCATGCGCAAGAGCCTTATACGAAGTTGCTTTTGGGTGCAACGCCTTCGCTTCTGCATCCGGACGAGAGCGCTTTCGAGTAAGGCGCGCGGTGCCTGCGGGCTGTGATGGGTGGCTCGCAGGCGCGCGACGCGTGGTGCGTGGCGCATGCGGTAAGGGTGCACGCCGCAGCAATGCGCCACGTGCGTGAATTGTTGTTGCGGTGAAGACCGCAACACGAGCGCGGCAGCGCCGAAGTAATGTGTATGATTGTTTGCGTTACTGTTGTAGACAAACGATAGAAAGAAGAAATCGGGTAACTAGAATGTCTCAGTACAGCAAGTTTCATGGTGTTATTCCTCCTGTGGTCGTTCCTTTGACCGCCGACAAGCAACTGGACGTGCCTGCGTTCGAGCGTTCCATCAACCGCATGATTGATGCGGGTGTGCATGGTTTGTTCTTCTTGGGTTCAAGCGGCGAGGTTGCCTTCCTGAACGATGACCAGCGCTATGAGGTGCTGGAAAACGCCGTGCGCATTGTTGATCATCGCGTGCCAGTTTTGGTGGGCGTTATTGACATGGAGACCGAGCGCGTTATCAAGCAGGTCGAGCGCACGCAGCAGTTCGACATCGACGCGCTGGTATGCACCGCTCCGTTCTACGCGCTGGGTGGTCCGAAAGAAAACGAGCGCCATTTCCGCGTGATTCGCGAGCACACGAATCTGCCGCTTTTCGCTTATGACCTGCCGGTATGCGTTCACACCAAGCTGGATCCCACGATGCTGGTCCGCTTGGGTGGCGATGGCGTTTTGGCGGGCGTGAAGGACTCTTCGGGCGACGACGTTTCCTTCCGCTGGCTTATGCTGGAAAACGAAGATGCAGGTCACCCGTTGCAGCTGCTCACCGGTCACGAAGTAGTGGTTGACGGTGCATTGCTGGGCGGCGCCGACGGCTCCGTTCCTGGCTTGGCGAACCTGGCTCCCGAGCCGTACGTGGAAATGTACAACGCCGCGAAGGCGGGTGACTGGGACAAGGTGCGCGAGTGCCAGGATTATCTGGCTCGCCTGATGTTCCTGACGCGTCACGTGAACGCTACGGTTGGTTTTGGTGCCGGCGTTGGCGCCTTTAAGACCGCGCTGTGGCAGATGGGCGTGTTCAACACGAACCAGATGCGCGAACCTGTTATGCCGCTGGTAGGCAACGACGTGACCGAGATCGTGAAGGTGCTCAAACGCGCCAAGCTGATGCCCGAGTTCGCTCCTGTTCGCCTGTAATGCCTGCGATTTGCATTGCGGATTATTGATTGTTGCGTTCAGCCCGGGCAGCGTTCTGCTCGGGCTGATGTGTTTTCAGCGGCAAAAGTCCTGATAGAAAGCAGGATTTGCTGCGCGTCTATGAGAAATAAAAGGAGGTTTCCGTGAAAATCATTAACGGCAACGTGTTTACGGGTTGCGGCTTTGAAGAGAAGACCGTCTACGTGAACAGCGGCGTTTTTGTTGAACAGGCATCGTATGTGGATGACGGCGTAGTGCTTGATGCGGCGGGCAAAGTTGTTGCTCCTGGCATGATCGATGTGCATTTTCATGCATGCATTGGCCATGATGCGTGCGACGGCACCGATGAATCGTTTCATAAGATGGCAGAGTACGAGGCTTCGCAAGGTATTACGGCCATCTGCCCTGCCACGATGACGTTCCCCGAGGAAAAGCTGGGCGGCATTTGCGATGTTGCCGCAGCGTTTGCGCCGGCGGACAACGAGGCAACGCTTCTGGGCTTGAACATGGAGGGTCCGTTTATCTCCCCGTCCAAGGTGGGCGCGCAGAACCCTGCATATGTGCAGGAACCGAACGTTGAGATGTTTATGCGCTTGCAAGAACGTGCTCATGGCCTGGTAAAACTTGTTGACATTGCTCCCGAAGAGCCGGGTGCACTCGAGTTCATCAAGGCGGTAAAGGGCTGCACGCGCGTGTCGCTGGCTCACATGTGCGCAACGTACGACGATGCCATGGCTGCGTTCGATGCGGGCGCTCGTCAACTGACGCACTTGTATAACGCTATGCCGGGTTTGGCGCATCGTGCTCCGGGCCCCATTGCCGCGGCGGCGGATTGCGAAGACGTATTCGCAGAGATTATCGCTGATGGCGTGCATATTCATCCGTCGATGGTACGCCTTGCGTTCAAGATTTTCGGAGCGGAGCGCATGCTGTTGATCAGCGACACCATGGAAGCTGCCGGCATGCCTGATGGCGAATATGCGCTGGGTGGTCAGGCAGTAACCGTGCGCGGCAACTTGGCAACGCTGCATGATGGCACGATTGCGGGTTCGGTAACGAATCTGGCACTGTGCGTGAAAACGGCGGTAACGAAGATGGAAATCCCGCTGGCAGATGCCTTGCGTGCGGCAACCTTAAACCCCGCTCTTGCGATGGGCGTTGCTGATGAACGCGGCTCTATTTCTGCTGGTAAAGTGGCTGACTGCGTGATTCTTGACCCCGAGACGGTAACGGTCGAGCGCGTTATCTTGCGCGGTCGTGAGTTGTAAATCGCTGGCTTTTGCTCGTTTCAAAAAGGCTGTGGGAGGTATCCTGCAGCCTTTTTGCGTTTGGAAGGATTTTCTTGTTGGCTAATCGGCAATAAGGAAAGTGCAGATTTCAGCTTGCAAATCCGACGGCATGAAAGAGCGAAACTGCTGCTGAGATCTACTCTGCTTCTCTTTTTTCGTTCCAGGAGCGACCAAACAATTCGTGACCTGCGCTAAGATTGAGTATGGTATTGCGTTTCAAAATATCAGGAAGTCCGTTTGGGGTATAGGTTTCCGCTTTATCCGTTGCCACGAATGCCTGCGCATCAAGCGAATCGTATAGCTCGAAAAGACGAATCATCACATTGTCTTCAACTTGCTTTACATCACATGAATCGTGAATGAAAACAGGAAGCGGGGTCTGTTCGGCCACTACGGCATCAAATAGAAAGAGACCCCGAGTTTCTGCTCCTGTTCCAGAATCGTTTTCGACAGAATAGGTATAGCTATCCGCTGATTTGATGGATAGGTACGGAGAGGTCCTGTTCTTATCGCATACATGCGAATTGAATTCAGCTAGACGTTCGTCGATCTTATACTGGATGGCTCTAAGCACTTCCACGTTAAATGCTTTGCTCTTTACAGATAGCTCAGACGCTCTTTTAGAGAGAATCGTCTTCTTCTCATATGCTTCGTTAGCATCCCGCAAACGACCGATTTCTTGCATAATGTCCGAGTACGAATCAAGAACGGCGATGGTTAAATTAGTTTCAGGGGCAATCATGCAAATTTGATCCTCTAAGTCATCAATGCGGCTGTTTAGTAAAGCAATCTGTGCTTCGCAATCCTTACGAGTCTCTGCGTGCTCCTCCTTGAGCACCGTGGCAAGCTGGCTGTGAAACTCTTCGATTTCTTCTATTTTTTTAATGTCTGCGTTTGGAAAGAATTTCTTTAATTTATTGATATCCTTTGATGCTTTGAATTTCGACGATCTCAAATCATTATCCATCTCATTTATGCGGGAAATAAGTTTCGTGCGTTTCCTGCGGATGGCAGAAAGTTCTCGCTTGAGTTTTGCGATTCGTTCTGCAATGATTGGGTCGATGTCTGCAAGGTTGTTCTTGCTTTGTGTGATTATTTCGTTACGGTCTCTTTCAAGTGCAGTGATTCTGTTTTCGTTGTTTTTGACATCTGTTTTGCTTGGGGCTGCGACAACGAATTGATGTTTCAACGCATTTAGGTAAGCAACTTTTTCGTCCTTGGCTTCTTTTGCCTGCTCCTTCATTTCCTTTATCGAGTAATATTGACCGTATAGCTTTGCAAGTCGGTCTAGCTCTTCACCCATTCTGCTGCTTTCGTGACTTGAAAGAGGTCTGTTTACATTGCGGCACGGTCTGTCGTATACGCGCATGAAGCAGCCGATTAAGTCGCGAAAACTACCGCCTAATCCATTTAAGCCGTAGGATGCGGCCAGGAAGTTGTTGAATTCCTCCAAAGAAATTTCTTTTTGGGCAAGATATCCTTCATCGCAAATCCAAACAGTGGTTGCGTCGGTAGCGGAGCGTGAGAAGCGGTATGCAATCCCGTCAAAAACGTGGGTAAAGCAGATAGAGTGTTCACCAATGTTTTTAAGCACATCGCTATTTGGCTTTGCGTAGTCCTTGCCACCGAAGCAGAAGTCCACAATCATAAGGAAAGTGGACTTGCCGATGGAGTTTGTTGCGTTTTCCGAGCCAACAATAGCGTTCAAACCGGGCTTAAGCTTGATGGCTCCTCGCTCAACGCCTTGGTCGATGAATTTATTGCAATAGATTTCAGTCAACATAATGCAGCACACCCTTCGGGACAATCAGCTCAACAGCTCCTAAAGCGTACAAGCTGTCTAGAGTTTCGTAAAATTCCCCAATGCCATTGAAATCCTTTTTTGTTTTTTCGTAAAGCTTTCCAGGTGTCAAGTCGTTTAGCTCCAGGTGGGCGAGAACAAGAGGGAACTTTGATAGCGAGCTGGCGTTATAGGGGGTTATCTTATTCGGTAGTCTCACGGAACACCTCACAAGCTTGAATAAAGAAAGCGATGACGATACGGCAAGCGAGAATATCCCCTGACCCAGTTTTGTCTGATAGCCATTTGGCCATTGATTCAACAATCTTGCTTTGGGGGAGTCCAGCTCGATCAAGTTTTAAAAAACACCCATGTATTTGTGTTCGTATTATTTCGAAGTCAAGAATACCTTCAGCATCCAATTGTCGAAGCTGCTCTTCGACGAATCGATAATACAAGAGAACGTTGCCGTTTATCTCGTTGGCTAGTAGCCGTTCTTCGGGATGGATTTTCTTTACGATGGCGAGCGCGTTCTTCGAGGCTTCTGCGAAATCGAATTCCTGGTCCAATGCGCCGAGACTGTTCAACAAATCAATGATGCCGTCTTCGACGTCAAGCCTGTCAAGGGTGTCAATTAATTCTGCTCGTGAAACCATCTGGCGTTTGGCAAGCATGAGCTGCTGATACATTTTCGGAGTTGGATTTGAGCGATATTCAGCTGCGCATGTTGGGCAAAGAGCAATCAGATTATCGAGCGAATCTGGCTCGGGAAACGGTAGTCCCGTGGACTCGCAGTTTGTTTTAAGGGAATGACTGCATTGAGGAGGAATGATATTTTGGCATTCGAATCTGGGCAGCGGACCCTTTGAACCAGCGAGCAAAAGACGATTGCCGCATATTGGACAACGACAGCTTGCTTCGTCAAGTAAGTATGATTCCTTAAGGTAGCTTTTCGCCTGATCATCGGATACTCGATTCGCAGGTTTGCGTCCTCGTTTACGAGAGGACGCGTCTATAAGTATATTCTCAAAGAGGTCAGCTATACCTACTGCAGCGTTGTACTTTTTCATCTTCGGTGAAAATCGACTGAATGTGTCAAATAGCTCTTCGTGAATCTCGTCCGAAAATGAATCTAGATACTCGACAAACCGGTCTTTATTGATATGCCCTATCAGCTTGGATGCAATTTCAGAGATCTCTCGTTTTCCGCTGTAATAGCTTCTAAGAGTGTTCTCAGACATATCAAAGATTGGATTTTGATCTTCGTAACCGTATTCAGCAATGTTTTCGAACAGAGCTTGGGTGAACATGCTATTTCGTTTTCCATCGGAAATCAAAGGGGCTAGAGCTTGAGCGAATTCGCAAAACTTCATTTTGGAAGACTCCTTCGCATTTAATTCGTCCCGATGTGTCCCAACGTGTCACTCAGTGTCCCTGGAAAAAACGTTTTACCACGCAAAATACCCTCATCTTGTAAACCAGCCTGGAAATATCAGGCCAAAAGAAAGGAAGTGCTGCAATGGTAAAACGTAAGCTTACGGCAGACGATGGCTTTAACCCCGAATTGGTAGCAGGTGCAACCTTCGACGGAATATTTGAAATCCCACACATCAAGCCGCCGCAAAACATTATAACGCCCGAGGGGTTCACTCCGTTCTCTAAACGGCGGTATGCTCCAACCAACGATGAAGCGCTCTGCTTCTTTGAGATGGACACCGTATTCGCCGATGTGTTTCGCAATCCATATGCTTATATTGACGAGTTTAACGCGTTTCCCGTCTTTATTCCGTGTGACAATTCGCTCTATCGCGATTCGCCACTAGCGGTGCAGGTATCCAATGTTTATCGTAGTCGAGCCATTGGTCACTTTTATCAACAGCATGGGGCGAATGTCTACCCATTGGTTCGTTGGGGCGATGAGCGTACATACACTACGTGTGCGCTTCCAGAGAAAGTGGCCTTCGCGGGAATCGAGCATCGTTCCCCTGTGGTTATCAGCACTTATGGTTGCATCCGTGGAAGGGACAACAAGTATCATTTCCGCGCCGGCCTCGAGGCAATGCTGGAGGAGCTTGAGCCATCCCTTGTTCTCGTTTATGGCTCAATGCCTGACGAGGTGTTTGCAGGACTTTCGGGTAAAACTATTTTCCGTCAGTTTCCCGATTGGATCTCCCGTGTTAAAGGGTGTGAAAAACATGGGTAGCGGAAGCGGCGGTTTGTATTCGGGCACGTATGGTAGCCATTCTTCAGCAGGAATCTTATATGAAGATACTGAGTCTTTTCATATTGGAGTCAGCCTTGGCGCAAAGGCGATGAACTACGATATCAAAGACCCTAAAACGGGAAAAATATATCATTTTGCGGAAGATAGCGACATTTCGCAGATTGAAGTTTTTGCTGGAAAGGGAACCAGGAATAAGCTTTCGCCAAAGGTTATAAATGGGTTATCGAAGCAATTCGGCGTTAGTGCACGCGGATGGCAGCATGTAAAGGGGCTTGGTACGATTCAGATTTCTGGTGGGAAACGAGCAACGGCAGAAGTGCATTGGTTCCAACATAAGGATGCTGGTAAGGTTAGATTTAAGATTAAGGAGTGGTTGTAATGAAGGTGATATATCATGGCGAGTCCTCGCCGTTGGAGCTGATAGACGGTAAGGAATACGAGGTCGTTTCCATCGAAGGAGATTGGTATCGTATTGTTGATGAGACGGATGAGGACTATCTCTTTCCTCCTGAATGTTTCGAAATCTCTGAGCCCAACGACGGTACAACACTCGTTCTTTCGCTTGAAGAGGCTAGAGAGAGGGCGCACAGGCGAAGGGCGCAGAGCAATGGGCCTTCTGAATAGGTAGAGGCAAGGTGTTCGGCCATTAATCAAGGGATAAATTGGAACTCTTCTATAGGCTGCTGTTTGAATACTATGTAGTCAGACATGAAAGCTTTTGAAGGAATAGGGGCCCTTCAGAAGTTTTGCGATTTCTACACTAGAATTATTAGGAGGTTTTAAGTTGCTGTATTTTGCGATCGGCTGCTAGATGTCGTGCATAAACTATGGTTGCGTCTGTGGCGCATGCAAGAATTGATTAATCTTAATTCAATTTACGAACTTGAGATGTCTTGCGGTCTAGTGAATCTTAGGATTTCGTATGGGAGTGCGGCGGATTCTTGGACCTCGATCAAGGAGGTTCGAATGTATTCGAAGGAAGACAGGGAGCGCATTTTGGCCGATCTCGGCGCGAGCGGCCTGACGCCCCGGGGGTTCTCGAGGCTGCCGGGCAATCCGAGCGCGGCGGCGCTGAGGAGGTGTGAATCATACTGCCCCGACAACGCCCGCGCCGAAGGCTTCTTCGGGACGCTGAAGGAGGAGTTCTACAACGGCCGCGACTGGTCGCAGGTGGGGTTCGACGAGTTCCGGGCGCGGCTCGACGCCTACATCGAATGGTACGTGGACGGCAGGCTCAAGGCGTTCGACGAAGGCGGGCGCAAGGTGTACGACACGATAGCGGGGCGAAGGAGACGCTTGGGCTATACCGTGTAGGCGGTCCAGGATATTGCCGCACTCCCTATCGAAAAAAGATCACTTTCATTGCTTGTGAGCATAGCAGGGAAAACAAGGCTGCGGGAGGTATCCTGCAGCCTTTTTTATGCGTTCGAGCGGGAGAAAATGCAAGGTGCAATCGTAAAATTTGCGAGGTTAGTCCTTCAAATTTGATAGGTTTGCCAATAAATTTTGCGAGGTTTACCCATAAAAAATGCGAGGTTAGCAACAAAAATTTGCGAGGTTTATGTATAATATTTGCGAGGTTAACATAACGCATACATGCATTTCCCCTTGTAGACGGGCGGTTTGGAATGGGATTCAGAAGAGGCATATCATTCGAGCTTGAGCAACGCTTGCGCGAACCGCGCTCGTTTATTCAAATAGTCCTTGGCCCCCGACAAACGGGAAAAACTACCGCCATTAGGCAAGCGCTCAAAGAAACAGGTCTTCCCGCCCATGTCTTCTCTGCCGATGCGCCTTTGGCTATAAGCCCTGAGCAGCTTGAGGTTGAATGGATGCAGGCGCGTGCTCTTGCGCAGCAAGGACCTGCGGTTTTGTTCATTGATGAAATCCAGAAAGCAAGCGGTTGGTCGGAAACCGTCAAGCGTCTTTGGGATGAGGACTCGTGGGACGACTTGGACCTTAAAGTGGTTCTGTCGGGGTCTTCCAGCCTTCTTTTGAGCGCCGGCGTGAGCGAATCGCTTATGGGACGCCATGAGATAATCCGTTCAACGCACTGGGATCTAAGCGAAATGAGCAGGGCGTTTGGATATGAGCTAGACGATTATCTGATGTTCGGCGGGTATCCGGGCGCCGCACGTTTGAAAGACAATCCGAAACGATGGAAAGATTACATGCGCGACTCCATCATAGAGGCCACCATCTCTAAAGATATCCTCCAAATGGAGCGCGTTCGGAAGCCTGCCCTGATGAGGGCATTATTCGAGCTGGGTGCACAGCATTCGGCTCAAGAGATTTCGTATCGAAAACTCCTTGGTCAGCTTGACGATAAAGGAAATACCGAGACTATCAAGAATTACCTTGATTTGCTGGCGGGCGCCGGCATGATGAGCGGATTGCAAAAGTTTGACGCGAAGCAAATCAAAAGCAAGTCAAGCTCGCCACGTTTGCTGGTCCACGACCCATCGCTCATGTATGCGACCTGGCGAAACGCTTCTGACTTGATGAAAGACCCTTCCCAACGGGGTCATTTGGTGGAAACGGCAGTGGGTGCATCGCTTATCGCATGGGGTCAGAAAGAAGGGTTCGATGTGTACTGGTGGCGCGATGGGTCCCAGGAAGTTGATTACGTGATTCAAAGTGGCACGGATATCATTGCGATTGAGGTAAAAAGCGGCCGCGTGAAGCCAACGGGAATTGCGGAATTTTGCAGAAGGAATCCGTCGGCGCAGCCCTTGGTTGTTGGGTCGCGCAATCTGTCCGTGAAGCGGTTCTTGATGCATGAGCATCCGCTGTTCAGTTGAGGATATTCATCCGATTCCGAAAATAAAAACCCGCTAAGTGACCAGGTCATTTAGCGGGTTTTTGTCGATAGCGTGTCTTATTTGCGCCCACGTCTGTGCGTTCGCGCAGGCTCGTTCGCGTGTCGTTCTCTATGCCAGCGCGGGCAGGGAAGCAGCAGCAACGGACTGACCAACGCGACGCATCATCTCATCAGGCAGCGTTACGTTTACCTGAGCGGCCAGCTCGGGGAACTCTTCGCCCAGAATGCGGTTGCACTCGCTGATAATCAGGTCGCCGCCAATGCCAGAAGCAACGCGTCCCATGATCATCATGGTCTTGATGCTGTAGAACTGGCTGTAAAGCACCGTGGTGTAGGCCAGGTACGAACCAATGGAGCGGAAGATGTCCAGCGCGCCTTCGTGACCTTCGTTCACTTTTGCCTGAACGACTTTCAGCTTCTCAGCAGGGGAAAGCTCTGGATCAAGCTCAATGCCCGCGGCGGGAGCCAGCTTGATAACAGCATCCTGGCTGAAGTACTTGCAGCCCACGCCGAAATCGCCGGACCATTCGTCCTGCATGGCGTTTTCGGACAGGTCAACGGGTGCGAACGCAAGCTCGTTGATCCAGCCCAGCACGTAGCCATCGGCATTTACGTAGCCAACAGCCTCGGAAGTACCCATGGCAATGCCCAGGATTTCGCCTTCCTTCGTGCCCATGAAACCGGCAAGCGCGGCAACGTCGCCGTCGTTTGCAACAACCAGCGGCACGTTGCCCATCTCGGCAGCGGCGCGAGTGTAAATGGACTTCACTTCTTCGCGACGCTCGCGCGGCACTTTGATGAACAGCGAAGCAACCATGGGCTGGTTGTTCACGTAGTCGCCGGCCGACGATACGCCAATGCAGTCAACGCGCGGCATTTTGGAAGCAGCGGTCTTGAATGCGGTCACAATCTCTTCGAAGTGATACGTGGGGTCCTCGGTGACTTTGGGGAACCAAACAACTTCCTCGGAGTACACAGATTCGCCGTCGATAACTGCGGAAACCTTGCGGTCGGATCCGCCTGCGTCAAAGCCAATGCGGCAGCCGTCGGTATGGCCGCCAATAGCCTTCGGGGCTTCGTTTGCGGCAGGGAAATCGCTTTCGGAAACGGCGATGATCTCCAGGTTCTTTTCGTACAGGTCATCCACAAAGCCGTGGTCAAACGCGCGCTCGCCCGCAGGGCTGTAAACGGTGGCCAGCTTTGCAGCAATGTCGTCGCAGCCGCACAGATATACGCGGAAGCCGCCGATGCTCCACAGCTCGAACTTTACCAGGCGCTCTACGAAGCGGTAGTCGGCCTCGGCGAATTCGCCGCCGCGAATGGCGCTCTCACGCACGGAAATCAGGCCGTCTTCGCGCTCGACGGCGATCTTAATCGGCGTTTTCGCTTCCTTCAGGTACTCCTTCATCCATACGCCAAAAGGAATAAATCCCTGGTCAAGCACGGGTTTGTTCTTAATGTCGTATTCGATGCCCAGGTAGTTCATGTATTAGTCTCCAATCATTTCGGTCAAAACTTGCTCGGTCATGCACAGTGCGCGCGGCACGTGGAAGGGGCCCTTGAACGTGGAGCCCTTGGTGGACGGCATGGTGGGCAGGCCGTCGCGGCGCAGATAGCCGTACCATTCGCCGTATTCGGGGTCGGCGAAGTGCTCGCGGGCGTAATCCACCGTCTTCACCAGCCAGTCGAAGAAATACGGATCGTCGGTGTCGCGGTAGGCCTTTGATGCGGCGATCATGATTTCATTGTGAGGCCACCACAGCTTCATGTCGTGCTCGTATGCCTCGGGCGGCAGGCCTTTCGCATCGATGAAGTACAGCAGTCCGCCGTATTCCTTGTCCCAGCCGGCTTCGATGGCCTGGCGGAAAATCTTCTCGGCGGTTTCGTGCAGCTCTTTGTCGCCACGGTAGTTTGCTTCGTCCATCATGAACCAGCTGCATTCAATGTCGTGACCAGGGTTTACCACGCGACCATCGGTGTACCACAGTTCGGGGTTGCCCTGCGGATCAACGCTTTCCAGCGTGCAGCCCAGCTCGGGGTGGTAGTGGTAATTCACAATGTTGTCGCACATTTCGCGCGAGTGCTTGTCGTATTCCTCGATGTTGGCGGGGTCAACGCGGCGCATGATGCCAATGATGTTCAGGAAGATCATGGAGTCGCCCAGCGCGCGGCCGGTGCGCGTAGTGGGGATGGTCTTGGGGCCCAGTCCCGTAGGATCCTTCATGCCGCCCCAGTTCAGGCCGTAGATCATGTGGTAAGCCTTGCGAGCGCGGTCCAGATAGATCTGCTCGCCGGTTAGGCCATAGTATTCGGCGTTAGCAATGCAGTAGAAGCCCTCGGAGAAGCAGTAGCGGCGCTGACGCAGCGGCTTGCCCTCGGCGGTAACGGTGAAGTACAAACGGTCGCCGGCTTCGTGGTTGATGCAGTGGTCTTCCAGGAAGTCGATGGCGCTTTTTGCGGCGGCCATCCATTCCGGTTTCTTACCGTAGACGTGGCACAGGTAAGAGAAGGTCCATCCGCAGCGGCCCTGCATCCACACGCTTTTATCGGTGGAGTAGATGTCGCCCTTGCGGTCCAGGCAGGTATACACGCCGCCGTTTTTTTCGTCCATGCCATGCTCAAGCCAGAAGTTGATGCTGGCAGCAAGCTCGCTGCGCATCCAATCGCGCATTTCGATGAGCTTCGCCCGTTGTTCGTCGTTCACCGGTTCCTCCTTTACGGTAAAGCTTTGGGGCAAGGTTGTGCTGCGCTCGAATCCGTTTTTTACGCTTGGGGCGTTCGGGCGGAATTCAAACGGCGAGAACTAACGCTTCCCTTGTCGTTTGGGAGCTTTCACCTTGTCAAAAATTGAGTCACCGCATTTTACTACGGATTTTCCCTGTTTGAGTATTGACGTGGAAGTAAATATAGAAAACGAAGAAGGCAAAATTGCGGTGCGTTCTTTGAATGTTGCTTTTCAAAACGATCTGGCTTTGTAAAGGTAATTGCAATTGATAGACGTAATTTGAATTAGGAAAAGTGGTACACTAGTTCCACCACAACTGTCGCTTGATTTGATTCTTATTGGCTCAAGGGGCGCACAATCGAATAGGAAACCATTTCTAAAGAGGGCATCTGCTTCCTCTTGATGGTTCGTGTATTCGCGTGCGCATCTGACAGTTGTGGTGACTGCGGTGGATGTCCTCTTTATCTTCTTTGGACTCTCCGCATTTTGCAGCAACGGAAGGAGAGTCATGGCGAGTCGTGCACCTAAGCAATGCCCGGTTTGTGGTAGCAAAAACTGGAAAAATGTTGGAACGGATACGAGCGGTTTTTCGGTTGGGAAAGCTGCTGTTGGTACGGTGCTCCTTGGTCCTATTGGCCTTGTTGGCGGAGCTCTAGGTAAGAAGAAGACGACATTTTATTGCCGAGATTGCGGTTTCCACAATGACTATAAACCCCAATAAGTTGGCCTTTCTTGCGAATAATTCTTCTATGAATAATCCAATTTTTTCTTATTCTGCGATTTTTTTTGCAAGAGGGTTTTCTTGGCAATCAAGTTGATAGCGAGACTGATATGAGTGAATATATTCCTGCGCCCGATGAAGCGGTTCTGATTAAAACCAAGGGCGTTTATAAGAAAAACAATGATGAGGGGTTTCGTGCAAAGTTCGCCAATGAAGTTTGCGGTGAACTTATTTTGACCAATAAAAGCATTGTTTTTAGGTGGGAAACGGGTACTTTCAGAAAAACAATAAATACAGAAGTATCATCACTTGCTAACCTTAAGATATACAACGGTATGGCGCAGGTCAAACCAGGTGCTCCATCAACTTTCGGTTCCCCAGTACCGCTTGAGTTTTATTTCAACGATGGGCTGCTCTGCTTTCTTTTTCCCGCATCGCAAAAGAAAGCGATTAAGAACTGGGTTGAAACAATCAACGAGGTTCTAACGGGCGTTCGCGGAGGTTTTGACAGCAGCGATGTTGGTTCGATTGACGTCGGTAAGGCGGCTGCTGAGATATTTGAACCTGCGGGACAGATTGCGGGAGATGTTATCGATGCCGCTAAGCCTTTGCTGCCGATTGCGGTGGCTGTTGCGAATGCCAAAGGTGGTGTTATGGGCGGAATAGCTGGGACTGTTTTCGAGGTTATCGGGTCTCTTTCTGATGGGCAGGGGGGTTCGAAAGATGCGGCCGGTTTGGATTGCCCCAATGACTCGCCCGAAACGAGTGAAAGTGAAGCGGTAAATACAGATGCTGCAAGCGAAAATGCTTTCCTTGTTGATGCGATAGATCAGCAGATAGAGGCTTTGCAAAAGTTGAAGTCTCTCGTCGATGCCGGAATTCTAACGGAAGAGGAATTTGCTCAGAAGAAAAAACAGCTTATGGGACTCTAATTTGCTGCTTGCTTTTTGCTTTGATCCCTTTTGGGGAATTTGGGGCTGTCCAAATTTTTTGCTGCCAAAAAATAGCTTGCTAGAAAATGGCTTCAAATTCTGCGGGTAAGTTGGGCAAAATGAAGCCCTCAACGGCGTGAGTCGCCAAGGGCTTCACAGCGATTTAGAGCACTCCAGGGCGTTTAGGCCGTTTCAGAGCGTTCCATGGGCATTGTTGAGCGCTCGCAAAACGAGCGCCTTTTATCTGAAGGCTTGCCGCAACGCCTTAGTGCTTCTTGCACTTGCAGTTGTGCTTCTTGCCGTGGCCCATGCCTGCGTGTGCGGGGTTCTTGCAGTCGTGCTTCTTGTGGCGCTTTACCAAATGACCCTTCTTCTTGGCGGAGATGCCCTGCTCATGCAGCGCCAGGGAGATCTTCTCGTTCAGAGCGGCAAATTGCTCAACTTCTTCGTCGGTCAGGCAGCTCAAAGCGTTCTCAGCGGCCTTGTCCATGGCGGCGGCTACAGCCGTTACCGTGCGACTGTTACGTTTGGCGCCGGACGCGGTGACTAAGACCACTCGACAAGATTGACCATGCGCTCAACCCTCCATTCCAGCGCGCGCTGTAGGTAAGGCAGCCGTTTCTCCATCTGGTCGTTTTTCGCCAAGATACCCATCGCCTCGTCCACGAATCCTTCGACTTTGCTTATGTCGAACCAGCTTAGGTCCTCCACCAGAAGCATTTGGCGGGCGGGGCTAGCCTCGAATTGCTTGCTTGTGAAGGAGAAGTCGCCCTTCGCAAGAGTCGCCAGGTCGGACTCGCACCAAAGACTCGTTCCTGAATCGAAGATGGGCGCGGGTCTGCACTCAAGCGTCTCCGTGTTGCGGATGATTCCGAAGTTTCGGAAGTGCCTGTCCGTGTTCGCGATGATGTCGTCGCAAACGATTAGGCGCTCAAGGGCGGCTCTTGCATCGCGCACTCCAAGGCGGCCGCAACATTCTAGGTAGTGGTCGAAATCGCTGGTCAGGGCATCTTGCGCGAACTCCCGCATGACGTATGTTGCGGGCACGTATTCTTCTTTGTCGGTAAGGAAGTTGGGACACAGGCAGGCAGGCGAAGGTCCCTGCGCGTCAAGCCGGTAGGTGACGAACTCCTCGGGACGCAGGAGCCTTCTGTGCAGGGCGGTCGCGATAACTTCGTTGAAGGGCTCCTGGTCGCGTCTCATGCCGCCTTTCCGGAGAAATCGGATGCAATCGCGGATAATCCACTCCTTGGCAAGATTGCCGTCGGAGGTGTTGTCTGGGTGCGCATGCAGCCCGTTTTTCGCATTGGGAAGCGATTGGGTCGCGGCATCGACTTGCTCAAAGTCATTATCGAAGAAGTTGACGTCTTCCCAGGTGATTCCCGATTCAGCTGGTTTAATCCAATACTGGTCGGACAGCGAAAGGCCTAGATTGCGATAGAGGAGTTCTTCGGGCACACGTGCTCCCGCATCGAGCAGAAGGCGGTCCAGGCCGTTTCGAGTGCGGGGAATTCCGCGGTTCTTCCACCATTCGTTGAAATCCGCAAGGGGAATCTCGCCCGAGTGCCCCTTGATACCCAAGGGTGCTCGCTTGGCGTCCAGGAGCTCTCCGATGAATGTGAACTCACGCTTTCCCTCGTCGTAGACGACTTCCGCGATTTTGCGGGCGCGGTTCATCAGCGAGAAGCGCACCTCGTTTTTGCCCTTGCCCCGTTTGGGGCGGCCGCCTTTTCTGCTTGCCGTGCGGGCTCTTGTCTCCACCGATGCCTCGTCTATGAACCAAACGCCCGAGATCTTCTCTGCGTGTAGCTGCCCTGCCTTGATCAAATCGAGCACGCGGTTTCGAGATATCGATAGCCTTTTGGCTGCTTCCTGCGTTGTGATCATAGCGGTTCTCCTAGTGTTTTACCTGTTCAAAACTATTGGTTTTTCTAATAGTTTTTACTAAGGGTCAGTATATAAAAACTATTGGTTTTGTCCAATAGTTTTTGGGAAACGATTACTCCACTGGAAAAGGTCGCGAAGGGGGTGCGGAGCGAAGCGACACGGCTAGGGGTTGGGTATTTGGCCACCAAAAACAAAGCAGGTCGGTGGCGCGATTGCCATCGACCTGCTTCTTCGCATCTATATCGAACTTGCGCTGTTGCGCTGCTTCTCGCGTTTAGTGTTTCTTGCACTTGCGGCTGTGCTTCTTGCAATGCCCCTTGGCCTTGCCTGCGTGACCCATGCCTGCGTGTGCATGACCCTTGCAGTTGTGCTTCTTGTGGCGCTTTACCAGATGGCCCTTCTTCTTGGCGGAAATGCCCTGCTCATGCAGTGCCAGGGAGATCTTTTCGTTCAGGGCGGTGAACTGCTCGACTTCTTCGTCGGTCAGGCAGCTCAAAGCGTTCTCGGCGGCCTTGTCCATAGCGGCAGCGCGCTTTGCGGCAACCTCTTTGCCCAGGTCGGTGAGTTCAACGGTGTAGCCATTGCCCTCGGTATCGGTAATCATGGTTGCGTAACCAGCGCGCTGAGCCTTGCGCACGATGTCTTTCAGGGCAACGCGCGTAGCACCCAGGGCAACGGTGAGTTCGTCGCGGGAAACGGCAGTTTCGGATTCATTGAGCACGCTCAGCAGCGCACCCGTGCCGCGCTTGAAGGAGCGGGGACCGTTTTCGCGGAAAGAAAGGCGCATCAGCTTGCTGGCTTTGCGCAGGGATTTAACAGCTTCAACACGTGTAGTCATAACATGCCTCTTTCGTTTTTTCTTATTCATATTGACGACGGTAGGCATAGTAGTTCATCGATTTATCAATGTAAAGAGAAATTCATTATCCGTTAATAAAAAAAAGATAAATGTTTTCGCATGTCAATGGCATATTTATATATATGCATGAATAATCTGAATAGAAACAAATAGAGTTATCCAAGGATAATTGAAGTGCGTTTTCCCCGGTGCCATGTGGGTTTTGGGAGCAGCCAGGTAGGCGTGCGGGCGCTGCGCGTATTCCATTGTTGAAATGTTTCCTATTTCGGAGTTTTGCAAGGATTGCTGGTCATGTTGTTGGAAAACCAGGGTGAAATTCGAAGTTGAGGTAGGTTGGAAGTAGGTCGAAACTCTCTGCGCCCGTGCGTCGTCGTGCGACCTTGAAAACACGGCGCTTTGACCTGGTATTTTACCGCTGCGCATTTTTGCAAGCAGTCCTGTGCTCGAAAAATGTTGCGATTTGCGGGCCCCCACCTACTTCCAACCTACCGCAACTTCGAATTTGGGTTCTCTTTTTCAACAACATGGTTTCGAAAAGCGTCCTAAGCGCCTATTTCGCTGTGGCGCGACCTGAAAGCTTGGAAGATCGAGTGTATAAGAAAGGCGATCCGGGCGATTGTGGACCAGCTGCGCTGCCCCCTCTCTTTCGCGCCCAGCGCGCGTTCGTGATACCATAGCTTCAAAAGTTTCCACAAACGGGAGGTAGCAATGGATGTAGTTATTTCGGACGCGCGCATTGACCAGCTTATTGCCGAGGACGTTCCGTATATCGACCTGACTACGCAAATGCTTGGCATTAGTGACAAGCCGGCGCGCATCGAGTTTTTCACGCGCGAGGACGCCACGGTGTGCGCCACGGAAGAGGCCGCACGCGTATTGCAACATTTAGGCGCAGAAGTGGAGTCGCTTGTTCCATCGGGCGAGCAAGTTGCCGCGGGCACCATTTTGCTGGTGGCGGTGGGCCCCGCCGGCGCGCTGCACAAGGCATGGAAAGTCTGCCTGAACCTGCTTGATCACTGCAGCGCCGTTGCCACGAAAACGCACAACTTGGTGAGCGCTGCGAAATCCGCGAACCCTGCATGCGAAGTGCTCACCACGCGCAAAAGCATGCCGGGCGTAAAAGACCTGCTCACAAAAGCGGTTACGGCGGGCGGCGCCTTCCCTCATCGCCTGGGGCTCTCCGAAACGGTGTTGGTATTCGACAACCACACACGCCTCATGGGCGGATTTGACGCGTTCTTGGAAACGCTGCCGAGCTTGCGTAGCAAGTGCATTGAGAAGAAGTTGTTCGTAGAAGCCGATGCCGACCAAGCGCGCGCGTTGGCTCGCGTTGGCGTTGACGGCATTCAGCTCGACAAGATTCCCGCTGATGAACTGGCAGCTTTAGTTGCGGAGTTGCGCGCAATCGACCCGCACTGCACGCTGATTGCGGCGGGCGGCATCAACGCGAAAAACGCTGCAGCGTATGCGGCTACGGGCGTGGATGGTCTGGCTACCACGGCGCCGTTCTCGGCTGCACCGCTTGACATGAGCGCACGTATTTTGCCTGCATAACGGCTGATTTTGCGTGCAGGGTCGCTTGACCACGTAGGATCCGATAGATCGGTGTGCCCGGTGCTTTCTGCGCCGTGCGTCAAATCGCAAACGTAAGAAGGGGAAGGTGCCCGGTGCGACATCTTCCCCTTCTCGGTTTATGGACTAAACGCCAATGAGAACGAGGCTCCGTTCAATAAGCAAGGTAGGCGACAGCAATACGCAAGCCGCTTCCGGCGGCTCGCGATGAGTTGTGGCAATTCGTTGTCCGGTGCAAATCGAAGGGCGGCACCTTGAGAAGCCGCTTATGACTCTTAACCTTATGGACTCTGCGCGAACCCTCTTTTCGAAGGATGGTCCATGGCCTATCTCCGATTGTCGTATGCGGCGACTTGTGACAAAACTCCGCGAACAGGGAAAAATACATGGAAGTTAATTGATCCAGTCGCCCAACTGAAGCAATTATGAGTTTCGTGCTCTTTACAGCAGACAATTGTAGTGTATAATTGTCGCATCGGTAATTATCTGCCGATGAGGCAAGGAGGAATTATGGACACAAAAGAATTAGGGACGAGGATCCAATCTATGCTTGACGCTCGTCGAATATCCCGGAAGGAGTTCGCGGCGATGACGGGCCTGACCGAGGCAGCCATCAGTCGCTATTGCACTGGTGCAAGGGAGCCAAAATCAATTACCCTTGCAACTATTGCAAACGCCTTAGGGGTCTCTGTCGACGAGCTGCTAGGGACGCCTTGCGACAACCCCGATACTCTCGAGGACGCTATGCGGCTCGTCGCTCGCAGTGCCAAAAACATCACTGCCGAAGATAAGAGAAAGCTCATTAACGCTCTAATTGAGTTTTCAGAGTAGATAGGAACCGAATGAGCTGGTCATTGCCCGCAAATCGCTACGACGAAATAAGGTCTGCCGTTGCTGATCTTATCGAGGATTGGGGAATCACGGTATACCCATTCAGCATTTGGAGTCTGCTGCGCAAAATGGGAATCTCAACCATTCCGTATTCCGCCCTTCCTGAAAAAACCAAAATGAGTCTCGTTAAAAACTATCCTGATGCATTAACGATTTATCCCTCGGATTTCAACCCCCGTAGAACAACAATCTACTACAACGATGAGACCTGTGATCGAGATCGCATACGCTTCACCCTTGCGCACGAACTCGGTCACCTGATTTTAATGCATCCAGACTCGGATGAAGATATCTACGAACACGAGGCAGATATCTTTGCAAATTATTTTCTCGCGCCAGCGCCGCTTATCCTTGAATTCTCGTCTATTGAGTATTCGGTCGTCAGTATCGATTTCGTCGTTAGCTACGGCTGCGCGAAGTCTGCATGCGACAGGGCGGCAAAGCGCCGTCGATTTGGATCGACCAGCAAAACAGAGTATGAACAGCGCATCTTGAATTCATGTACCCTTGAGAAGGGAGGTGGTCAACTTGCCCCCGTATAAGAAAAATAGCCGCCAAAGCTAAACTTAAGCGGCTATCGGTGTGATGCGCGAAACATCACGGTTGCACATGAAAGTATCGCACATCATGCCCTTCAACATCTCGAAATACATAAAAGATTTAGTTGAAAGGATATGATTCAATTGAATTACGACTCTTACCGTACTTCCATGAGGAGCGACCTGCTCGTGGGATTGGAGCCCGCTGGGGATTGGCAGCTTGCCACCATACATAGATCAAACTCGAGACCGAGCACGTTGGTTCCATTCGACAAAGCCGTTTCCGCCAAACAGCCGACCGGCTGGGTTCATTTCTTCATTCATGACTCCCGGTTCTCTCGTCTCTTAAGAGATCCATGGCGATACCTTCCGATTCTTTCGCGTTTTGATGGGGTAATCCCTCCTGATTGCAGTGTCTTTTGGGGATACCCGCTCTACAGACAACTCGAAAGCGTTAGCCGAAGCCGAGAGATAGGCTCATGGTTGCAGCGAAACGGAATCCCCGTGATTCCGTGCGTTCGATGGGGCAAAGAGAATACATACAACTTTGCATTCGATGGCATCGAGCCAGGTGGGACCATCGCAGTCGGTACCGCCGGTGCAATGAGAGAAAAAGAGACTCGTAAGATATTCGAGTCGGGGTTTGAACCGATGCTCGACGCGGTTGCTCCCAAGAGAATCATTGTGTACGGCTCAAGAAGAAGCTGCGTTTTCGCCTTAGCAGAAGAACGTGGTGTGGAAATCGTCCAATTCGATACCGATACTGCTAGGGCGTTTTCGAAGAGGGGCGAATAAATGGGTACCGGAAGCGGCGGAGATGCCGCAATCGGTGGCGGTGGGGTAACCACCACCGCGCTTCGCGGAGGAAACAGGCTCGATGACAACATTGCTGATCTCGTTTCTAGGTTCCCCGCTACGCCCAAAGGGTACTTCGGCCAACCCGGCCAGGGACGAAAACACACCCGAAACATCGAATCCGACAATCCCGCGCGTACTGCCGCGGAGTTCGCCAGTATAGCGAGCAGAAGCCATGTAAGTGCGATACCAATTGAGGGTAAGGGAATGATTTATAGGATGAGGGACGGCAGCATTGTCTCCCACAGGTACGTATCCTCCTCGAAAGACGGCTCCCCAGTTGTCGAATTGAAGGTGAAGAATGCTTCTGGGATTAAATCCCAGAAGATACACTTCGTTAAGAAGGGAAAGTGATGAACATGGAACATGCCAACAAAAGATTCAGCCAATCGGAGGAGTCGCTGCTGAAGCGAATGAAGGGTTCGAAGCTGCTCTTCATCGATGCCGTCCTGGCCGCCCCTCCCGACAACAGCTGGAACACAGTGAGGCTGCACTTCGAGGGCTTTGATGTCGATATCAACAACTACCTCAATGAAATCGTCGTCGATGAGTTCGGCGCACTGGAAGAATTCGGGCTTTTGTCTATTGTCGAGGCGCCTAAGGACACTCTCGATATCCCCGAAGTGGGAACCGATACCACCTCGTTCAAAATCAACGAGGATGTTATTGCCGTTTCCGTTGTAAACGACATTGCAGAGATCTATGGCAATGGAGAGCTTGTCGCAAAGCTCGAATATCCCCAGGCCATCGCGCTCCGCGCTGAATCGGGCATCATCATGCTTGACAAGGAAGTATGGTTCTCCGAGACGATCGTTATCAAGCGGGGCGAAAGCATTGACGAGCTCCTGTACGACGAGGCGGTCAACTGGGAAGACGATCCCGAAGAGGATCCCACCACTCATTTTGAGTTCCGTACCGAAATCCAGCATCTGTAAGCTCTAAAGCCGCCCTTGCTGGGATAAGCTGTCCCGGCAAGGGCGGATTATCTCGGAGCCTGCGACCAAGCTGCCCTTTTGGGTTAAATCGAGTCGGCCGAACAAAAAGGCGTGTTCACCGTGCTGTTGGGGCCGCCTGGTATGGTTCGTCGCCAGCTGCCGTGCTGTCCCCTCCGCAACGCTTACTTCCGCGTGCCGCTTACGGCATCGGCGGACGTGACCTCGGCCGGCAGGGGAGCGGCGGGTGCGCCCTCAATGCTCTTTGCAAATTCGCGGTCGGTGCCCGAAGTGCCTGTTGGCGGGTTGATTTCGAACGGCTCGGCCTTCGTGAAAACACTCACAAGTGGCACAATAACGATTGATGCCATCATGGCAAACGCGCCGCAGTTCAGTCCGTTCGCGAACACCCACGACACAACGGGAATGCCGGCAACCGCGCTCTGCAGCGCAGGCGTAAGACCCGCCAAGCCAATCAGCATGTTGCCCGTGGTCAGCACAATGGCGAAAATGAAGCTGGTCCACACCGACGCTTTCGACACTTTTCCGCTGTAAAGGCCCCACAGGTACGGGCCAATGAATGCGCCGGAAAGCGCGCCCCACGAAATGCCCATGAGTTGGGCGATCCAGGTAATCGTGGAGTGGTATTGCACCAGCGCGATGCCGGCAGAAATAGCGATGAACACCACAATGAACGCGCGCATGTAACGAATACGGCGCTTTTCGTCCATGCTTTTCACGATGTTGCCCTCGATAAGATCCAGGGTCAGCGTGGACGAGCTGTTGAGCACCAAGCCCGCCAGCGTGGACATGGACGCGGACAAAACCAGTACGATGACCAGGCCAATCAGCAACTCGGGCAGGGTGGACAGCATGGTGGGAACAATCGAGTCGAACACGGGCGTTCCCGCGGCGGTGTAGTCAATCTGGTCGCCGTAGAGGCGTCCGAAGCCGCCCAGGAAGTAGCAGCCGCCCGACACAATAATGGCGAACAGCGTGGAAATGATGGCGCCTTGCTTGATTGCGGGGCCGTCTTTAATGGCGTAGAACTTCTGCACCATTTGCGGCAGGCCCCACGTGCCCAGCGACGTCAAAATGACCACGCCCAAAAGGTTTGCCGGGTCGGGTCCGAACATGCTGGTGAACACGCCCTGGAAACCGCTTCCGTCGCTGACCTGGGAAAGAGTTGTCATAGCTTCCATGAAACCGCCATTTGCGTTCATCACGGCGAAGATAACGGCCGTGATACCGACAAGCATGACAATGCCCTGTAAAAAGTCGTTCACCACAGTGGCCATGTAGCCGCCGACCACCACATAAACGCAGGTGATAACCGCCATCGCAATAACGCACGCCTCGTAGGGCAGTCCGAATGCCATGCCAAACAAACGCGACAGTCCGTTGTAGACCGATGCGGTGTAGGGGATCAAGAAGACGAAGATGATGGCCGCCGCGGCAATGCGCAGCGCGCGGGAGTTATAGCGCTTGCCGAAAAATTCCGGCATGGTGGTGGCGCCAATGCGGTGCGTCATCTTGCGCGTGCGCGGACCCAACACCCACCAGGCAATGAGCGAGCCCAAAACGGCGTTACCCAGGCCGGCCCAGAATGCCGCCAAACCATATTTCCAGCCGAACTGACCTGCGTATCCCACAAAAACAACGGCGCTGAAGTAGCTGGTGCCAAAAGCGAAAGCGCTCATCCATGCGCCTACGTTTCTGCCGCCAAGAACAAAGCCGTCAACGCCGTTGGCGTACTTGCGGCAGTAAATGCCCACGCCTATGGCCACGCCGAAGAAGATGACGACCAAACATATCTTTGCAATCACAATGGATCCTTTCCTTTTGTTGGAGTGCAGCGCTGCTGCGCCGCGGGTGCTGGGATTCGCGCTGCTGCTTCCTGCGCCGCCTTCGTCGAATTGCTCAAGTGCGGCATGCGTTCTTCGGAAAAGACACGCTAGCGCGAAGCCTGTAGGCTGAATCCGAAACGAAAACAGCTTTCTATCAGGCAAAAGAAGACAATGCACGCGGGAGTGGGGACATAAAAAATAGCACCGGAAAAACCCGCGTGCTATTAATATCGAAAATACAAATAGGATAACGATGCTGCTGCCTGACACTGCTCGGCCCAGCGAGCGCGCATAACGGCACCGGCGGCTTCGGAACACTGCTCCGCGCGGCGGGCGCATGTGATAGCGCCAGCGGCTTCTCCTGCAGTGATATGTGAAGCGAAATTGAACATGGACGCACCATATCATACTTTTTGGCTCTGAAAAGAGGATGTAACAAAGTTTTTCGCCAAGGTGCGCGATTCTTGGCGAAAGGCGAGCGGGAAGTTGGTAAGATGAAAACCGTATAAGAGCAGGTGAATCAGGGGAAGCCGAATTGCTGGGAGGTCGTATCATGACTTTTTCGCCGCGAGAAATTACATATCAGAATGTTTCGCTTTACATCAATGAACATAGCAGCGTGCGCGTGAGTAGTGGCGCATGCGTGAGTGGTGGCGTGCATGACAAGGGCGCACGTTGCGATGATGCAGCGCAGGGCATGCCGTGCGTTGTTTACGTTGATCCATTTCATGTCGAAGGGGCGCCGCATGATGCGTCGCTTGTGTTGGTGACGCACAGCCATTACGACCACCTTGATCCTGCGAGCTTAAACGCGGTTGCGAAGGCTGATACGTGGTTCGCGGCTCCAGCGGATACCGTGGGTGACATGGTGGCTGCAGGCGTTCCCGCGAATCGCATTGTTTCCGTTACGCCTGGTGAAAGCTACGAAATTGTAGGATTTCCCGTTCAAACGGTTGCGGCATACAACATGAACAAGCAGTTTCATCCGCATGCGAACCAGTGGGTCGGCTACGTGGTGGAGCTTGCGGGTGCGCGCGTGTACGTGTGCGGCGACACCGATAACACGCCCGAGGCCCGTGCGGTGGAGTGCGACGTTGTGTGCGTTCCTGCAGGTGGCACGTACACCACCACGGCGCAAGAAGCGGCGGAGCTTGTAGCGGGAATGAATCCTGCGCCGAAGCTGGCAATCCCCGAACATTACGGGACGGTTGCGGGCGACGCCGATTGCGGCGAGCAGTTTGCGGCAACGCTAAAGTCCCTGGTGGGAGATGCGATTCGCGTGGAGCTGCCGTATTAGGTTGTGGGGCGGCGCTGTACCTGCGCGCCGCGCGGTCCTCGAGCTTCTTGGCTCAGCCTCTGAAACCCAAAGCAACAAAACGGCGGCGCACCAACCCGATGCACCGCCGTTCTTGTCTCGCTCGTAAACCTGCGCGTCTCGCGCCCGCCTCGCGCTTTACGCTTCTGCGCCGCGATATCCGTCGGGGTTCATGCTCTGCCAACGCCAGCTGTCGGCGCACATGCGCTCCAAGTCGTATTCGGCAACCCAGCCCATCTCTTCGCGCGCTTTGTCGCAAGCGGCATAGCACGTAGCAATATCGCCCTCGCGACGAGGCATTATCTCGTACGGGATGGTCTTTCCGCAGGCTTTTTCGTACGCGTGGATGATGTCAAGCACGCTTGAGCCCTTGCCAGTGCCCAGGTTGAAGATGCCCACACCACGGCGGCTTCCGTCTGCGGCGGCTTCGCCTGCAATAGAACCCAGGCCCAGCGGCTCGCCGGTGCCCACTTCGCCCGCCATCCACTTGAGCGCCGCCACGTGGCCACGCGCCAGGTCAACAACGTGAATGTAGTCGCGCACGCCCGTGCCATCGGGGGTGGGGTAGTCGTTGCCGAACACGCCCACGCGCTGCAGCTTGCCCACGGCCACCTGGGCAACGTAAGGCACCAGGTTGTTGGGAATGCCCTTGGGGTCTTCGCCGATCAGGCCGCTTTCGTGCGCGCCAATGGGGTTGAAGTAGCGCAGCAGCACCACATTCCATTCGTTGTCGCCAAGGTAGAGGTCGGTCAAAATGCGTTCAAGCATGGTTTTCGTTTGGCCGTAGGGGTTCGTCGCCTCGTGCTTGGGGCAGTTTTCGGTGATGGGCACGAATTCGGGCTCGCCATAAACGGTGGCGCTTGAGCTGAAGATGATGTTCTTCACGCCGTGTTCGCGCGCAACGTCGCACAGCACCAGCGTGCCGGTCAGGTTGTTCCAGTAATACTCGAGCGGCTTGTGCACGCTTTCGCCGACCGCCTTGAAACCGGCGAAGTGGATAATGGCGTCAATGTCGTTCTCGGTGAAAATTCGCTCCATCGCTTCGCGGTCAAGAATGGATGCCTTATAGAATTTCAGCTGGTCATCGGGACAATTCGTAATAGTGCGCACGCGATTCATGGCAACTTCGCTGGAATTGCTTAAATCGTCGATCACCACCACGTTATACCCGCGGGAAAGCAACTCAACGCAGGTGTGGCTGCCAATGTAACCGGCGCCTCCCGTGACAAGAATGCAGGTCTGGGACGGATCTTTCGCGAGCGCTTTGTTTGCCATGACGAACTCCTTTTCGCAATGCGGGCGGCGCGCCAGGCGGTACGCTGCTCGGTTTTTGTTTCGTAGGATATGGTAACAGTTTCGCTGGTGCGAATGTCAAGGGCGCGTGAGGCAAATGAAAAAAGCATGAAAGGGGAAGGGGAAGGCGCAGGAGCGGGCGCGGTTGTTGCGTGCCGCGCTCACGCGGCGGACGACAGGGAGAAGGGAAGGCGCAGGCGAAGGCTGCGCTCCCTTCCGGCTTTTCAGGTGGTGCCGGTAAGGCTGAGCAGTGGAAAGGCGAAAGTACGTTGGGAAAGAGCGGGCGAAGCTGCACGTTGGGAAAGAGCGAAATTCGAAGATTTCAAAAAAAGTCGTAAGTTGGATGTTGACAATTAGTGGATAAAGTCTAATATAGGTATCGGTCTGAAACACAGAGCAGGTCGCCAATGGTAATCCCCCCATCCCATTGGCGACCTGCTCATGTTATGGGGTCTTTTGCGACTCTTCGCTTTGTAGTCTGGCTTTCGCTCTGAATCTTCCCTTGCTTTATGCCCCGAGGCTCCGCGTTCTCCTCTGTCTTCCCCCATCTGGACCTTGTGCGCCCTTTTTCTCGTTTTTGAGCCTTCCGCTTTGCCTTTCTTCCAGGGCCTTCTCCCGCCTCGCATCCTCGTCCCTGAAGCAACGCCTTCCTCTTCTGCATCTTTCCCCCGCGTTCGTCCGCAACACTCCCTTGATGTGCCGCGCAAAATCGTGAAGGTGCGTATTCCGTTTGAGTGGTCGAGCGGTGCCTGTTTCTCCTGTATAATTGTCCGAATAGGATAATCGACTGATGTCGGGCGAAGCGAGCGCCTGGCAAGCGAAAGGTATGCACCCGCGGGGGGCGGGGGAGAGGAGCCTTGCATGGATAAAACGGTTGCGATTATCGGGTACGGCACGGCGGCCGTGAATGCGATAATCGCGTTGCGAACGTCGGGTTTTCGGGGGAGGATCCAAGTGCTTTCCAATACGGAGACGCTTCCGTATAGCCCCATGATGACCTCGGCTTATGCTGCGGGCACGTGCGAACGCGAAGGCGTGTTCCCGTGGGATGCGTGCGATTTGGACCGGCTGGATGTCTGTGCTGTTGCGAATGCGCCGGTGACCAGCATTAATGTGGATGCCCACTCGGTTGTGGCGGGTGGTAACGAGTACGCTTACGATGCGTGTTTGATTGCGTCGGGCGCGCATCCGGTGGCGCCGGCGGTGGTGCAGGACGCATCGGGTGCGCAGGATGCCTTCGACGGCTTCGATGCCGCAAAGCCGCTGGTTTTGCGCACGCTTGAAGACGCCGAAGCGCTGCATAACGCGTTGGCCAGCGGAGACAACGCGCGCGTGTTGGTAAGCGGAACGTCTATGGTCGGTTTGAAGGCCGTTGACGCGTGCCTGGAGCGCGGCGTTGACGTAACGCTTCTGGGTCGTGGCGAGCACGTTATGCGCCGCACCGCCTGCGATGAAATCGCCGCAGAGCTTGAAAACTACCTTGCAGAAAAAGGCGTTGACCTGCGTCTTTCGCAAGCAATTGAAGAGGCGCATCCGGCGGAAAACGGTCAGGTTCTCGTAACATTCTCCAATGGGGATATGGTCGATTACAGTCATGTGCTGTTTGCTCATGGCATTGTGCCCAATCTCGATTTTGTTCCTGAAGATGCACTTGACCAGGCTGTTTGTGATTGTTCGAGCGCCAATACGCTTGCCGCGGGCCTTCCTGTGGATGAGTTCATGCGCACGCAGCTTCCCGACGTATACGCCGCAGGCGATGTTGCGTGCGTGTTGAATAAGGCTACGGGCCAGCGCGTTGTTGCGGGTTTGTGGAAAGAGGCGTGCGTGCAGGGCGCTTGTGCCGGTCGCGCCATGGTGGCAGCGCTTCAAGGCAAGCAGCCGGTTAGCGCGGCGCGCTACGACGGCTTCGTCCCCAGCAACTCCATTACGGTGGGTGGTGCGGTGGTCCTTTCTGGCGGATCCATGGAGCTTTCCGAGCGTCGCTGGATGGATGTTGGGCGCCGCAACGGCTGCGTGATTGCAACGGTGCGCGAAGCGGCGAATGGTAGCGTTTCCGCAGATGAAACTGCTAATGCGAAGAATGCGCGCTTGGTGGGTTACAACGTTTTTTCCGACAACGCCGATCCGGCAACAAGCCTTGCATACGACGAGGCCGCCATGCTGTATCGTCAGATGAATGCATAGGGGACTGGGATAATGAGCGATCAAATTGAAAACATTCAGGCGGCTGAGCAAACGGCCGAACAGGCCCCGCAGTTGACAAATGCGGCAACGTATTGGAAGTTCATGGGCCAGTGCACCGAGTGCGGACATTGCCGCGAGACGTGTGCGTCCCTTTCGTGCGCGGGCTTGAACCTAGGGCAGATTGCCAAGCGCATGTTGGCGGCTCAGCGCAAGGCGGCGCAGGCGCAGGCGGAAGGCGAAGCTGCAGAGGCACCCAGCTTGGCACAGGTCATTGCGGCCGATCCGAATTTGGTGCAGGCGGTGCGCGGCTGTTTCTTCTGCACGTCATGCCAGCAAACCTGCTTCGCGCATAACGACGTTTCCGAGCTTATTTATGCTGCGCGCATTGATTTTCAGAACCTGGGGCTCATTCCGCGTGATGCGTGGTCGAGCGTTTTGGTTGACCAGGAGTGGGACATCTTTACGGCGTATCGTGCCATTTGGGGCATTGGCTATGCCGATTTGACCAGGCATTTCGCAAGCGACTACGGTGAAGCGCAAACAGATTGCCAAATCGCGTTCTTCCCGGGATGCTCGCTTGCCGCATATGGTCCCGAGCTTACGCGTGAGGTTTTTGCCACGCTTGAGGAAGTGGGCGGCAAAACGACCATGATCGACCACTGCTGCGGCTCTCCATTGAAGAGCGCTGGGTTCTATGATCGTGCCGAAGCGCTGTGCGACAAGATTGCCGGCGAGATTGCGGTATCGGGTGCGCACATTGTGGTGTGCGCATGCCCCGGTTGCAAGAATGCCCTGGTGAGCACCATGAAACGCAACAATATGGACGTGAAGGTGACCACAGTTTCCGAATACCTTTTGGAACAGGGATTCACGCCCAAGCGTGATTGCAGGCAGCTTGCCATGTGTTTCTCGAAGTCGTGCCAGGACCGCGATGGCTCATGCCTTGCGGCCACGCGCGAACTGCTTGGTGCGACCGATGAGCAGACGACGGTGTTCCATGGCTGCTGCGGCGCGGGCGGCGCGGTAAGCGCGTACGATTACAACCGCCAAGGCCAGCAGATCGATAAGAAATTGGGCTTTGCGAAAGACGGCGAGACGGTAGTTACCATGTGTCCCACCTGCACGTATACGTATGCATTCCAGCTGATGAGTGCGCCGCGTGCCCTTGGTAACGCGAACTATCTGGAGCTTTTGTTCCTAAACGGCTTCGATTGGAACAAGGTGTCAAGCCAGCTGAACAGCATGTGGACGGGGCAGTACGGCCCCTGGCTTGCCAGCGTGTTCTAATCGATGCGCAAGCACTCGGTGTGCTTTTCTTCATTGCAAAACTTAAACGACCTGGGAGAAATCCCAGGTCGTGACATTTCTGGAGCGGGTAACGGGACTCCGGCGTTCGCTGCGCGAACCCCGACCCCTCCCTCGCAAGCTCGGTCGGGCGAATTCCTAAAAACGTGCCACTGGCACGTTTTCTTAACGGAATTCCA
>CAKUFS010000020.1 GCA_934648845.1 uncultured Eggerthellaceae bacterium
GCGGACAACGGGGTTCGAACCCGCGACCCCCACCTTGGCAAGGTGGTGCTCTACCAGCTGAGCCATGTCCGCATATGGAGGCGAGAACCGGATTCGAACCGGTGGTGAAGGCTTTGCAGGCCTCTGCCTTACCACTTGGCCATCTCGCCACGTTTATCAAAAAAGTCGGCCATTCGTTTTGTGGAGTGACCGACCAAAGTGATCAGTGGAGCGGACAACGGGGTTCGAACCCGCGACCCCCACCTTGGCAAGGTGGTGCTCTACCAGCTGAGCCATGTCCGCAAATAAACAGCCTAGAGATTAATCTAGGCTGTGAGATCGCATGGAGCGGACAACGGGGTTCGAACCCGCGACCCCCACCTTGGCAAGGTGGTGCTCTACCAGCTGAGCCATGTCCGCGCAAGAAGGTATAATACCGATACCCTAGGGATAATGCAAGAAAAAATTTGCCAAATCGCAAAATTTTTTTTATTACCTATACGTTAGTGGTGCTCTCTAAAATTCTCTAAAATTTTTACCTTCCGCGAAAAATTTTTCAAAAAAGATATGTACAAAATATTTCAATCTGATAATATATCTACCCGCTGGTGAACACCAGCAACCACTGAAAAGTGGGCGGTTAGCTCAGGGGGAGAGCACTGCCTTGACACGGCAGGGGTCACAAGTTCAAATCTTGTATCGCCCACCATTGAATTTCGAAGAATCCCGTTCGGGATTCTTTTTTATTTCCAGCAAAGTCTTTTCTTCGTTCTTCATGGGTCGCACAGGACAAGCTGAATCTCCTTCGCCAACAATGCAGCACCGGATTAAGATTCGCTCGAACAAAGTAGAGTACGGAACAAAACAAACAATCTGAGTCCAACGCGCCCTAAGCTTCAGCACGACCCATAATCTCCAAATGACAACAGCTCGAAACAGCATTGGCTAAAAGCACCCCAAATATGGGCTCTCAGAGCGTCTCAGCATGCTTCCCTTCCCCACGAAGCACCGAATGTCAGACAGACACCCCCGCAAACCGCTTGAATCGAAAACGCTCTATCCTGCGGCACGAAAACCTTGCCAAATGCAAAAAAGAGAGAGCCGAAGCCCTCTCTTGAATTTACTGGTGTCGAAGGCGGGATTTGAACCCGCACGCCCAATCCGGGCACTAGCACCTCAAGCTAGCGTGTCTGCCGTTCCACCACTCCGACGAATTTGCAACGTTGCATAGTTTATCAGAACACCTACAAGTTGCAAGAGATTTTTTTAAGCACTCTTTAAGCGATAGAACCGTGCGGCCAAATGACCATCATGGCAATCAACGTTACCATGAAAACAATCGCAAGAACAATCGTGATGCGATCAAGGTTCTTCTCTACAATCGAGGTACCCGTGGAAGTGTTGTACACCGCCGCAGAAATCATATCGGAAAGACCCGTTCCCTTGCCGGAATGCAGCAAGATGAAAACAATCAGACCTGCGCCGGATGCAATCAGCAACACCGTCAAAATAATCATTAAAGCCGTCAAGACAAACCTTCTTTACCGTCGAATAAACAAATGCAATTTATAAATTATAAAGGAAACAAGACTATCGCGCAAGAAGCGATTTCCCGGTCATTTCCGCAGGTTGAGAAATTGCCATAATATCCAACAGCGTGGGTGCGATATCGCAAAGCGCCCCTTCCCTGTTCTCCAGCGAAAAGCCTTGCCCCGAATAATCAATAAGCGCCAACGGCACAGGAGCCGTGGTGTGCGCCGTATGAGGTGATCCATCTTCGGCAACCATCTGATCGGCATTTCCGTGATCGGCAGTCAAAAGACACGTGCCACCCTTAGCCTTCAAGGCGCGCAGCACGCGCCCCACGCACTCATCGACCGCCTCAACAGCCTGCTTTGCCGCGGAAACAACACCGGTATGCCCCACCATGTCGCAATTCGCGTAATTCACCACGTAGAAGTCGGCTTTATCGTTGAGAATCGCTTCAGTAAGCGCCTCGGTGACCGGATATGCGCTCATCTGCGGCTGCAAATCATACGTTGCCACCGCAGGGCTCTTGATTAAAACACGTTCCTCCCCCGCTTTGGGCTCTTCAATGCCGCCATTCAGAAAGAACGTCACATGTGCGTATTTCTCGGTTTCCGCAATGTGGAACTGGCGCAAACCCTGCTGCGTCAAAACATCCGCCAACACATTTGCTGGAAATTCCTTCGGAAATGCCACCGGCGCATTGATAGTTGCGTCGTATTCCGTCAAGCACACATAGGAAACTGGCACTTTTTCACCGCGCGAGAAGCTGCTGAAGTCGTCATCAACAAACGCACGCGTAAGCTCGCGCGCGCGGTCGGGGCGGAAGTTGAAAAACACCACCGCATCGCCCTCATGCACGCCGCAACCGTCCAACGACACGGGTTCAACGAACTCGTCCGTAACACCCGCATCGTAAGAGTCTTGCATTGCCTGAACAGCACTTGCCTCAACGCAAGGGGCACCACCGACAATCGCACGGTAAGCACGTTCCACACGATCCCAGCGATTATCGCGATCCATTGCATAGTAGCGACCCGAAACGGTAGAAATTGCAAGCTTTGTCTGCGGATATGCTGTGCACAGGCGCTCAAGCTCCGCTTCCAGCTGCTCGATGTAGCCCTTGCCACTTGAAGGCGGAACATCGCGGCCGTCCATAAAGCAATGGATGTGCACCGCGGGTACCTGCTGCTCGCACGCCATGGCAATCAACGCATACAGATGCTCATTATTAGAGTGAACGCCGCCATCGGACAGAAGTCCCATGAAATGAACCACACCGCCGTTGCTTGCAGCAGACGAAAACGCCTGGCACAGCACGGGATTTTGCTTGAGCTCACCCGAACGACACGCGCGGTTGATGCGCGTCAGCTCTTGATAGACAACGCGACCCGCGCCAATATTCAAATGACCCACTTCGGAATTACCCATTTGACCAGCGGGAAGACCAACGGCTTCCCCTGAAGCTAAAAGCTGCGTTTTCGGGCAAGTGGCAAATATATCATCAAGCACCGGCGTTGCTGCAAGGGAGATTGCATTTCCCGCACCCGGTGCCGACAAACCAAAGCCATCCATAATGATAAGGGCGCACGGGCGACCTTCACACGTTGTCATAGAGCGTACCTTTTCTCATTCTAAGCTTGCAAACCAGCACGGTTCTTACCAGCAAGCGCAAGCGACCACAAACAGCTACAAGCAAACCTTGATAAGCGCAATAAAGCTTTCTGCCTTCAGCGCTGCGCCGCCAATCAAGCCGCCATCGATATCTTCCATGGCAAGAAGCCCCTCAACGTTTCCTTCATTCATGGAACCGCCGTACAGCACACGCATGGACTGCGCAATATCGGCTCCGTACAACTCAGCAAGCGTTGCGCGAATGGCAGCGCATACTTCCTGCGCTTGCTCGGGAGTTGCCGTGCGGCCCGTACCAATGGCCCAAATGGGTTCGTAGGCGACAATGCAATTCTTCGCATCAAGCTCATCGATTCCAGCGAACGCGGCCTTGACCTGGGCGCACACGAAATCAAGCGTAGACCCCTCGTCGCGCACGGCAAGCGATTCGCCCACGCAGATAATCGGTGAGAGCTTTGCTGCAAGAAGCGCCTTCGCTTTCTTATTCACACCCTCGTTCGTTTCGCCGAACAGCGTACGGCGCTCCGAATGGCCGATAATGCAGTAGTCGCAGCCCGCCTCTTTGAGCATGGGCACGGAAATTTCGCCCGTGTAAGCGCCCGATTCCTGCCAGTAGCAGTTCTGCGCGCCAACGGAAATAGGAAGATTCTCGAAATCGATAACCGTCCAAGCCGGTTTCAAATCAAGAAACGGAGGACAGAGCACCACATCAACAGAGTCCGCCCAATCCTTCTCGAAACGGTTGCAAATTTGCTGCGTGAGCACAACGGCCTCGGAGATGGTATTATTCATCTTCCAGTTGCCCGCCATCATGGGTTTACGTTTCATGTTTCTCCTGTTCATCGCGATTTTGCCCGATGCAATCTCGCTTGTCGCAACAGTCGGACAATTATTTGCGCAGCGCCTCTACGCCCGGGAGCTTTTCGCCCTGAACAAGCTCCATGGAAGCGCCGCCGCCCGTGGAAATAAACGTCATCTTCGATGCAAGGTCGAATTTGTTCACCGCAGCAACGCTGTCGCCGCCGCCGATAATCGTATCGGCTTCCGCGTTAGCGGCAACCGCCAGAGCAACCTGCTTCGTGCCTTCCTCGAATGCCTTCATCTCGAAAACGCCCATGGGGCCGTTCCAGAACACGGTTTTTGCCTGCGCAATGGCATCCGCATACGCCTTGGCCGTTTCGGGACCAATATCAAGGCCCATCATGTCGCTGGGAATATTGTCAACGGAAACGGTTTCCGTGCGCGCGTCTTCGGCGAACTTGTCTGCCACCACAACATCGGAAGGCAGAAGCAGCGACACGCCCTTGTCCTTTGCTTTTTGGAGCATTTCGGACGCGCGCTCAACCCATTCGTCTTCCTTCAGCGAAGTGCCCACCGTTTTGCTCTGCGCCAAAAGGAACGTAAAGCACATGCCGCCGCCAATGATAAGCGTGTCGCACGTGTCGATAAGCGCGTCGATCACCTTGATCTTATCGGACACTTTCGAGCCGCCCAAAATAGCAACAAACGGACGTTTCGGCTGCTCAAGCATACCGCCCAGCGTGGCTACTTCTTTGCTGAGCAAGAAACCGGCATACGCGGGAAGCAGCGCTGCAACGCCCGCCGTGGAAGCATGCGCGCGATGCGCCGTGCCAAATGCATCGTTTACATACGCATCGCCCAACACGGCAAGTTCGCGGCAGAAGCCTTCGTCATTTTTCTTCTCGCGCTTGTCAAAGCGAAGGTTTTCCAGCAAAACAATGTCACCATCGTTCATATGGGCGATTTTTTCCCGCGCATCGGCGCCAACCGTGTCGGTGGCAAACGAAACGGGAGCATCAACCATTTTCGCCAGATAAGCAGCAACGGGCGCTAAGGAATATGCTTCCTCGTAGCCTTCGCCCTTCGGACGACCCAAATGGGACATAAGAATGACTTTTGCGCCAGCATCAACCAGATATTTAATAGTTGGCAGCGCAGCCTTGATGCGCGTGTCGTCGGTAACCGCGCCTTCTTTCAACGGCACATTGAAATCCACGCGCACTAGCACGCGCTTTCCCTGCGGCGCAAGGGATTCGATAGTTTGAATATCGGACATTAAAGCCTCCTGAAAAACATCCCGAAAAAGCAATGCGCCGCCCAACCGGACGGCGCACCTGGTTGCGTTCTAGAGCATAATCTTTGCCAGGTCGGCAACGCGGTTGGAGTAGCCCCATTCGTTGTCGTACCAGGAAACGACTTTCACCATGTCGCCTTCGCCACCCAAAACCATGGTCAGGCCGGAATCGAAGATCGAAGAATTCGCGTTGTCGATGATGTCAACGGAAACAATCGGGTCCTCGGTGTATTCCAGAATGCCCTTCATGGGGCCTTCGGCAGCGGCCTTCATGGCGGCGTTGATTTCTTCCTTGGTGACCGAGCGCTCAAGCTGGCAGGTCAAGTCAACCATGGAGCCATCGGGAACAGGAACGCGCGTTGCGAAGCCGTCAAGCTTGCCAGCAAGCTCGGGGATAACCAGCGCAACAGCCTTAGCAGCCCCCGTGGTGGTGGGGATAATGGACTGTGCAGCAGCGCGCGCGCGACGATAATCCTTGTGCGGCAGATCCAGAATCTTCTGGTCGTTCGTGTAGGCATGAACCGTGTTCATCATGCCGCGCTTGATGCCGAAGCTATCAACCAGCACCTTGGCAACAGGAGCAAGGCAGTTCGTGGTGCAAGAAGCGTTGGAAACGATGTTCATGGTGGCGGGATCGTAATCCTTGTCGTTGACGCCCATAACAATAGTGGCATCCACGTTCTTACCAGGGGCGGAGATGATGACTTTCTTTGCACCTGCCTCAATGTGAGCGGCAGCCTTCGTGCCATCGGTGAAGAAGCCGGTGGATTCGACAACAACCTGAACGCCCAGCTCGCCCCACGGCAAGTTAGCAGGTTCGCGCTCTGCAAGAACCTTGACGTTCACGCCATCAACGCAGAAACCGTCCTCGGTGACCACAACGGAATCGTAAGCACGACCATGAACCGAGTCGTACTTCAAAAGGTGAGCCAACTGTTCCTTGTTACCCAGGTCATTGACTGCTACGACTTCCAGCTCAGGATCGTTGAACATTGCGCGGAAAGCCAAGCGGCCAATACGACCGAAACCGTTGATGCCAACCTTAGTTGCCATGTCTTTTCCCCTTTCATAAGGATTATAAACAGTTTGGTTTGCCATGGGATGAGTGCGCCTTAACGCGTAATTCACCCCTGCAGTTTACCTACCTTCCAACGTTACCACGAAAGCGCGAACGCGCAAGCATCAAACCTGCGAGCGTTTCAAATCATGGGCAAAATCCAGAATACGCTGAACGCGATGAGCGATGGCGGACTTGGAAAGCGGCGGATCAAGCATCTCACCCAACGCCTTAAGCGATGCATCGGGATGCGCCAGGCGAAGACGAATGATTTCGCGCAAAGCAGGCGAAAGCTTGCCCATGGCTTCCGCATGGCGAATCTGTTCAACTGCTTCTTGAAACTCTAAAAACGCGTTCACCGTTTTGCGCTGATTTGCAATTTCCGCGTTCGTCGCGCGGTTCGCGTCGTTGCGGATGCTCTTGTAAAGACGCGCGTCCTCGAAGTGTAGCGCGCTGGTGTGCGCACCCGTGAACGCAAGGAAGTCCGCAATGGCATCGCCGCTTTTCAGGTAAACAATGTAGGTATTGCGCCGGCGCGAAATACGCGCAGGAATGCCTTTTTCCGTGAAGATGTGCGCAACGTCTTCGGCAATGGGTTCGGCAGCAAATGTGATTTCAAAGTGGTAATTGCCCTTTGGATTTGCAATGAAGCCGCTGCCTAAAAACGCCCCACGCAGGTACGCCGCAGCGCAGCATTCTTTCTTGATGATAGAAGGGCGCAAATGCATTTCCAGACCGCCCGATTCGGAAAGAACGCCCATATCGCGCAGCGACTGCTCAAGACGCGGCTGATACGGCGCTTCTATCAGGTAGTTTGGCGTTTGATGCAAAACGCTTCGGCGGATTGTGAGATTCGTTTGCAAGTCGTAGATATCGTTGAGCAGCTGCTTAGTCAAGCGCGCAATGCTCACAGAATCGGTCACGACCTCTAAACGGTATTTGCCCGAACCGCTCAGATACAGCGTGCCATCAATGCGTACCAGCGCCGCAAGCGTGGCGCGCTGGCAATGCGTGCACACGGGGCGCACGTGCGAAAGCTCGTCTTTAACATCGGAAGTAAACGCCATTATTTCTGCGCCTTTCCCAACGTCTTTCTTGTACGGGAGCGCTGCTGGGAAACCGGTGCTTGCTGCGTTGCGCGGCCCGGTGTCTGCGGCACGATGCAACTTGCAGACTGAGGCACCGCACGCTCAAGCGCCTTGCCCATGGATTTGCCCAACGCGCTGCGTAACACGGAAACACTGTGCCAACCGGGATGCTCAGGGTTGTAGAAGTCCCTGGTCATATACGCTATTCCCTGTTCCCTGAGAAACGCGCGATCATCGGGTCCCAGGGAAACGCGGCGCATTCCCTGCGGAAAACTTGCTTGGGAGCCCGAACGGGGCGCATCGGCAAGCACGCAGTTGATTCGCGTACCCATGCCGTGCGTCTGCAACGCTTCCACCTGGTCTTTTACCCCAAACCCGCGTGTTTCGCCCTGCGCATCGGAAATGGAACTCACGTATATCACGTACGCGTTCGATTCGCGAATCGCCTTCGCAACGCCCGGCACTAAAAGATTCGCGATAACCGAAGTGAACAGCGAGCCGGGGCCTAAAATGACGAAGTCCGCGTTGCGCAACGCGTCAAGCGCCGGCTCGTACGGCTCAATGCGCTCCCCTTCACGCGTTGCATGCAACCACGCACGATTCAGCGGCTCCGATGAATGGCATGCGCACGCCTGCCCGCGCACCTCGTGCCCCTGACACGTAGACGCCGCAAGCTCAACGTGTGTGAGCGTAGAGGGAAGCACGTGCCCGCGTGCCTGAAGAAGATGCTCGCAAATCTCAATGGCCTCGGGAAAAGAGCCCGAAGCATCTTCCAACGCAGCAAGCAGCAAATTCCCTAACGCATGGTTGTCTGCGAAAGGGAAACGGTATTTGAACGCCTGCGCGAACGTGTCCTCGGGGTGAGCCGCAAACGCCGCCAAACACTTACGCACATCGCCCGGAGGCGTCACGCCCGCTTGTTTGCGCAGCTCACCAGTAGAGCCGCCGTCGTCGGCCATGGCTACCACGGCGTTTACTTGGCAGTTCAGGCTCAAAAGGCAACGAATAGACATAGGGGCGCCCGTGCCGCCGCCTACCACAACGGCACGCTTGCCCGCAAGCGGGTTGCCGGCCGACGGTTCGCTTTCACGTTTCACATGCGTCAACGGCTTGAACTGGGACGTTAACGATGGATCATGAGTGAAATGAGACAATGGCATAACGCATCCTTACCTGTTATGGGGAAGCGTATCAACGCCGCCGTCTTCCTTCACGCGGCGCGAGGCCGCGGTTTCCGCCTTCATAAGGTCGCGATGCGCAACACTGACGCGATACCCGTGCGTTTTCAGATAATCGCCCGTCGCTTCCGCCAGCGCAACGCTTCGGTGCTGGCCACCCGTGCAGCCAACCGCAATCGCAAGCTGCTGCTTGCCTTCGGAAACGTAGCCGGGCATAACGCAATCAAGCAGGTCAAACCAGCGTTTTTTGAAAAGTTCGGTTTCGGGACAATCCATAACGAACTTGCGCACCGGATCATCCAAACCGGTAAGGTTCTTTAACTCGGGATCGTAATACGGATTCGGAAGGAAACGCACATCGATCACCACGTCGGCATCGGTGGGCGCGCCATGCTTGAAACCAAACGAGTATACAGAAACGCTCAACGTCTTGCGCGTTTCTTCGCTTCCGAAAAGGGTGCGCAACCGACTATGCAGCTGAGCAGGCAACATATCGGTTGTATCGATGATGTAATCGGCGCGCTTCGCAACCGAAGAAAGCAACATGCGCTCGCGGACAATGCCCTGGCCAATGCTGGAACCGTCATCGCACAGCGGATGCCTGCGGCGCGACGATTTATAGCGCGAAACCAGCTTTTCATCGGCGGCATCAAGGAATACGATGCGGTAATCCACGCCTTTTTTGTCCAGCTCAGAGATGATATGCGTGAGCTTTTCGAAGTAAATGTGATTACGGGCGTCGCACACCACCGCGGTATACGTTTTCTGAGCGCCTTGAGCGTCGGGCGCGCGCAAATCAACAAGGTCGGCAATCAAAGGCGCCGGCAGGTTATCCACGCAAAAATAGCCCATGTCCTCGAACACGTGCATTGCTTCTGTACGACCTGCGCCGCTCATGCCTGTGATAATCACGAGATTCGGCATTTTATTTTCTTCGACAACGCTTTCCACATGTTGCGCTTCGTTAGGGTGCTGATCAAGAGCGCCCTGCTCTTTCGGGGCGCCTTTTATATTGTCATTCGCAATCGTCATGGGAATCTCCTTCCTGATCGCTTGCCTGTTTGTCATTATACTGCCGCAGCACCTTGTAAAGCTCCTCGGCAACTTCAGCGGGCACGCCGGGCACTGCCCGAAGCTCCTCAAGCGACGCCGCTTTCAGGCGCGCAAACGAGCGGAACTCCTTGCGCAGCGCCTTCTTGCGCACCGGTCCCAAGCCGGGAATTTCGTCGAGCACGGAAAGCGTCATGCCCTTCCCGCGCAGCTCGCGATGAAACGTAATGGCGAAGCGGTGCGCCTCGTCACGCACTTGCTTGACCAGGTACAACGATGCCGAGCCACCGGGCAACACCACCGGGCCGCTTTCCTGCCAGGGTACGAACAGCTCTTCGTCGCGCTTAGCCAAGCCGCACAACGCGATATCGTGGATGCCCATTTCGTCGAACATCTCAAGCACGGCATTAAGCTGCGGACGGCCGCCGTCAAGAATGATCAAGTCAGGTTTCGAGCCAAAACGCTGATCTTCCATGCGCTCGGCGCAATAGCGGCGCTGCATGACTTCCTGCATGCACAAGAAGTCATTCGCTTCGTCAAGCTGGGCTTTTATCTTGAAACGACGGTATTGATTCTTCGCTGGCTTGCCGTTTTCGAACACGACCATCGATGCCACGGTATACGAGCCGTGATTCGTGGAAATGTCGAAACATTCAATGCGATGCGGCGGACGCTCAAGAGCAAGAGCGCTTTCCAGCTGAAGGAGCGCGTTGTTGATGCGCTGGTCATCGTAATTCGTACGCACTTTGTAGCGCATCAAAGCGTGACGCGCATTCGTTTCCGCCAGGTTCAGAAGGTCGGCTTTCTCCCCTTTTTCGGGTGCAACGAAATGCACTTTCGCACCGTGCTTGCTTGCCAACTTGTCGGTAAGCCACTGGCTCATGGCGGCATCGTCTTCAGGAAGCGCGCGAACAATCACCTCGCGCGGAATTGACGTGGCCACATCGTAATAACGTAGCAAAAAGGAGTGCAGTAAGTCCTGGTCAATGACGTTCGTACCTTTGTTCAAAATGAATTCGTTGTTGTTGATGATGCGACCTTCACGCACCATCAAAACTTGCACGCCCGTAATGGTTTCTTCGCGGAAGAACCCAATGACATCGGCGAAAAGGTTCTGCGCTATCACCGCATGCTGCTTTTGTGAGAGTGATTTAATAGTGTCAATGCGACTTTTAATGCGACCCGCACGCTCGAAGTCCAACTCACCGGCCGCTTGCGTCATTTCCTCGGTAAGCTCGGCAATAAACTCGTTGTGATTGCCCGCCAAAAACCGCTGAATGCGTTTGACGTTTTCCTTGTACTGATCAGGCGTGATGCCTCCGCAGCAAGCTCCAGGACCTAACCCCACATGACTATCGAAGCACGGACGCACGCCCGCGTTTCCCAGAAACGCATCAAGCGAGCCACTATCGGTCAGGCGCTTGATGCGACGCCATTCCGCACACGATGCGGAACACAGTGGCACCACGCGGCGCGCAATGTCCACCATCTCGCGTGCAGCGCGACTATCAGTGAAGGGGCCGAAATACTTCGTTCCTTCGCGATGCTTCTCGCGCGTATATTTGATGGCAGGAAAAACGTCTCCCGTAGTGAGCGCGATGAACGGATAACTTTTATCATCTTTGAAGTCCGCGTTGAAAAACGGCGCATATTGCTTGATCAGGTTGTTTTCCAGAACAAGCGACTCGTGCTCGTTTTCCACCACAATGTAATCGAACGATTGAATCTGATCCACCAGCAGCGGAATTTTCGCGCGATCGTCCTGAAAATTCACGTATTGGCGCATGCGGGCGCGCAGCTGTTTTGCCTTGCCAACGTAGATAACGGCGCCTTCTGCATCTTTCCACAGATAGACGCCCGGCAACGTGGGCACATTATCAAGCTCGCCACGCAAGCGCGTGAGTTTTTCCTGAAGCGTTTCTTGCGCGCGCGCTGCAGCGCAGCTGGGGCCGCCGTCAAGGCCGTTCGCCGTGGCGTCATCAAAATCGTTTGCCGCGGCACCGCCAAGCGCGCCTGACATGCTGTCACCAGGTGCGCTTTCGGTTATGTTTTCCGTAATGTTTTCCATGCAGATTAGTATACCAGGCGCACGCGCACGCATGATGCGAGCGCACACATGCCCCGCAAAACCTGCACTCCCCTTGTTGACAAATTACCCCACCTTTTGTCAACAATTTCGCCATCCCGCGTGCCGCTTAACGCTGCTGCAACGCGTTCGCCGCGCAAACGAAACGCTTTATTAATGGTTTGTTAAAACGGCGCGCATCTTGACGAAAATGAACCATACTGCCATCAGTGATAATACCAAGCAAGTGTCTTGGCATACTTCGTGCAAAAGGAGTTAAAGTGAGTTACGTACAAGACGTTCTTGAAATGGTCAAGGCAAAAGACCCCGAGCAGACCCTGTTCATTCAAGCTGCAACCGAGATTCTTGAGACCCTTGAGCCCGTTATGGAAGCGCATCCCGAATACCAGGAGAATCATATCCTGGAGCGCTTCGTTGAACCCGAGCGCGTTATTATCTTCCGCGTTCCCTGGATTGACGACGCCGGCGTCGCGCAAGTAAACCGCGGCTATCGCGTTGAATTCAACAGCGCCATTGGACCCTACAAAGGCGGCCTGCGTTTCAACCCTACCGTGAACCTGGGCATGCTGAAGTTCTTGGGTCTTGAGCAGATTCTGAAGAACTCCCTGACCACCCTGCCCATGGGCGGCGGCAAGGGCGGTTCGGACTTTGATCCGAAGGGCAAGTCCAACAACGAGATCATGCGTTTCTGCCAGTCATTCATGACCGAGCTGTATCGCCATATTGGCCCGAACACCGACGTTCCTGCAGGTGACTTGGGCGTAGGCGGCCGCGAAGTTGCCTACATGTTTGGTCAGTACAAGCGCATTGTGAACGAGTGGTCTGGCGTTTTGACCGGCAAGGGCCTGCAGTTCGGCGGCTCGCTTGCCCGCACCGAAGCCACCGGTTACGGCCTGGTTTACATGGTTGCCGAGCATCTGAAGTGCACGGGCGACACCTTTGAAGGCAAGACGGTTGTTGTCCATGGTTCTGGCAATGTTGCCATTTACGCAGTTCAAAAGGCTGAGCAGCTGGGTGCTCGCGTTATTGCCGTGTCCGACACGAAGGGCTACGTTGTTGACGAAGAAGGCATTTCCGTTGAAGCGCTGGAAGCAATCTACAATGCGAAGCGCTCCGGTCACGACAAGGGCGTTTCGCTGGCGATGTACACCGATTATCGTCCGAACGCAAAGTTTGTTGCCGAAGACGGTCGCGGTGTTTGGAAGCTCAAGTGCGACATCGCGCTTCCCTGCGCACGCGAGAACACGCTGCTTTTGGAAGACGCTCAGGCTCTGGTTGCAAATGGCTGCAAGATTGTGGGCGAAGGCGCGAACATGCCCACCACGCTTGAGGCAACTCAGTACCTCAAGGACAACGGCGTGGTCTTCTTCCCCGGCAAAGCCGCAAACGCGGGCGGCGTAGCGGTTTCCGGCCTGGAAATGAGCCAGAATGCCGAGCATCTGTCCTGGACGTTCGAGGAAGTGGACAACAAGCTCAACGGCATTATGTGCAACATCTACCATGCCATCGACGATGCTGCAAAGCGTTATGGCCATGAAGGCGATTACGTTATGGGCGCAAACATCGCCGGCTTTGAGAAAGTTGCCGACGCAATGATTGCTCAGGGTGTTTGCTAAACCGAACGTGTAGCTCATATGCTCTAACAGAAAAGCCGCTGATTTCACCATCAGCGGCTTTTTTCATGTCGAAATGGCAGTTCAAGCCAACGAGAATATCTCGTTCCAGCAGATTGCGAGTACCCATCTGTTGCGCCCGCGATCTGCCAGCGCAAAGCGCCTAGCTACTTCTGCTCAAGCATTTTCGCTATGTACTTGCCGGTGTAGCCCACGTTCTTTGCAGCAACTTGTTCGGGCGTGCCCGTAGCAATAACCTTACCGCCACGATCGCCGCCTTCGGGACCCATGTCGATAATGTAGTCGGCAGATTTGATAACATCCAAGTTATGCTCAATGACTAAAACAGTATTACCGCTCTCCACCAAGCGCTGCAGCACCACCAGCAGCTGGCGAACGTCTTCGAAATGCAAGCCCGTTGTGGGTTCATCCAGAATATAGAACGTTTTACCCGTTTGCCTGCGCTGCAATTCGCTCGCAAGCTTTACGCGCTGCGCTTCGCCGCCAGAAAGCGTGGTTGCCGGCTGACCCAAACGGATATAGCCCAAACCCACATCGAAAAGCGTTTGGAGCTTACGTTTGATGCTGGGAATGTTCTGGAAGAAGGAAAGCGCCTCTTCGACCGTCATATCCAACAGCTCCGCAATGTTCTTGCCGCGATACGTAACTTGCAACGTTTCGCGATTGTAGCGCGAACCGCCGCATACTTCGCAGGGAACGTAAATATCGGGCAGGAAGTGCATCTCGATTTTTATCTGGCCATCACCTTTGCATGCCTCGCAGCGACCGCCGGACACATTGAAGGAGAAACGACCCGGCGCATAGCCACGCGCCTTCGCTTCATTCGTTGACGCGTAGAGAGCGCGCAAGTCGTCCCAAAGGCCGATATACGTTGCTGGGTTCGAACGCGGCGTGCGTCCGATAGGGCTCTGATCGATGTTGATGACCTTATCAATTGCCTCTACCCCAAGAAGCTTTTTATACGGCGCAGCTGTTTTATGGGCGTGATTGACTCGATTCGCCAACGCCGGAGCCAACGTATCGGTGATAAGGGAACTTTTGCCGCTTCCTGAAACACCGGTCACTACACACAACGTACCCAAAGGAATGTCGATCGAAACATTCTTCAGGTTGTTGACGCTTGCGCCTGAAAGGCTGATGCACCCGCGTTCCGGATTACGGCGCGTAGCAGGAACCTCTATCTTGCGACGTCCACTCAAATAATCGGCGGTAATAGACCCTTGGGTGGCCTGCACCTGCTCAGGCGTACCGCAAGCAACAAGATAACCGCCGTTTTCGCCGGCGCCCGGACCCATGTCGATAACGTAATCAGCGCTTCGGATGGTGTCCTCGTCGTGCTCCACCACAATAACGGTATTACCCAAATCGCGCAGATTCTCGAGCGTGGCAATAAGTCGATCATTATCACGCTGATGCAGGCCGATAGAGGGCTCGTCCAGGATATAGAGCACGCCCATCAGTCCTGCGCCGATTTGCGTTGCAAGGCGAATACGCTGAGCCTCGCCACCGGACAAAGATGCGGTCGCGCGGTCAAGCGTCAAGTAATCAAGGCCAACATCTACCAGGAATTTCAAGCGAGCGACAATTTCTTTGACAATAGGACCTGCAATAGCAAGGTTTTGCCCTTCGAACGTAAGCGAACGGAAGAATTCAAGAGAATCGCGCGCGCTCATTTCCGTTGCTTCGTTGATAGATTTTCCGCCCACCGTAACGGCAAGAATCTCGGGCTTCAAGCGTTTTCCGTGACACGACGGACAAGGATGCTGAGAGAAATACGCATTGAATTTATCGCGTTGCTTATCGCTTGAAGCCTCATCGCGACGCTGGATAATGGCGGCGCGTGCGCCATCCCACGTGATAAACCAATACGTATCGCGTCCGCTTACCGTCACGTAATCAACGCGAATCTTCTCATCGCCCGTGCCATCCATGATTGCGCGTTTTGCTTTAATCGGCAAATCTTCCCAGGGCGTCTGATCGCTGATGCCTAAATGCTTGCAAAGCGCCCGCAGAACCTGGGGGTAATAATTGCCGGTGCTGAACGGCACTAAGCAACCTTGCGCAATGGACAGCGAAGGATCGGGCACAACTAGAGATTCATTCACTTCTTCGGCCGTGCCAATGCCCAAGCATTCCGGGCAGGCGCCATAAGGCGCGTTGAACGAAAAGTCGCGCGGCTGCAAATCATCCATGGAGTGGCCATGCTCGGGACAAGCGAGCGCCAACGAATACACATGCTCGTTTTCAGCCAGACCACCCGTAGCGCCCGAGGAAACATACGAACCGCGCGGCTCAGAGCTTTCCTCTCCCAAGATTTGCACTAAAACGCGACCATCGGCCAAAGATGTTGCTTTTTCAACCGCTTCCGCAATACGACTTGTTGCCGAGGATTTCAAAACAACGCGATCGACCACAACATCAATAAAATGCTTGATTTTCTTGTTCAGGGTAAGCGGCTCGCCATCAAGCTTATGCACTTCACCATCAATGCGCACGCGCACAAAACCCTCTTTTGCCAAATCGGCGAAAAGCTTTGTGAACTCACCTTTCCTTCCCGTAACAACCGGTGCCATAATCATGGCTTTCGTTGTTTGACCATCGCCCAGGGAAAGAATTTCATCGGCTACTTGATCGGTGGTTTGCGACTTGATTTCTCGACCGCATTCGGGGCAATGAGGAATACCGGTGCGCGCAAACAACAAGCGAAGGTAGTCGTAAATCTCGGTTGTGGTACCCACTGTTGAACGCGGATTCTTGCTTGTGGTCTTCTGATCGATAGAAACCGCAGGTGAAAGACCATCAATGCTATCAAGATCTGGCTTATCCATTTGCCCCAGGAACATGCGCGCATAGCTGGAAAGCGATTCAACGTAGCGTCTTTGCCCTTCTGCGTAAATGGTGTCAAACGCCAAACTTGACTTGCCGCTGCCCGAAAGACCCGTGATAACAACCAGCTTATCACGCGGAATAGTAACATCAACGTTCTTAAGATTGTGCTCGCGCGCACCTTTAATGACAATGGAATCTTGTCCCACGATAACTCCCTTATATGCTTGCATCGCATTCGTTTTTCAGGGGCACATTATACCCCTCTATAGCAAACATTTGTTTGTTTATTTCATGCAAAACAAATAACGTGTTTTATTCCGCAGAATCATGGCAACGCACAGCACGATTCAAGACTTCATCGTCTCCGATATGATTGAACAGGGAAACAAAAGAGCACCCGAATTGTTGTGCACCTCATGCGCGTGGATGCGCTTGCGCGTGAGCCGCTTTCAGGCGATCCGAGGTCAAATGCGTGTAAATCTGCGTCGTTGAAAGACTCGCATGCCCCAACAATTCCTGCACCGTTCGAAGATCGGCCCCGCCATTGAGCATGTCCGTTGCAAACGTATGCCGCATTGCATGGGGCGAAAGAGAAGGATCGAGCCCCATTTCAAGCACGTGCTCTTTGAAGATTTTACGCAAGGAGTCAGCCGAAAGTGGCTTTCCGTTTTTCGAGAGGAAAAACGCTGCAGCATCACCCGATGCATTGCTGTTTTTCGCAGCCAAAAAGGGGCGCGCATACGTCAAATAGCGCTCGAGAACGCTTACACATTGATCGTGGAGAACAACATCGCGCTCTTTTGACCCCTTACCCATCAGTCTCATGCGAGCGGCGCCGCAATCGACACTTGAAACCGTGAGTTCTGCCACTTCTGAAATACGCGCGCCCGTGGCGTACAAGACCTCAAAGATTGCCTCGTCACGCAAAGCAAGGGCTTCTTTCACGTTGGCTGGCACCGTAACCGCAAAGGATTGCGCCTCCGGCTCTTCCGTATCGGCTTCGAAACACGCATTATTTTCAAGCACGGCAAACAATGCATCGATTTCTGCCGTTGACAGAACATGAGGCAGATGATGTGCAATTTTAGGGCCCTGAACAGCGCTTACCGTGCTGCACGACGATATCTGAGAAACGTTGAGCCAGCGGAAAAACGTGCGCAGCGAGCTCAAGCGCCGATTGATTGTCTTGCGGGAATATCCTGCGCTCAACTGATCAGATAAATATCCGCGCACATTGCGCGTAGAAGGAGCAAGCACATCGAATTCCGAACGCTTCGCATACCGAAAATACGTGCGTACGTCGGTTTCATAAGCGCGAACGGTATGGGCAGAGTAATTGCGCTGCCCACTCAAAAAAGCAAGAAACCCTTCAACGATTTCTTCTAATTCATCGTTTCGTTCGCCATCGTTTTGCATTGCTCCCCTGCCCCACCTGTTGCGTCTATCACATTATTCCAATAGCAGGCCCGCAGCGCAAAGCGCCTTGCAATAATCCTCAAGCGCAGCGTTGCCTCGTTGAGCATACGCGGTATAACGCGCTTTCTTATTGCGAATAGGTGGGTCAAGCGGCTCAAGCATGCCGAAATTAACATGCGAAGGCTGGTAATCCACCGTTTCCGGGTTCGTGGCGTAATCTAAAAGCGCACCGAAAACCGTATGTTTCGACAACGGCGGAAGCTGCTCGCCGCGAAGCTGCGCCGTAACAGCAAATGCAACATGCAGACCAGAGCGAATGGCCTCAACATATCCTTCCGTGCCGGAAACCTGCCCCGCAAGATATACGGGAACGCCCATCTGCGCAGATGTTTTTACCATTCTCAATTCCGAATCAAGAACTTTCGGCGCATCAACAAACGTATTGCGATGCATAACGCCGTAACGCGCAAACTCCGCCTGTTCCAAACCAGGAATCATGCGAAAAACGCGGCGTTGCTCGGGAAACGTCAAGTTAGTCTGGAATCCCACTAAGTTATAGCAGCTACCATGCGCATCTTCCGCGCGAAGCTGCACCGCCGCCCAAGGGCGCCTCTCCGTTCGCGGGTCAATCAACCCCACAGGCTTCAGCGCACCAAAACGAGGCGCATCTCTTCCCGCTCGCGCGATTTCCTCGACCGGTTGACATGCCTGGAAAAGATCTTTCGTCTCGAAATCTTTCTTGATAACGCGTTCTGCCGCCAAAAGCTCGTCAATGAACCGCTCGTATTCCTCTTTGTTGAACGGAGCATTCAGATAATCCCCCAACCCCTCTTCGTAGCGGCTCTGCCTGAAAAGGATATCCATGTCCAAAGAATCGGCCATAACAATAGGGGCGGCCGCATCGAAGAACGCAAGGTGCTCAAGACCGGTTATCTTGCCAAGAGATTCAGCCAAGGAATCGCTGGTCAACGGCCCTGTTGCAACAACAAGAGCATCGAAGCCCTGGGCTTCGGCCTGCAAGTCGCTTGCTTCCCTGCGCTCAAGGGAAATCAGGGGATGCGAGCAAACAAGCTCGGTAATCCTTTGCGCAAAAAGCTCCCTATCCACTGCAAGAGCACCGCCCGCTGCAACTTCCGTTTCAAGCGCCACCCGGTAAAGAACCGAACCCAGCTTATCAAGTTCCCTTTTCAGCATGCCAGCTGCGGAATCGGGGTTCTTACCCTTTAGCGAGTTCGAGCAAACAAGCTCGCCCAGTAAATCAGTTTTATGAACATCGGTCTTTTTCTGGGGACGCATTTCAACAAGCGTCACCAACACGCCGCGAGAAGCAAGCTGCAGCGCGCATTCGCTACCGGCAAGACCGCCGCCGATTATTTTTACTTTCTTTTCCATAGGGCAAAGCATAGCAAATAATCAGCCGATACAGGCGGCGGCCAAGAAGAAATGCAAGTTTCAAACACGCGCTGCACCCACTATCACGACAGCGGCCCATAGCTCCCGTCGGGGTAACACGTTATCAAACCGGCATCCTGCGCTTCTTCGATACGCACCGATGCCCAAGCAGAAGGATTCTCTTTTCCGCAATATTGCAGGGCAAACGAATAGATTTGCTCCTGGTCAAGCGGCTCGGCAATAAGGGCCCTGATAAGCGGATCATCAAATAACCGTGCGGCATCCTGCGCGATTGCATCAACCGAAGAACGCACTAACATGCCTTCCTTCAGCTCTTGCGGATAAAGGGAGACAAGCGCTTCTAGGAATGTTTCGTCATCCACAATGGGCACGGCGCCCTGAAAAAGCAGTCGATTCGCACCCTTCGAATTCGGCGCTGTGATGGCACCGGGCACCACCATTACTTCGCGTCCTAAGCTCAACGCCTCATCGGCGGTAGAAAACGTGCCCGATGGCAAGCCCGCTTCCACGATAAGCGTTGCCTTCGAGAGCGCTGCAATGATGCGATTTCGCAGGCGAAACGTATAAGGAAGTGGCTCGAAACCCCACTCTTGCTCAGAGACAATTGCACCGCCTTCATCGATTATCCGTTGGAAGAGCGCCTTGTTCTGCGCAGGATAAATCTTATCGCACCCGCCGCCAAGCACCGCAACGGTGGCGCCATGGTGTTCAAGCGCGCCCAGATGAGCAGCACTATCGCACCCGCGTGCGCCACCCGACACAACAGGTATCCCCTGACGTGCCGCAAGTGCGGCAAAACGCTGCGCGCACCCCTTCCCGTACGGCGTTGCTTTACGCGCGCCCACAATGGACAAGCCTAAACGCAGGCACTGCGGATTCCCTATCACGTACAGCATGCGCGGAGGAGCAGAAAGCTCACGCAAAGCATCGGGATACTCAGCTGAATTCACATCAATCTCGTAGCGCGGACCTTCAAGCGCGCAGCCTGCTGCCTTAGCACATCGTTTATTTTCTGCCATATTACCCTCCCCGAGACTCATCACTCATGCGCAGACCGGCTGCTTCGCAGATATGGCCTTTCGTTACGCGCTCGCTTTCTTCAAGATCCGCTATGGTACGCGCCACTCCCAACGTTCGCACTATCGCACGGCCGCTGAATTTCCTCTTATCGGCAAGCGCCTCGAAATAACGTGCTGCTTCTTCATTGAGCAGGCACGATGCAATTAAATCTTTGGCACGCGTATCAGATGACTCGTGGCGCTGCTTTCTCCATGCGCTAAACGCTCTTCCCGCTTCAACGCCTTCTCGAAGGATCTGAGACGATGTTCCCTGGCCCGAGCGAAGCACATCGGCGGAACGCAAGCGTCCAACATTGATGCGCATGTCAATGCGGTCGAGAATCGGCCCGCCAATGCGCGCTTGGTAGGAAGAAATCTGATAGGATGTACAGGTGCAAGGCGTTTCCTTATCGCCCAAGTACCCACAAGGACACGGATTAGCCGACGCTGCCAAGGCAAAGCGCGCCGGCATGGTAACCGACGACGTTGCCCGAACAAGCGTCACTTCACCTGATTCCATAGGCTGACGAAGGCTCTGAAGCACCGCAGGTTTGAACTCGGGAAGCTCGTCTAAGTAGAGCACTCCCCGATGCGCAAGCGTTATTTCTCCTGGTCGCACAGGGTTTCCTCCCCCTACAAGACCTGCGCACGATGCGGAATGATGAGGCGCCCTGAAAGGCCGCCTGCCCATCAAAACATCATGAGCATCCAAACCCGCAACGGAATAAATTGTTGCCACCTCGAGCGTTTCCTCTTGCGAAAGCGGCGGCAAAATACTCGGTAGACGTTCTGCCAGCATCGTCTTCCCCGAACCAGGAGGCCCCACAAGCAGCACACCGTGGTTTCCCATTGCTGCAATCTGCAATGCTCTCTTTGCATGATCGTGGCCTGCTACTTCTGAAAAATCGGGAAGCACCCCGTCAAACGATAGAGCGGCGCCTTCATACGACTGGAAATACCCTGTTTTCAACGCAGAGAGGTTATCGAGTATGCGAATTGTCAGATTATTATCGAGAACACCCAAATTCGAATCATGGGCACAGCAAAGCGAATAGCCATCGCGACAGGCACTTTGCGCATACGCAAGCAACCCGGGAATCGGCTTGATGCAACCATCAAGAGAAAGCTCGCCAACGAACAGGGTTCTGTTTGCAACCTGGGCGCTCACCTGGCCCGAAGCAATAAGTATTCCGAGCGCAATAGGTAAATCGAAGCCAGAACCGCGCTTTTTCAGAGAGCCCGGCGCAAGATTGACTACAATCTTATCCCCCGGCATGGAAAACCCGCTGCTCCGCAAGGCAGCGCGTACTCGTTCGCGCGCCTCCTGAATGGCTGCATCTGTCATGCCAACGATTGTAAAGCCCGGCAAACCCTGAGAAATAACGACCTCGACCTCAACAGGCAATGCCTCAACGCCAACGATGGTCGCGGAATGGACGCTGCATTGGCAAATCATGACTAGTCTACCCCGAACGCATTGATGTGATGACGCAGCGTTGCTTTATTCTTGCCCAGAACAAGAATGCCAATCACGTCAAAGCGAAAACGCATTTCTCCGCAATCCGAATCGCGCAGATAATATGCGGATATCTTTTCGTATCGATCGCGCTTTTCTTTCGTGATTGCTTCTTCGGGAAATCCTTTATCTATGTCAGAACGGGTTTTGACCTCGACAAACACCAGCATGTCTTCGTCAAATGCAATAATGTCAGCCTCACCTGCGGGGCAATGCCAATTTCGCTCGATTATTTGATAGCCATGCCGCTCGAGAAATTTCGCTGCAGCATCCTCGCCTTTTTTGCCCAGTTCAATGCGCTCGTCCTTTTCCTGATCAACAGCAGTTTCAAGTTCTTCCATAATCCTTCTCCTTTCGACAGGAGAAGATTACGAAAGCGCGTTGACAAAAACCTATCAAGGCGGAGCATTTCGCTATCAAAAAGCTATCAAATCAAGGCAAAGCGATGACAAAAAGCTACAAAATAATGACAGGGCACATAGACAAGCAGAGCGCGTCAAAATCAGCTCAAATATAACACCCCGCACCCGCGCTCTGCTCGCAGCGTCACACGAACTAATAAACGCAAAACACGGGGAGCGCACGGGCGTTAGAACAATGTTTCCTGCAGGAAAGAATGGCAAAAACTCACACGATGATACGGCGTTAAACCATAGGTGCGAATCGCCTCGATATGGGCAGCACTCGCATACCCTTTGCACTGATCCCAGCCGTATTGAGGATATTCTTGCGCAAGAGAAACCATAAGCGCATCACGCTCGACTTTCGCCACAACGCTTGCAGCAGCAATGCTTGCACATTTCGCATCGCCTTTCACAATATTGCGCTCACGTTTATCGAAATGCAGCGGATTGCCATCAAGCAAAAGAAGATCAACGTCAAATCCTTGCCGCTCAATATCCGCGACCGCTTTCGAGAATGCGCAGATAAGCGACGCCGTCATGCCTTGCGCATCAATCTCGTGAGGCTGCACATACTGCACTGTCCACGCAAGGGCAACTTCTTTGATCTTGCGCGCCACCTTTTCACGCTGCGCAGCATCAAGCTGTTTCGAGTCATTCAGCATTGCAATATGCGGTTCATCAGGCAAAATAACAGCACCAACCGCTAAAGGACCTGCAACTGAGCCGCGCCCTACCTCGTCAAGTCCAACAAATACCGAAGCTTCGCATTCATCGGCAAATGAACGCTGGAACGCGTACAGACCCTCTAAGCGCTTTTGCTCCGCTGCTTCTTTTTCAATACGCTTGCGAGCAGTATTCAATGCAGACACAACGCCTTTACGCGTGTCCGCCTTAAGAGATCGCTCCAAAGAAGGAAAGGTGGATGCATTGGCGCACGCCAACACCGTGCGAATCTCTTCGACTGTTTGCGCATGACCAGTTGCACTTTGTCCTACACCGCGAATTGCGCGTGCCATGTTCACCGATTCCTTCCCGTAAAAAACAATGCCCGCACGTTGTGCGGGCATTGAAGCGTGCGTAAAAAGGCTTACTTAAATGCCTTTTCCTTAATTTTAGCAGCCTTGCCAACCTTCTTACGGATGTAGTACAGCTTAGCACGACGAACCTGACCACGACGAGCAATCTCGATGCGCTCGATCTTCGGAGAATGAACCGGGAAGGTACGCTCAACGCCAACGTTGAAGCTAATCTTACGAACCGTGAAGGTCTCACGAGCACCAGCACCCTGACGACGAATGACATCGCCCTGGAACACCTGGATACGTTCGCGGTTACCTTCGGTAATGCGATAGTGAACCTTAACGTTGTCGCCAACGACGAAATCAGGAATGTCCTGCTTGATCTGCTGTTGCTCGATTGCGCGAATGATATCCATTTTCTAATCCCTCTATATCTATTTCTTAGCCATTAGCTATTTCATTACAGACACGATTGGAAATTATATCGCGTCACCTGGCTCAACGCAAGAAAAACTATCTGCTTTTTTCAAAAGATGCAAGTTTCGTAATTATTCGGCAATCCGCGAAGTCTATCCGCGAAAACAGATTGCCGAATCCCGCACTTTCTTAGTCTACCACGCCATCCTGCGTACGAATCTGCTTGCGTTTAATTTTACCACCAACCGTTTTAGGCAGCTCATCAACAAACTCAACTATACGCGGATATTTATACGGAGCCGTTGTGTGCTTCACGTGGTTCTGAAGCTCTTTCATGAGTTCATCGGACGGTTCATAGCCTTTCGCAAGCACAATGGTCGCTTTGACCACTTTGCCGCGAATAGGATCAGGAGCAGCGGTAACAGCGCACTCCACAACCGCGGGATGCGCAACCAAAGCGCTTTCAACCTCGAAAGGTCCAATGCGGTATCCAGAGCACTTGATCACGTCATCGTTTCGACCCACGAAGAAGCAATACCCATCGGAGTCGCGCCATGCCATATCGTGAAGGTTGTAGTACTCGCCGCCCACTGCTTCAGCTGTTTTTTCTGGATTACGATAATACCCGACAAACAATCCCGGAGGATACGCCTTTTTCAGGCCGGTAACGCAAATGGCGCCTTCTTCACCGTCTTCAACTTCGCAGCCGTTATCATCAAGCAGCTGAGTGTTCAAAAGCGGCGATGGCTTACCCATCGAGCCAGGTCGCGGCTCAATCCACGGATACGTTGCCAAAAGCACGGGTCCTTCGGTCTGACCGAAACCTTCGCGAATCTTTTTACCCGTCAGACGCTCCCACTGAATAGTTACCTCGGCATTAAGCGGCTCGCCTGCCGTGGCGAAGTTCTGAATGCTTGAAAGATCGTACGATGCAACGTCTTCTTGCAGCATGAAACGATACATAGTAGGCGGAGCGCAAAACGTGGTGAGCTGGTAATCCTGCATGTGCTGCAACAGCTTTGCCGGAATGAATTTATCCATGTCATAGCAGAAAACCGTAGCACCGGCAATCCACTGTCCGTAAATCTTGCCCCAGCCGAACTTTGCCCAGCCAGAATCGGTCACCGACATATGCAGCTTGTTTTCCTGAACTTGCTGCCAGTACTTGGCGGTAAGGATATGGCCCAAAGGATGCGCAAAATTATGCATAACAGCCTTAGGGTTGCCCGTAGTGCCGCTCGTGAAGTAGATCAGCATGATATCTTTGCTGGTCACGCCCGCGTCGCCCGTGGGGCGCTCGAACGTTTCGCTCTCGTTTTCAATGAGAGAATCAAAGGAAATCCAGCCTTCGCGCTGACCATCAACAAGAATCGTATTCTTGATGGAGGGAGCTTCTGCCAGCGCCTCTTCCGTTTGCTCCACAACGTAAGGGTCGTTCACGCATACCATAGCTTTTACATCGGCGCTGTTGGCGCGATAGGAAATATCCTTCTTCGTGAGCTGCAATGTTGCAGGAATAATAGTCGCTCCCAGCTTGCACAACGCCGTAGCAACAACCCAGTATTCCCAGCGGCGGCGCAAAATGCACAGCACAACATCGCCCTTGGCAATGCCCAACCCGCGAAAAGCGTTTGCTGCCTTATTCGACAAACGCGCAATATCGTTAAACGTGAAGGTACGCTCTTCGCCTGCATCGTTGCACCACAAAAGTGCCTTCTTATCAGGCTCAACAGCTGCCCATTCGTCAACAACGTCAAAACCGAAGTTGAACGCCTCGGGCACATTTATCTTGAAATTCTCGTAGAAATCCTCGTAGGAATCAAAATCAATTCGGGGACAGTACTTCTTAAGGATGTGATCCATTGATAAAAACCTTTCAGGGCAAGTCTTCGCGCACGAAACCTTGCCATATCGTTTCAGCTATTCAGCGATAAACGTCACGAAACGCGCTTCTTCATCGCCACCGCAACGCTGACCGTGGGGATACGTAGGGTTGAAATAGATGCAATCGCCTTCGTTTAAGACGAATTCCTTATCGCACCAGCTCACAATAACCGTTCCCTTGACTACCAAGTTAAATTCCTGACCGCTGTGCGTTACCAGCTTTGCCGGTTCATCGGAAGGATGCAGAACAACCAGCAGCGGCTGCATGATCTTTCCGGTATAACGCCAGGCCAGATCCTCATAATAGTACCCAGGATAGCGATCGACTTCTTTACCCTGCCCCTTGCGAACAATCTGATACGTATCAAGTTTCGCAGCGGTGCCCGTCAGAATCTCGGTAAATTCAATATTGAACTTACGCGCAAGATGATAAATCGCCGAAATGGGTACGTCTTCGCCCGTCTCTTCCCACTTACGATAGGTTTCAACGGGAACACCGAGTTCAGCAGCCATGTCCTCTACGGACACATCGCAGGACTCGCGAAGACCCTCAATACGAAGACCAATTTCGCGCATCTCTGTGACGTCGGACATAATCATCTCCTTTTCTCACGGGCACCACGTTTGAGCACCCTGTTTTTACCTTTATCTCCAGGCTTGAACCTGAAATCCCTCTTATGCTTGGATTCCCAGCTCGAGTGCCTTTTTGTTCAAAGCAACCATTGCCTGCTTCTTAGCGGGAACCACGTGGTCGATAGCCGCATCAAGGGATTCGCGTGCGCAGAAGTTCGTAAGCGCCCACAGCTTGCCCACCAGTACAATGTTGGCAAGACCCTTTAGACCCTCTTTTTCCGCCATTTCAGTAGCGGGAAGCGCAACTACGGTGATATCAGCGCGTTCTTTCATATTCAGAACCAACGTTGAATCAACAACCGCAATGCCACCAGGAGCAACCGTATCGATGAACTTATCGTAAGACGGCTGATTCATGACAATCAGCGCATTTGGATCCATAACCAATGGCGAGCCAATGGGTTCATCGGAAAGCGTAACCGAGCAGCTTGCCGTACCGCCACGCATTTCGGGACCGTACGATGGAAGCCACGAAAGCTCGCGATCTTCCACCAAACCTGCGGAAGCAATCACTTTGCCTGCGAACAAAATGCCCTGACCGCCGAAACCGGCCAGAATCGATCTGATCTCGCGCATTATGCCTTACCTCCTTGAGAAGCAATGGGGCAATCCTTCGCACGCGCCGCCGCAGCTTCAGCGGCATTGGCAAAGCCATCGGCAACGACATCGCGATAAACGCCCAGCGGATAATACGGAAGCATGTTCTCGCGCAGCCACTCGAAAGCTTTTTGCGGCGTCATGCCCCAGTTCGTCGGGCACGTTGCCACGACTTCCACAAAGGAATAGCCAATACCATCCACCTGGTACTGGAACGCTTTCTTGATAGCTTTCTTGGCCTTGCGGATATTCTTAGGGCTGTCTACCGTCACGCGCTCGATATACGCCGGACCATCCAGCGAGCTCAGCAGCTCGCAGACGCGCACCGGATAACCTGCCGTGGAAACGTCACGCCCGTAAGGAGACGTCTGTGTTACCTGATTCGGCAAGCTGGTAGGAGCCATCTGACCACCGGTCATGCCGTAAATGGCATTGTTGATGAAGATGATGGTGATATGCTCGCCACGCGTGGCAGCATGGATGGTTTCCGCCATGCCGATAGAAGCCAAGTCACCGTCGCCTTGATAAGAAAACACAATGTTATCGGGACAAACGCGCTTGATGCCCGTTGCCACCGCCGGAGCGCGACCATGAGCCGCTTCGGCCATATCGCATCCGAAGAAATTATATGCCATAACAGAGCAGCCAACGGGAGCAACGCCTACGGTGCGCCCCTCAATGCCCAGCTCATCAATGGTCTCGGCAACAAGCCTGTTCACAATACCATGGACGCAACCCGGGCAATAATTCGTTACAACGGGAAGCAGCGCGTGAGGACGCTGGAAAACAATCTTCTCTTCAGCCATGTTATTCACCCGCCTCTTCGTTCAACTCAACGATCTTTGCCAAAACCTCTGCCGGCGTAGGAATAATGCCACCCGTGCGTCCATAGAACGAAACAGGCACGCGACCAGCAGAAACAAGACGAATATCGTCAATCATCTGACCCATGTTCATCTCAACGGAAAGGAAGCGCTTAACGTGGTTTGCAGCGGCATCAACAACTTTCTCGGGGAACGGCCACAACGTAATAGGACGAATAAGACCCGCCTTGATACCTTGCTCACGCGCGCTGACCACGGCAGAACGAGCAATACGCGCGCTTGCGCCAAACGCAACCAGCACGATATCTGCGTCATCCACCATGAATTCTTCGGCACGCTGCTCCTTTTCCTTGATAACCGCGTAACGCTCGTAGCGCTCGAAGTTCTTCTGCTCAAGCAACGCCGGATCAAGATACAGCGAATTTGCAATATTGTGAGCGCGCTTGCCCTTCGTGCCCGTAATGGCCCACGGCTTTTCGGGCAGCTCCGCCTTCGGCTCAGGCAGAACAACCGGCTCCATCATCTGACCAAGCATGCCATCGGCCAGAATCATGACAGGCATCAAGTATTCATCGGCGATGTCGAATGCGTTATACGCGCAATCGGCCATTTCCTGAACGGTGGAAGGAGCCAGCACGATCATATGGAAGTCACCGTGACCCAGCGCGCGCGTTGCCTGCCAGTAATCAGACTGGGAAGGCTGAATAGAGCCCAAACCGGGGCCGCCACGCTGCACATTGATGATAACACCTGGCAAATCGGCACCTGCCATGTACGATACGCCTTCGCTTTTCAGGGAAATTCCCGGCGAAGAAGAAGACGTCATAACGCGTGCACCAGCAGCAGCGGCACCGTATACCATGTTGATAGCGGCAATTTCGCTTTCAGCCTGCAGATACGTTCCGCCAATCTTGGGCATGCATTTCGACATGTATGCCGCAAGTTCCGTTTGCGGCGTGATAGGGTATCCGAAGAAATAGCGGCACCCTGCGCGCAATGCGCATTCCGCCAGCGCCTCGTTTCCCTTCATCAGCACTTTTTCTGCCACGTTGATCACCTCCAGACCGTAATGGCAACATCGGGGCACATGGTGGCGCAAGTGGCGCAACCCGTGCATTTTTCGTCATCTATGCAGGCAGCCGGGTGATACCCTTTTGCCGTGATGACAGAGCTGTCCAGCTGGACAATGCCAACGGGACACGCGTCAACGCAAAGGCCGCAGCCCTTGCAGAAAACATGATCGACACTAATATGCGCCATACTGTTTCCTCTCTCTTGTCATCTTATGAAACAACAATCTCTCTCAAAAAAACGCTCGGTATGCTACTCCCATGGAGTACGAACAAGCATCGAAACAGGATAAAACGTTACACCCTGTTCTTTTTGGCTGAATGCCTGATTTATCTGCTCAAAGGACATTTTTGGAACCGTTGTGCACACTAAATCAACACCCGCAGCCACCGCACACGCCCGTCCAAAATCCAAGGCATCAATCACCGTAGCCGCATCGGTTTGGTCGCACAGATGCGAATTGTTCACCACGCCGGTAACGCACAGCCCCGATTTCATCTGAATCTCTTGCATTATTTCCAGGGCTTCTTCCGGCTCGCGCGTCAAGTTGCGATACTGGTTCACCACATAGAGCATCTGGTAGGGGCCTTGCGCGGCTTCGGAAGCAAAACGTCCCAGAACAGTGGCGCCGGCATCGTCGCCGCCCACGTCAATCACCAGCACCGATGAGCAATTTCCCTGCGTCCACTGCTCATACGCCTGGGAGATTGCCGTTCCCACCGACCCTGAAATGCTGGGGTTGTCAAGCGAAGAACCCGCCAAATTGGGAGCGATAACCGCCACGCCCGCATCCGCGAGCATGGCAGCGTAATCGCTTGAGCGAAAATACGGGTTCACCACGTCAAAGTCGACAAGCGTGACGTTTTTCCCCTGCCTTGCAAGATCGAACGACCAGTTCAGACTAAAGTTCGTCTTCCCTGCTCCGTAATGACCCACCACAATATTCACCGCGCAGGGTGCAGGACCGTATTCAAGAATGTCGTAACCGTTTGCCATAAAGCTATTTCTCGTCGTTTTCGCGAATGGCGGCGCGGCGAATCTTGCCATTGACCGTCTTCGGCAGCTCTTCTACGTACTCGATGATGCGCGGGTACTTATATGGCGCGGTTTTTTGCTTTACCCACGTCTGCAGCTCTTTAGTCAAAGCAGTTGTTCCCTCAAAACCAGAGGCCAAAACAACGGTGGCCTTTACAGCCTTGCCACGCAAGGGGTCGGGCACGCCCGTAACCGCACATTCTTTGACTGCTTCGTGCTCCAGCATAACGCTTTCAATCTCGAAAGGCCCAATGCGGTAGCCGCTCGACTTGATAACGTCGTCGTTTCTGCCCACGTACCAGTAATAGCCATCTTCATCGCACCAAGCAGTATCACCTGTGTGATACCAACCGTCGTGGATGGCTTCGGCTGTTTTAGCAGGATTGCGGTAATACTCCATCATGATGCCCGGAGCGCCCTGGGACACATCGATGCACACCTCGCCCGTTTGACCCACCTTGCAGAAATTGCCATCTTCATCAAGGATGCGCGTGTTGTATTGGGGAACCGGCTTGCCCATAGAACCAGGACGCGGCGTGGAGCCCGTAAGATTCGCGATGGTCAGCGGCGTTTCCGTTTGACCGAAGCCTTCGTAAATGGTCAGACCGGTATGTTTTTTCCAAAAATCGAACAGGTCAGGGTTAAGCGCTTCACCCGCCGTGGTGGAATACACCAACGTAGAGAAATCATATTTATCAATGTCTACCTGCGAGAACATGCGATACATAGTGGGCGGGCAGCAAAGCGTGGTCACGCCATACCGCGGGATCAGGCTCAAAAGTTCATCGGCATCAAAGCGGTCGTAGTCATACGTGAGCACGGCGGCTTCCATGAGCCATTGTCCGTAATACTTGCCCCAAACGGCCTTGCCCCAACCGGTATCGGCAATGGTGAAATGCAAGCCATCGGGCACCACGTTGTGCCAATGCTTTGCCGTAAGCAAATGGGCAACAGCGTATTCGCCAGAGTGAAGCACCATCTTGGGCTGGCCCGACGTTCCCGAAGAGAAGTACATGAGCATGGGATCCTTGATGCTGGTCTCAACGCGCTCGAATTCGGCACTTGCCGCGCGCACGCCCGAGTTGAAGTCAAGCCAACCTTCGCGCGATGTGGTGGCAACGCAGATGTTCTCGGGACCGGAAAGCGCCGCTCCCAGTGCGGCTCCTTCGGGGATGACCATCTTGCCGTTCTCATCGAGCGGCGTGAGGCCACCGCCAGCGCCATTGACCAAAATACGGCTTTTCACCGTGGGGCAGCGATCGATGACGGCATCTACCACATCGGCGATATATCCGGCATCCGTGCAGATGACTGAAGAGATCAGGCCTTCGTTCAAGCGATATTCCAAATCGTGCTCTTTGAGCATGAACGTGGCGGGAACCATGATGGCGCCCAATTTGCACAGGGCGGTTGCCACAAACCAGAACTGGTAGTGACGACGCAGAATAACCAAAACGTAATCGCCTTTCTTGATACCCTGCGCAGCCAAGTAATTCGCCGTCTTATTCGACCATTCTCGCATATCGGCAAAAGAGAAGAAATGCTCTTCGCCTTCGGGATTGCACCACACCATAGCGCGACGATCAGGGTCGTTTTCGGCGATGTCATCGACAACATCGTAGCCAAAATTGAATGAATCAGGAGCAGTTACCTTGAAATCGGTCAAAAGGCCGTTCTCGGAATACGTTTCTTTCACGAATCGTTCATTGATGTTTCTCATTGAAGTGAAAATCCTTTGCAAAATAGAGGGGAGACAAAATTGAGATTGCTGCATAAGCCGCAACGTATTGATTTATAGGGCGCGCCCGCTTGATTGATTGATTGTTGTTTCCAATCGCCTTTGTGCTGCTGCAAGCAGCACATGCGGGCTTGCGAAAGACGCGCCTAGATAATGTCATCCTCTTCGGGCTTCATGACAAGCGCCAAAAACGTGCACGGCTCGCCGCCAATGGCAATCATGCCATGACCGCGGCCCGAGTCGTAAAGCAAGCAATCGCCCGGCTCAAGCTCTTCGATGTGATCTTCATACGCAAAACGCATCTTACCTGAAAGAATGTAGTCAAATTCCTGTCCCGTGTGCTTCGAAAGATGGATGGGCTTGTCCTGCTCTTCTTCCAAATAAGGTGCGTTTACCCAGAAAGGCTCACAGCTTTTGTTCTGGAAATGCGGCGCTTTATGCAAATACTCAAAGCCCGCACGGCGCTTGATAGAAAGACCCTCACCAGCGCGCGTCAGACAATAGCCCTTCAAATGCGGGGTTTCGCCTGTGAGCAGCTCAATCACATCAACGCCCAAACGCGCGGCACATTTATACAGGAACGTGAAAGACAAATCCTGCTCGCCCGACTCTTGGGCAGCATATTCCGCAACACTGCGGCCCGTTGCCTCCGCCATTTCTTGCATGGTGATATCAAGGTCCTCACGAAGGGCCTGAATTCTTCCAGCAACTTCTTTGAGGTTTGGCTCCATCTTATTTCCTTCCATACGATCAGTCCAACATCTATCACTGCACTACTTTTGATAACAAAGATTGTTTCTTCTCGCTCAAAACAAAAACCCGGATTCCAATGTTGGAATCCGGGTTACCTTAAAAACCGAGACAAACTATACCAGAATCCAACAACACGCTCACGACGCGACAACTACGATTGCCGCGTTGATAATGACTAAGTTGTTAATTCGTACAGAATTCATCGTGTTCCTATTTGTTATCCAAAAAATGAGCTTTATGAAAAATACCACTAATTTTTTTCACGCACAAGACAAACCGCAAAATGTCCGTCAGCGGAGCCAGAATTCACATTTGTAGCAAAACTCGCGTGCCCATCGATTGCTTCCAGCTTGAAATCTGCTCCTTCTTCGGACTTCAAGAACTCCATAATGACCTCTTGGTTTTCGCGCTTCGTTACCGTGCACGTGGAATACGTCAGACGCCCACCGGGGTTCACCAACGCAGCGGCCGTCTGCAACATTTTCAGACCCTTTGCCGCCAGGTTCTCAATACCCCGCTCGTTCAAACGCCAACGAATCTCGGGATGACGACGAAGCGTTCCCAAGCCAGAGCACGGCGCATCAATGAACACGGCATCGAACGTCTCGGGAAAATCTTCCGCAGTCATTTCCGTAGCATCAAGTGTGAGCGCATCGGCAACCTCAATGCCGTATTTCTCGGCACGTTCGCGCAAAACGCGCGCTTTGAACTCATGGTTATCCAGCGTGTAATGCTTCATTTGGGAACCGTATTTGCGCTGGGCATTGCTCTGCAGCAAGATAGTTTTCGTACCACGACCTGCGCCAATCTCCAAAAACGCCGCCGGCTTTTCTTCGGGGAGCGCCAACATGGCCACACGCTGCGCGGCAACGTCGGACACTAAAATCTTGCCCTGTGCCAGCGCATGCGAAATGCGACCATCAAGCAGAATCTTGCTGTTGCTAATGAAATAGCAACCTGGGATTTCCACGCCATCAATGGTTTGCGGTTGAGCGGTAACACCGCAATCGGCAAAAAGCGCCACGATTTCCTGATCGCTTGCTTTCGCTTTATTCACGGCAATGAACAGCGGTGCTTGCTCGTTAGACGCTTTCATCAGAGCAACGGCATCGGCCGCACCTAAATCCTTGATAAGGCGCACCGCCAGCCACTGCGGGAAGCCGTACAGACGAGCCAATGCCGCAATATCGGTCTTAGGATCGCCGAATGGCCACGTCTTTTTCAGCTCGACAACGCGGCGCAGCACGGCATTCGCCAAACCACCCGTGCGCGGCGCAATATACTTGGAAAGCTCAACGCCCTGATCCACAGCCGCGTGCTCCTCTTTGCCCAAGAAGAACAGTTCGTACGTGGAAATGCGCAGAGCATCACGTACCAGCGGTTCAATGTCTTTCGGATTGTCCAAAGCGCGATCGATAATTTCGTCAAGCGTGCCCCAGGTTGCCGCAACGCCCAAAACAAGGACCTGCGCAAATGCGGTATCTTCCTTGGAAAGCTTCGAGCGCTCCAGACGCGATTCCAAGACCTCGTGAGCAAATGCTTTGCGCGTGCGAACAATCGTGTTCGTTTCCACGGCAAAACGACGCGCAGGCGTTGCACCCGTACGCTTCTTTTTCGGTTTGGCTACCGGCTGCCAGCCGCGATATAAATCATCAGACTCAGTTTCCAAGGGTCCTCCAATGCTTAGGTTCTGTTTTTATGTTCTGCACGCCCGCGGCGAAGGACTTCGCGTCCATTTCCTTCTTCCCATGGGGCTTTAACGTGAGAATCTCCAATACTCCTTCTTTCGTGCCCAAAAACAAACGTTTGCGCACAAAAGCAACTTGTCCCGCTTGAAGCGGCTCGGGCAGAAAGTCAAGCGAATCAAAATTCTGCGCCGAAAGAATTGATACGGGCTTTCCCGCAACCTCGCAACTGCACGGATGCGCCTCGCTTGACGCTCTTACCTTGCGATCAGCCTGCAACGCCGTATCGTCCAGGCAAAGGTCAAGCTCGCCCTTCTCGATTTTCTTTGCATACGTGACTTCGTTTTCGTCCTGTTCGACCCAGAAAACATGGCCCGCATCAAACTGCTCCAAAGCACTCAAAAGCGCCTCAGCGCCAAGATAAGCCAGGTCATCAAGAAGCTCAGAAGTATTACGATGCTCAATGGGAACGCTTCGATACGCGCAATACGGACCCGCATCAAGCTTCTCGTCGATACGCATGGCGCACACGCCCACCTGCTCATCACCGGCAAGAATCGCCCGCTCGACAGGAGCAGCACCACGCCATCGGGAAAGCAGCGAAGCGTGCGCGTTGATTGCACCGAACCGCGCCGCATTAATGACCGCTCGGGGCAATAGCGCGCCATACGCCGCAACAACCAAGGCATCCGCCTCGAACGAACGCAAACGCTCCTGTTCTTCGGCGTCTTTCAGGCTTGCCGGGCAAAAAACAGGAAGCCCCAGCTCAAGCGCGGCGCTTTTCACCGGAGAAGGCACCAGCGCATTCCCGCGCCCTCGGATTGCATCGGGGCGCGTGTAAACGGCTACCACCTGATGCTGCTCGTTTATCTGCCGCAGAATGGTTGCCGCGAAGTCAGGGGTTCCCATGAATACAACGCGCATGGTTTACTCCCGGTCACCTTCGTGCGGAATGCCCACTTCACCAGGACGTGCGCCTGCTTCACGTGCAGCAGCCAAATCAGCCACAGCCTGCAGGCGGCGCTCAGGCGTTGCCGCCTCGATAAGGGTCTTTCCGTCCAAGTGGTCAATCTCATGCTGAAGGCATATGGCAAGAAGCCCTTCGCCTTCAATCTCCCACAGCTCGCCGTCCAGGTCGTAATAGCGAACGCGCACCCACGGCGAACGCTCGATCACAACGGAAATGCCCGGTAGGGACAGGCAGCCCTCGGAGCTTTCCACTAAATCACCCTTACGCTCGACGATCACGGGATTCACCATTACCAGCGGGTCCTTGCCATAATATTCTTCGCCTTCGCAATCGACAACAATAAGGCGAATATCAAGCCCTACCTGGGGGGAAGCAATACCCACGCCGTTCGATTTATACATAAGCTGCGCCATTTGCTTGGAAATGCGCTTGAGCGACTTGTCGCCCACTTTGCAGTCATGGCACACTTGCTTTAACGCATCATCGGGCCATTCCACAATCTTCATCATGTTTGTTCCTATCTTATCCTGCCTGAGGTTATCCGTTCATTGTACCGTCTTTGCTACTTTATGGGGAGCGAAGCGGCTAAATGCACCATTAAATCAGCGGTTTCATGGCTTTCTTGCGTGTCTGAACGTCTTTTTGCAGTGCCACAACCGTTTGGAAGATGATGTCACGCTCTTCATCGGACAGGCTGTTCTGGGACAGCTGCGCTTTCATATCCTCAATCGACTCACTCAAATCGCCCAGCGCAAGCTCTTCGCACAAGTAGCGCGCGAACGCCTCAACCGATGCTGTTTGCTGGTCATCATCGCGGAAGGATCCGGTGAGGATGCTTCCCGCAATGGGAACGCTTTCCGTTGCGCGCGTGACAACAGTCCCCGCCGATGCGGAAGAGTCCGCCGCCAACGTATCAAGGATGCTGGTCGCAAGCGCTTCGTGAACACGCTCATGCCAATGGGTGACAGCTAACGTCTCGGCGCATTTCAAGCCATAAGCAGGATGCTGCGCGCACAGAACCAGGAATTTACGCTCGAACTTGCGACGGCTTATCTCCTGCGAGGAAAGCGACACGCCTTCGGGCTCCTGCGGCAAAGAAGCCAGCACAGGCTGGGGTTCATCGCTTGATTTCTGCGCTTTCAAATGCTCCAGGCATTCGAACGCATCTTCCTCGCGCGTACGCGTACGGCCCGCAATCTGCGTGGCATAATCTTTTGCCAAAAGGGAATCTTTGATGGGCGCCAAAACGGCAATCGCATCGGTGAAGGCGCGCGAACGCCCTTCCGCCGTGGAAAGGTCGTGCTTGCTCAAGCGCCGTTCAATGCCATATTCCAAAAGCGGCTTTGCCTGAGCAAGGCATTCCCGCAATGCCTGCGCGCCGCGCTTTTCCACGAAATCCGCCGGATCAAGGTTGTCCGGAAGCGTGACCGCGCACAAATCGATGCGCGTGCGCCCCGCCTCGGGCGTAATGGAGCTGTCAATGAATTGCAGCGCGCGATCGGCGGCGCGCTGACCTGCTTCGTCGCCATCGAAAAGGTAGATGATCCTGTTTTTCGCATGACGCGATAATGTGCGGATATGTTGCCTGGTCAGCGCCGTTCCCAGCGTTGCCACCGCATTGTCAACGCCCGCGCGATGAAGCGCTATGACGTCGGTATAGCCCTCCACCACAATGGCATCGCCCGTGGCAGCCATAGCGGTTTTCGCCTTGTCAAGGCCGTAGAGCACCGTTGACTTATGGAACAGCGGCGTTTCCTGGGAATTCAGGTACTTCGGCTGGCCATCACCAATAATGCGCCCGCCAAATGCTATGCAATCCCCCTGCACATCGCGAATAGGAAACATGATGCGGTTGTAGAATCGATCGCGCACACGTCCGTTATCGCCCCGCAAAGCAACGTTTGCTTCCACCATTTCATCGGGCGTGAAGCCCTTCGAGCTCAAATGGCGCACTAACGTGCCTGAACCAGGGGCAAAGCCCAGCATCCACTCGCGCGGGATGGAGCCGCCCAAATTGCGACCCGCCAAATACGCGCGGGCGGCATCGGTTGGCGCGCTTTTCACACGCATCAACTGGAAATGATAGAAATCAGCGGTTGCAGCGCAGACCTGTTTCAAGCGAGCCTTCTTGGAATTCGAGGCTCCCCCATCGTCTTTTCCCGAACGCGTCAGCGTGATATGCGCTTTATCGGCAAGAAACTGAACGGCCTCGGGAAACGACATGCCATCGACCTTCATGAGAAAGCCGAAGATATCGCCACCTTCCCCGCACCCAAAACAGTGCCACAGCTGCGTTGAAGGGTCCACTTTGCAGGAAGGGGTTTTCTCGTTATGGATGGGGCAGCAGCACCAAAAATCACGCCCTTTTTGGCGCATCGGCGAACGTTCGCCCATAAGTGCCACCAGGTCGCTTGCTTCGCGCACTTTTTGAATCTCTTCGTCGCTTATACGACCTTCCGCCATAATCGCGTTTTCACCCCTGTCGTTGTCCGAAATAGAATAATCGGTTCGCTTTGAACCAACCAGTTTGTCATTATACGGCAAGACGCGCACATTTTTCGCTATCATAGAACCCTTCAAGACGAAAGGGCACAAACGTGAAAGTAACCATATATACCGACGGATCATCGCGCGGAAATCCCGGCCCCGGCGGCTACGGAGCAGTTCTCCATTACACCGATTCGGCGGGAAACCTGCACGTCAAAGAGCTTTCGGCGGGGTATCAAACCACCACGAATAACCGCATGGAACTGCTGGGGCCCATCTGCGCCCTGGAAGCGCTGAAACGCCCATGCCAAGTGACGCTCATTTCCGACTCGCAATACCTGGTCAACGCGTTCAATCAGAACTGGATTGCCGGATGGTTGAAGCGCGGATGGAAAAACGCGAACAAGCAGCCCGTGAAAAACGTTGATTTATGGAAGCGCTTGCTGGCGGCAAAAGAGCCGCATGACGTGCAGTTCGTTTGGGTGAAGGGCCACGCGGGACACCCCGAAAACGAACGCTGTGATGAGCTTGCCACGCAAGCGGCTGATGGCGACAACTTGCTTGTTGATGAAGGATTCTCCGCTTAGGATTTCGTGCCTATCAACGATTGGCGCACCGGAACCAACGACTAACGCCAATCAATCAGCGCGGGGGCAAATCAGAACAATACCCCATTCTGAGCAGGCTTTTCTCTTTCTCGGGGAACAGATATCGATAGAGATCCATGAAATAGCCATCGGTCATAGAGGCAATGTAATCAACGATTATCTGGTGCGGGTCTTCCTTTACATATTCCGTCTGCGTGAAGCTCATTGATTGGGCCGTAAGCTTTGCAATGTGATGGCAAAACACCGGCGAAGATTCACGCCCCGCCAAAAGATCAGCCAGCAGCTGATCGTACATTTCGCAAAACATTTCCTCAACAATGTTGCTTGTATCGCCCACCATGCCTTCTTTAAGGTAGATGAGCTCATAATTTTGACGCTTGGCGGTTTTCATGTCTTGGAAGGCGTCTTCGCTCATGCAGATAGCATCTTTTCCGTAGCTGTTATTCACAATGTCCACGGTAAGGTTATTGATAATAGTAGCGTTTTTCTTACCAATAACCCGAGAATCAAAGCAATCATACGAGTCCAAAACGCCCATATGCACCGCATCGGCACGATCTTTTCCCAGGTAGGCAATCATATCGCTCACGCGCACCACGCAACCCTCTAACGTCATGGGACGCAGCGTGGAAATGGTTTCCTCGTTGCAGTTGCATGCTTCTACCAGCTGGTCAAGCTGCTCGAACGTGTTCATGGAGCCCGTAAAAAGCGTTTGCTGCGCGAATTCGCCATTGTGGCAGAGAGCGCCATTGAGTGTTTGCAAGCTGATATTGCGGCGATATAACTTATCAAGGACGCGCACGGAATGCACGTTATGATTGAAATAACGACCCGTATAGCCGTGATAAATCTTGCTCAGATAGCGCTCGCCCGCATGACCGAACGGCGTATGACCTACATCGTGCCCCAGCGCAATCGCTTCGATAAGATCGGTGTTCAGCCCCAGCAAGCGCCCGATTCCTTGTGCAACACGATTCACCAGCTGAACATGAAGGCCGCGGCGGCAAATGTCGTCGTCTTCAACAAACGAGAAAACCTGCGTCTTATCGGCATAACGGTTATACGCTGGCACATTGATGATTTTCTCTATGTCGCGCGTAAACGCTGGACGCGCAAGCGTGGCTTCGTCATGCGGATTCGCTTCGCGGCGCTGCACCGCTTCATCGGGTGTTCGATGCGGATGCAAGCGTCCGTGCGCCCTATCAGCACGAATCGCTTGTTCAATTTCGGGTTCAAGCGTTAAATAGGGAATCCTCGTCACGTAAAACACCTTTCTTTCCCTGCGTTTTGGCGTTTCGGCTCGTCATCGCGCCCGCCCGTCCCGCTGTCCGCGCAATCGGAGTCGCTCAAACAAAGTCGCTATTCCACACGCCCCGATGCAATCTGTTCTGCCACGCGCTCACCCAAGTCGATAAGCTCCTGTCTGCTGTGCACATCGCATTTCGCATAGATACGGCGCAAATGCGTGTCCACCGTGCTTTTCGAGATAACAAACTGCTCGGCAATGCGCTCGGACGTGCGCCCCTTCAAGGCAAGCGGCAAAATCTCTGCCTCACGTTTCGAAAGGCCGCGCTCTTGCACTAAGCGCGTGCACGCCTCGTCAAAACTATCGATAGCCTGGGCAACCGTTCCCAACTCTCCCAAATCGTTTTCGGTGAACAGGAACAAAAACGCCACCATAACGAGCAAGCCCGCCACCGCAAATGCCCAGGTCCGATATATCTCAAAATCCACAAAAGCATCGAACAAACCGCCCAAGAGCAAACCGAGCGTCTGCCCGCCTAAAAGAATGGCAAACCCCGCAGAAAACGCCATGGCGGCATCGCGCGATGTGGTAAACGCATTCACCAAGAACACAATAACCAGCACCATAAGCAAACCCAAGAAGCCCGCGAAAACAATAGATTGCCCATTAACCGTCAAATCCCGAAGCGCCGGTGCAAACAAAAAGCCAGCGACCATCATTAAAATGGCCAGACGGTACACGTACGCCACAGCGCCTTGCCGCGCGACGAACTGCGCGGGATTATCCTGTTCATCGGCATCCTTACTTCCCCGCAGCGAAACCGGCCGAAAGAAAATCTGCAGCGCAGCAATACCCAACATGGCAAAAATAAGCAAAGAAACCGGGAACGAGACGTACGATTGACCATCGTTTCCCATGAAAGAGTGAGCAAAACCCGACCCTACGCCAAACACGAACGCACCGCTCATAATACGCACGGAAAGATCGATTGCTTTTGCCGAGGGAGCACTCTCTGGTTGTTCTTCACCAAACGGCACAGTCACCTGCCGCAAACGCAGCTCAAGCGTTGAGGCGGCACCCAGTGGCAACAAGTAAATGACAAACGATCCCAAAAGGGCAGGAGCAAAACAGCAAAGCGCGCTCACCACAGCACCCGCCGTTGACCCCGCAATGGCCACAATGGCGGCATCATCAAGAGAATACGAGCCTAAAAGCCGCCCCCAAGCGCATAAAAGCGGCGCAATCGCAACACCCTGGATGGCACCGCAAGCAGCTTCCAAGGCAAAGGGAGCATTATGATTCGGCATGTCGTTGGCAAGAAGCAGGACAAACGATGCGCCAATAAGCAGCAACGCGTAGATGTACATGAGCACAGGGCTCATCAGGCGTTGCAGCGCATCTTTTGGCAACGCGCGCAAAATGCCAAGCATCACCGCAGCAAACAGCAGTGTGATAAGAAGGATGCCACGGTTGAGTACCACAGCGTTGGAAAACGTCACTTCTTCGGTACCCATGCCAAACAGCGCGAAAAGAAACCCCTGAAAGCAGGCGAACCCAAAAACTTCCGCGAAGAGCTGCTTGAGTTTTGCCGCCATGCCTTTCCTTCTTTCAAGATTGCGCGCCCCGAATTTTTGCGATCGATTCTAGCTGCATTATTGTAACCGTATTATGTTAGCAGTTTTAGCGCGCAAACGTTCAGACAACAAGGAATCCCCTTTATGCCTTGTTGCAACCGCAACCGATTCTTCAGAGCTTCCCCAGCACGATTGGCGGCGTACTAGATCAATTCCAGACCAAAGAAACTCCTGCCAGAAAATAGGCTCCCTGGCATTTCGAGCCAGAGAGCCTATCGTAAGAACTAATGGGATGCAACAAGGAGGCGCGGTACTTCATCAGACTTTCTTGTCTCGTTGCGCTATTTTTGCGCAGTGCCCGCGTCGTCTTCCTCGTCTTCAATCTCAGCGACGGCGCTCGTAGGCCTCCGCCTTGGCCGCGTAGTAGTCGTCCACATCGCTATCCTCGACGACCTTCTTGACAACGCGCTTCTTGGGAGCCTCTTCAACAACTTCGGCTTCCTCAGTTTCAGCAGCTTCCTTTTCCTTGCTGCCGTCGCCCAAACCTTCGCGCAAGTTCTTCACGGTCTTACCGAAAGCTGCGCCAAGTTTAGGAAGATTCTTAGGTCCGAAGATAAGCAAAGCAACAACAAGAATAATGATCCACTCAAAACCTTTAGGCAAAAACGGCATGTTCGTTCCTTTCATCGAGGTGTGCGTTTTCGTAACGTGATGGTGCTCACTATGGGGCAATAAGCCCAGCACGTCTATCACGCAAAATAGGGCATTTTGTCAATTTGCAAGAAAAATGGCTGTCACACAAATGCATGACGGCCATTGTTTTCCCAGTTCAGCTCTAATTATTTAGAAGCTTTAGCCATAAGACCGAAATCTGCAACGCTCGAGAAGACAGAGACGAAACGATTCAGCAACTTCAGGCGGTTCGCGCGCAAATCAAGGTTTTCGTCCATAACCATGATGTCTTCGAAGAACGCATCAATGGGTTTGCGCAATGCTGCGAGCTGTTGCAGCGCCTGAGCGTAATCATCGCGAGCCAATGCTTCATTCACGCTTTGCTCCGCTTCAGAAATAGCAGCGTTCAAGGTGCGCTCGGTGTCTCCCAGCAAACTATCATCAACCGCGCTGCCAAGCTCGGCATCGCGCAGATTGTTCGCACGCGCGAATGCAATAGCAAGATCGTCGAATGTATCGGCGGCTTCCTTGCGAGCGGTCTCAAGCGCGCGGACGCGGGCAATCAGAACAGCCGGCTCGCACACACCCGTCGCCAAAACAGCATCGATAGCATCGGGGCTCGCACCGCCATCCTTCAAGCTTACTTTCGTACGCGTCACAAAGAACTCGATAATCTGAGCACGCACTTCAGCCTTATCAAACGCAATACCCTGCTTCTGATAAGAATCCAAAGCAAAATCAATAGCATTGGCCAGCGAGACATTCAAACCCGCCTGCAGCATGGCAATGATGCCAATAGATTGGCGGCGCAGCGCGAAGGGGTCAGAAGAGCCTGTGGGACCCTGGCCAACCGCAAACAAGCCGCAAATCGTATCAAGCTTGTCACCAGCAGCAACGCACATGCCCACTACGGATTCAGGCAGCTCATCACCAGCAAAACGCGGGCGATATTGATCGGCGATTGCCTGGGCAACCTGGTCGGTCTCCCCTGCAGCTTTCGCGTAGTAGGAACCCATGATGCCTTGCACGCTGGT
>CAKUFS010000021.1 GCA_934648845.1 uncultured Eggerthellaceae bacterium
GCGGCCGGGAATCGCGAAAAAACGGCGGGAAGGCGCATCGGGGAGATAGAAACCTCAGTTAATCAGCGCTTCCCTAGCGGCAGAACTCGACCCCCTGTGGGGCGTTGATGTGATCATTGGCGGACACAGCCACACGTTCATGGACGAGCCGTGCATCATCAACGGCATCCCCATTGTGCAAGCAGGCACCGGCACCGATCAGATCGGCCGTTTCGACATTATGATTGATACCGACAATAACTGCATTGACACGTTCACCTGGCAAACCATCCCCATTTGCTGCGAAACCTGCCCACGCGATGAAGTGCTTGAGGACCTGATTTTGTCGTACAAGGATCGAACCGATCAGAAGTACGGCCGCGTGATCACACGTTTCAAGTGCCGCCTCACCCACCCCAGCCGCACGCAGGAAACGGCGCTGGGCAACTTGGTGGCCGACGCCTTCCGCGAAAGCCTGGGCGTGGACATCATGTTTGCGGGGTCGGGCTCCATCCGCAACGAGCAAGCAGGACCCATCGTGACGTTAGGCGACTTGAACGAGCTCTTCCCCTACGACGACGCCATTTACCAGATTAGCGTGACAGGCGCGCAAGTGCGTCGCATGCTGCAGCACATGCTGCGCGACGAGGCATGGACAGGGCACACGGAGTTCTACCAGCTTTCGAAGGGTATGAGGGTCACGTACAACCGTACCACGCGCGAGATTGAAAAGCTCAATTTCAAGGGAAAACCAATCGATGACCAGGCGGTTTACACCGTTGGTGTGCAGGCGTACCACTACACAAACCTGAAGGATTTCCTGGACGTAACGCCCGAGGAATGCGAAGCGAACGCGCCAATCCGCACGTTGTGCACATCTGCACGCGACGTGCTGGAGGAATTCCTGATCAGCCACAGCAACCTTAAGCGCAGCGTTGAAGGTCGCCTGGTGCTGAAGGATTAATGCGCTGCTCTTCCCTTTTGCTTGCAACGTTGCAAGCGGTATCGCAGGCGTCGCTGCTGGCGGCACGGGCGACTTGGGGCTCGGGAACGCTGGCGGCATCGCGAGTGGTGCGGGGTGCGGTGCGGCGCGTGGCAATGCGGGCCGCACGATGCGCGGGTGCCTGCGTGGCGCTGCGCGCGGTTTTACGAGAGGCGCTACGAGAAGCGCCGCGTGCCAAGGCGTGCGCTGCATGGGGTGCCGTGCGGATCGAGCGGTACGTGTCGAACAGCACCAAAAACGGGAAAGCTGCTGCAACAAGCAGAAGAAAAAAGAACGCGAAAAACAGCTCTAACATGGGGTGCCTCCTTGTGTTACCTGCATTTCAGGTAGGATTTCAGGTGAAGGGTTGCTTCGTTTTGTTTTCATGCATAATAGGCAAACAAGAAATCCCAACTGTGTCAGTTTTTGGACAGCTGGGATTTTTTCAATGGCATATTAGGGTGGCGCGGGCGAGCAGCAGCAACAGGAGAAAGAAGCTGTGCGGAAGGCGGCCCCAAAGCTGCGCAGGCGCTAACCCCGAAATTTGTCGCGGCAAGCGGCGACGCTAATGCGAGAAGAAAAGAGGCTGCAGTGGTGCCAGCACGGAAGCTGCCAGGGTTTACCTTTGTCACGAAAACGTGACGGATGAGCCCTTTCGGCACATGAACCTTCCACAATCCCTATAATGGCGGTGGAAAAAACACGCGAAGAAACGAGCGGGAAAACGCACTGATGTCGCAGGAGCAAAAGCAAATCCGGCACAAGCGCAAAAGAGGGGCCGACGCAAGTGCAAAAGCACCAGCGTTCCCGCAGTTCAAACGCAAGAGAAGAGATAGGAGCACGTATGATTCGCCAGATTATCCACATTGACCAAGATCTTTGCAACGGTTGCGGCGCGTGCGCAAGCGCTTGCCACGAGGGCGCCATTGGCATGATCAACGGAAAAGCCCAGCTGCTGCGCGACGACTACTGCGACGGCCTGGGCGACTGCCTTCCCGCCTGCCCCACCGGAGCCATCACGTTCGAGCAGCGCGAAGCAGCCGACTACAACGCCGCCGCCGTAAAAGCAAGCCAGCAAGCACGAACGGCAACCTTAGCTGCAGACGCCACGAACGTAACCGCCGAAACAAGCTCCGCGCGCGCGACCTCTTCCCCTGCTGCGGGCGCATCCATCGCTTCCCAGCTTCATAACTGGCCCATCCAGATAAAGCTTGCGCCCGTCAACGCGCCGGTTTTCGCCGATGCAGACCTGCTGATTGCCGCCGACTGCACCGCCTACGCTTACGCGAACTTCCACCAGGATTTCATGACGGGCAAAACGGTGCTCATGGGCTGCCCTAAGCTCGATGCGGTGAACTACGCCGACAAGCTTACGCAAATCTTTGCCACGAACAGCATCAAAAGCATCACGCTCACCCGCATGGAAGTGCCGTGCTGCGGCGGTATGGAGTTCGCCATCAAGCAGGCAATCGAGGCGTGCGGCAAAAGCATTGCATTGAACGTTGCCACCATTTCGATTTCAGGCGATATCTTGAAATAAAAGCGCGCGAAGGAACGCGAAGCGACTGCGGCTACGCGGCCATACGACCACAAGTGCTGCATCGACGCACGCTGAGACCGGGAAGAAAGAAGGACACCATGGTACTGCAAGGATGCCAGGGGAAAGCGGATATCACCGTCGAGGAACGCACGTGCCCGCAATGCGGCCACGAAATTGAGATTTTCTCCATTGATGCAGACGCAACGTGTGAAAACTGCGGATTCGTGATTTACAACGACTCGCTGAATTGCGTTCAGTGGTGCGCGTATGCCCGCCAATGCGTGGGCGATGAGCGCTACGAGCAGCTTATGGCAATTGCGAAGTCGCAAAAAGAACGCAAACAGGCAGCTCAGGAAGCCGCTGCGCGCGAAGCGGCCGAGCAGGAAGCCCAAGAAGCCGCTGCGCAAGAGGCGGTCAAGCAAGAATAAGAAACAGCACGAACGGAACCATGCTGACATGAATCAAGAAGAAACAAACGCAATGGGCGCGCAGGAAAACACAGCGCCGGCAGAGAAAAACCCCTTATCGCGCACGCAATTGCTGCTGGGCGAAGCGGGCGTTGCCGCGTTAGCGCGCGCTCATGTCTGCGTGTTCGGCGTGGGCGGCGTGGGCGGATTCACGGTTGAGGCACTCGTGCGTGCTGGCGTGGGCGCACTGACCATCGTAGATGCCGACACCGTTGATATCACGAACATCAATCGCCAGATCATCGCGACGCACGATACGGTAGGCCAAGCGAAAGTCCAGGTCATGGCGCAGCGCATTGCATCTATCAATCCCGCATGCCGCGTTACCGCGCGCCAATGCTTCTATCTTCCCGAAGCACGCGACGAGTTCGACTTCGCACAGTACGATTACGTGGTGGATGCCATTGATACGGTAACCGCGAAGATTGACCTGGTACTTGCGGCAAAAGCGGCGAACACGCCCATCATCAGCGCTATGGGCGCAGGCAACAAGCTTGACCCTACACGTCTTGAGGTCGCCGATCTTTACGATACCTCTGTTTGCCGCCTGGCGAAAGTCATGCGCAAGGAGCTGCGCGCTCGCGGCGTTGAACACCTGAAGTGCGTCTACTCGAAGGAAGAGCCGCACAAACCCAGCGCGCAGGAACTTGCTGACGCGGGCTTCTCCCCTGATCAGAAAACGCCTCCTGGATCCGTTTCGTTCGTTCCGAGCGTTTCTGGCCTTATCATTGCTGGTGAGGTAATAAAAGACCTGGTCGCGAGCTGCTAGACAGGAGCACTCTTTCTTGCTTTCACTCCGCCGCCGATGCCCCCTTCCCGCTTTCGCGTAGTCGTGTCTCGCGTGAGCCGCCGCCGCGTGGATGCCCGTGCCCGGGCATGAAAAAAAGCGCCCCGATCCGGATGCGCCTTGATTCCATAGTCTCGGGCAGTTTACCACCGTGCCTGGGGCATAAGAAAACCCGCCGAAGCGGGTTCGATTCGGTGTTGGACTTTATTCCGTCTGTCTTTTTTCGGTCATAAGCCGATTGAACTCGCCTATGACATCGCTGGCGGTAGCATCCCTGTTGGAGGTGACGTAATCAATCAACTCTTCGAAACAGCCGTTCTTGACGATGAGTATCGGAAATTTTCTGTAGAAGTAATCATTTCCGCCTGCGATGGAATCCATCTCAACGCCCAAATCGGCGCATCTTCCTGCGAACATCGCTACTTCCCTAGTGACTTCCATGAATAGGCGCCTTCCACAAAACTCGTATTCATCAAATCCGAACACACTCACGCAGAATACGGCATCCCCGCATGGGAACAAATCGTATTCGCTGTCGGGAAGCCGAGAACGAAAGACATTATTCAATTCGGACGTGAAAAAGTGACGGGGTCTTTTTCACCTTCCCCGCAAAAACCGACCCGCTTCGCCCGACTTGAAGCGCATTGTTGGAAAACTGGGGTCAAATTCGAAGTTGAGGCAGGTTGGAAGTAGGTGGAAACGCCAGATTGAGCGGAGGTTAAAATGTACTTTAATTGGAAATAGTTCTGAACTGGTGTTTTATTGAACTTAGTTTTGCGTGGAGCGCACACCTGGCGCAAATCGCCCCCATTTGCACTTCTGACCTACTTCCAACCTCATACAACTTCGAATTCGGGAGCCATTTTTCAACAACATGAGCGAAATGGGAGCCAGCGCCGCCCGCAGCAACGCCATCGGCAAGAGCGGCAGCGATGAATGCGGCGTGAGCACGCTGGAACACTGAAAAATGTTGACAAAAGGTGGGGTAATTTGACAACAAAAAGCGACCTTGGGAGCGGGTCAGCCCAAGGTCGCTTGCGTACCGAGTCAGGTAAAACCCGATTCGGTCAGCTATTCAATTCAAGCGTGCGAAAAGCTACTCCCACGCTCCGTAATGCACGAAGCGCTGAGTTGCGAAAGCATCCACTGCGTCAATCGCATCGTCGCCGTTAACGTTTGCCGCCCACAGAAGCGTCTCGTGCGTCCATGTTGCGGGAAGCGCCAGCTTGGAATAATCCTCACCATAGCGTCCAATGCTCATGTCGTAAATGACCTGAGCGTCAACAATGTTCACGCGGCCGTTGCCGTTCGCGTCACCGCGCTGAGCATCGGCAGCAAGAATCGTCACATTCGCGGCAACACCCGCGACAACATCGTACTCCAACGTATCACCTTCGAGGGCAGCCTTGTCCGCAACAACGGACACGGTCGCCTTGTCGGATGCCGCAAGCGCCTTCAGCGTTGCCGTGGCAACAACAATGCCCTGTGATGCATCGGCCGTATTGCCGTAGAAGCTAAACGCGGCTTCCGCAGCACCATCGGCGGGAAGGAAGGAGGCATCCTCGGACAAACCGGCGCCCTTCGTTACGCTGATCAGCTCGAATACAGAAGAATCATAATCAATCGTACCTGCCAAAGCCGCAACGCCCTTGTTCGCAACAACAGTCACATTCACGGTCACCGTGTCGCCGACCTTCACAACGCTCGGCTGATCGACAGAAAGAGCAGTACCAGCAATAAAGCCCGGCAGCGCACGTGTCAGATTCTCTGCATCGGCACCCAGCGGATCATCGGTGCGGTTGCAATTGTACTGGCTGAAGCACTTGGGGTCCCATTTTCCCGTACCCGCCTTGAAATCCGGAAGAGGAGTGCTGGTATCGCCCGAGTTCAGATACGTGGTTCCTTCGACAGCAACGGTATCTGCACAGGAAGTATCAACCCACTCCACGCGGCCAATACCTTTTTCGGCGGAAGTGAACGCATACGTATTGTTCTCAACCGTAGTGTAGCGATCAAGGCTTGCCAAGAAGCCGATGACGGCGCCGACCTCGGTCTGGCCGGTAACTGCACCCGTTACCACATTGTTGCTGATAGAGCCCACGCCGTTATCCCAACACTGATACACGGCACCTTCGCCGCCCAAAATACCACCAACGCGCGAAGCACCTGCAACATTACCCGTTACGGTGTTGTTCGTAAACGTGCTCCACTTTGCATTCGGGGCAGATGCCAAGCCCCAGCCCAGGCCATCATAGCCAGCGCCAGAAATGCCGCCAGCGTACGTACCCGTTGCAATCACGGAACCGCCGAACGTGCACCCGTCAATGACGCCCACGCTCATGGAGTTGCCACGTGCGCCCGCGATACCGCCGACCATATCAACGCCATACACATCGGCGTTTGATGTGCAGTTCGTAATGGTGCCGCTGAAGCTACCAGCAAACGATCCAATACGGCTTTGCTGCTTGTCGTAGCCAACGGTCACGCCAGCTTCAATGGTGCTGTTCTTGATTTCAACCGTGAAGTCAGCGGAAGTATAGCCGCCCAGGAAACCCGACTTCAGCGTTTTCGTACCAGAAAGCAGCGTCACGTTGTCAATAACGATTGCCTTGGCAGACGTACCCGTAATATGGTAGCCATTCACTAGACCATATCCGGCAATTTCTTCACCGTAAACCTTCAAGTTGCTCACGGATGCGCCACTCACAAAGCCCAAAAGCGGCATCCCACCTGCGGGAACGGTAACCGTGTGATCGCATCCATCAATAGAGCCAGAGAATACGTTGATGTTGGCAATTTGGTTCACGCCGTTACTGTTAGGATCGGTTTCGGTCTTGCCGGATTTCATAGCACCTAGGGGAACCCAACCTTCGGGCAACGTGATATCCTCACTCAACTTGAAATATTTGCCCGCAAACGTCACGCCTTGCTGCACCAAGTTAGAAAGCGCAGTCAGGTTGTCGGCGCTTGCAAGGATATAGGGATCTCCTGCCGTACCTGCCCCGCTGAAGGGAACAGACTGCTCGTTTATGGTAAGGGTATACGTAGTCGTCACATCGCCGCTGGTAATCACAATAGCCGCCGTTGTCTTACCTTGATCATCGAAAGAAGGCGTGAGAGTTGCAGCGCCATTCACCAGCGCCTCGCCGTTCACAGTTACCGTAGCACTGCCAACTTGGGAGGTAGGCTTAATGGTAATGCTATCGCCAGCAAAAACAGAGGTGGCGTACTCATATACAGGAGCAGTGTACTCAGAAGGGGCTTTGAACGCGGGGTCAAGCGCCAGAGCGTTGCCCGATGCATCCTGCACAATGAAAGTCTTTAGAGCCAAGGTGCGAACGATTACCACATGGGCGGCATCTTGATCGCCAACTTTGATGTCGAAAGAATTGCCGACGGCAGGATAATCGGACGAGTCGATAACATATTCAAGCTTTTTGGCAGATCCTGAAGGAATCGTCACCGAATTAGCATCCCCCCACGGATCGGTATAGCTTGCGGTTATCGTTCCTTCCACGCCCTGGGCAAGCGTTGCCGTTACATACATATTGGAGCAGCTGGATGAAGCAGTAACGGTATAAGTGGGAACAGCAGCCGAGGTATCAACACTCGTGGGATACTCCACATCGAATCCGCCGCCAAAACCTGAACCCGTGAAGGTAAGGCTTGCCAGCAATGACTGCGCTGCCGGTGCCGTGGTCGCGCCCCCCCTCGTCAAGCAGCGAAGGAGTCTGTGCTTCCTGAACAGCGGCAATATCAGCGGCCGGCTGCGCTTGCTCTTCTGCATACGCGGCTGCGGGAAGCACAGGCATAAGCCCTGCCACCAGCGCAACCGAGAAGAAAGCGCTGGCCGCCGCCTGCATAGGATGTGCAGGACGATGTTTTAACGCCATATTTTCCTTCCTTTCTTTTTTGTTTTGCATTTGCGCACTTTGTGCAAATGCAGATTTACGAACGAAAAAGAAAACGCCTGCAGCTCTCCAACGAAGCCGCAGGCGTTACTGCTCAATCGCAGGTGTTGCGTGCGAGTCTCCGGTGCAGGCGGTTTCTCGAACGTTACCCGGAGACCCGACTTATCCCCTCTTTATCCTGTTTGGTCAAAGGAGGCATTACGGTGACCCACTCGTTGGGAAATCTCACCCCGTTCATCCGGCCTCCTGTTCCAAACGGAAATAGAGGCGCTGATAACGTAATCATTCGTTTATCTACGTCCCAGTATATGCCTTGATGAAGGGGGGGGGGTCAATCAAGAAGCATGTCATTGTGCGAAGCAAAAACAGAGGCGTTACCGCATGCCACAACGCGTAAACAAGCGCAGTCTGGGAGCGGTAGCTGCAGATGTTAAAAAGTGACGGGGTCTTTTTCACCTTCCCGCAAAAAAACGACCCGCTTCGCCTGAATCGGAAGCATGTTGTTGGAAAACCGGGGTCAAATTCGAAGTTGAGGCAGGTTAGAAGTAGGTGGAAATGCAAAATTGACTGGAAACCAAAATGTACTCTAATTGGAAATAGTTCTGAACTGGGGTTTTACTGAACTGGATTTTGCATAGAGCGCACGCCCAGTGCAGATCGCCTCAATTTGCACCCCTGACCTACTTCCAACCTTATTCAACTTCGAATTTTGGAGTCATTTTTTAACAACATGAGCGAAATGGGAGCCGGAGCCGTCCGCAGCAACGCCATCGGCAAGAGCGGCGGCGATGAAAGCGGCGCAAGCGCGCTGAAATGCTGGAAAATGTTGACAAAAGGTGGGGTAATTTGACAACAAGCGACGAGGCTAAAGGGCAAGGAACAAACCCAGAGCTGCGGCGCCAAGCGCTACGGCATATGTCACGAAAAGATAGAGTGCCGCGTGAGTGCATCCGGCAACAAGTGCCGATTGACCTGCACCGTTAACCTGGCCCGAGAAAAGACGCGCTGCATCAAGGTTAACTGTGGACAAGGTGGAAAATCCTCCGCAGAATCCTGCGAGCAAAAAAGCCTGGGCGCATCCTTGAACGCCAAGTCCCCCGAAAACGCCCGCAAGAAAACAAGCCGCCGCGTTCACCAAAAGCACCGCCACGGGAAGCCACGAGCAAACGCCGTCGAAACGGGTAGGTGTCTGGTGCGCGGACTTCCGTTTCGCGATCAAAGAATCGATGGCATCAAGAGCATACGAACGACATACCGCGCCACCCGCGCCACCTAAACCAACGCACAGCGCTAAAAACAAGCCGCTCACGGATGCTCACCCGCTTCCGTGAGAGAAGCACACAACCCACTGGACGCGGCCGCATCTTGCGCTAGGGACGTTTCCCGCGCGCCAAAGATCCGCATGGCCGCAAGCGCTGCGCCAAACGACAAAACAAACGTCAGGGCAACATAAAGAAATGCGCCCAAGTCGTTTCCAGAAGCAAGCAGTCCATCAGCATCAACGCATACCGCGCTCAGCGTGGTAAATGCGCCAAGGAACCCTCGATTAAGCACCTTCACGAGCGCCGGCGATAACAAATGCGCACGCTGACCAGCGCAAAAGACAACAACAATAAGAAATGAACCCAGCGTGTTCACCACAATCGTCGAAATAGGAAAACCATCCACCCACGGCAGGGGCAGGCTCTGCATAAAGAAACGAAGGAGCGCGCCGCAAAAACCTGCAAGCGCCAGAACAAGGCAAAACTGACCGTTGCTGGACGCTTCCCATTGCGCAAGGGCGCTTGAAAACCGCGGTTGCGAAGAGCCGTTGCACGCACTTTGACCACGAGAACTTTGGCTGCAAGAGCCCTGGCTGCAAGAACGCTGCCCACACGCGCTTCGGTCGCTTTGTCCCTGCATCAGCATCTTCGCTTTTGCTTCCCTTCTTGAATCCTTCGCGGTTTCTCGCAAGTTTTACCGCTGCTTTTCCTGCACGCCTTCATGCACGCCCCCGCAAACACGCAAGAGCGCTGCGCCAGGCGCGATTACGTATTCTCCCTCTTTTTTGTTTCGGATCGCCCGTTTTTTGGCGAAAAGCAGATAAAGCGGCACAAAACCTTTGTACAATGAGCACAAAGCAAAGCACAAGCTTGCCGCAGCGCACTCGTCAACGCTCGCTCACGCGGCAACGCATAAAAAAGCGCCACGCAACAACGCGGCCGCGCACGATCGCACAGAGCGGCAGCAGAGCCGCACGGCAAAATGGCGCGCGTAGGTGGCGTAGGGCAGCGCAACGCAGCGCTCGGCACACGAAAGGACCTTTGATGGCAACGGAATTCTTCATTTCCGACATTCATGGCGAATACGACCAGTTCATAAGCAACTTGAAAGCCGCAAGCGCGCTGGCAAGCTCGGGCGGCTACGACAAACTGCACGTTATTGGCGACGTATACGATCGCGGCCCCGCGCCCGATGCCGTGGTGGAAGCGCTCATGGACGAACCGAACCTTGATATCCAGTGGGGCAACCACGACATTGTGTGGATGGGTGCCAGTCTGGGCCAGCGCGGCTGCGTGGCAAATGTGGTGCGCATTTGCGCGCGCTACAACAACTTGCCGCTTTTGGAGGAAACGTATGGCATTGATTTGAGCGCGCTGCGAGCCTTTGCGAACAACGTGTACGGCGAAGACCCCTGCACGCTGTTCATCCCGAAAGGCACAAGCGACTACCCCGCCGAGGTGCGCCACGAGATTGCGCGCATCCAGAAAGCAATCGCCATCATCCAATTCAAAGCTGAATACGTGCATAGCACCGAAAATCCCGATTTCGATTTGACCAGGAGAAACTTGCTGCATCATATCGATTTCAAGGCGGGAGATGTAGAGATCGAAGGGTCCCGCTACCCCATGCTGGACCTGAATTTCCCCACCATCGATCCCGCAGATCCGTACCGCATGACTGCCGAAGAAGAGAAAGTCATGGAAAGCCTGGTGGACGCATTCTTGAGCTCGAAGCGCCTGCAGCGCCACATTGCGCTGTTCCTTGATGCGGGCAGCCTGTACACCGTGGCAAATGGCGCGCTGCTGTTCCACGCTGCCGTGCCGCTGAACGCCGATGGCAGCTTAAAAGAAACGTCGCTGTTTGGGCGTCCGCTGAAAGGTCGCGCGCTGTTCGATGCCGTTGACGCGTGCGTACGCGCCGCTTTTGACCTGCATGCAAGCAAGCAGGATAAAAAACGCGGGCGCGATTTACTGTGGTATTTGTGGCTGGGCGAAGATTCGCCGCTGTTCACGAAAAGCAAGATGGCCACATTCGAGCTGTATTTCGTAGAGGACAAAGCCATTCGCAAGGAGCGCAAGAATGCGTACTATTCCCTGATGGAGGACGAGCATGCCATAGCTGGCATCCTGCATGACTTCGGGCTTGACCCTGCCACGAACCGCATTGTCAGCGGGCATGTTCCTGTGAAGGTGAAGGACGGGGAAAGCGCCGTGAAGTGCGGCGGGCACGTGCTCGTCATTGACGGCGGCATGTCGCGCGCGTACCAGGCAACATCGGGCATCGCGGGATTCACGCTGGTGCATGGCGACGCCGGTGCGGGCGAAGGCGCAGGCGCGAAGGCCGCGGGTGAAGGCGCGAGCACGGGAGCCACGGACGGCTGGACGCTTATCGCGCACCAGCCCGTAGGAAGCTTCCTTGAGCCGGAAGTGACGCATTTACCCGCGCTGGCGCCGCTTTCGTAAAGAGCGACACAAAGCCGCACGTGCAAGCTGCGCAATAAAGCCGCTTTCGCGAAACAGCCGCGCAATAATAACTTTCATTGAGATGATATAACAGCAATCGTTAGACAGATTGGCGACTCCTTCGCCTTCCCCTTATCTGGAAGGATCGGCAAGAGAGCCGCCACGAAGCGAACAGAAAGGAATACCATGAACGAGACCTTGAACGTTTTGGAAATGCGTCGCAGCTGCCGCAATTTCAAGCCCGATGCCGTGCCGGAGGAAACGCTGCAGGCCATTCTGCGCGCGGGCACGTACGCCGCAACTGGCATGGGAAAGCAATCGCCGTTGATGGTGGTTGTGGAGAACAAGGAACTGCGCGACAAGATATCCGCCGAAAATGCCCGCATTATGGGCAAGGATGCTGATTTCGACCCCTTCTATGGTGCCCCCATCATTGTCATTGTGCTTGCAAACAAAAGCGTTCCCACGCATGTGTACGACGGCAGCCTGGTTATGGGCAACTTGATGAACGCCGCGCACGCACTGGGCGTTGACAGCATTTGGATTCACCGCGCGAAAGAGGAATTCGACTCTGACTTCGGAAAACAGTTGCTTGCTGAATGGGGCATCGAAGGCGAGTACGAAGGCATTGGCCATTGTGCGCTGGGTTACCGTGCGGTCGAGCTGCCTGCGGCGGCTCCGCGCAAGGATGATTACGTGCACATCATCCGCTAGGAATTGAATGCGTTTTGAGCCTATAGCCCGTTGAGCGCTCGCGCAGCTGGCCGTTTTGCCGTTATGCGAGCGCTCAACCAGGCATTTTGTTGACATGGACGAACAAAACCGCATGACAAAGAAAAACGATGAGAGCCGCAGTATAAGCAACGACCTTTGTTGCGAAGATGTGCCGCGACTTGTCAAGCTGCCCGAAGGCCTAACGCTCACTAACGGCACTATGGAGTTGCGCGCCGATTTCGCGCGCATGGTCGCCCGCATCAACCCCAACAAAGTGCATCAAGAGCTGCTGGTAAAAGCTGCGAAAATCAAAGGCGTACCCGCTGAAGACCTGCTTGTCGTCGATGCGACGGCAGGCTTAGGCGAAGATTCCCTGCTGCTTGCGGCGGCGGGTTTTTCTGTGGTGATGTTCGAGCGCGACAAAACGATAGCAGCGCTGCTGGAAGACGGCTTGGCGCGCGCGGCGCGCGATGAACGGTTATCCTCCCTGGTGGCGCGCATGACGCTGCGCAAAGAGGACAGCATTGCGGCGCTTGCCAGCGGAACCATGCACGCCGATGTTATTTTGCTTGACCCCATGTTCCCGGCGCGCACGAAAAGTGCCTCGGTGAAGAAGAAATTCCAGCTTATCCACGAGCTCGAGGCGCCTTGCGCCGATGAGCGGGAATTACTCGACGCCGCATGCATGGCGCATCCGCGAAAAATCGTGATCAAACGGCCGCCAAAGGGACCTTGGTTGGCACAGCGCAAGCCATCGTATTCCCTCATCGGAAAAGCCGTGCGCTATGACTGCCTGGTGTTCGCGCCGAAGGAGCCTTAGAGCGCGCGAGAGCTTACCAGCGTTCGCAAGCGCCCACGAGAGCCTAGAAGCGCCATTACCTGCGCTTTATCGATTGCCCCTGGCGCTCTGCGTCCTATCGCCCGTCCTTGGCTCAAAACCCCCGCCCATCGCGACGGCTGTGCTTCGCTCCAGCGCGCTACGCCTTCCCAAGCGCCGTACGCAAGCGCTCGAAATGCAGAAAAATGCCCTGATCGCTGAGTTTTTCGATATCTTCCCACGAGGCAAACGTGAAACCAATCACCTCGGCAGGCTGTACGGTTACATCGCTTTTATTGAAATCCAGCACAAAGCGGAAGATGTGGTTGATGTAGTTATCACCGCGCGCCAAGTCCACGTTCTCGTAACGATAGAGCAGCTCCGGCTCGCAAGTGTCAACCTTGATGCCAACCTCTTCGAAAACTTCTCGTTTCACTGCATGAACAGGCGTTTCTCCCGCCAACACACCACCACCGGGAACTTCCCACCAACCAGCAGCCCATTTTTTGTCAAGGCTGCGGCGCGTGATAAGATACTTGCCTTCCTTGTTTTGCAGCAGGCCCAACACATAGAGCATGAACTGGCCTTCTTTGAGGAAAAGACCTTTTCGCGGAGCAACAATGCCCAGCGGATGAGCATTGGCATCGTATACGTCGATCATCTCTTTTTGGGCCGAATCAGTCACCGAAGTACCTTTCGCATTGTTTTACCTTGTGGGTACGTTGCGTGTTTTCGCCCAGCTTCGCCCAGCTTCGCTAAACTTCGCCGGATGGGCAGCTTGCGCAACGACTTTCGCGCCTTGCAACGCGCTTCGCGATTACACCTTACCACGAAGACGCAAGCGCATCGCCTGTTCCAAGTACAGCCCAGTATAGCTTTGTTCGTGCGCCGCACACGGTCAACTTCGCGAACGACAAAATCGCCCATGATAAAAACACCCCACTTTTCTGTGGATTTTTGACTCCTCGAGCGTCGATTTTCAGCATTTCCCCAGGTCGCAAAAAAGTTAGCTTCAGTAAACCCACAGAAAAGTACCCTCTTTTTATCATGGAGGACGAAGCGGAGGCAGAAGCAGAAGACCGAGGCCAGGAGGGGCGCACGGGAAGCGAAGGGATGCAGATGCGGCAGCAGGGCCAGAAGCAGAAGGCAGAGGCCGGGCGGAGCGCGGAAAGCGAAGGGACGCAGAGGAGGCGCGAGGCGCGCGGAAAGCGAAGAAAGCAACAGAAGCACGTAGTACCAAGACTCCCTACTCCCAAAATGAACAGCCAGGCGCATTTTGTCCATTGATAGCGCACCGCCCACCTGGAATAATGGGAGCAATGCAAATACGAAAAAGAAGGGCCCGCATGAAAAATCACTTGATTGAGCTGGCTTTATGCCTTTGCTGTCTTATCACGTTTGTCGGGTGTGCCGCCAATAGTGGCGCATTCGGAGAGGCGGGCGCAACCAACAACGGATCCGGCACCGCCTCTGCCACACCGAAAATCGTTGTCGGTACGCTTGCGACCGAAGATATCCTGCCCTGCTGGGTGGCCCAGGAAGAAGGCCTGTTCGCCAATGAGAATCTGAATGCCGAAATTGCCGTGTTCCAAAGCGCATCCGAGCTGATTGCGGCCGTTTCTTCGGGCAGCGTTGACTTCGCCATGACCGACCCTATGGTCACCGCCAGCCTGTACGCATCAGGCGCTGACGTGCAGATTCGCTGGGTCACGCTGGGCGCCGATGCAAGTCAAGGCCGCTTTGGCATCATGACCGCCGACCCCGACATCAAGAGCCTGACCGATTTAGCGGGCGTACCCGTGGGCGTGGGCTCGAACACCATTCTGGAGTACGTGATGGACACGCTGTTCGAACGCGCTGGCATACCCGCCGACCAGATAAAAACCGAGGAGCTGCAAAAACTTCCCGTACGCTACCAGGCAATGGCCGCCGGCACGGTGAAAGCCGCAGCACTTCCTGCCTCGCTTTTGGCGCTGGGCGAGGCATCGGGCTTCACCGTTGTGGCCGACGATACCACGGGCAACAACGTATCCCAATCCGTCATGATTTCGTGCAAGAATGCGATTTCAACCGACACCGTAAACGCGTTCGCGCGCGCTTGGGATGCTGCCGTGGCGCGCATCAACGCGAATCCCGATTCTTATCGAGCGCTTTTGGCGCAGAAAGCATCGCTGCCCGAAAGCATTGCCCAAACGTATGCTGTAAGCAGCTATCCCGCCGTTGAACTGCCCGAACAGCACATGATTGACGCTGTATTGACCTGGATGGCAAACAAGGGCTACCTAAACGCGAACGTCACATACGATGCTGCGACCGGCTGCTTCCAAGGACGCTAAGCCGTTTGTGAGAGAAGCTTCAAAACGCCAACTCGAACCACTTGCGGGGAACCTGGGACGCTTCACGCGCCTTAGGTTCCTTGTCAAATCCCCACTCCTTATCGTATCCCCTTCGGAAAAGGCCGCTTATGTCTCTAGCATTTGAAAACGTTGAGCTTTCCTACGACAAGCTGCACGCGCTGCAGCACTTAAACCTACAGGTCGAAAGCGGGCAATCGCTTGCAATTATCGGACCATCTGGCTGCGGGAAATCCAGCATGCTGCGCCTTGCCGCGGGACTTATCCGTCCGAACGGCGGGCGCGTGTTGGTCGATGGCGCGCCCGTTGAGAAACCGCGCAAGCAAACCGCGCTTATCCTGCAAAACTTCGGCCTTCTTCCCTGGAAAACGGTGTATGCAAATGCTGAGCTGGGGCTTCGCATTCAAAAAGTGCCCGCAAACCAACGCAAAGGACGCACGCTTGAAGCGCTGCGGCGTGTGGGGCTGCAGGATTTCGCCAAAAGCTACCCCGCACAGCTCTCCGGCGGCATGCAACAGCGCTTGGCAATTGCCCGCGCGCTGGCGTGCGACATTGACACGCTGCTTATGGACGAGCCGCTCAGCGCTCTTGACGCACTGCTGCGCGAGGAGATGCAAGATACGCTGCTTTCCCTTTGGAAGGAGAAGCGCTATACCCAACTTTTAGTGACGCACTCCATTGAAGAGGCGGTTTATCTGGGACAGCACATTGTAGTCATGGCGCCACGACCAGGCCGCATTGTGGCGCACCTCAGTAATCCTTGCATGGGAAGCGCCGCGTACCGCAACACCGATGAATTCTTCGCGCAATGCAAGGCTGTGCGCGCGGCGCTCGAATGCGGATGCGCTGGTAGCAACGTGGCCCATGGCAGAGCACTCAACGAAAACGCAGACGAAACCAAAAGCGCGCGAAACGAGGAATCCCATGCAGAATAAGATCTTATGGAAGGCGTTCTGCCTTATTGTTTCCCTTGCATTTGTCCTGACAGGATGGCATATCACCGCACTTATCCTGGCAACACCCGCCTTGCCTGTTCCCGCCGAGGCTCTTTCGGTATGCCTGCAGTACGCGGGCGATTTAGCACCCGATTTCGGCATCAGCTTCCAACGCGTGGGCGTCTCACTTCTGCTGGGCACCGTGCTGGGCGCTCCCGTGGGACTGGCATTCGGGCGCTGCAAGAAACTCGACCAGTTGCTCGCGCCCGCCCTCTATATTCTGTACCCCGTTCCTAAAATCGTGTTGCTGCCCATTTTGCTGGTGCTTTTGGGCTTTGGCAGCGAGCTGAAAATCGCGCTTATCACGCTCACCGTGTTTTTCCAGGTGGTCGTTGTCATGCGCGACGCAGCGAAAAACATCCCCGACGATCTGCTCACGTCCGTTCGTTCGCTGGGCGCCACGCGCATCCAGCTGGCGCATCATGTGATTTTCCCAGCAACCATGCCGCAGCTTTTCACCACACTGCGCGTGAGCAGCGCCGTAGCTATTGCCGTGCTGTTCTTCGCTGAAGCAATTGCCGGCTCCACCGGCTTGGGATACTTCATCATGAATAGCTGGGGCATGGTGAATTATCCGCGCATGTTCGCCGGCATTGTGTCGCTGGCACTTTTAGGCGTTATCTTCTACGAGCTGTTTGACCTGATAGAACGACGCCTTTCGCATAAATAACGGCAGCAATCCGCCGAATGCCCCCATAATCCACGTCTTCCCCCTGGGCTTTTCGCGTCCTTCGGCGTTCTGCCTTGGCCTTCGTGCGCGTCCCCATGCTATGATGTGCCCATGAAAAAACAGTCCGAAAAGACCGCACGCACGAAACAGGAGTTCATCCAAGCCTTCTGGAGCCTGTATGCCGAAACGCCCGTGAATAAAATCACCGTGGCGCAGGTGTGCGAGCGCGCAGGATATCATCGCAATACATTCTACCTGCACTTTCACGATGTATACGAGCTTTTGGAAGACGTTGAATCCGCCCTTTTGCAAGACGTTGCAACCTGCGTTGAAAACTGCATGAAACGCCTGACAAAAGACGCAGGGAAGCTTGCGCGCATCGCAGCGCTGAAAGACATCGTGCTTTTCTACGAACGCAACAAGCGATTTATCGTGGTGCTTTTAGGTCCACAGGGCGATCCGTCTTTTGCCTTGCGCCTAAAGGAAGCGTTGAAGCCTCTTTGGAAGCGCTACGTTATCAACCAGGGGGAATCGCAGCGTAGCGATCAAGAAATCGATTTAATTTTGGAGTTCACCCTTGCAGGGAGCCTTGCCATGATCAGCCAATGGCTGCAGGATCCGCGGGGGCTTTCCGCCTATGAGCTGGGACACCTAGTGTACGACACCGCCATCAAGAACGCCGCGCGATAGAAGGCGCGCCTCCGCCACGGCTCCGCCGCCCGTGTCACGAGCAGCTGCCCCCGACGCACCGTCCCACTGAACCGCCGCCGCAGCAGTTTCCCGCTGCCATCGGCATCGTATGCTGTCTCCGGTGCCCTTCGCTACCACCGGCTTTCCTGACGCGCCCTTCGCCTCTTTCGACCCATCCCTTCCCGTTTTCCGCTTTTTCTTCCCTGTTCTTTTTCTTCTAAATGCACAACTACACGAAAAACGAGTAAACTTGCTCTTCGAATTTATGGAGCGAGCAAGCATTCGCGGCAGCGCGCGAGCGCGTCCGAACAACCATAAGCAAGAACCCAAACGCACACTTCAAAGGAACACCCATGGAACTGTACAAAGAGCAAGTTTGCAAACTGCGCCTGAGCGATTTCAACTGCTACAAGCAGCTGCGCGCGAGTGCCGTGTTGGATCTTTTTCAGGATCTTGCCACTGAGCACAGCGTTGAAATGGGCATCGGCTTTGAAGATTTGCAGAAAAAGGGCGTATTTTGGGTGGTCGTGCGCCAGAAGCTCGAGTTCTTCCACGATGCCGTATATAAGCCTCATCAGGAAGTTTGCGTACGCACATGGCCGCATAGCGCATCGCGCCTGAACATTCAGCGCGACTACTCTTTAAGCGACCTGGATGGCAACATGCTGGCAAAAGGAACATCGGAGTGGCTGCTGCTTGACATTGAGACCAGGGGCATTGCATCGGTGCTGGCAAACTACGACGGCCCGACTGATTTTCTTCCCGACCGCATGTTTTCGGGCAAGCTGCGAAAGATCAAAGATTTCGAAGCAGCCGAGCAGCCCACTGCTGTTATTATGCCGCAATTCTCTGACATCGATTTCAACCTGCACGTGAACAACGCACGCTACATCGATTATGCGCAAAATGTTGCCTCACCCACGCAGGACAGGCCGGTACGTACGCTGCAAATCGATTACCGCAAGGAGATTCTGCCTGGTCATCCTGTGAATATCTTCACGCTGGAAGATGAACTGGGAACGCATGTCAAAGGCGTCAATGCAGAAGGCGAAGTTAACTTCAACTGCCTTATGGGGTACTAGAAGCCGAAGCGCAAAAGGCCCGTCCGTAGCGCGCGGCTTCGGGGCGGTGGGCGCGCAGGGCCGAACAAGATGCCCATCGTTTCACCCTGCTGAATGCCGTCTACGCACCCCTCTTGTTGGAAATCAGGGGGCAAACTCGGGCAAATCGACGATAATCGGTGGTTCGCGTGGGCAAATAGCTCTGTTTCGAGGTGCTGCAAGGAGCGTGACGAAATGAGTCTTAATGTTTCCCCAGGTCGCAGGCGATATTAAAAATTAGTAAAGCATAGAGGCGAGAACTGACCACCGATTATCGTCGATTTGCCCGAGTTTAAGGTCGTTTTGACAACAACAGACCCCATTTGTTGACAAAAGGTGGGGTAATTTGACAACAAATGGGGTGCTCGCCGGCGATTTATGCCCAAGCGCGCTCAAGCGCCCGAACGCAAGGTGCAACCTGACTTGCATCCAGGCTCGAATAACCCGCAACCAGCCAACGCACTTCTTGCTCTTCGGGCGCATTCCCCTGATAAAAACTTTGCAGCGCTTGTATTGCCACCCCTTCACATGCGGCACGAGCCGCCAACTCTTCACCCGAGCAATCGCTTGCAACGCCCAGCAGGAAATGAATGCCCGAATCCTGCGATGCAATGCGCGTGCGCGGTGCCAACGCCGAAGCGTTCAACTCATCAACTAATGCATCCCGAAGCGCACGATACTGCGTGCGTAAACGGTTCACATGGCGCTCGTATGCACCCGACTCAATGAAACGCGCCAAAGCAAGCTGGTCAACCGCACTCACCGAACACGAATAGAATCCCAAATCGCGCTCAAAGCGCTGCGCAAGACGTAATGGAAGAACCATATATCCAATGCGAAACGCGCCACCCAGGCTTTTCGTAAACGTGTTCGTGTAAATGACCTGGCCCTGCGCATCAAGACGCTGCAGAGGAGAGATCGGCTTGCCTGCCAGCCGAAACTCGCAGTCGTAGTCATCCTCAACAATGAAACGGTTGGGATCTTGCGCCGCCCAGCTTAAGATTTCATAGCGGCGCGGCACCGATGTCACCAGCCCCGTGGGAAACTGATGCGACGGCGTGATATGCACCACGTTCGCTCCGCTTGTGGCAAGCAAGTCCATACGAATCCCCTGCTCATCCATGGGAATATAGGAAACAGGAACGCGGTTGACGCGATATATTTTCTCCAAGCGCGGATATCCGGGGTTTTCGATAGCCACGTGGCACGACCCGCGCACCTCATTGAGAAGCTGAATAATCATGCCGTACAGGTATTGCGCGCCCGCGCCAACCACAATCTGTTGCGGCAAAACATCCATACCACGATATTCTCGCAGGTAATCGGCAAGAACTTGGCGAAGACGCAGCGTGCCCAGCGGGCTTTTTGTATCGGATAAATCACTTTCGGACTCGCGTGAAAGCGCCTCGCGCAGGCAGCGCGCCCAAGCGTCAAACGGAAAAGCGCTCGAGAGCGAGCCACCATGTAAGTCGAATTCAATGTTTTGCGAAGGGGTATCGAAGAAAATTTCCTGCATCGACTTGCGCGTTGCAGCGCTGCAGGCGCGGACGGCGTCGTTCAGCGCTCCGGGCGCAACGAACGCGCTGACAACCCCGGACGTGCCAAGCGCGTCAGACGCACTCACGACTGCAGCCTCGCTCGCGCCCGCAAACGCAGGTGACATCATGTCCACACGGGTAGCTGGAAGCGCCGCACCTGCGCCCGCACCCGCACCGGTCCTTGCGGCATCAACCAAAAACGCACCCATGCCAGCACTGGCATCCGAACGCGCACTCCGACCTGCGTGCATACAAGCCCCCGCATGCACGCCACCATCTATTTGGGGCAAATCGCAAACGTAATACCCCTTGCGTTCCACCGAGCGAATATAACCCTCAGCAATAAGCTGGGAAAACGCCGATTCTACCGTTATCAAACTCACGCCCAAATGTTTCGCAAGCGCGCGCTTTGAAGGAAGTTTTTTCGAGGCAGGCAAACTACCCGCGCGGATGTCGGCCGCTATAGATTCGTACAGAAACTCATAAAGCGGTTCGTCGCCGCGCAAGCTCATATCGTAAGTGAGCACATCTGGTCCTTATCTGATAGTAATCTGGATATGTCAATTATCGATATTTTGGCACTTGAACCAACAAGAGCGCAAGAACTAGCCTTCCTTACGAACAATAATTCCTACGAAAGGACTAGCTATGACAACCGCAAACGATGTGACGCTTTACCAGCGCGAAGGCGCCTACATTCCACGCATTGCCGCTGTGCACGACCTGTGCGGCTACGGCAAATGCTCCTTGGGCGTGGCAATCCCCGCGCTTTCCGCCGCCGGATGCGATGTTTGCCCTGTTCCCACCGGCCTGTTCAGCAGCCATACCGCATTCCCCGGCTGGTACATGCACGACACTACCCCCATCCTGACCGATTATCTGAACGCCTGGAATGGCATTGGCGTTGAAATCGACGCCATCTATTCCGGTTTTCTGGGCGACCCCGTTCAGGTGGACATCATCAAGAGCCTATACGAGCGTTATCCGAAAGCCCTGAAACTCGTTGATCCCGTTATGGCTGATCACGGCAAGATTTACCCCACGTACACTCCCGAGCTGTGCGATGCAATGGTTCAACTTGCGTCCGAGGCCGACATCCTTACGCCCAACCTTACCGAAGCCGCAATCATCCTTGACCAGCCTATTGGCGACGCCTGGGAAGGCTCCGATATCTCCGATGCGCGTGCGGTTGAGCTTACTGCGGGGCTGTTGGAAAAAGGTGCTAAGACCGTCGTACTCAAAGGCATCACGCGCAACGATGGTATCATCCGCAATTTTGTGGCAGGCCAGGATTTCGAACCGTTCTGCGTAGAGAACCCCTACGTGCCCTTCATGCTGCATGGCACGGGCGATCTGTACGCGTCTGCCCTGCTTGCTGCCATTATGGCTGGTCGTTCCATGGCCGAAGCTGCCGATTTTGCAGGGTCGCTCACGCACGACGCCATGCTTGTCTCTTCACAGCAGCCCGATTTCCAAGAGCGCGGCGTAAGCTTCGAAACGCTTCTCGGCCGCATCTGCGACCTGCTGAAATAGAATGTTGTTTTCTAGCACTGTTGCACGGCTCGCGGCATCGCCACGGGCCGTGTAACTGCCAATTTCGCGCAAAACATGCCACCGTGCGCGGACTGAAAAACAACAACCAGCTCTCGCTCCGTGTCGCTAGTCAACCTACGCTGCCGTACACAGACCGAAAACATGCTCTTAATTGCATAATAGGAGAAAACGGCATTAAATTGTTTTTTTCTCCTATTTTCGTTGGGTGACCACATTGCAAAATAGGAGAAATTTCAAATTATTTTTAAATTCTCCTATTTTTTATGGGAAAACCGCTCCGCTTTCCATCGAAACAAGCCGTCAAACTCCTATGAAGCATAAAATCGTAATAAAAAGATAGGAGAAAAATCGAATTATTTTTGATTTCTCCTATTTTGCCTTAGTTGGACTCTGAAAAAATAGGAGAAAATGATAAAAAATTCTATTTCCTCCTATTTCAAGCTATTTAGCGTAGGAACACCTAACGGGCAAGCGAAAATCTAAGCTCAACCGCGCTTGAATTGCATCTGAGAGACATACAAACAACAACCTTTATGCTGCTGACCAGCATATAAGTAGCGGTTTTTTGCTACTATTTCAATTCGCACCCATAGAAACGCTGATGGCATAAGAGCAGGAAGCACTGGAGTGCCCAGCTATGCCGCCCACTACCGCCCTCGTTGCAAAGAAAGGACCATCATGGACGACGAACTGCTTGAAGAGCTTAGCTACCCCACCATGTTCGGCGAGGCCCAGGTGTTCACCCTTGAAACCGACGACGAGGACGAACGCGAAGGCGCAAACGCCGGTGCAAAGCGCCACGGCGAAAGCGGCGGCGCTGACGACGCGGGAACCGAAAACGACACCAGCGAACGACACGAATCCGCAGATACCGAGCAACACGGCAAGCCCATCCGCGTGCTCTACGTGGGCGGCGGCTTCCAAAGCGCCAGCTACCTGGGTGATACACGCTTCGAGCCGGTATTCGAATACTACCGCGCTTTCGACCACATGTTCGAGTCGGCGCGGCCCATCAATCACGTGCTCATGATCGGCGCGGGAGCATACTCCTACCCAAAGCACTTGCTTACCAGCCGCAACGACACCACCATTGACGTTGTTGAGATCGATCCCGCCATCGTCGAAATTGCCCACAAGCATTTTTACGTCGATGAGCTGGAACAACGATTCGGCGAAAACGGCACCGAGCAAGCAGGGCGCCTGCGCACCATCGTTGAAGATGGTGTTACGTTCCTTGCACACGCGCAATCCACCGCCTACGATGCCATTATCAACGACTCATTTGACGGCACCAATCCCACGGGGCTGCTTCTCACGCCTGAAAGCATCCGCCAAGCAAAGCGCTGCCTGACACCGGGCGGTCTCTATCTGCTCAACGCCGTGGTCGATGACGAGCACGAAGGGTACGAGGAGCTCGAGGAGTGCGAAAAAGCCGACAGAGCCGGCACCGAAAGCACGCTGGAACACGAAGAAAGCCGACGCGCAAACACCAACATCGTGGATGCCGCCATGCGCGCGCTCTCGGAACAGTTCGCCTTCGTGTACGAAATACCTTGCATTGACCTGGAATTTTCAGGAGCCGACAACTACCTTGTCATCGCAGCCGATGAACCCTGCGCCTTCACCGGCGTTCAAAGCGCCCTTTACTCGTAACCACCGAGCCACGCCGGCATCATCGCATCCGCAACGCAACAAAATACAACCAGTAAACACATGTCAGAAGCAGGCGTTCCCCCGGTTTTCAAAAGCCAGGGCGTAATCAAATCGACATCATACGCTCATTGCAAACAAAACAATCGTTACTTCTTGATTCGATGCGTAATTATTAGGTGAAAAACACCCGCAATAGTACAGATTTGCCTTGAATTGCACAAAATATGCTAGTACGATGCTCACGAAGCAAGAATCAGAGTTAGGGGATAACTATGCATCAACATGCTCACGAACATCAGCATGGCACGGGTTCGAACACGCCCGAGCAGCGCAATGCGATTCTGACGTACATGCTCGAGCACAACCAGCATCACGCTGAGGAGTTGCACGAGTTGGGTCATCAGACCGAAGGCGAAGCGTCGGATCTTATCCACGAGGCGGTTACGCTCTTCGAGCAGTCCAACGCAAAACTCGAAGCCGCTTTGAAGATTCTGAAGGCGGGCGAATAAGCATGTGCCTTTCAACCGTTTTCACCTATCAGGATAATCCCGAAGACGCCCAGGAAATGTGCGCAAACGTAAGCAATTTCCAAGTTGACGGCGACACCATTACCTTCACCGACCTTTTGGGCGAAAACTACACCGTAAAAGGCGCGGTGAACAAAGTTGACTTCGTGAAAAGCCGCATTTACGTAGCGGTGTAAAAGCAGTTGCGGAAGCGAGGTTGAATCATGGCGAAATACGAAGTGCTTCGCGAAATCTTCAATCAGTGCAGCGGAAACCAAATGCGCGACATCTACGTTGAAGAAGTGGACATCGATGATATCAACGTCTTCATGAATACGTATCGCGTGGGCAAGCACATCACTGAAGAGCGCTATGAGAAACCCGACGGCACCATCATCTTCGACCTGAACACCGATGGACTTCGCCAACGCATTAGCTTCCAGCCCATGTAAACCGCATCAGGCAACGCGAACAAGCAAACACAACGAAGCGACAAAGAAGGATTGCGAAAACTATGACGTATACCATTGCTATGGCCGGAAAAGGTGGTACGGGAAAAACCACCATCACTGGCATGCTCATTGAGTACTTGGCGGAAAAGAGCAAAGGTCCCATTTTGGCCGTTGACGCCGATGCCAACGAAAACCTCAACGAAGTGTTGGGCGTTGACATTGAAGCCACGCTCGGCGACATTCGCGAAGTGGTTGCACGCGCCGAAGACCAACTCGAAAACCCCATTCCCAGCAGCATGACCAAGCAGGAATTCCTGCAGTACAAGCTATCCAATGCTTTGACCGAAGAGGACAACTACGATCTTCTGGTTATGGGCCGCACGCAGGGCAAAGGCTGCTACTGCTTTGTAAACGACCTGCTTACCGCCCAGCTGCGCAAGATCTCCAGCAACTACGATTACATCGTGGTTGACAACGAAGCCGGCATGGAGCACATCAGCCGCGGCATTCTGCCCGCTGTTGACATGGTCATTCTGGTTTCTGACTGCAGCCGCCGCGGCATTCAAGCGGTTGGCCGCATTGCCGAAATGGTACGCACGCTGAACTTGAACCCGAGCATCATGAAGCTCATCGTCAACCGCGCGCCTGAAGGCAAGCTGGATCCCGGCATTGAAGAAGAGATTAAAAAACAGGGGTTGGATCTTTTAGGCGTCCTTCCCCACGACGCTGCCATTTACGAAGCAGATTGCGCGGGCCAGCCCACCGCAACGCTTCCCGATACGGCAGCGGCGAAATCAGCTCTGTACCCCCTGTTGGACGAGCTGTTCAAAGAGGCAAAAGAAGCTCAGGCGAAATAAGCCTTTGCTTTTTATGTAATAGGCAGTAACAATTCTAGGAAGAGAACTGTAAAAGGAGGTAATGGCTATGCCATTCAAGAAGACGGCTCAAACGTATTCCGCGTCTATCAACACGGTTACGCTTGGCACCGGCGACAAGGCAGTCACCGTCGGCGGTAACAACGTTGATGCACTGTGCAGCTTTGATGCTCCTATCGAGCACAAGCCCCTTATCGGCTTCGAAATCACTGATAAGGGAATCGACACCACCCTGCCGAAGCTGGCAGCAGAATTTGCTGGCTGCGACACGGTTGCCGCTCAGGCTGCTCACGCAGCACAGATCCCTGGCGTTGGCTTCGTAGCAATCCATTTCGAAAGCGCCGACCCCAACGGTGAAGACATGTCTGTTGAGGACTGCGTTGCCATGGCTAAGGAAGTTGCTGCAGCAACCGACGCTCCCCTGTGCTTTGAGGGCTGCAAGAACTTCGACAAGGACGCTAAGATTTTCGAGGCTGTTTCCGCAGCCCTGGAAGGTCGCAACATCTTACTGCTTTCCGCTCGTGAGGAAAACTACAAGACCGTTGCCGCTTCCGCTGGCATGGCTTACAACCAGAAGTTCGGCGCCGAATCTGCCGTTGACATCAACCTGGCTAAGCAGCTCAACGTTTTGATCGGCCAGATGGGCATCCAGTCCAACGGCTACATGATGAACCTGGGTACCGCTGCTGTAGGTTACGGCTTTGAGTACCTGCTGTCCACCATCGACCGCGTTCGCGCTGCTGCTTTGGGCCAGAGCGACGCTCAGCTGCAGGTGCCTATCATCACTCCTTGCGCTGCTGACTGCTGGGGCGTTAAAGAGGCTCTGACCGAAGAGTCTGAAGCTCCCGAGTGGGGCGCTCGCGAAGAGCGTGGCATCCAGATGGAAATCTGCACTGCGGCTGCTGTTTTGGGCGCAGGCTCCGATGCCGTTATCCTTGGCCATCCCGATTCCGTTGCAACGATCTCCAGCTTCGTTGCAGCTATGATGTAGGAGGTATACCATGGCTCTCAAAGGTCTTGATATCTTCAAATTGACTCCTAAGACTAACTGCAAGGAATGCGGCAACCCCACTTGCATGGCGTTCGCTATGAAGGTTGCCCAGGGTGCTGTTAGCCTGGACAAATGCCCCCATATGTCTGCTGAAGCTCTGGCTCAGCTCTCCGAGGCAACTGCTCCTCCCATGAAGACCATCAAAATTGGTACTGGTGCCGAAGAGCACAGCATGGGCGGCGAAACCGTTCTGTATCGTCACGAGAAGACGTTCGTTTCTCGCAACCTGTTCTCTGTTGCTATGACTGCTGCTAACTTCGACGAGAAGTGGGCTGCTATCAAAGACGTTGATTACGATCGTATTTCCGAGCGTATGTACGTTGAGACCCTGACCCTTCAGTTCGAAGGCGACAAGGATGCTTACGTAGAACTGGTGAAGAAGGCTGCCGAGACTGGCCGCACTCTGATCCTGAACTGCTGCTGCCCCGATGCTGCTCGCGCTGCTTTGGAAGTTTGCGCAGCTGGCAAGCCCATCCTGAATGGCGCTAAGGCTGACAACCTGGACGACATGAACGCTCTGGCCACCGAGTTCGGCGTGGTTCTGGGTGTATTCGGCGACGACCTGGACAGCCTGTACGACACCGTTGCTGCGCTTGAAGGCAAGGGCAACAAGAACCTGGTGCTCAACGTTTCCACCGCTTCTGCCAAGGAAGCTTACATGGAAGCTGTTCTGATTCGCCGCGCTGCCATCAAGGGCAACGACCGCACCTTCGGTTATCCTTCCATTGTGAACGTTGCTGCTATCGCCCCGGGCGACATGCACATGCAGGAGGCTCTGGCTTCTCTGTTCACCATCAAGTACGGCTCCATCATCGTTATGGATGGCATGAGCTACGCTGAGGCTCTGCCGCTGTATGGCATGCGCCAGAACGTGTACACCGACCCGCAGAAGCCGATGACCGTTGAGCCTAAGGTTTACCCGCTGAACGGCGCCGATGCAACTTCTCCTGTTGTTGCAACCGTAGACTTCGCGCTGACCTACTTCCTGGTTTCCGCCGAACTCGAGCGCTCCGGTGTACCGGTTAACCTGATGATCACCGACGCTGGTGGCTACTCCGTTCTGACCTCTTGGGCTGCTGGTAAGTTCTCTGCTGGCTCCATCACAAAGTTCATCCAGGAAAACGGCATTGAAGATGCAATCTCTTGCCGCAAGCTCATCATCCCGGGCAAGGTTGCCGTTTTGAAGGGCGAACTGGAAGAGCGTCTGCCTGAGTGGGAAATCATCACCGCTCCGAACGAGGCTGTTGAACTGGTTAAGTTCATGAAGGAACTTCAGTAGTATTTACAAGTCTTTCAAAACCGTAAAGAACTTATAGCAATCACGATTGTTCGCTCAGTAAGTGATAGACTATACACGGTAACCATGGGCGACGGGTAAGATGCCCGCCGCCCATCTTTATAGAAAGGGGACTAAATCCATGGGTAAGTTCGTAGTTATTGGTGAGCGCATTTCCGTAACCGCGCCCTCCATTCGCGCCGCCTTCGAAGCACGCGATCCCGAGCCGGTTGTTTCTCGCTGCCGTCAGCAGCTGGAAGCTGGCGCAACCTACATCGACGTTAACATCGGCCCTGCCGAAAAAGACGGCGAAGATCTGATGAAATGGGCTGTTCAGCTGCTTCAGGGCGAGTTCGACAACGTTCCTCTGGCTCTGGACACCGCCAACAAGGCCGCTATCGAAGCTGGTATCTCTGTTTACAACCGCGCTAAGGGTAAGCCGATCGTCAACTCCGCCGACGCTGCTGGCCGCCTTGAGTACGTTGACCTGGCTGCCGCAAACGATGCTATCGTTATCGCACTGTGCAATGGCAACGGCATTGCTTCCGACAACGACGAGCGCATGGGCTACATGCAAACGCTGATGGAGCGCGGCATGGAAGCTGGCATGGACGTTGCCGAAGACATGTGGTTCGACCCGCTGTTCCTGGTTACCAAGGGCATGCAGGACAAGCAGATGGACATTCTGGAATTCATCAAGATGATTTCTGACATGGGTATGAAGTCTACTGGTGGTCTGTCCAACAACTCCAACGGTATGCCGAAGCACATCCGCCCAATCATGGACTCCGTTATGGTTGCAATGGCTATGATGCAGGGTCTGACCTCCGCTATCGTCAACCCGAACGACCTGCGCTTGATGGAGACCATCAAGTCTGCCGACATCATCAAGAACAACACTCTGTACGCTGACTCCTACCTGGAGATTTAATCTCGGTACAGGCGTTATTCGCCAAACAACATAAGCTTCACGATGCGCCGCGCGCGCCGAAAACGCACGTTTCAACGCAGTTTTCGGCGGCAGGCGCATTGGAGTGTATAGGAAATGTCAAAAAAATAGACCAAAGGGGATTAAAAATGGGACTTTTTGACTTCTTGAAGAAAGACAAGGACGAAGCAAAGCAAGAGGTTGCTCCCGCCGCCGAAGAGGCGGCCGTGGAAGCAGAGCCCGCAGCCGAAGAAGCAGCTGCAGAGGGCACCGGCAATGCGCTGATGGACATGATTTACGGCGGTTCCGATGCCGTAATCGATCTGACCGAAGGCGCTGTTGCCGCAGCAATCGAAGCACATGGCGAAGATGCCGCCATCGCCTTCCCTGACACCGCATACTTCCTGCCCACCATCTATGCCGCTACCGGCGTAAAGGTACAGAAGCTGAGCGATCTGGGTGCTTGCATTGACGTTATGAAGAGCCTGGACACGCACGCAGCCGACCTGGGCGCAGCTTTGAACGCCGGCCTGGCAACTGCTGTTGGCGCTGAAATCATTGAGGCTTTGAAGTGGGTCAACAATCCTACTCCGTACGAAAACGAAGCTGGCATTGGCTTTGTTCCCGACCCGGTCATTCGTTCTTTGGGCGTGCCGCTGGTTACCGGCGACATTCCGGGCGTTGCCGTTGTTTTGGGCAAGGCCGATGACGCTGCAAGCGTTGCCTCCATCATCCGCGATTACCAGGACAAGGGCCTGATGACCTTCTTGGTCGGCGAAGTCATTGACCAGGCTATCGCTGAAGGCGTGAAGATGGGCGTTGAGTACCGCATTGTGCCTTTGGGCCACGACGTAACGGCTGTTACCCATGTTGTAACCGTTGCCATTCGTGCTGCCTTGATCTTCGGCGCTGTTGAGCCGGGCAACCTGGCTGCATTGCTTGAATACACTAAAGAACGCGTTCCTGCCTTTGTCAACACGTTCGGCGCTATCGACAACGTTGTTGTTTCCGCTGGTGCAGGCGCTATTGCTTTGGGCTTCCCCGTTATTGTGGACATCCCCTTGGGCGACCTGCAGGTTCCCGGTGCGCTTGAATCCGAAGAGAATCATGGCAACACCGTTGCGAAGTCCCTGCAGATGCGCAACATCAAGGTTAAGGCTAAGGCCGTTGAACTGCCGGTTTCCTTCGCAGCTGCTTTCGAAGGCGAAATCGTGCGCAAGAAGGACTGCTACGTTGAATTCGACTCCGACCACAACCCCACCGCTGAGTTGCTGGAAATGGCCGATGCCGATGCTGTTGAAGACGGCAAGGTTACCATCGACGGTCCCGATGTAGACGAGAACGCCACCGAGCTTATCCGCCTTCCTTTGATCACGAACATCAAGGTGTACGGCGAAAAGATGCAGCCTGACTTCGAGTCTGTTATCGAGCGTAACATCCACACCTGGTTCAACTACATTGAAGGCGTTATGCACACCGGTCAGCGCAACCTGTTCCGCATTCGCATTAGCAAGGATGCGTTTGAGCGCGGCCTGCGCCTGAAGCACTTCGGCGACGTTTTGGTAAGCATGATCAAGCAGGACTTCGGCGAGGTTGTTGACAAGGTTGAAGTCACGTTCATCACCGACAAGGCCAAGGCCGAGGCATTCATCGCTGAGAGGGCTATGCCCACCTATCAGGAGCGCGACAACCGCATTGCTTCTCTTACCGATGAAGCCGTTGACACGTTCTACACCTGCACGCTATGCCAGAGCTTCGCACCTGCTCACTGCTGCGTGGTTACCCCCGAGCGCTTGGGTCTGTGCGGTGCTGTTTCCTGGCTTGACGCTAAGGCTGCAAAGCAGCTGAACGACGCTGGTCCTTCTCAGCCTATCCCCAAGGAAGGCTGCATTGACGAACGCACCGGCCGCTACACCACGGTCAACGAAGTCATCAAGGAAGCAACGCACGGCGCCGTTGAGAACGTTACGCTGTACTCGCTGATTGAAGACCCCATGACTTCCTGCGGTTGCTTCGAATGCATCTGCGGCATTGAGCCTTTGTCCAACGGCGTTGTTATCTGCAACCGTGAATACGTGGGCATGACCCCCACCGGCATGACGTTCGGCGAACTGGCGTCCATGACCGGCGGCGGCGTTCAGACCCCGGGCTTCATGGGCCACGGCCGTTCCTTCATTTCTTCCAAGAAGTTCATCGCCGCTGAAGGCGGCCCCGAGCGCATTGTTTGGATGCCGAAGGAACTCAAGGACGACGTTGCTGATCGCCTGAACAAGACCGTGTTCGAAATGACGGGCATCGAGAACTTCACCGACATGGTTGGCGACGAGACCATCGCTACCGATCCCGAAGAGCTCCTGGCCTTCTTGACCGAGAAGGGACATCCGGCACTGAGCATGGATCCCATCATGTAAGACCCTTTCCCGGAAAGGACAAAACGCCTGATGTATACCATCACGTTTTCGATCGAAGGCGGCGACGACCACAAGGTCGCTGCCGCCTTCGGCGCTAATATCCTTGAAGTAGCCCGCGAGGCGGGTATATCCATTGACGCTCCCTGCGGCGGTGCTGGCACCTGCGGCAAATGCCGCGTAAAGCTGCTGGAGGGCGAAGTCGAGGGCGGCAGAAACCATCGCAAGCCGCAAGAATACGAAGAAGGCTGGCGTCTGGCCTGCCAAAGCACGGTTTGCGCCGATGCGCACTTTATGGTGCCTGCAGAAGCCGCAAGCTTTGCGCACGATATTCAAACGGCCGACCTTTCTACACAGGTGGAACTTGACCGCTACAATCACGAAGTAAGCAACATCTTTGCCACCGGGATTGCGCGCGGCGTGCAGGAAGCTGGCTACGGCGTTGCCATTGACATTGGCACCACCACGGTAACCGCCGCCCTGCTTGACCTGGCAACGGGCGAAATCCACGGCAAAGCAAGCGCTGGCAACGATCAGATTCGCTACGGCGCCGATGTTATCAACCGCATTATCAGCCAATCGAAGCCAGGCGGTGTGGAAGCGCTGCGTGAAGCAATTCGCGAGAACACGATTGTTCCCCTGTTGGGCGATTTGTGCTCTCAGGCGGGCATCGAAGGCACGCAAATCAACCGCTGCGTTATTGCCGGCAATACCACCATGGAGCACTTGTTCTTGGGCGCGAACGGCGACAGCATTCGCCTGGAGCCCTATGAGCCCGAATTCCTGGAGCGCCACGGCGATACCGGCGCAAGCACGGGGCTTCCCATTGCACCTGATGCACCGGTAATCTTCGCTCCCAACGTGGGCAGCTACGTAGGCGGCGACATTACCGCCGGTACGCTTGCCACGCTTCTGTGGAACAGCGAAGAAATGTCGTTCTTCATTGACCTGGGCACGAACGGCGAAATGGTTTACGGCAACGGCGACTTTATGTTGACGTGCGCATGCTCTGCCGGTCCTGCATTCGAAGGCGGAGACATTTCGTGCGGCATGCGCGCCACAAAGGGCGCCATCCAAAAGCTCACCATTGATGATGAGACCATGGATCCCACTTACGACGTAGTAGGCGATGTTGCACCTGTTGGCCTGTGCGGTTCGGGCATCATCGATACCGTGGCCGAGCTGTTCCGCACGGGCATCATCAGCGCGCGCGGCAAGTTCTCCCGCGAAGGCAAACGCATCCGTCCGCTTGATGGCGGCGGCTGCGAGTATGTTTTGGCCTTCGAAGGCGAAAACGGCGCAAAGCACGATGTGACCATCAACGAGACCGACCTTGACAACTTCATCCGCGCAAAAGGTGCCATTTTCAGCGCGTTCCGCACCATGCTAAACTCGGTTGGTGCTACGCCCGATGATTTGAGCCAGGTCATTATCGCAGGTGGTATTGGTAGCGGCATCAACATGGCAAACGCTATGGAGATTGGTATGCTGCCGAAGATGCCCCTGGAGAAATATCACTACATTGGCAACAGCTCCCTTACCGGCGCTTGCGCCATGCTGGTATCCGATGAAGCAACAGAGAAAGTATTCGAACTAAGTCAGTGCATGACCTACCTGGAACTTTCCGTTGAACCGGGCTACATGGATGAATTTGTAGCCGCGTGCTTCATCCCCCACACCGACGCCTCGCTTTTCGCGTAACGTCACGTATGCGAGCAAGGGACAATGAATCATCGTTGTCCCTTGCTTTTTTCTGACAGCTGTCTCGCATTGCAGCACGTCGAAACCCCGCAAGCACCTGCGCTCGCAGCACTAAAGGCGGCGAGATCGCTTTACAGCCGCTGCAAAACAAGCCGCAACGCTCCGCAACATCCCCAAAGAAATAAGGTACCCCATGGAAGTCGTCAACAACAAAACCGAACGTCCCCTTGCCCATTATCGTGAGCTTTTTGCCCAGGCAGACCCCGAAGCACTTGGCGCGAAAGGAATTGCCAGCTACAACAGCAACGCTAAAAAGTTCACGATCATGGTCATGGGACGCCCCTTTTTCATTCGTTGGCCCGAAGGGGAGTTTTTGACCACCCCCATCTTCATGGCGCCGGCAAGCAGCGAAGGGGACGCACCCGACACCATCTGCGATGCGAAAGCGACCCCCAGTGTTATTGCGCGTCGCGCACAGGCCGCAAACACCGCGTTAAGCCATGCTACGCTTGAAGTGCCCGACATCTCCCCCGAGCTGGAAATACTGCTCTTGAGAATCGTTTTGGAGGGTACTCCCCTGCCCGAACCAACGCGCTTTTTGGCTTACCAGGAGCTTCCCAAAGGCGCCGCTTACTTGCCCGCCTTCAACCGACGCTGCACGCTGCGCTTGGCAAAGCAGTTTGATGAAGCCGATCAGCTTGCCGAAGCCTGCACGGCCTTGGGTGCGCAGGAAATCGACAGCAAGGCCGACGCTGCCTGCCAATTCGAATTCCTGCCCAACGTTTTCATCCAGTTCCTTTTCTGGGAAGGCGACGACGAATTCCCTGCACAGTCGCAAATCCTGTTCTCGAACAACGTTACGGCGTTTTTCAGCTCAGAGGACATGGTGGTCATCAGCGAAATCATCATCCGCGCCCTGTCGATTGGGTATGTGATTTAAGAGAATGCGGTGAAGGGCTATCCGGTAGCGTGCGCACTGCACGATTGACCATAATCGCGCAGTGCTTGTTGCCAAAAGGCCCTTCATTTCGGGCAAATCGACGATAATCGGTGGTCGGTGATTTGGCGGTCAGCCTATCGATTTTCATGCAGCCATTTGACCTGGGATTATATTGCTGTGAAAAATCGAATCGATGCTGTCAGCCGCTTTAAGTGCTAAATTTGCAGCTTGTAAGGCGAGCGAACCACCGAATAACGTCGATTTGCCTGAATTTGCCCTCGCTTTTCCAACAACCGCTCGCCTGAGGGGGGCTTTTCGGTGTCTCAAGCGCTAACAACATTCGTCTTTTTTGCGCGTTGCCGTACCAGCGATAAGAAGGCAGCCTAAGGAGGGCGTTCACCTCACGACTCCGCCTGGATAATGCTTCATCGAGCTTGTGAATCGCTCAACTTATCCAGGCGTCGCAGTTCGGTTCAACCTTCCCCAGGCTGCCTTTCAATAAAACCGCACTATACGCCCTTACTCATCACCCTTCGCCGTTTCCGCCGGCAAGTAAGGTCGCGCGTTCAGCGCAGAAAGCGCAATCGTCGAGCCATTATGGGCAGCCGACGATGCCTGCGGCGAAATCACACCGCCAATACCCAAAGCCAAAAGCAGCGAGTTAAAGCCGATGGTGAAGCGATACCCTGCTGCCATGCGCGCTTGCAAGGCGCGACACAGCTTGCGCAGCTCTACGAGCGCGCCTAAGTTGTCGGAAACAAGCGAAATATCGGCTGCTTCGCGCGCAACAGCGCTGCCGCCGCTCATCGCAATGCTCACATGCGCCGCCGCCAAAGCAGGTGCATCGTTCACGCCATCGCCGATCATGGCAACTTTGCAGCCTTCTTCTTGCAGCTTGCTTACCAGGGCATGCTTGTCCTCGGGAAGAAGATTCGCCCGGAATTCATCCACACCTGCTGCTTCTGCAGCCTTCTGAGCAGCACCGGCATTGTCACCGGTAAGCATGATAATGCGCTTGAAACCTTCAGCACGCAGCTGATTCACCACTTCTTTCGTACCCGGCTTCAGCGGATCCTCGATGTAGATAACACCAGCTAAAACGCCATCGACCGCCATCAGCAAGGGGGAGGCACCATTTGCTGTGGCATGAATCTTTTCAAGAACCTCGTCGGAAACAGCAATGTGCTCGTCTTCCAAAACGAAATGCTCGCTGCCAATAACGGCGCGTTTTCCGTCGATGCTGGACGCAATACCGTGCGCAATGATGTACTCCACTTCCGCATGGCGCTCGCGATGCTCCAAACCCTTCTCCAGCGCCGCATTGACCACTGCGCGCGCCACAGGATGCGGGAAATGCTCCTCAAAGCAGGCCGCCATACGAAGAATCTCATCGGGAGTAGCTTCGCAATACGATTCAACGCGACACACGCTTGGCTCTGCCGCCGTAAGCGTGCCCGTTTTGTCGAACACGATGACGTCGGCTTCGGCCATTGCCTCGAAGTACCGCGACCCCTTGACGATAAAGCCGTGCTTCGCGCTTTCGCGCTGCGCCGCCATGACCGCAATAGAACCCGAAAGCTTCAACGCGCAAGAATAGTCCACCATAAGCGCTGCAGCCGTTTTCGAAAGGCTGCGCGTGGTAAGCGCCACCACGCCCGCCAGCAGGAAATTCCACGGAACAAGCTTGTCAGCCATGTTCTCGATACGCTTCTGCGTTGCCGATTTCATGGCCTCCGACTGCTCCATAAGCGCCACGATAGAGCGAATCTTGCTTGCTTGGGGATCACCCGTGACAAGAATGCAAATCTCGCCATCCTCAACCACGGTGCCGGCATACACGGTATCGCCCTGCGTGCGCATGATAGCAAGCGGTTCGCCCGTGAGCGAACTTTGGTTCACCGCCGCCTGCCCGCTTATGACCTTGCCATCAACGGGAACGGAATCTCCCAAACGCGCAACCACAACATCGCCCTGATGGAGCTGGTCAAGCGGGATTTCGATCTCCAAATCGCCCTCAAGCTTGCGTGCCGCCGTAGGAATAGCCATAAGGCTTTGCGCTAAGCTGCTCTCGGAACGGCGCTGCGTGTAATCTTCCAGGGCATCGGAAACGTGCAGCAGATACATTGAACGCCCAGCGCTCGCACCATCGCCCTGCATGAATCCCATGGCAATAGCAGCTGCATCAAGCACGGGAACATCAAGCCGGTGCGCCCGAAGCGATGCCCACGCCGCACGGAAAAACGGCACGGCATGCAGCGCGCGCAGCACCATTTTCACCGGCTGGGGTAAAAACATGCTTCGACAGAAATGCCACAACGTCATATTCGCCAAAACGGAGAACAAATGCCGGGGGCGCGGCGCCAAAGCAAGCGAATCTTCCGGTTTCCACCGCTCGATTTGCGCCCGCTGCATCTGCCCTACTTCCCGCAAAAGCGCCTGCCGCGCCTGATCAAGCGACAAGGAAGCGGTTGCCTGATAACATACGGCAACTGCCCCAATGCGCGGATACACCACGCATTTCGCCACGAAGCACTGCTTTCCCAAAAGCTCTTCAATGGCAACAGCATGTGCCTCAGGTATTTTTCCGTGCAGGTCCAGGCGAACACGCCCTGGTATGCTGCTTATTACGGAATAACGCATAATCCGACTCGCCTACTCCGCCTTGTCCTGTGCGCATTCACACGGAGCGGCAGCTTCTTCAGCGCCTTCTTCGGCGCCCTTTGCCTGATACTCCGCCTCTGCCATGATGTCATCGAACTGAGCCTTGGCCTCTTCAACCAGAGACTCGCAGTTTTCCTTTGCCTTCAGGCTCTGAACCAGGCCCTTCACGTAAATCTTACGCGCCGTTTTGGACGTAACCGCCTTCACGCCTGCCGTGCCCGCCAGAAAACCTGCGCCTACCAAAATTGCCGGATGCATAACCGACTCCTTTCTCTTTTGAGCTTTATTGCTCTTTTGTTAACAACGCCTAACATTTTACAGAAAAATGGCTAAAATGCGAGAAAAAGATAGCCAGAGTTAACAAATCACCATAAAAAGTTTCACATTGGAAACATTGATTTGTTGCTCGAACAAGATTGGAGCAAGCATATGGCAAAACCCCAGGAAACCGACTACCCTTATATGCATATCACGGGCCTTTGCAAGCACTATGGCGAAGGCGATGCGCGCCTTGAAGTCCTCAAAGGTATAAACGTCTCTATCGAGAAGGGCGAGATATGCGTACTTTTAGGCCCTTCTGGCTCAGGAAAATCAACATTCCTGAACATCATCGGCGGTCTTGAGGGTGCCGATAGCGGTTCGGTTCACATTGCCGGCACCGACCTTGTCCGCTTAAACAATCGCCAATTGGGTGAATATCGCCGCCGTGAGCTGGGATTTGTCTTTCAATTCTACAATCTGGTGGGTGATTTAACCGTGCGCGAGAATATTGAGGTTTGCGAGCATATCTCGTCGAATCCCCTTGATTTGAACGATTTGCTCAAATCGCTGGGCCTGTGGGAGCACCGCAATAAATTCCCCTCTCAAATTTCGGGCGGACAGCAGCAGCGATGCGCCATTGGACGCGCCCTGGTGAAAAACCCTGGCCTTCTGCTGTGCGATGAGCCCACGGGAGCGCTTGACTACAAAACGTCAAAGGAAATCTTGGCGCTTATTGAAAGCGTAAATAAGCGGTATGGCTGCACGGTTGTCATTGTCACGCACAACGATGCCATCAAAAACATGGCGCACCGCGTTTTGCGCCTGCGCGACGGACAGATTGTCGAGAACGAAATCAACAACTCCCCCATCGCTGCATGCGATTTGTCCTGGTAGGAGGCGTGATAATGGCGCCTTTGAATAAACGCTTGCCGCGCGAATTTCGAAACAACCCCGGCAAATGGCTGGGTATCATTCTGCTTCTTGTTTTGTCCATTTCCCTGGTTGCGGGCTTCCTTATGGCCAGCTCATCTATGAAGCGCATCTTGAGCACCGTAGATGACGATTACCATATTGAAGACGGCCGCTTCACCGCAAACTTCCCCGTTAACAGCACAATTTTGGATGAAATCGAAGATCTGGGTGTAACCATCTATCCGAATTTCAGCTACGATGCCTCACTGGAAATCGTATCATCCGATACGGACATGACCGCGCGCGTATATGCTAACCGCGAGCAGATCGACCTTCCCGCTTACTTCGAGGGAATGGCTCCCCAAACAGATGCCGAAGTTGCGCTCGATCGCGTATTCTGCAATAACAACAGCATTGAAGTGGGCAATACTGTTCATATTGACGGCCGCGCATTCACCGTATCGGGCATTATGTCGCTCTCTGATTACCAGGCGATGTTCGAGAAAAACACCGATTTCGTGTTCAACGCGCAAACATTTAGCGTAGCGCAAGTCTCCCCCGAAGGATTCTCATCGCTTAAGAGTCCTAGCTGCACCTATACCTATTCCTTCATTATCAACGACCGCAGCTTAACCGATGCCCAGCGCACCGATTTCGAGCAAGACATGCTTGATGTACTTGAGGATAACAGCGTGGCGCTCTCTGAATTCCTTGATCGCGACGCGAATAACGGCATTGGATACGCCGAAGACGATATCGAAGGCGACAGCGTTATGTGGATGACGCTCATGTACCTGCTTATCGCTATTCTGGCATTCGTGTTTGTGGTGCTTACGTCCTCTACCATCGACGAGGAAAGCGCCATAATCGGCACGCTTCTTGCATCGGGATACCGCAAGCGAGAAATCCTTTTGCACTACCTTGCGCTGCCGCTTTTTTCGGGCGTAGCCGGCGCTCTTATTGGCAATGTGCTGGGATACGCATTCCTTATCCAAAAGATGTCTGATTTGTACTACAACAGCTACAGCCTGCCCCCTTACCACACCATTTGGGACTGGAGCGTTTTCGCGCAATCAACGCTGCTCCCGGTGGCAATCCTTGCTATCGTAACGCTTATCGGCCTTGCCCGGAAACTTCGCTGCACGCCCCTGCAATTCCTGCGCCGCGAGACATCCAAGCGTTCGCGCCGAGGCGGCAGCAAACTCCCCGAGAAGCTGAGTTTTGTGCGACGTTTCCGCTTGCGCGTGTTCGGGCGCAACGTCTCACACTTCGCAACGCTGTTTTTGGGCATCATGTTCGCTTCTCTTCTGCTGCTTTTCGGCCTTTGCATGCTGCCCACCGTCAACAGCTATGCGTCCTCGCTTGCCACCAGCCTGGTATCAGAGCACACGTATACGTTGAAAACCCCTGTTGAGCTGGAAGGAACCACCGAGCAGCGCACGCAATACGCCGCTGCTCTGAAGCTTGCCGATGCAGTTGATCTGTCTGAAATCGATGAAGACGAAGTAAAGGACAAGCTTACCGACGTGCTTGAAAACCGCATTGAGGAACGCATAAAGGAGAGTCTGCTCGCTCAATCGACACGCGTAGATTTAACATCATGCGGACTCGGTGTGGTTGATTTGACAACATTCAACGCTGACAGCATCAACGCCGACAATCTTGATTTTGACGCGATTGACTTCAGCGACATCAGTCTTTCCGACCTTGGGTTGAACAGCGTTGACCTGGGCGGTCTTTCCAAAAACGAATTCTTCTCGCTGCTAAAAGATGCTTCTGAAATCAATGAAGATGCCAACATAGTAAACAGCATTGAAAACAGTGCTACGGCAATCGCCCAAGCAGAGAAATTTGTTGTTTCCGCGCTGGAATACAATCGTGGAAACGATGCTGGCTGGGAAAGCGTGAACCTGTACGGCATACAGCCGAATTCGCGCTACTATACCGATTTACAGCTTGACAGCAATACCGTTACTGCTGGTCGGGGCTTCATGATGAAGTTCGACCTTTCCGTGGGCGATACTGTTGATTTTTATGACAAGTACGAAAATAAGACTTATACGTTCACCATTGGCTCGACAGGGGGCAACAGCGGCACCATGGATATATATACGCCCTTCGATACGGTAAACACCCTTATGGGAAACGACGCCGGTTATTTCAGCGGATATCTATCCGATATGCCCCTTGACTTCGACGCGCGTTATCTTGCCAACGACATAACCCCTGAGCAAATGGATAAAATAGGCGCGCAAATGGAAGATTCCATGGGAGGCATGATGCAGCTTTTAGTGGGAGTATCCGTTGCCATCTTCATTGTTTTGATGTATCTGCTCACAAAGACAATCATAGAGCGCAGCGCTCGCGCGATTTCTTACATGAAAGTGTTCGGCTACACCAATAAAGAGATCAACCAACTGTATCTGCGTTCAATCACCGAGGTTGTTATCGTATCGCTTATTGCCGTTATCCCGCTTATCATCGAAGCGCTCACGCTTTTGCTGAAGGTGGTATTCATGCGCTACAACGGCAATTTCGTCATGACACTCCCCCTTGAGCGCGTTGCCCTGGAAGTGGTCCTTGGTATTGCCTGCTACGCCCTTGTAGCGTACTTCCATGCCCGCCGCATCAAGAACGTACCGCTTGCCCTTGCGCTTAAAACGCAGGAGTAAAGCACCAACGCCAAACACAAAAGGGTCAGCCTCGAATGGCTGACCCTTGGGAACAATGTAAGTTGGGCGGCATGGCTTACAGCAAACACAAAAGAGGCAGCCTCTTTCGAGACTGCCTTTTCGCAACTATCAATATTTCGAAAAGCCGAAACTA
>CAKUFS010000022.1 GCA_934648845.1 uncultured Eggerthellaceae bacterium
GCGGCGAGCCGCATCGTCTGAGTGTTTCGGATGCATGAAAGTGGGGCTGTATCGAAATCACTTTTGATACAGCCCCTTCTTTCGTGCTATCAAACGAGCAACTGCTAGCGAGTGTCGGCACCTTCGCCGCGCTAAACGCTCGTTGCAAGCTTGTAAGCATTTTGCGACTGAACGCCTGTAAGCGCCTTCGCACATGCGTCAAGCGCCCGCCAGCGGACGCTCGCCAGAGCACCCACCAGCACCTTCGCCGCGCACCCGAGCTACTACTTCTGCGCTTTCGCTGTGCTTGCAATGTGCTTGATGGCTTTAACGGCAAGCACGATGGCCAGGACAAACAGCAAAATAGCCAGCAACAGCTGAACAACGGGGGCAAGTGCTGCGCCCGAAGTCATGATGGCGCTCACCTTCGCCTGAGCGGTAAGAGCCAGCGATGTAAGCGTAACAATAAGCATGAACACCATGGGGATGTAGAACATCTTGTTGTTGCGCCCGATGTTGCCCAAGAAAGAGCAAACGGCCAGCAGTGCCAAGGCGGCAAGCAGCTGATTCGCAGCACCGAACAGCGGCCAGATAATGGCATAGCCGCCCATGCCCAGACCAATGCCTGCGACAACGGTGATGATGGTTGCCACGTAGGGATTGGTCAGCACTTTACGCCAGCCGGTCTCGTTGTCAACGCTGGATTCATCGTCGTCGGTGGTGAACATTTCCTGGAACATCATGCGGCCAATACGGGTTGCCGTGTCCAAAGAAGTCAAGCAGAAAGCGGAAACCGCCAAAATAAGCAGGGAATATGCAATCGAGCCTGCATGGCCTCCTATACCTTCCAAACCGGGGATAACGCCGATCATGCCCGAAAGACCGCTTGCGAAAATCTGCGTAGGCGTGGCGTAGGTGCCGCTTACCGCACCTTGCCACACGTAGGCTACGGCGCACAGCGAGATAACGGCCAGCAGACATTCCAAAAGCATACCGCCGTAAGCGATAGGCTGCGCCTGCGACTCTTTATCCAGCTGCTTGGACGTGGTGCCCGAAGAAACCAAAGAATGGAAGCCGGAAATCGCACCGCATGCAATGGTCACGAATAGAGCAGGGAACAGCAAACCGCGGCCGCCAAACACTTTAGCATCGGGGTAGAGCGTGGTGGTGTCGAACGCGGTGAAAGCGGGGACTTCCGCAAAAGACGTGTTGCCGAAAATGGTAGCGCCAATAATGCCGATGATCGCCAGCACAATCATGCCGTACAACAGGTAGCTGGACAAATAGTCACGCGGCTGCAGAAGAATCCATACCGGAGCTACCGAAGCAATCAAAATGTAAATGCCCACCACAATCATCCAGGTGGTCTGGTCGATGCCGCCCAGGAACGGGAAGTTGTAGCCCACGGCAACAATAACGGCAATAACAACAATCGCACCCAGAATCATAACGGGACCGGGCACATTGCGGCTGCGTGTCGCAATGCCCCAAACAACGGCAACGGCAATGAACAAAACGGAAATGGTAGCCGTGCGCGCGTTGGCGATATTCGTGCCGTCGGGATCGGCAAACGTGCCTGCCACGATTGAGGCAAAAGCGGCAACAACCAGCACCAACGTCAAAAACGAGAACACGCAGAACAGTTTTTTCGCGGATTCGTCGATATTAGCCGCAACAACGGCAGCCAACGTTTGACCCTTGTGACGCAGCGAGGCAAACAGTGCGCCAAAGTCGTGCATGGCGCCAATGAAAATGCCGCCGATAAGAACCCACAGCAAAACAGGAACCCAGCCAAAAATTGCAGCCTGAATAGGGCCATTGATGGGGCCAGCTCCGGCAATGGAAGAAAAGTGGTGGCCGATAACAACGTAGGGCTGCGCCGGAACGTAATCAACGCCGTCTTCCAGAGCGTGGGCAGGGGTTTCAATGGAGTTGTCGATACCCCATTGTTTGGACAGCCATCCGCCATAGCAGATATAGCCTATGATCAGAATAACTGCCGCGATGACCAGCATAATCAAAGCATTCATGAACTAATTACCTCCTTCTGAACAAACCTTTCTTGCTGCTTTTAATGCCGGCATTCGCTTCAAGCGCTGCCCGCATTTCTTTTCCTGCAGCATTAGTGAGAACGCACTGCGACGAAAGGTCCACCGCAGCCAGGCGCAAGTCCGCCCAGCCACGCAATCCAAAGCTGAACTCCTTATGGAAACGGGCTTTGCGAATTGCCTTTTTCGCATCGTCGGTCACCGAATCGGCCACAATGACAAGCGAGATATAGCTGCTCATATGGTCGGGAACAGGGTCAACTTTCTTCAGCGCTTGAGTGGTCATGAATTCAATCCACTCAGCCACATCTGTTGCGGAAAGCGTTTCGGTTGTCTGAAAGAAGAGATATTCGTGAGCATCCACTTCCCAAAGTTTCGCTCGCTTGGTTAGAACGTACTTCTCTCCATGCGAGTGAAACTCTGCAAAAGCAGGAAAGGTACGGTTGGCATATTCGTAATCAGGGAAAACGTTGAACCAACCTTCATGTGCCAAAATGAGTTTTTTAAGCACGGTCGCGCGATTGTCATCGCGGGTTGTTGAATCGCAATTGTCGCTGGTCGCTGAACTGTTTGCGCTTGTACTTTGACTGCCTTCTGAGTCACTTTCACCAGACACCGGCGCACCTCCTTTCATCGCAAGTGGTGTTTTTTTAGCACAATACCTACCCACGGGCTATGAAAATTGGGTAAAAAGTGACGTGAACGGGTGCAAAAGGTAGGAATTTTTATGATTTACCTGGTGTGGTAACGCAAAGCTGTGAGATTTTTTCGCTACTACCACGCCAATGCGGTAAACTGGGAAGTTACGAATTACGATACATTGACGAATCCGAATCATCAATCGCAAAGAGGGTGTTATGGCTATTCAGGCCCCGGAAGGCACAAAAGATCTGCTTCCCGATGAAGAGCTGTTCTGGCTGGATTTCCAGCAGTGCGCGCGGGAAGTATTCGGCACATATGGGTACCTGCCCATTGAAGTGCCAACCATTGAGCAAACTGAGCTGTTCGTGCGCGGCATTGGCGAAGCGACCGACGTTGTTTCCAAAGAGATGTTTGCCACGTTTTCGGGCGAGAATTTGAAGAAGCTGCTGGACGGGCAGTCGCTGAAGAGCAAAAGCCGCTTGTCGCTGCGTCCCGAAGGTACGGCAGGCGTAGTGCGCGCCGTGGTGCAGCACGATTTAGTGCCGCAGGGTGCGGCTCCCGTGAAGTTGATGTACGCGGGGCCCATGTTTCGCGCCGAGCGCCCGCAAAAGGGCCGCTTGCGCCAGTTTCACCAGGTAGGCGTTGAGTGCTTGGGCGCCGAAGAGCCCACCATCGATGCCGAAGCCATTATCATGCTCATGCGTTTCTACGAAAAAGTGGGCATTCCCGCGGATAAAATGACGCTGCTGATCAACTCCATGGGCTGCGAGAAGTGCCGTCCGGCGTATCGCGATGCCGTGCGCGCCTACATGGACGAGCATGCCGACGAGTTGTGCGAAACCTGCAACACGCGCAAGGAAATCAATCCACTGCGTGCTTTCGACTGCAAAAACGCAGGTTGCGCACACGTAATGGAGGCGGCGCCGAAGATTTCCGATCATCTGTGCCCCGATTGCAAAGCTCACTACGACCAGGTGAAAGCGTACCTAGAAACTGCGGGCGTGGCGTACAAAGAAGATGCAAAGCTCGTACGCGGTCTGGACTATTACACGCGTACCGTGTTTGAAGTGCAAGTTGACGACGGTCTGGGTTCGCAAAACGCCATTGGCGGCGGCGGACGCTACGACAAGCTGGCCGAAGAAGTGGGCGGAAGGCCCACGCCAGGCTTGGGCTTTGCGTTGGGTTACGAGCGCTGCGTTTTGGCGCTTGAGGCTGCAGGCAAGGAATTCCCGAAGGCCGCGCGTTGCGACGTATTCATTGCATGCGTTGACGAAAGCGTGCGCTTGGCGGCATTCCGCCTGATGCAGGCGTGCCGCGATGCGGGCGTGGTGGCAGAAATGGATTATCAGGGACGCAGCTTGAAGAGCCAGTTCAAGCTTGCCGACAAAACAGGCGCGCGCATCATTGCTGTTTTGGGCCCCGATGAGCTGGGGCAGGGCCAGGTGAAGTTGCGTAATATGGCAACTCACGAAGAAAAGCTGGTCAAATTGGAAGATGCAGTTTCAACTTGCGTGGCAAGCGAGTAAAATAAACGTTTGCCTTCGTTGATGGTTTGCGGTTGTGGTTGCGGCTGGGCTTGCCGTTTGCTCGTGGCTGAACGCGGGACCGGACGAGTGGTCGCGCACGCGGCCAAGGTGCGCAAGATGCGCAAGATGAAGGCGTTTTCCGCGGAGCGAATCCGCAAAAGTGTTGAATAAAGGGGCTTTCGAGCCGCTTCGCAGTTATAAAGGAGCAGGAATGACCGATTTCAAAAATGAGTACTGCATGCACACCGCCACTTGTGGCGAGCTGCGCAAAGAAGACATTGGGCGCGAGGTTGTGCTGACTGGTTGGGCGTGGCATACGCGCGACCACGGCGGCATTATCTTCTGCGACCTGCGCGATCGTGATGGCTACACCCAGGTCATCATTGACCCCGATTGCGTAACCGCCGATGAGTTCGCTATCGCCGAGCATTTGAGCCGTGAAGACGTCCTGAAAATCACGGGCAAGGTACGTGCTCGTGGCGAAGAGGCCGTGAACCCGAACATGCTTACGGGCGAGATTGAAGTGCTTGCTTCGTCCATCGTGATGCTGAACAAGTCCGTTACGCCGCCGTTTGAAATCGAAGACGGCATTGCCGTTGCCGAAGAAACGCGCATGAAGTGGCGTTATATGGACCTGCGTCGTCCCGAGATGTACGCCGCCATCAAGCTGCGTCACGTTGTGGCTCAGGCCATGCGCAAGGCACTCAACGAGCGCGACTTCATTGAAGTTGAAACGCCTATCCTGGCAAACAGCACGCCCGAAGGCGCACGTGACTACATTGTGCCTAGCCGTCCGAACCCCGGCAAGTTCTACGCGCTGCCGCAAAGCCCGCAGCAGTTCAAGCAGATGCTTATGGTTGCCGGCGTTGAGCGCTATTATCAGATTGCTCGCTGCTTCCGCGATGAGGACCTGCGCGCCGACCGTCAGCCTGAGTTTACCCAGGTGGACATTGAGATGTCGTTCGTCGAAGGTGAAGACGTCATTGATATGATGGAAGACGTGATGAAGGAAGTGCTGGCTGCTGCTGGCGTTGAGCACGAGTTCCCGCTGCAGCGTATGCAGTGGTCCGAGGCAATGGACCGCTTCGGCTGCGATCGCCCCGACATCCGCTTTGGCATGGAGCTGGTGAACCTGACCGACATCGTGCGCGGTTGCGGCTTCGGCGTTTTTGCCAAGACTGTTGAGGCAGGCGGCATTGTGAAGGCTATCAACTGCAAGGGCGCGGGCAACTGGAGCCGTGGCGAGATTGAGAAACTTGCCGAAGTTGCTGCTGCAAATGGCGCTGCTGGCATGGCGTGGATTGCGTTCACCGATACCGATACCGAGATGAAGGGCAAGAGCCCCATTATCAAGTTCTTGGGCGATGAAGTATACGGCCAGATCAAGCAGTCAATGGATGCTCAGCCGGGCGACTTGCTGCTGTTTGCCGCCGATAAGCCTGCTACGGTTGCCGCCGTGCTTTCCGCGCTGCGCTTGACCATGGCTGACCGCCTGGGCGTTGAGCGCAACGGCCATGCGTTGCTGTGGGTGGTGAACTTCCCCATGTTCAAGTACGACGAAGAAGAGAAGAAGTACGCTGCCGAGCATCATCCTTTCACGCATGTGCTTGAAGAAGATCTGGACAAGATTGAGACCGACCCGCTGGCCTGCGGTTCTTATAGCTACGACATTGTTATGGACGGCTACGAGCTGGGCGGCGGTTCGATTCGTATCCACAACGCCGAAGAGCAGAAGCGCGTTTTGCGTCGCTGCGGTGTGTCCGAGGAAGACTTGGATATCAAGTTCGGCCACTTGATTCACGCGCTTGAGCTGGGCGCTCCGCCTCACGGTGGCATTGCCTTGGGTCTGGACCGTTTGGTCATGCTGCTTGCGGGCAAGAGCTCCATTCGCGACGTTATTGCCTTCCCCAAGACGTCCAGCGCATCGGATCTGATGACGGGTGCACCGAACCAGGTGACCACACGTCAGCTGAAAGAAGTGAATCTTTCTATTCTGTAGCAATAAACTTTGCTATGATTTGCACCGAGTTGCGCGTAAGTGCTCGCGGCAATAGGGAACATGAACGAAACACAGATGCAGTACGAAGGCGCTGCGAAAGTGAAACAGACAAAAGCCCGTGGTTGCGACTGCGGGCTTTTTTATCGAGTGGATTGAGTACGGGTGGAATCGGGCGATGCGCCAGATTTTGCTAGATAAGGAGAACGAACCGATGAGCAGCGAACATATGGAGTGCTCGAAGTGTGGCGGCACGATGGTCTTGGACGAAGACCACATTATGTTGGTTTGCCCGTACTGCGGAAACAGGGAAGCGCTTGATCCAATGACTGCTTCGCGCTTGGAATCCAAGGAGGAAGCGGCGGCGCAAAAAGCAGCCGAAGCCGCCTTGAAGCGCAAGCAGAACGCTCGAAATAAGGCTGTTGGTCAGGCTATGGGTCGCGCCAAAAAGATTGTTTGCGGCATTGTTGCCGCGTTTATGCTGCTTACCGTTATCGGCTGCATTGCAAACATGGTTGAAGATAAAAGCTGGGAGGCTGAGCAGCAGCAGCGCCTGAACTCCACTTACACGTGGCCGGAATCGGGGCTTGCCACTATGCTTCCGAAGCCTGACCAGGAAAAAGGCTATATCTACAGCGCAACATCGTTCTTCGAAATCGATATTCCCTGCGAAGCCAGCAGCGAATGGACAGATTATGCGGCACGTTTGAAGAAGGCGGGTTTCGATGTCGATGCAACAACGTCGTCATCGGGCTATACTGCGTACAACAAAGATGGCTATCGCGTTTCTGTTTATTATTACCAGTACAGTACGCCCGCGTATATGGAAGTTCATATCGATGAACCCCTGGTGCCCGTAGCGATTTCGTGGCCTAAGGTGGGCGTTGGCGCGTTGCTGCCCGAGCCGCCATCGCTGATGGGCACCATTCAAAGCGATCGAGAAAACTCGTTTACGGTTGTTATTGCGCAGATGCCTCGTGCTGATTTTGATGCGTATTGCGCCGAATGCATTGCCGCCGGGTTCAACAAAGATTACAACCGTCAGGACACAACGTTCTATGGGTACGACAGTGATGGTAACCATCTGAGCTTGGAATACGCTGGTTACAACACGGTGAACATTCGGGTGTACGCCAAATCAAAATAGTTCCCGCCAGCACCCCCGCTGTTGACAAATTACCCCACCTTTTGTCAACAAATGGGGGTCTGAGCTGCGCCTCTTTGTTTATTTCACACCTTTTAACGGTGCGTTTGACCGCAGCAGCGCAAACCAGCCTAAGCCAGCTATAATCATGGAGGCCACGATAATCACGCCCACGCCTTCCACGTAATTTGCCCAAGGCAGCACTGCGATAACCATTCCCAGGCTTCCAACGGCGGTATGCAGGAAGTTGATAAGCGATGAAGCAGCTCCGGTGTCATCGTCTTGCTGCGAAAGCAGGATGTTCGTGCTATAGGGGCGCGCGCATGCTTGCATTACGGCAAATAGTAGGAACGTCACGCAAAACAGTGTTGGGGAGATCTGTCCCACGCAAAGCATGGCCACGCCGCTTAAGCCGGCAATCGTCAAGATGATGCTCGTGAATCGGCGTGCGTTCATGAACTTTTGAGCCACGAGCCAGATAAATGGGCCTACCGCGGTAAGAAGCGCCGCGATAGCGAAATATATGCTGTAGCCCATTTCATCCAACCCGAAAAAGTCGATATAGACGTAAGATGCCACGGCGATATACGCCATAAACGGCAAGTTGAACATGCCTATGATCAGCAGAAACGAAATAAATCCCTTGTTTTTTGCCACCACGCCCAAATTGCAAAGACTGCCCAACACACTGCCTTGGTAGCGTGCATCTTTCGGGAGTGTTTCCTTGAACAGGACGGTAAGCACCAAGCAGACAACGCCCACTACGGCAAGAACCCAAAACGTTATGCGCCAGTTGGCAATGCGCACGATAAACGCGCCTACAACCGGAGCCAAAACCGGCCCTATTACGAACATGACCTGCACAACGGATAGCACGGCCTCGCGCCGCTCGGCACAAAATGCGTCTTTCACCACTGCTGTGGATACCGAGCTCACTGCGCCTGCGCCAAGCGCTTCCACCACGCGGAATGCGATAAGTGCCCAAATCGATGTTGCCATTGCACATAATGCGCTGCCCACCGTATACACTGCCATTCCTCCGATAAGGATCGGACGGCGCCCGTGTTTATCCGAGATAGGTCCAAATATGAGAAGGCCTATGGAGAAGAACAGGTAGTATCCCACCAGCGTTAAGTTCACGGTGGAGGCATTTGTGTTGAAGTGGTCAGTCATGTGCGGCACCGCCGGCGTGTACATATCCAGCGATAACGGTGTAATCAGGCTCGCAACAACCAGCAGCGTTAGCAGGCCGAATATGCCCAAGCGCGGTTGCGGTGCGATAAGCCAGCTATTCAATTTCTTCATGAAACTCCCGAAGCTCCAAAGCGACCCAATGAGGGATTGCAAGAATAACTAAAAGAGCGCAATAGGCTTTTAGCTGTGCGCCATTTAGAATATTAAGCATTTTATCCATGAGCCTGCAACTAAATGTTGACAATCACTGTCTTTTGTTAACATTTAGCGTTACTGCTTCAGGCAAAATGGAAAGCAAGAAACAAGAAGGGCGCGGCAACCGAATGGGATTGGAAGCCGCGCCCTTCGTATTTGCGGTGCGTGCATTGCGGGTGCGTTTGCGACATGGGATAACGTGCGCCGGTATGCCAGCATGTCAGCTGCGTGCTGGCCGTGCGTTTGGTTCCCCGGATGCGAAGCGCGTTGCGCAATTACTCAGCGCTCAGCAGCGTAATTTCGAAATTCAACACCTTACCAGCCATTTCGTGGTTCAAGTCAACAGTAACGGCTGCATTGGTGATTTCGGCAATGCGTGCCGGAACGGGCTGGCCAAAGTTATCGCGAAGCAGAACCTGGTCGCCAACGTGCATCTCTTCGGGGTTGGGAACCTGGTCGATGGGGAACTCAACGACCATCGAGGGGTCGGGCATGCCGTAAGCATCTTCGGGCTCAAGGCGAACCGTTACGGTTTCGCCAACTTCCATGTTCTCAACGGCCTTGTCGAAGCCGGGAATCATCATGCCAGCCATGCAGGTAAAGCGCAGCGGCTCATTGCGGCTGTAGGAAGAATCGAACTCGGTGCCGTCGTCAAGCGTGCCGCGATAATGTACGGCAACTTTCTTTCCGGAATTGCTCATTACTCTCTTCTTTCTGTTTGCGTGGTTTTGCTCTTACAGAGTTTCCAGGTAATTTACCAGGTCGCCAACGTTTTGCAGACCCTCAGGCTCGCCAAAGTCAATGTCAAGGCGGTCTTCAAGCTCGGTGATAATCTCAAGCAGGTCCAGCGAATCAATGCCCAAAGACTCAAACGTCGAATTGCTTTTCACGGATTCGGGATCGATATCAAGGTTTTCTGCCAAGATGGCTTTCAAAACAGCAAGTTTAGACATGGTTTTCCTTCCAGGATTTGTACTCATTGCTTCACGCATTGTACCCGAAAAGCGGTGGGCGCACTGCGCGGCGTGAAATACGATGCAAAAACGTTAAAGAGTGCAGGCGAAGGGGCGTGCCTGTCACGAAGGTATCGCGTGGATGACACGCGTTTGTTGCGGATGACGCTGCTTGGTGCGCGATACGCGGGCAACGCTGGCTGTGTCATGCGACGTGGACATCGAGGGTCAGCAACGCCGACTGCGCCGCGGGACGTAGACATCAAGGGACCCGCGTGAGCGTGTTCGTGCGGGTCCTTCGGCCGCTATTTCTTCACGCGGATCTCGCCTTTTTCGCAACGGTTGCCCCACGCGTCGATAAGCGCGTCATCGCGATAAACGCACACAATTTCGCAATGATTCGCGCATTTTTGACAGATGACTTCGCGGGTGCGGAATTCAATGTTGTCAATGTTGAAATCGAACGGTTTCCATTGCGATGTGGGGGAGTCTGCTGCTAAAAGAGCGGCTCCGTAAGCGCCCATCAAGTGGCCGTCGGGGTCAACAAGAACGTTCATGCCCAGGGCGTCTTCGAACGCCTTCACCACGCCCACGTTTTTGCTCACGCCGCCTTGAAACACTACAGGTGCTGCGATTTTCTTGCCTTTTCCCACGTTGTTCAGGTAATTTACCGCAACGGCCTTGCACAGGCCTGCAATAATATCCTCGCGCGGGTAGCCCACTTGGATTTTGTGCACCAGGTCGCTTTCGGCAAACACCGTGCAGCGCGCCGCAATGCTGGCAGGATGTTGCGAGGTCAGCGCAATGTCGCCGAACTCTTCTACCGCCACACCTAAGCGATGAGCCTGACTGGACAAGAACGAGCCTGTTCCCGCTGCGCACAACGTGTTCATGGCGTAATCGGTGGCAATGCCGCCATCAATGCAGATGATCTTGGAGTCCTGGCCGCCAATTTCCAGAATAGTGCGCACATCGGGGTGCAGATGCGTGGTGCCCACAGCGTGCGCGGTGATCTCGTTTTTCACCACCGTTGCGCCCAGAATGGCGCCGACCAAGCGGCGTGCCGAACCCGTGGTGCCCACGGCCATAACTTCCACGTCATAGCCGCCTTCTTGCAGCTGTTCGTGCAGCTCATCGGCTACTTTGCGCGCGGCAACAGTGGGGTTGCCTTCCGTCCAAAGATATGATCGGGCAATAATATTGCGCTGCTCGTCAATAACAACGCCCTTGGTGGAAATGGAACCGGTGTCGATTCCCAGAAATGCCTTCATGGTTTCTCCTAGCGTGCTTTTCTCATGGCAATCATGTCGTAAAACGCCTCAAGGCGCGTGTCCAGACCTGTGTCGGAGGTCTGCGAATCGTAGCTCAGGTACAAAATGGGCACGTTGTAATCGTTGCTGATGCGCTGCAGCGCGGGCATGACGTCAATCTCGGGGGTGCAGCCCGTTGATTTCATGTGGATGATGCCGTCGAAGCCCTGTTCAGCGTAGCGTTTTGCAGCGGCGATGGTAAGCGACGACGTGGGTCCCATATCGTATTGCGCGTATTCGCTGATGCTTGCGCGCAGATTCTTTTCGTTGTAGCGCAAGTTGCGGTTCGTCATGTTCATCCTGCGCGCCATGGACACGCCCATGACCTGCAGTTTGTCTTCAATGTGCAAGTTGCTGAAAGGGTCAACGGCAGTGAAGTATTCGCCCACCAGGCCCACGCGAATGGGGTCAACGGGAACGTTTTTCGGCACTTCGTCAAGCATTTCTAAGCCGCGCTTTTGGGCGGCGTGGAGCTCTGCGCGATTCTTTACGCGGTACATGTCGGCCAAGTACGCCTTGCGCACGCGCTTGCATTCGCCGGGGTTCGCTTCGAAACCAGCGGTTTCCAGGTAGGCATCGTTGAAGCGATCCAGGTATTCAATCATCTCAAGCGTCACCATGAATTTAGGGATGGCAACGGGAACCACCAGGTCAGGGTTGATTCCTTGCTTGCAGTATTCAATGTTTTGTTTGGCGGATGTTTCGGCCACTTCCGCAAAGTTCACCATTTGGAACTCGTAACCCATATCGCGCAGAATGGATTCCTGCAGCTCGCCATAATAATGCAGGCGGCATGGCCCCGAAAACTGCACAAGTGTGTCGGCGCCTCGTTCCAGCGCCTCAATGTAGTCGCCCAAAATGTGCTTGAACGGCGCGCAAACGTAATCGTTTGAGTTCAGCGTGCCCAGCTCCAGCGACTTGCGCGTTGGTTCAGGGAGTCGCACGAACTCCGCGCCCAGGCATTCTTCCACGAAGAAGCGAAACGCCACGTCGTAGTAACCGTAGCGCATGAATGCCACTTTGTGACGTTCGCCCGACTTTGCCTTGCCGCGCTTCGCGGAGCGGCGCATGCGGTACAGCGGCTCGGGCAAGCTGTTGATATTCGTCACTGACGTGCGCAAATCGCTGTAGCGCCGTTTCAGGTTGTCCAGGGCCTCGCTGGCATTTGCTGGCAATTTCTCCAGGTTATTCGCCATGGCTGTAGCCTCCCTGTTTTTGGTAGCGAAGGATATCGACGAAGCTTTCAACGCGGGTTTCCAGGCCGGCCGTGCCGCTTTGCGCATCGATGGTGATGGACAAAATGGGGCGCCCTTTGATGTAGCGCATCACGGCGTCGCTGGTCATGGAGTCGGGCCCGCAAGGGAAGGCGCTCACCAGCACAATGCCATCAATCTTGTCGTGCAAGTCCAGCATGGCGCCAATGAGCTCGCGATTAATTAGCCACGGCAGCGTGTCGGAGAAGCTGCGCGATGTCTTGAAGGCGCGTGCGCGATCGTAATGGTCGGCGAACAGCGGAATGGCTTCCATTTGCTGAAGCATGTCGATGAGCGGTTTGCCCACATAGGGGTCGTGAACCACGTAGGGGTGGGCGGCCACCAGGATTTTCAGTTTAGGTGCGCCCGTGGAATCGGTTTCCGGGGAGCGCAAGTCGGCCATGAGTTTTTGATGCAGCTTGGCATCGTAGGCATCTTGTGCTTTACGGGCGTGGTTGTACGCGCGCTTTGCTTGCGCAGCGCTGTGACCCATTTTCATGCCCAGGGCGATGAACGCTTCTTTTTCCGGCGTTTTTTCGTATTCGTCCACGTTTGCGGAAAGAATGCGCAGGTCAGCGAAGGTGCCCGATGCAGGCGAGACGCTGGTTGCAGCTCTGGCTGCAACTTCGCTTGCGACGCCCGCTGCAGGCGAAGTTGCGTTCGCTGCGCCTCCTTGTGCATCGTCTAAAAGAACGGCGTTGTTTTCCGCGTTCTTGAACGCGCTTTCTACCAGGTCGGAAAGGGCCTGAAATTTTGTGCAGAAGCTTTTGCACAGGCCAAAGCGGTTGTAGCGCGGCACGAATATGGCATCGCAGCGGCCTTTAAGACTGGCCACATGGCCCATGAAAATCTTCGAAGCAAGGCAGCACTCGTCAACCGAAAGAGCATCGCCGTGCTTAAGCGTGAGTCGGTCGGTTTCGCCGCTGAGCACCACGTGGCAGCCCAGTTCCTCGAAGAATGTTTTCCAAAGCACGCCAAAGCGGTAATACAGAAAGCCGCGCGGAATGCCGACGGTCTTCACATCGCCATACGGCGCCGAAAGCAGCAGGTCAAAGCTTTTCAAAAGGATCTCCCGTCAAGAATTGCCTCTTTGCAAGTTGTTTATTATAGAAGGTACGCCTCAATGGCTTCCAAATTGTCAACAAAGAGTGAAAAAGCATCCTGTTTTCCTAGGAATTCGGGGGTTGGGTAAGAGTAGGGAAGAGTAAATAGGGGGTTTGAAGCTCTGCCTCTCGCTTTATCTGGGGTTCGAGGTCTGACCTTCGGGTAAGAGTAGGTAAGAGCGAGGACAGGATGCGTGCGTTCTCCACCTTCTCTTGTTCCGCGAAACGGTTGTGCGAAACGTTCGCTGTGTTGCGTCTTCTCTTGCCTGTCGCTGCTGCGCTTTCATCTGCTCGTCCGTCGGCCGCCACTCGTTCGTGCGCTTTTGCTGCTTTTATTGCCGCAGCGCACGCGAAACGTTATATTTGCGAAGAGCGAAAATGCATATTTGAAGGTTGGCGGGCTTTGTTGGCGCAATACGCGGGCGCAAATCCTCCAACGAACGCAACAAAAACGAAGCGAAACAAAACGAGAAAGGCGCTTTATGAACACAGCCGCTATTGTGCTTGCCGCGGGCGAAGGTTCGCGCATGAAGTCGAAGCATTCTAAGGTAACGCATTGCATTCTTGAGAAACCCCTGGTCAGATGGGTTGTCGATGCGGCAAAACAAGCGGGTGTGGAAAAAGTGATCACCGTAGTGGGCCACGGGCGTGCAGAGGTTGAGCCGCTGGTGAGCGATACCGTAACGGTGGTGCAGGAGCAGCAACTGGGCACGGCAAACGCGGTTTCTGTATGCAAAGAAGCCCTTGCGGATTTCGATGGCTCACTTTTGGTGCTTACGGGTGACAGCCCCCTGGTCACCGCCGACACGCTGCGCGCTTTGGTGCAAAAGCGCGAAGAAAGCCAGGCCGCCGTGGTGGTGCTTACCATGGTTGTGGACGATCCCTTCGGTTATGGCCGCATTGTGCGCGATGCGCAGGGAAACGTTGAGCGCATTGTGGAGCAAAAAGACGCCACGCCCGAGCAGCAGGCTATCACCGAGTGCAATTCCGGCTTCTACTGCTTCGATGCAAAAGCTCTGTTTTCTGCTCTTGAACAGGTGAAATCAAACAACTCCCAGGGCGAGTACTACTTGACCGATGTTTTGGAAATCGCACGCAAAGCGGGTCGTGCCGTGTTGGCGCAAGTGGTTGAAGACCCTACCGAGTGCCTGGGCGTGAACACGCGCGTTCAGCTGGCGCAGGCGGCAAAGAAAATGCAGCAGCGCATTAACACAGCGCATATGCTGGCGGGCGTGACCATGGTCGACCCCGATCAGGTGTGGGTTTCTCCGGAAACGACCATCGGCATGGATACCGTTATTTACCCAGGTGTCTCGCTTTTGGGCAAGTGCGCCATTGGGCAAGATTGTGTTTTGGGGCCGGATTGCCACTTGCGTGATGCGCAGCTGGAAGACGGCACGGAGCGTTTTGCTTCCTAAAAGGGACTTTAATCAGAAAAATGTCACTTTTTCAGGTAAAAACAGCGGTTTTCGCCTAATAGCATCTCCCCTGAAAATGGCCTGTTGAGTACAATATGAGATTATGAGATAGCTGCGCTTTCGCGCGGCAGCAGTTATTGGTATGCGCAAAATCAAGGAGCACATTCATGAAGACGGAAATGAAGAAGAGCATGGCGCTTTTTTCCGGCTCGGTCAGCCCTGCACTGGCCGAGGGAATCGCCCGTGAACTGGGGACAGAATTAGGGGCGGTGAAGCTGGAGAAGTTCGCGAATGGCGAAATCTATGCGCGCTATGAGCAGAGCGTTCGTGGTGCCGACGTTTTTCTGATTCAGTCCGTTGCCGGCACAAGCGTGGGTTCGGGCATGGACGTCAACGATGCATTGATGGAAATGCTGATCATGGCAGACGCGGCAAAGCGAGCATCCGCCCGCACTATTACCGCTGTTCTTGCTCATTACGGCTACGCCCGTCAGGACCGCAAGGCTGCGCCGCGCGAGCCGATTACCGCAAAGTTGGTTGCCGATTTGCTGCAGGTTGCTGGTGTTGATCGCGTGATCACGCTCGATCTGCATGCAAGCCAGATTGAAGGCTACTTCGACATTCCGGTGAACCACCTGACCGCAATGCCCGTTCTTATTGACGCTATTAACAAGAAGGGCTTTGACGCTTCCGAACTTTGCATTGTAAGCCCCGATGTGGGTCGTGCGAAGGAGGCAAAGAAGATGTCCACCCTGATGGACGCCGACCTTGCCATTATGCATAAGGATCGCCCGGGTCATAACAAGGCGGAAATCACCGCGTTGATCGGCGATGTTACGGGCAAGATTTGCATCCTGAACGACGACATGGTTGACACGGCGGGCTCTGCTTGCGCCGCTGCAAAGACGCTTTTGGAAAAGGGCGCGAAGCGCGTGTTCATGACCAGCACGCATCCGGTTTTGTCCGGCCCGGCGTTCGATCGCATTCGCGATTCTTCGATTGAGCAGCTTATCGTGTGCGACACGATTCCGATTGATCCGGAAAAAGCTGCCGCTTCGCGCATTAAGGTGGTTTCTGTGGCTCCGCTTTTGGCGCGCGCCATCAATGAGGTGTACCACTGCGGATCGGTCGCTTCCATTTTCTAAGAGGCGCTGTTTTGCGCGTCTGAGCTGGGTGTTTTTGGCATGCTTGGACGTGTGTAGCGACGGCGGGCAAATGCATTCGCTTGCTCGTTTGCATGGTGTTTTGAAAGGGGTGCGTCCTTGGGGCGCGCCCGTTTTTTTGAAAGGTTGTGAAAGGCAGGCATGGCAGATACGTTTCTCATTGCGGGGTTGGGAAACCCTGGCGATGAATATGCCCATACGCGCCACAATGCCGGGTTCGACACGGTGGACGCCCTTGCGAATGAGTTGGGTGTTCGCTATTGGAAAACCGAAGGCGGCGCATTGGTGGGCAAGGTCTCTTGGCGCGATTTTGATTTGATCTTGGCTAAGCCGCAAAGCTATATGAACACGAGCGGCGGCCCCGTGAAAACGTTGTGCTCCACGTATAAGGTTTCGCCTGATCATTTAGTTGTCATCCACGATGAGCTGGATATTGATCCGGGTACAATCCGTGTGAAATTCGGCGGTGGCCATGCGGGCCACAACGGTCTGCGTTCGATTTGCGACAAGCTGGGCACGCGCGATTGGTTCCGCGTACGTTGCGGAATTGGGCGCCCCCCGGGAAGAATGCCTGTTGCAGATTGGGTTTTGTCGCGTCCGAAGAAGGAAGCGGAGCAGGATTTCACCCAGGCGGTGCAGCTTGCAACCCAGGCAACGCTGTTTCTTTTGGAAAACGGCTTGGAAAAAACGCAGCAGAAGTTCAATTAAACGTGGGGCAAGAGCGACAGCGACAGGGCGCACAATAACAACGCGGAGGCAAAAAGTGACGAAGACGGAGAATCATTCCGTAGAAAAAAAGACGAAGATTCCGGCAAGCCTGCTTATAACATTTGCAGTGCTTTCTATTTCTGGCGGTCTGGGTAACTGCTCGCAGACAGCGGTAAATGCCCTGCTCATGGGCATGTCTGCTGAAATGGGCGTTTCCGTTGCCACCAGCCAATGGCTCACCACAGGCTACATTTTGGCGCTGGGTGTTTTCGTTCCTCTTGCTCCGTTTTTGACAAAACGCTTTTCCGAGCGGTTCATGATGATGGTGGCGCTTGGCTGTATTGCGGCGGGCTCGCTTCTTGTTATTGCCGTGCCGCTGTTTCCCGTGGCGCTGATTGCGCGCGTTATGCAGGCGGCCGGCGCAGGCCTGATGATGCCCGCCATGCAGACTATGGTTATGGTTGATATGCCGCGCGAACGCATGGGGCTGTTCATGGGAATCAACGGTGTCGCCATGGGCTTCATGGTGAACTTGGGTCCTACGATCGGCGGTGCACTTGAAAGCGCGTTCGGATGGAAGAGCTTTTTCTGGTTGATGTTCGGTTTCATGGTGGCCATGATGGTCCCCACTATGAAATGCGCGCGCTCGCAAGGGGGCAACAAGCAAGAGCGTTTTGATGCGCCATCATTCATCACCTGCGGTATTGGCTTTGTGGGTTTGCTTTTGGGATTCAGCAATGCAAGCAACTTGGGCGTGACCCATGTTGCGGTTTGGCTTCCTATAATCGTAGGCGCCTTGCTGATTGCTCTGTTCGTGCGCCGCGAAAAGCACATGGTGAATCCGCTGATCAGCATGGATATCTTCGCTGATTGTCAATATTGCTGGGGCTTCATTGGCAGCTGCGTTTTAAGTGCGGCGTTTGTGGGCACCATGCTGGTTGTTCCGCTGTATGTGGAAGACCTGCGCGGCGGTACGGCGCTTGATGCGGGCATTGTTTTGCTACCGGCATCGCTGATGGCGCTGGTGGCGAATGTGGTCGCGGGCGCCTTGATGGACAAGTTCGGCGCACGTAAAGTGCTGATAGCGACCACAACGTTTCTCGTGGTTGGTGCAGTTTTGGCGCTGTTCTGCGATGATGAGACGCCGCTTTGGTTCTTGGCGGTGTCCCAGGCGGTTCGCGCGTTAGGCATTTCAGGGAGCATCGGACCGTTTATCGGATGGGCGCTTGAAAAGTTGCCTGGGCGCATTGTTTCCGATGGAAGCTCGTTTCTTACCGTGGGGCGTCAGGCGTGCGCTTCGTTGGGAACGGCTATTATGGTGCTGCTTATTGTGGCGTTTACTCAGATGGGACAATCTGTTTTTGCGTATCACGCAGCGTTTTTCTTCTCGGTAGTGTTCTCCGTTCTCACCTTCCTGGTGGCAGTGCTGAAGGTTCGCTCGTAGCCCCGCCTGTTGACAAATTACCCCACCTTTTGTCAACAACGCGGTTGCTTTACGATGCATTGCCTATCGTTTCTTTTCCGTAAAATGGTCACTCGTTTTTGCTCGAATGTGTTTTCCTGCTGGCGCAAAAAAGGGATAATCGATTTTTAGGTTTTTCCTAAAAAATGAAGGGAGTCTGCATGTCAGAACAGGAAAAGGCGGAACAAGAAGTTACCGCCGTTTACGATGCGCGTGAGCTGGGCGCTCCTAAGATGGGCATCTTGGGTCTTCAGCACATGTTCGCAATGTTCGGTTCCACTATTTTGGTGCCGGTCCTTACCGGTCTTTCCGTTTCCGCAACGCTTTTATTCGCTGGTTTGGGAACGCTTCTGTTTCATTTGATCTCGAAGCGCAAAGTGCCCGCATTCTTGGGCTCGTCCTTCGCGTTTCTGCCGGGCTATTTCGCCATTGCCGCAGCTGGCGTTGAGTATCTGCCGTACGCCTGCCTGGGCGTTGCGTGCGCGGGCTTGCTGTATTTGGTGCTCTCTGCGCTGTTCCGTGCTTTCGGTGCGGCGCGCGTTATGCGCTACTTCCCGCCTGTGGTAACGGGCCCCATTGTTATCTGCATCGGTCTTTCCTTGGCAAGCACGGCAATTTCAAGCTGCCAGACCGACTGGCCGGTTGCCATTATTGCCATTATTGTTATTGTGGCGTGCAGCATCTTCGGTAAGGGCATGATCAAGATCGTTCCTATTCTTATGGGCGTTATCATTTCTTACGTAATTGCCGGCTTCATGGGCGTTGTGGACTTCTCCGGCGTGGAAAGCGCGGCATGGATCGGTCTGCCCGTGCTGTGGGAGAACACGGTGTTTTCCCTGTTTGGGCCTGGTTTCAACTCGGGTATTGCGTTGACGGCCATCATCACCATCATGCCGATTGCCCTGGCTACCATGATCGAACACATCGGCGACATTTCCGCAATTAGCTCCACGTGCGAACGCAATTTCATTGCCGATCCAGGTCTGCATCGCACGCTTTTGGGCGATGGCCTTGCTACTATTGTAGCGTCGCTGTTCGGCGCTCCCGCTAACACGACGTACGGCGAAAACACCGGCGTTTTGGCTCTGACTCGCGTTTACGATCCGCGCGTTGTGCGCTTGGCGGCCGTTTTCGCGATCATCTTCAGCTTCAGCCCCAAGTTTGCAGCCATTATCGGCGCCATGCCCAGCTGCGTGGTTGGCGGCGTTTCTCTGGTTCTGTATGGCATGATTTCCGCAGTTGGCGTGCGCAATCTTGTTGAGAATCACGTGGATTTCTCCAAGAGCCGCAACGTTTTGATTGCCGCGTTGATTCTGGTGCTGAGCCTGGGCATTGCCTACAGCGATGCGGGTGCTATCAATATTGTGCTGGGCGAAGTCACCATTGGTCTTTCCGGTTTGGCTGTGGGCTCTTTGGTGGGCATCCTCATGAACGCGTTCCTGCCGGGCAAAGATTACCATTTCGATGCTGGCAAAGTTGACCAGGCCATGCTTACCATCGATGACGGCGTAACGCTGAATAACGTTGACGATCCGCTGACTGAGGAAGAGAAAAACAAGCGCCCGTAAGTTTTATCGATTGCAGGGGTTTCCGTTGCTGTTTACCAAGCGGATTGTTCGTGCCCTATAATTGCTCTAGCTTGTATTAACATGGCGCTGCGCAAGAGTATTTTTGTTTCGAGAAGGCAAAAATGCGGATTGCGTGGCGCTTGTTGTTTGAACGCCGTGCGGATCGGCTTTGAATGAATACGGAAGGAATCGCCATGGCGTTCATGCTGGGTTGCGAAAAAATATGTGTCGATTACCCCACGAAGCAAGTGTTTAGCGATTTGTCGCTAGGGGTCGATGAAGGTGCGCGCATTGGCATTGTTGGACGCAATGGCGATGGAAAATCCACATTGCTCAAAGTGCTGACTGGCGCCGTTGAGCCTGATAGCGGGCGTGTTTATCGCACTCACGGCGTATCGGTTGGCATGCTGGGGCAAATGGACAGCTTGGACAACGAAAGCACCGTCGAGCGTGCCGTGGTGGGCAACCGGGAAACGTACGAATGGGCTGCCGATGCGAAAATCCGTGACATTATTGCGGGACTCCTCAGCGACATTCCCTGGGGCGGCTTGGTGGGAACGCTTTCGGGCGGGCAGCGCCGTCGCGTTGACTTGGCGCGCCTTTTGGTAGGCGATTGGGACGTTCTTGCCCTGGACGAACCTACAAACCACCTGGATATTCGCGCTATTACGTGGCTTGCCGGCCACTTGAAAAACCGATGGCGCGCGGGGCAAGGCGCGCTGCTGGTGGTAACGCATGACCGTTGGTTTTTGGACGAAGTCTGCCTGAACATGTGGGAAGTGGTCAACGGTAACGTTGAACCATTTGAAGGTGGCTTTTCCGCGTATATCATGCAGCGCGTTGAGCGCGATCGTTTGGCGGATTTGGCGGAACAGAAGCGCCAAAACCAGCTGCGTAGAGAACTTGCATGGCTCTCGCGTGGCGCCCGTGCGCGTGCAACAAAGCCAAAATTCCACGTTGCCGCAGCTCAGGCGCTTATCGCCGACGTGCCGCCCTTGCGTGATACGTTGGAGCTCAAGCGCATGGCCATGGCGCGTTTGGGAAAGCGCGTGTGCGACATAGAGAACGTAACGGTTTCCTTCGATGACAAACCGCCGGTGCTCTCGGACGTAACGTGGCTTATTGGCCCGGGCGACCGCGTGGGCATTGTGGGCGAAAACGGCGCGGGCAAAACAACGCTGCTGCGTCTTATTCAGGGCCAGATAACGCCTGATAAAGGGCGTGTCCGTATTGGGCAAACCGTTCGTTTTGCCGTGTTGTCTCAGCATTTGGACAACCTGAAAGCGTTCGGAAACGATCGCGTGCGCCAGGTTATTGGCCGCTATAATTCGCGCGTGATGCTTGACGGTAAGGAATCCACGCCCGCACAGCTTTTAGAGCGTTTGGGCTTTTCGCATGCGGATTTGAACGAGCCGGTGTGTGATCTTTCCGGTGGGCAGAAGCGCCGCCTTGCGTTGATGCTCATTTTGCTGGATGAGCCGAACGTCCTGATTTTGGACGAACCAGGCAATGACCTGGACGTTGACATGCTGGCCGTTGTGGAAGACATGCTTGATAGCTGGCCGGGCACGCTTATTCTGGTGACGCACGACCGCTACCTGATGGAGCGCGTCACCGATGATCAGTATGCCCTGATAGGCGGCACGCTGCAGCATCTTCCCGGCGGTGTTGATCAGTATCTGCAGCTGGCGGCGGCGCAAGGCGAAGTGGATGCGCGTGCTGTAACAAACGCGGCTGTTTCCGCAGGTGGCGGGCAAGATGCTTCTGCGCGCGCAGCAGGGGAAGGCGCTGGCGGCGCTGGTGGTGCCGGTGCATCCGATGGTGCAGCGGCGGGTTCCGCCTCCGGTAGCGCGGCGGCAAAGCCGAAGCTCTCGGGCGGTCAGCAGCGCGAACTGCGCAAGCAAATGGCCTCGTTGGAACGTAAAACGGAAACGCTGCGGGGCAAAATCGAGCAAGCTCAGGAGCGTATGGGGCAGGCGGACCCTTCCGATTACGTGAAACTGGGTGAAATTCAGGCGGAAATTGCGGGCTATCGCGATCAAATAGACGCCATGGAGTTGGAGTGGCTTGATCTGGCGGAAACGCTGGGCGAATAGCGCGCGTTGTTCCCACGGGCGCAGGTGCGGCCGATTCTTTGTGCCGCCGCATGCATCGACAAACGATGAACCCTTCTTTCGTTTTGCGGGCACAGCCGCTTTTTCGCGCCGCCGCATGCACGTGTGCATCCTTACCTTTTTCGCGCAAAAACGCAGTTCAATCACTTGTTTCTTGTGACCTTGCGCGTAAAAAACCATAATGCAGGGTAACTGATACCAGCCCGTAACGTTGCTGATGCCCTGTTTGCGTTATTCTGTTTCGTAAAGGAAGCTTTGTGTTTGCTACCAGGAGAAAGGAACAGATATGGCACGATTTTGCTCAAGCTGCGGTGGTTCTGTTGAGCCGGGCCAAAAGTTTTGCATGAACTGCGGTGCGCCCATTGTAGAGGTAACGCAGCAGGCTTCCCCGCAATCGTCGAATCAGGGTTTTGCTGCACCGTCGCCGCAAGCTCAGGTAATTACGAATGGCTCGCCCTTATCACGCGCATGGAATGACTTCCGTAACGAAAAAGGCCTGATAGGACGCCTGATTATTCTGTGTATTTTGATGTGCATTCCCATCGTGAACTTCTTTGTCATAGGATACAGCCTTATGTGGTGCGCCGATTCCGCATTGGGGCGCAATCAAGGGATGCCCGCTAAATATCTGACGGGTGCCACCTTCACGTTGGGCTTTTTCTCTTTCGTTGTCTCGCTCGTGTGGAGCGTTGTCTTTGGCCTGCTGAGCGCTATTCCGATAATTGGCGTTCTTGCCTCTATTGCGTTCTTGGTGCTTTTGCCCTGCTTGATCTTGAGCCAGGTACGCCTTGCCCTGTTCGGCTCGCTGGGCAGTGCGTTTGAGCTGTCGAAGGTGTGGGACGTGTATAAGCCCAACTTGGGATCGACGCTTGTTATTGCTTGGGCGCCGCAGCTTCTTGCCCTTGTTGCGATTTTGGTCATTGGATTCATTATGTCGCTTTTCGGCGGTGTGAGCATTCTTTCGTTTGCTTACGGCGACGGCGGTTTTGCTGCGGGCATGGGCGCGTTCGGCATTATCGTTATGATCATTGGCGGTATTTTGATCTCGTTTGTGGAAACGGGTGCCACGCTGATTATGTATCGCGCGTTCGGCTATTTCGTTGCGGAAACTGCTCCGCAATGGGTGCGCGATGGTTTAGTTGCCAACCCTCAGGCACGCGTGTAATCAGGGGCTTTTTCGTTGCCGCTTGATTGTTTGCTTGGTTAAGGAACAAAAGGGGGCGTCGTCTGCGTTTTTGCTTCGAGTGCTTGCAGAAGGTTTCGACTGCAGCGTTTTGGTCACGAAGGAAAAACGTATGACGGCGCCCCTTTTCTATAGGATGAAGGGGCGCAACAAGGAATCCCCGGCCGCTCATGGAGAGTGTGAAGCAAAAGTAACGGGACAAAGACGGTTTTGTGTCGTTTCTTGTGCTTTCAGCTGTTTTTAATAATTCGGCGGTAATGTTTGCCCAAACGAACAGGAGGAAAGTATGTCTGATTTTTCAAACGATGACGATAAAACGTACTACCCGCGTTACGACTCTCAGACCGGTGAGCCTTTGCATCCGCCGGTAACGTCTGCGTCGCAAGCAGGCGCGCAGGCCGAACCGCAGGCACAGACTGCTTCGTCGGCTGCTTCGCAGGCGCAAACTGCATCTGCTTACACGGCTCCTTCTTACGCGACACCCGCTTATACGGCGGCGCCGGCAAAGGCACCTTCTGCGAAAAGCGGCGGCTTGAAAACATTCCTGCTGGGCTTTTTGGGTGCGGCATTGGCATGCGTTATTGCTGGTGGCGTGCTGTTTGGCGTGCTTTCGGCGGATACGGATTTCAGCAGCGGATCTTCTGGGTCGGTGAGCTTGGGCTCAAACGACTCGACCTCGATCACGGTGAAGGGCGAAGACGCGAATCTGGCGGAAGTCATTGCCGAGAAAACCACGCCTTCCGTGTGCTGCATTTACGTATACTCCAAGCAAAGCGGGTATTCCCTGTACGGCTTTGGTAATTCAAGCTCCGATGAGCTTTCTCAGTCTTCGCTGGGAAGCGGCGTTATCCTGAGCGCCGATGGGTACGTTCTTACGAATTACCACGTGATCGAAGGCGCCGATGCGCTGAAGGTTTCCGCGAATGGCACGGAGTACGACGCGACGATTGTGGGTACCGATGAAAGCTCCGACCTGGCCGTTATCAAGCTTACGGGCGCATCGGGTCTAACTCCCATTGCGATTGGCGACTCCGAAAACTTGACTATTGGCGAATGGGTAATGACCATTGGCAGCCCCTTTGGCCTGGAGTCTTCGGTGGCAACGGGCATTGTTTCCGCAACAAGCCGCTCGCAGATCATGAGCTCCGAAAACTCGAACAGCTCGGGCACATCGATTTACGTGAACCTGATTCAGACCGACGCTGCCATTAACCCGGGCAATTCCGGTGGCGCGCTTGTGGATTCGCAAGGCAAGCTTATTGGTATAAACACCCTGATCACCAGCTATTCCGGCAACTACTCCGGCGTTGGTTTCGCAATCCCGGTGAATTACGCCATGGAGATTGCGAATACAATCATCGAAGGCAAAACACCGTCTCATGCGCAGTTGGGTGTGACGCTTGTTTCGGTGACGTCTTCGTTGGCGCAGCGCTATAAGCTCCCCGCTTCTTCGGGTGCCTACATTTCTTCGGTGATTTCCGATTCCAGCGCAGATAAAGCGGGGCTGGAAGTGGGAGACATCATTACGAAGGTGGATGACACCACGGTGACATCCGCAAGCGATCTGATGGTTGCCGTGCGCTTGAAGAGCCCGGGCGACACGATTACGGTTATGTATAATCGCGATGGCAAGGAGAAGACTGCAACGATCGAATTGGGCTCCGATGCCACCGAGAGCAGCACTTCAAGCTCACTTCTGCACAGGGGATCAACTTCTAACGCGTAGGTGTGCCGACTTGCGGGTGTGCGTGCGCGGATGCGTAGGCGCGTAGGCGCGCGAACGGCGCCGTGTAAAGCGTGAAAAAACATACAAGGGCTTTGGAAAAAGCAAGAAAAGGCTGAGTGCTCCGCTTGGCCTTTTCTGTTTTCGGGTAAACTGTAAGGAACTATGTAATCAACGGTGGAAGGACCACTATGTCTGAAGAGTACGCTTATAAGCGCGTTTTGCTGAAACTGTCCGGCGAGGCTCTTGCGGGAAGCCAGGGCTACGGAATTGACCCCAAGGTTGTTGATGATCTTGCTGAAGAGCTGGTGGATGTTGTTGACGGCGTTGAGCTGTGCATTGTTGTGGGCGGTGGCAACATTTTCCGTGGCATGGCGGGCGCGGCCGAGGGCATGGATCGCTCTCAGGCAGACTACATTGGCATGTTGGCAACCGTTATGAACTCGCTGGCGTTGCAGGAGGCGTTTGAGCGTCACGGCATTGAGACCCGAGTTCAGAGCGCTATTTCCATGCAGGAAGTATGCGAGTCGTTCATCCGCCGCAAGGCAGTGCGCCACTTGGAGAAGGGCCGCGTGGTTATTTTCGCCGCAGGTTCGGGCAATCCGTACTTCACGACCGACACCGCCGCCGCTTTGCGTGCATGTGAGCTTGACTGCGAGCTGCTGATGAAGGCAACCAAGGTCGATGGCGTATACGACAAGGACCCCGTGAAGAACCCTGACGCCAAGAAGTTCGACCGCATTTCCTACAAAGAAGTTCTGGCGCGTGACCTGCACGTAATGGATGCCGCGGCAACGTCTTTGTGCATGGATAACAGCCTGCCCATCATGGTGTTCAACCTTGATGGTAAGGGCAACATTGCTGCTGCGCTGCGTGGCGAATCTGTGGGCACCGTGGTTGAGTAGGGTCGAAAACAAGGAAGGGAAAGGACACTACCATGCTTGATATGATTAAAGAAGCTGCTGATGAGCATATGAAAAAGGCGCTCGAGTCGCTGGACTACAACTTTGCAAGCGTCCGTACTGGCCGCGCGAACGCCATGGTGCTTGACCGCATCAAGGTTGATTATTATGGCGTGCCCACGCCCGTGAATCAGGTGGCCGCCGTGAAGTCCCCTGATGCGCACCTTCTGGTTATCGAACCGTGGGAGAAAAGCACCCTGCGCGCTATTGAGCATGCCATCCTTGCCTCTGACCTGGGTGTAACGCCTTCGAATGATGGTAACTGCATTCGCCTGCCGTTCCCGCAGCTTACCGAGGAGCGTCGTAAAGAGCTGGCAAAACAGTGCAAGGCGTTTGCGGAAGAGGCGCGTGTTGCCGTGCGCAATGCTCGTCGCGAGGCGAACTCCGACATTGCCAAGACCATCAAGGAAGAAAGCCTTCCCGAAGATGATCAGAAGCGCTACGAGAACGAAATCCAGAAGATGACCGACAAGTACATTGCGACGATTGATGAGGCTTGTAAGAAGAAGGAAGCCGAGGTTATGACGGTGTAGGTTGCGCTGTTCTGCCGAACAGCGCAACTGCTCGACACTGCGAAGCGTCTGGGCTTGGCATTTGACCTTTTTGCGCTCCTCTTCGCGTACCGAAGTACGCTCGGTCGCACAACAGGCCAACTGCCTGCGCCGATACGCTTCTCGCTGACGTTGGTGCGAAGGGGAGTGCAAGGCTGCAAGAACCCGCTCGCTCGCACACGGCGCGTTAGGCCGCTTAGCTCGTCTCACGGAACCTTTCGCCGCTAATCGCCTCGCCGATGCGACCGTTGGGATTTGCACCTTTACCGGAAGGAGGGCTTGTGTGAATAAGCCACTGGACTACATATACCCGAGCCCTCCCGAGGGTCTTGATCCGAAAGCACTTGATCTGGAGCGTATTCCGAAGCACGTTGCATTGATTATGGACGGCAACGGGCGCTGGGCAAAAGCACGCGGTAAAAATAGGTTGAGCGGGCATAAAGCAGGAATCGAGGCTGTTCGTGAATCTATTCGCATGGCTTCTGATCTGGGTATTCGATACTTGACTATCTATTCCTTCTCCTCTGAGAACTGGAAGCGCCCGCCTGAAGAAGTTATTGGGCTTATGGATTTGTTCGCAAAAACCATGTTGGCCGAAGTGGCGGAGTTGCACAAAGAACACGTGCGCGTGAAAACCATTGGCGACTTGTCCATGCTGCCACCGAAAACGCGCGATGCGTTCAAGCAAGCGTGGGAGACCACGAAAGATAATTCGGGCATGACGCTGGTTGTTGCGGTGAATTACGGTGGCCGCAAGGAGATTGTGGATGCGGCGGCAGCATTCGCCCAGGCAGCGCAGGAAGCGCATGAACGGGGTGAAGAGCTGGAGTGCACCGAAGGGACTTTCGCGAAATTCCTGTATACCAGCGATATTCCCGACCCTGAGCTGCTCATTCGCACGAGTGGCGAGATGCGTATCTCCAATTTTCTTTTATGGCAGATTGCCTATTCTGAATTTGTGGTAACCGATGTTTTATGGCCCGATTTCGATCGTTATGAGTTTTTGCGCGCATTGCTGCAGTACCAAGGGCGCGATCGTCGATTCGGAGGTGTGAAGTAGTCATGTCCGAACAAGACAACCGCGACATGCAAGAGTGGCCGCACGACCCTGAGCCAGGCACGTTTCGCGATAAGTTTCGCCAGAGCCGCTATAACGATGGTTCGAATGAACAGGATCGCGCTGAGCCCACGCGTGGCGAGCGCATAAAAGACGCGGCGTATAAAAAGACGCCGAACCGTTTCAAAAACGCATCTGACCTGCAGGTTCGTTTGCGCACCGGTTTTATTTACATTGTGCTGACGCTGGCTGGCATTGTTTTGGGCGGCTGGGGTTTAGTTGTAATGCTTTCGGTGACGGCGGGCATTTGCGCAGGTGAGTTCTACTTCATGCTGCGCAAAGATTCGAAATTGCCCAACGAGGTTTTAGGCATTATCGGCGCTGTTGCCTTCCCGCCGGCTGCTCATTTATGGGGCTTGGCAGGTTGCATGATGGTATCGTTGCTGCTGCTTTTGGCGCTGTTGGTGTGGTACGTGTTTTGGCTGCGTGCGCGCATTGCCGATGTGGGCGTGAGCTTTTTCGGCGCCCATTACACGGGTTTGTTGCTCTCGAGCTTTGTGCTGATTGACACCGCCATGGAGTGGCCGTATAGCTCGTTGGCGCTGTTCGTGATTTTCGCGAGTGTGTGGCTCAACGACGGCATGGCGTACCTGGTGGGAAGCAAGATTGGCAAACATAAACTGGCACCGCACATTAGCCCGAAGAAAAGCTGGGAAGGTTTCATTGCCGGCATTGTGACCTCGATGGCGGTGTGGTGCGTGTTCGTTGTTGTGCCGGGCGTGACTATCTCTGTTCCGCAGGCGCTTGTGTTCGGATTGATTTGTGGCCTGATGAGTGTTTTGGGCGACCTTGCGGAAAGCCGCATTAAGCGCAATTCCGGCGTGAAGGATTCGGGCACTATTATGCCTGGTCACGGAGGACTTCTTGATCGTACCGACTCGATGTTCATTGCGGCTGCGGTGGCGTTTGTCCTTTTGACGTTTGGCGGCTGTATCAACGTGGTGTTTTAAGAAGGCAATATGAAACGAATCGCTGTTTTAGGATCTTCGGGTTCTATTGGAACGCAAACGCTTGATGTGTGCCGCCAGCATGCAGATAAGCTGAAAGTCACTGCTTTGGCAGTGGGCGGCCATGCAGGTGTTTTAGCTGCTCAGGCGAAGGAATTTGGCGTCAAAAACTGTGCGATTGGCCGCGATGACTTGGCGGGCAGCGCAGATGCGCCCGAGGGCTGCCGCTTTGGCTTCCAGGCGGTTTTGGATTTGATTCAAGCCGATGATGTTGACGTTGTGGTGAATTCCCTGGTGGGAGCTGCAGGTTTGCGCGTGAGCTACGAAACGCTGCGTGCGGGCAAGGTCTTGGCGCTGGCAAATAAGGAGTCGCTGGTTGTGGGCGGCGACTTGATTATGCCCATGGCTGCCCAGCTTGATGCGCGCGCGGGGCGCGTGGGCGCTCTTATGCCGATTGACTCCGAACATGGTGCAATCTACCAGTGCCTTTTGGGCGAGGATCCTAAAGAAGTTGCAAAGCTGTGGGTCACGGCATCGGGCGGACCGTTTCGCGGTAAGACAGCGGCGGAGTTGAAGGACGTTACTCCTGCTCAGGCGCTTGCACATCCTACGTGGAATATGGGTGCAAAGATAAGCATTGATTCTTCCACTCTGATGAACAAGGGACTGGAAGTTATTGAGGCGCATCATTTGTTCAATATGCCGTACGACAAGATTGAAGTGGTGGTGCAGCCGCAAAGCGCCATTCATTCCATGGTCGAATTCACCGATGGAAGCGTTAAGGCGCATTTGGGAACAACGGATATGCGTATTCCCATCCAATTTGCGTTGTCGTTCCCCGATCGTTGGGAAGCTCCTGTTCAGCCACTTGATTTCCGTACGTTAGGGTCGCTTGATTTTGCAGCGCCCGACGAAAAAACGTTTCGTTGCTTGGCGCTTGCTCGCCACGCGGGTACGGTTGGCGGTACGCTGCCGTGCGCGATGAATGCTGCGAATGAGATTGCGGTGGCGGCGTTTTTGGGCGAGCAATGTTCGTACTTGGGTATTGCCGATTGCGTTGAGTCGATTATGGAAGCACATCAGGCGCAGGCGGTGGAGTCGCTTGAGCAGCTTGAAGAAGTGGACGCATGGGCGCGTGTTCAGGCGCGGCATGTGTTGGGGCTGTAGCGGCTTTGTTGTGTTCCGCTGGATTTTTTCAAGACCGCGCTCTTTACAAAGTTTCCCCAGGTAGAATTCTAATAGAAACCTGGTGAAAGGATTTTTCTGCATGGATATTCTTCTGATGCTGGTATACGTGTCGCTTCTTTTGGGGTTGCTGGTCATCATCCACGAGGGCGGGCATTATCTGGCGGCGCGGGCATTTGGCGTACGCGTGACCGAATTCATGGTTGGTTTTCCTGGTCCGAGCTTGAGCATTCGCCACGGTGAGACGCGTTTTGGCGTGACGTGCGTGCCGTTGGGCGGCTATGCGCGCGTGTGCGGCATGGAAACGGGTCCCATGAGCCCGTACCTGCAAATGACACTTGCGGCCATGTATGCGCGCGGAACAGCGGAAATGGAAGATATTGCGCGTGATTGCGGTATTTCCGATGACGAAGCGCTAAAGGCGCTGGACGAGCTGGTTGAGTGGGGCTGCTTGACGGGTCCCAAGAAGAAAGATCAGTACAACACGTATCGGTTGGTTGATGTGCGGCCAACGCGTCGGCAAATCAAGAAAGCGGAAAAAGCGGGGCTTCCCGTTCCCGTGGCATACGAAGAAGGTCAGCCGCGCCCCTGTGAAGACGCAAAAGCCCTGTTTGAGCATGAGTACAAGCAGCAGTACCGGTCCCTTCCTTTTTGGAAACGTTCGGTGATTTTGCTGGCAGGCATTGCGGTGAACTTGGTTTTTGCCGTGCTGGCGTTCGTGGTTGTGTATTCGATTCTGGGTTTTGACGTTCAGAACACGGATACGGGCGAAATCACGCATCGTACGCTGAACCCGTTGCAGTCCATTGCTGTGGGATTCAACTACATTGTGATGGTTGCACAGGCGATTTTGAACTTGTTCAACCCGGCAACGGCTGCAGAAACGGTGTCGCAGTCGTCTTCGATTGTGGGCATTGCGATTATCTCTAAAACGGCTGCCGAGCAAGGATTTGAAACGTTTCTGCTGTTCACCGGTATGATTTCCGTTTCGTTGGGCTTGATGAACCTGCTTCCCATCACGCCGCTTGATGGCGGTCGCTTTGTTATCGAGATTTACCAGCGCATCACGCGCCGCCTTGCATCCGAGCGCGCGTTGAACGTTATCACGTCGCTGGGTATGTGCTTTATCCTGGCGCTGTGCGTGGTGATGATCGGGCAAGATGTCATGCGCATCTTCGATGGCTTCTGGAGTCAATAGCTGCCAGTTGCGGATGCATTAGTGTGTTTTTCTGGATGAGCCTTAAACTGGAGTAAAATAGTCAGGTTCGACTAATTTAGGGGTGCATTTGCGCCCTGTATGCGCATGCGTGCAAAGCGCAAGAAAGCGCAGTTGAGAGGCTTATAGATGGATTTTGTATCCGCTTTGGACGCGGTGGATGCCTTTGTGTGGGGGCCGCCGATGATTGTGCTTTTGCTGGTGTGCCATGTGTATACCACCATTCGCACAAAGGGTATTCAGCGAAAGCTGCCGCTTGCCCTAAAGCTTTCCATTTCTTCTGATGACCAGGCAAAAGGCGATATCACCAACTTTGGCGCGATGGTGACTTCGCTTGCCTCTACGTTGGGAACCGGCTCTATTGTGGGCGTTGCCACGGCGGTCTTGTCGGGCGGTCCGGGCGCCGTTTTATGGATGTGGCTCACGGGCGTTTTGGGCATGGCCACAAAGTACACGGAAGTGTTCATTTCCATGAAGCATCGCACCATGGACTCGAAGGGCGAGATGATGGGCGGCGCCATGCATGTGTGGGAGCAGCGTTTCAAACGCCCCGATGGCAGCGTTCCTTGGTGGGCGAAGTTTGCCGCTATCTGGTTCAGCGTTTTTGCGTGCTTCACGATTTTCGGTATTGGCTCTGCGGTGCAAACCAGCGCGATGACCAGCGTAATCTCTGCGAACTTCGATGTTTCTAAAGCTGTGGTGACGTTTGTGATCATTGGGTCTGCTGCGCTGATTGTGGTGGGCGGCCTGAAGAACATTTCCGGCATTTGCACGAAACTTGTGCCATTTATGGGTGGCGCCTACATTCTGGGCTGCTTGTACATCTTGATAACGAATGCGTCGTTTCTAGGCGAGACGATTTCCCTTATTTTCGAGTGCGCATTCACGCCGCGCGCTGCATTTGGCGGAGCGGTTGGCAGCGGCATTGTTACGGCACTGCAGTTTGGCTGCGCGCGCGGTTTGTTCTCCAATGAAAGCGGCTTGGGCACGGCGCCCATTGTTTCGGCGGCGGCGGCTTCCAAGAATCCGGCTCGTCAGGCGTTGGTGGCTATGACAGGCGCGTTTTGGTGCACGGTGGTCATTTGTCTGTTAAGTGCCCTGGTCATGGTAAGCACGCTGGTGGCGCATCCGGAGATTATGACATCGGGCGCGGTGGTGGATGGCACCACGCTGGCAAACGAGGTGTTCGGCACCATTCCGTATGTGGGCAAACCCGTGCTTATGCTGGGCATTTTATGCTTCGCCTACTCTACGATTATCGGCTGGAGCTATTACGGCGACCGCGTTATCACGTATTTGTTCGGGCGCAAGTGGGTGCCGTTCTATATTGTGCTGTATCTGCTGATGGGCTGCCTGGGCGGCGTGGGTGTGGGCGATGTTGCCTGGACTGCCACCGATATCACCAATGCGCTTATGGCGCTGCCGAATATTATCTTGGTATTTCTTGTTGCGGGAACTGTGGGCAAAGAAACGCAGCATTACGTGTATGATGGAAACATTGACGAAGAATGCACCGACCCTATCCCGCAGCGGCTCGATCTCTGATTTGTTGACAAATTACCCCACCTTTTGTCAACAAGGGGAAGGGGCCGGCGGCTGGCGTGGTGCGGCGAGAGCCTGCTGGCGGTCTGCGGCCGATGGGTCTGTTGACATGGGAAGACGCGCGAACGGAAAGGAGCGCCATGAAACCGAACGAGAAAACGCATCAGGTGCTGGTGGGTAACGCAGCGTTTCGCGCGACGGGACGCGCGGTGCCATTGGGTGGCGGCGCTCCCGTGGTGGTGCAATCCATGCTGAACGCGCCTGCCGAAGACGCAGCTGCGAACTTGGCGCAAATCGAGCAGCTTGCCGCGGCGGGTTGCGAAGTGGTGCGCATGGCGGTTCCGCGGCTTGATTGCCTGGATGCTTTCGAGGAAGTGTGCGCGGAGAGCCCCCTTCCCGTGGTCGCGGACATTCATTTTGATGCACGCATTGCCATCGGTGCAGCTCAGCGCGGCGCGGCGAAGCTGCGTATCAATCCAGGAAACATCGGCGGCTTCGAAAAAACCAACGAAGTGATAGAAGCCGCGCGCGAAGCGGGTATTCCTATTCGCGTAGGCGTGAATGCGGGGTCGCTTGATAAGGAGCTTGCCGCGCGCGATGACCTGACGCTTCCCCAGAAATTGGCGCAAAGCGCTGCCGATTATGCGGCGTATTTTGAAAGCCGCGATTTTCATGACGTGGTGGTGTCCGCAAAGGCGCACGATGTGGTTGCCACGATTGAAACGTATCGGCTGTTGTCCGAGCGCATTCCGCAAACGCCGCTGCATATTGGCGTTACCGAGGCGGGCACGCTGTTCCAGGGTATCATAAAAAGTGCCGCTGGCCTGGGCATTCTGCTGGAGCAGGGTATTGGCGACACGCTTCGCATCTCTCTGACCGATGACCCCACTCAAGAAGTGCGCGCGTGTTGGGCGCTGTTGGGTGCGCTGGGGTTGCGGCATAGAGGCGTGGAGCTTATTAGCTGTCCCACGTGTGGACGCACGCAGGTGGATTTGATTCCGCTGGCAGAGGCCGTGGAGGCGCGCCTTGCCAGCGTGGAGCGTTCTCTGAAAGTGGCTGTGATGGGCTGCGTGGTGAACGGGCCGGGCGAGGCATCGGACGCCGATATTGGCGTGGCATGCGGAAACGGTACAGGAATAGTCTTTTCTCAAGGCGAAATGTTGCGTAAAGTAAGCGAAGACGAAATTTTGGACGCACTTATGGAGGAGATTGCGAAACTATGAGCGCTATTTTGAAGATGAGCCAGGTGTACGCGCCCACGCTCAAGGAGGATCCGAGCGACGCTGACATTGCCAGCGCGAAGTTGCTGACGCGCGCGGGCATGTTGCGCAAAGAAGCGGCGGGTATGTATACGTTCATGCCGTTGGGTACGCGCGTTTTGCGCAAGATCGAGAACATCGTGCGCGAGGAAATGGACTCGCACGGTGGCCAGGAGCTTCTTATGCCGTTTGTGCAGAACGCCGAGCTGTGGCGCGAAAGCGGGCGTTGGGATGCGTACGGCGCGGAGATGCTTCGCTTTACCGACCGTCACGATGTGCAGTACTGCCTGGGTCCGACCCACGAGGAAGTAGTCACTGACCTGGTGAAAAACGAGCTTCGCAGCTATAAGGACCTGCCGAAGAATCTGTATCAGATTCAGCTGAAGTTTCGCGACGAGCGTCGTCCTCGTTTCGGCTTGCTGCGCGGGCGCGAGTTCATCATGAAGGACGCGTACAGCTTTGACGCCGACCAAGAGGGTTTGGACGCCAGCTATTTGCAGATGCGCGATGCGTACAGCAACATGTTCAGCCGCATGGGCTTTGATTACCGTATTGTGCAGGCGGACAGCGGCCAGATTGGCGGCAGCGGTTCCGAGGAATTCATGGTTCTGGCGGAAACGGGCGAGTGCGAGCTGGTGTATTGCGATTGCGGATACGCTGCCGACACCGAGATTGGCGCGTGCAGCCCGGTGGCAGAGCAGTACGCGTGCGATCAGCTGACGAAGCTTACTACGCCGGGTGTGCACACGATTGCCGAGCTTTCCGCGTTCTTGGATTGCAGTGAAATGGCGCTGATGAAGGCGTTTAGCGGCATTGACGAAGAGGGCACCGTTTGGGTGTTGTTCGTGCCGGGCGCTTATGAGGTGAACGAGATCAAGGCTGCGCAGCTCATTCCGGGATTCCGCCCGCTAAGTGACGAGGAGATGCTGGAATATGGCCTGGTGAAGGGCTCGATGGGCCCTGTTGCTCTGCCTGCTGGCGTGAAAGTGGCTGCTGATGAGTGCTTGCGTAACGTTGAGCGCTGGTTCGTGGGCGCCAACGAGGAAGGTTTCCATTTTGCGGGTGCAAAGCCGGGTGAGGACTTCCAGGTGGATTGCTGGGGCGACTTGTGCGTGGTCAAGGAAGGCGATGCGTGCCCCGTATGCGGCAAGCCGCTGAAGAGCGCGCGCGGCATTGAGGCCGGTCAGATCTTCAAGCTGGGAACGAAGTACTCTGAGGCCATGGGTGCGACGTTCATGGATGTGAACGGCAAAGAGAAGCCGTTCATCATGGGCTGCTATGGCGTGGGTGTTTCGCGCACGCTGGCTGCGGCTGTAGAGCAGTGCCACGACGATGCGGGCATTGTGTGGCCGCTGGCAATTGCGCCGGCGCAGATTTGCGTGGTGCCGTTGGCGGTGAAGGACGAGGTCGTGCAGCCTGCGGCCGAGGACATTGCCGCGAAACTTGCGCGTCAGGGCTGGGAAGTGGTTATCGACGACCGCAAGGAGCGTCCAGGCGTGAAGTTTGCCGATGCTGACCTGATTGGCTGGCCGCTGCAGATCACGGTGGGCAAGCGCGGGCTTGATGCTGGCAACGTTGAGGTGAAAGTGCGTAAGACGGGCGAGAAGTTTGACTTGCCGCTGGATGCGTTGGAGCAGAAGTTCGCAGCGTTGCGCGCGGCTATCAACTGGGATGATTCCTCGGTTGATTACGAGGTGCTGAAGTAGTTGTTATCGGGCGTGGGGTTGCGCGGGAGTGCGGTCCACGCCTGGTGTTTGCGGATGCCGAGCGCGGGTGATGCGCAGAGTCCCACTGGCGGCGGCGCTGCTGCGTTGCGAGAGTGCTGTGATTGGCGTGCGTTTTGGTTTTGGCTTTGCGGCGGCGCTTGGTTGGTCGGAGCAAAAAGGTTGAAAAAAGTTCTTGCATTTTTATATAAGGTGCGTTTATAATAATTAGACGCACAGAGGTGCACGCATATTGCGGGGTGGAGCAGTCTGGTAGCTCGTCGGGCTCATAACCCGAAGGCCGTAGGTTCAAATCCTGCCCCCGCGACCATGAATTTTCGCAGGTCAGAGGATATTTCTTCTGACCTGTTTTGATTTTCTAGGGCTTTTTCAGAACTGCTTGAGCAGAATTTGAGCAGAACATCTTGCTATGGTTAACTAAGAGTTATAGGAAAAAATATGTTGCCATTTTGACCATATAACACTAGTTCAGGCCCCATTTTAGGGGCCTTTCTGTTGCCCATAGGCGGCTTATAGGAGAGTTGTAGGACACATATGCCTATTGACACCTCGATAGACATATGTGTCCCACAACCCGCGTTTTCCATGCCTTGCATTGAGGGTGCGATTTTTATCTTCCAGCCTTGTCAAGGGCGGTGTAGAGCTTCGGTGGCAGCGCCGAAATATCTACGGGCTTGGTGGTACGCTGTCCAACTTTATAACGTTTTCGTAAACGACGCGTCCCTTTTGCTTTTGATGCGGTCATAGATGCGGTGATTTTATCCAACCTTGCAGGTTGATGGCGTGTAAATGCCTTTAGATGTGCCCCGCATCGTTTTATTTTAGACTGCGCTTGTCGTTTGATGTTTTTGCCGCTTTTTGCGCTGCTTGTTGAAGTTGGTTTTCGGAGTCTCGTCGACCAGCTTGGTTCCGGGTCTTCCAGCCATAACCCTGCATGAATCGCTGCAGTAGCGCTTGGTCTGTCTTTGCTGTGTATAGAATCGGCCACACTTCTTGCATATTGCTATCGACCCAGGACCCTCTTTGTTCAACCCGTCGGCGAAAAAGGACCAGGCTGCGGAAAGGATGGAGTTGTTAGACGTATAAGGCTCGAGATAATAAGACATCTTCTTCGTTTCCGCTGACAAAAGGAGATTAAACGCGCTTCTGACATATTGCGCGGCAGCGCTTTCAATCGCATCGGGCTTATATAGATGCATCTGGCCAACTTCGCAGTGAAGCCCAAGGGAGACGAATTCATTGCCTGAATCTTGGCTAAGCCTTTTGTAATAGCTGGAAAGCAACGTATCTGATTGCAAGTCGAGAAATGGGATTGTGCGGGTTTTGTCGCCGGGTTCCTGACCGTGGGCAACTGCGAAAGACGTTTTGTCGAGGAGCCACGCCATGACGAGCGATACGCGGCGCAAATCGTCTTTTGCTCGAATAATATCCTCTAATGGGGTGCAGATGAACAATTGCGGGCTGCCGCAATCCATATTCATCTGAGCTGATTCGCTGGGTCTGGATTTGTCGAAAGACCATGCGTTGATCGCATCGCGTGTCCTCTCCAGTGCCGTTCTTGTTGGATTTTGCTGGAACAACCTGCAGATGCGACCAGCCTGTTCGGGGCTAATGGAGTTCGGGCGAGCGGCTCCTCCGAGGTCTGAAATTAGGTCAAGGCTTCCATAAAGAGCAAAGAGCTCATCGAGCGACGACATCAATTCTGGCAAGTTCTGTGAGTTTGCGAATTGGATAAAAGGATGGGATTCGTCGTGGCGTTCGTTCTTTAGGGGGGAGCGCTCACCGATAAGGTCGGAAAAAACAAAAATATCGCCGCCCATTTCTCCCAATGCTGTTCTGGTGACAATTTTATTCATAAGTTCTCATTTCAAAAATTTACGATAAATATACTTGTATCAATAACTTGTACAAGTATACCCTAAAAACGTCAATTGTTGACGACAAAAACATATTACAAGAAATAGATGAATGGAGGGTTATGAACAGAAAGATCAAACCAAACAGAATTCACATCGTGCGAGAGTCGCTCGGCTTGACTAAAACACAGTTCGCACGCAAAGCGCGCCTGCAGCCTGGGATGCTGATGTGGATAGAAACGGGCCGATTTATTCCCTATGAATCGCAGGTGGAGAAAATCGTCGATGCCTTTAGATCATTGGGCTGGTCTGGGGATGCAGATGAGCTGTTTGAGGAGGTAGTTTGATGAACAATGCCCTTGGTTCCTGCTCCCTGGGCAGCTCAGGGAGGAAAATACATCAGAGGGATGTGTTTCGCATCTTCCTTCTCGAGGACGCCGAATACTCCAAAAAGCACGAGCTACCCCTCGTTCGTGCCGTGGCGGCCGAAAATGCGCACCCGAATGGTCTGGTGCCCTTTTCGATCGCAATGTCTAGGGGCAATGTAGACTATGACTGCTTCGTGCATTTCTACGAGGATGATTTTAGGTTTGAACGCGTTTGGAACAATCCTAAGCGATATCTTCCTGAGCTTTCAAAATATGCAGGTGTTATTATGCCCGACTTTAGTACATCGATTGACTTCCCCAGGCCTCTAAAGCTTTGGAGCGCTTATAAGAATCAGGCCTTGGCGTTTTGGTTTCAAAAGAATGGGCTGACGGTAATCCCGAATGCTCGCCATGAGCCGCAGTGCGATTTTCTCGTGGAAGCGCTGCCGAGGAAAAGCGTGATTGCAATATCCGGAAGGGCATGCACAATGCGTGTCGTCGAAAGACGGTGCTTTATGCGGGACGTGAAAGAGACGGTTGACCGTCTTGAACCGATTGCGATTGTGTATTACGGCTCAGATCGTTTCGGCGTTATGGACTATCCGAGGTCCCTAGGCATTCCTGTCTGGATATATCCAGGAAATGCAAGGGGGGATTTGAAAGGAGGGCGAAGTGGGCAGCTGCCGTAACGGGACCAATGTTGGAAACACCGTCGGGTCGCACGATTTAGGCTTCCCTTCTGGGCCGAGAGGATTTCCGACGAACTTGCATTCAGGGAAGCAGGGAAAACATATTCCTGGTCATAACAACTTTCAAGCCGGAAAAAGCATCATTCATGGAGGGCTCAACGTTGCCCAGCAGCTAATCATTGAGGGCGCTGGAAAGGGCGAGTGGCATGAGCCGAACAAGGAGACTGTCAACTTCGGGCGTATAATTGGAACTTACGTTAGCCAGAGCGGCGAGCGAATGGAAACAACAGTGGGAACCATTCATTATTCGAGCACTGGTGCCCACATTGTTCCCTCAAGGCCTCGATAGGAGTAAATCATGCTGTTTCACGAAGAAGAGAAGACCACAACTGCGGTTCTTGAGGCGTATGCCGATTCCCATCCAGGAGCGCTTGTTCGCCTTGAGTTCGCGGAGGGGGATGTGTACAAATGCAGACTCGATACTGCTTACGAAAGCGATAACGACCTCGATGTGAATGATCCAGACTATGATGAATATTACGAGCTGGTTTACCGGGTTGAAGAGGTTGTTGCTCCGGGACCGAATTGCGAGAGGGCGGAATATGGCATTTGCCTGAATTACCGACATTTTCCTGTTCGCGTAGTGGCCGAAGACGGAACCGTAATTTACCGCATTCCCAATGAGCGGCAATGAGTCCCCCACCGCTTTACGCCGTATTTCATGAACGGCTTTGTTGCTTGTTGCATTTGCGGTGAAGATTCAAGCTTGAAAAGACAAGTAGCAAGCGGGTTTATGAAAAACGCCCCCCGAGGCAACTAACCTTAGCGGGCATCGGGTGTTGATGGATGCCGTTTCTGCAAATTCTCTATTGCATCGTTAAGACGGTCTGCCAGATAATCATCGAAGCAGGCGTATTCGACAAGGGGTTCCTCGTCTGTGGACGAGGATGCAATTTCGTCTGCATTCGCGTCGATGCAGTACAGCCATTCGTCGCATTTTCGACAACAAGAATATTGTTGGGAAGGCCGCATTTGCGATACCTGAGAGCTGTCTCCAAAATTCCCGCTACGTCCAAAGAATACTTCGGCCGACCTGGCCAAGGCCGAAAGCACACCCGAAACATCGAGTCCGACAACCCTGCGCGTACTGCCGCGGAGTTCGCCAGTATAGCGAGCAGAAGCCATGTAAGCGCGATACCGATCGAGGGCAAGGGAATGGTGTGCAGGATGAGGGACGGCAGCGTTGTCTCCCACAGGTACGTATCTTCCTCGAAAGACGGCTCCCCAGTTGTCGAGTTGAAAGTGAAGAATGCTTCTGGGATTAAATCTCAGAAGATACACTTCGTTAAGAAGGGAAAGTGACGAACATGGAGCATGCCAACAAAAGATTCAGCCAATCGGAGGAGTCGCTGCTGAAGCAAATGAAGGGTTCGAAGCTGCTCTTCATCGATGCGGTCCTGGCTGCTCCCCCCGATAACAGCTGGAACACAGTGAGACTGCACTTAGAGGACTTTGATGTCGATATCAACAACTATCTCAATGAAATCGTCGTCGATGAGTTCGGTGCACTGGAAGAATTCGGGCTTCTGTCTGTTGTCGAGGCGTCTAAAGGCTCTCTCGATATCCCCGAAGTGGGAACCGATACCACCTCGTTCGAAATCAACGAGGATGTTATTGCCGTTTCCGTTGTAAACGACATTGCAGAAATCTATGGCAATGGAGAGCTTGTCGCAAAGCTCGAATACCCCCAGGCCATCGCGCTCCGTACTGAATCGGGCGTCATCATGTTCGACAAGGAGGTGTGGTTCTCCGAGACGATCGTTATCAAGCGGGGCGAAAGCATTGATGAGCTCCTGTACGACGAATCGGTCAACTGGGAAGACGATCCTGAAGAGGACCCCACCACTCATTTCGAGTTTCACACCGAAATTCAGCATCCGTAAGCTTCAAAGCCGGGGGCTGTATCAAAACTATTGCTACAGCATGGCCCGCCATGATCGAGAAGGTCTTGGCGGGCCTTATTTTTGGCCTC
>CAKUFS010000023.1 GCA_934648845.1 uncultured Eggerthellaceae bacterium
GGCTTAACATGCTGGAACTCAACGATCACGCATGCCTTGTTGTTGAAGCTGATGCACATGCCGTTCTTAAAATCGGCGGTAGAAATTGCCATGGAATCCTCCTCTATAGCGATGACGCCCAACGGCGCCCTCAATAACACTGAAACTGCTATATTATAACCATTTCATGGGAAGATTGCGTAAATACTTGAAAACCCCTCTCAGTAATCACACCAAAATCTTCCAAACGCATGCCGAATTCGCCTTCCAAGTAAATACCTGGCTCAACCGTGACCACATTTCCGGCGACAAGCGGCTTCTCATTGCGCGGAGAAAGGTTCGGTTGTTCGTGGATATCAATGCCCACGCCGTGTCCCAAGCCGTGTCCCATTTTTCCCACAAAGCCGCCCGCCGCAAGGATCTCTTCGGCTTTCGCATGGGCTTGCGCGCCAGTAACACCTGGTAGAAGCATTGCCTCCACCGTTTCATTCGCCTCGCGCAGCACCGCATACGCATGACGCATGGCCGCAGATGGCTCGCCCAAGAACACCACGCGCGTCATGTCGGAGCAATAGCCCTGGGCACGGGCACCGAAATCAAGGACAACGCACTGCCCCGCCTCCAAGCGCGTATCGCCGGAGACAGCGTGAGGACTGGCACCGTGAGCGCCGCACGCCACGATAGACGTGAACGCCAGACCCGATGCGCCATGACGCACCATGAAGTCTTCAAGCTCGACTTGGACTTGGCGCTCGGTCATACCGGGGCGCATATATCCCACAATGTGGGCGAAAGCGGCATCCGTTATGGCTTGTGCAGCACGCATGCGGGCGATTTCACTGGCATCTTTCACGGCACGCAAGTTCACGCACAGACCTTCCGTTTCCACGAAGTTGACGCCCGGGGCCGTGGGGGCAGCTGCGGCGAGGGCGGGTGCCGTGGGCGTGGGCGCGGCAGACTCGGGTGCGGTTGCAGGCGCGGGCGTGGAGACTGCAGCGACCGCGACCGATGTGCCTTCAGCGCCTTGCTCGGACGTCTGACCAGCGGCTTTCGCTGCTTCCCGCTGCAGCTGACGATACTCCCCCAGCGTAAGACTCGTTTCAATGCCAACGTTGACGCCAGACACGCAATCCTGCTGGTTAAGCGCGCGAACCGCAAATGCCGCATGAGATGCCGACTCCACGCTCACCGCAAAGGGCGAACCCGCGGCGGCAGCATTCGTTGCCAGCGCATAACGAGAATCCGTGTGTAAAATCGCCTGATCAGACGAAACAAGCAACGCGAATGCGCCTTCCCCATCAAACACGCCATCAAAACCAGTCATCCAACGAATATCCGATTCGTTGCGCACGTAGAACGCAGCAAGTCCCTGCTGGGACAACGTGTCGCGAAACAGCAGTAAGCGATTCTCATTCATATTCGATTCCTTTTTCTCTTTTACCGCAACATGTTTTGCCACGGTGCAACGCAACGCAAAGCTCGGCGAAAGCACCCTTACGCCGAAAGCGCCTCCAAGCACGAACGCAACTCGTCGGCGGGGACAAAAACCCGCTCGCAACAGCCGATATCAACTGGCAGCATGAGCTCTACACCATCGCAACGCCCCGCAAACGAAAGAAGCCCTTCAAGCGCACCTTCCACCGAAAGCGTTTCTTTCTGCACAAACCCCAGCGAAGCAAGCAGCGCATCTTGCGCCTGAACGATATCTTCCGAAATCATTCCCTTGAACTGGGATAACAACGCGGAAAAACGCATTCCCTGCGCAAGACTTGCGCCTGCGGCAGCACTGAAATCCTGCCCATAGCTCAAACACGCAAGTGCCTGTACGCCGCCCTGCTCTGCACGCGATGATAACTGGCTGCGAAAGCCCAGCGTGCGCACGAGCACCTCGCACGATGCCTCGGCAGAACGGTTGCGCAACGCGCTTGCGTTATCGGACAGCCAGAAGAAAAAATCGTCAGAATCCAGAAACGCCGCTTGCGCGCATCCCGCAAAGCCATCAAGCCATGCCTCCGAATCAGCCATCGCTAAAACATCCAGATCAATGCAGGAGAAAAGCGGATGCATCTCCGCATTTATCAGGCCCCTTGTACCCGTAATGTCAAGCGTTGCCCTATCGGATACGCTCATTGCAACAGCGGCCGCAAGCGTAGTGGGCACATACGCGCAAGAAAGACCGCCGGAATACGCCGTGGCAACAAAGCCTGCGAGCTGCAGCAACGGCGCATCGCCCACGGCAACAACCACGCTTGCATCGCTCAAGCGAGCTTGCGCCATAGCGCACCAGAGCTCACCCGCTGTTTCAAGCGCGTCATCAGATGAAACGTTCACCACAAACGGTCGGTACCCCACTGCACCCAACGCAGCTTTTGCCTGTGCGATAACGGTTTTCTCCACGGCCGTATCCGCAAGAAGCAGCACGCGCGCATCTGCTGCGTTACCCGCTGCTTCGCCAGCACCCGCTGCGGTATTCGCATGTGCGCCCACCACAGCACCGGCGCCTTCACCGCCGTCTTCGACCGCGTTGTCAAAGTCAGAAGAACGATGCAACACCGCGCGCTGAATATCGGCGCCTAAATTCGCTAGCACACCCGACCCGATACGCACCTCGTACGAGGGCGCCTGCTCAAACGTGACGACTAGCTTTGCTTTTCGCATAAGACCCCTCTTCTTACCAGGGCGCGACGTACTTCACGCGCAATTTCGGCCACGCTCTTGCCCGCCGTGTCAACCACGATATCCGCAACTTCTTCGTACATGGGAGCACGATCCGCATTCAAGCGGCGGGCGTTCTCTATATCTCCGAACAACGGCCTGCTCGCAAAATTCGTGATGCGGGCCTTCGCCTCATCTGCGGAAATGCGCAAATACACCACGGTGCCGTTCTTCAGCAGAACCTTGCGACTCTCATCGTTGACCACGATGCCGCCGCCGCAAGAAATCAAAAGCGGCTCACGATGCGACAGCTCTTCAAGGATTTCCGTTTCAATGGTGCGGAATAAATCCTCGCCGCCGCGGGCGAAAATATCCGCCACGCTGCACTGCTCGCGGCGCTCAATGTAGCGATCCATGTCGATGCTTGCCGCGCCACACGTACGCGCCAATCGACGCGCCGTGCTGGTCTTGCCGGCACCCATAAATCCCACAAAGAACACCGATTCGCGCAGCTCATATTTCGGAGGTAGATACGTCATTAGCGCGCCGCCCGTCTCAATCGGTCGGCATATGCGGCAACCGACGCGCAAATGTCGGTCATATTAGCGTTGCCAAACTGTTTGAGATACGCGTTGGCAAGAACAAACGCTACTTCGGCCTCGGCAGCCACGGCAGCGCCCGGAACAACGCATGTGGGCGCACCCGCACATTTCGCCTGCTCAAGCTGAAGCGTATCAAGGTTGACCGATTCTTTGCCCACACCTGTTGGCGCAGCGGGAGAAAGCGTAACGGAGATCAGCAACGGCTCGCCTGAAGTCAAGCCGTCTTCAATACCACCCGCGTAATTCGATGCGCGGGAAAAGCCCTGGGAAGAACTCACCAGCACGGCATCGTGGCACGCGGGGCCCTCGCTTTCCGCCAAGGCGCTGCCGCATCCAAACTCAACGGCCACCACCTGGGGCAACGAGAAAAGAGCTGCTGCAAGCTGAGCGCTCAATCGCTGGCGACGCTGTGCGAAGCAACCCAAACCAGGCAAGAGTCCCGTGGCAACAATCTGAAACGTTCCGCCCAGCGTTTTTCCCGCGCTGCGAGCACGCTCTATACAAGCAACCATTTCATCGGAAGTGCGCTGGTCGGGGCAACGAACAGCGGAAAACTCCGTGTCAAGCGCGGAAAAATCGCGAGAATACGAGAGAATCGCTTCATTCGACAGGGCGGCAGAACCAATGCGCGATGTGAAAGAGACAACTTCCACGCCCAGCTGCGCCAAAAACTCACGCGCGACCGAAGCCGCAACAACGCATGCTGCCTGATCGGGTGCATCCAAGCGATCCGCCACCGCCGTCACCGAATCGGCAGCCGTTTTAAGGACAGCGGCTAAATCTCCCCGTCCCGGACGCGGAACTGCCACCTGTGCCGCCGAGAAAGGCACGGCGCTCGAAGCACAAGGGCCTTCTTCGCTTTCAGGAAAACACTGCCCCGCGCCTGCGGAAGAATCAGCATCGCCGTATATCAAAAAAGCAATCGGCGCGCCGGTAGTATTGCCATCCTGCACGCCGCTTTCAATTTCAACGTAACGCAGATCGCTTGCGGGCACCTTATAGCCCATCAGACAGCGGCGCAAATCGCTTTCGACCTGCTCATTGACAAGGCGCAATCCCGCAGGCACGTCTTGGACCACGGCCACCAAGGCCTGACCCCGCGCATCTCCTGCTGTTGTATAATCCATAAAACTGCACCTTCCCTTTTGTTCGCACTGTATTGTAACCCAGCGAATGCGCCCACGCGGGCTTAAGGGAAAAAATGCAAAAGCGGAACATTCTGCGGCGCGTAATTGCGCCCACACACCTACGCGCTACAACGTTTGCGCTGCTTCGTAGAGCGCGCTCATCAAACGCTCAAGCTTTACGGCATTCGCATCGCCTTCTTCGATGTTTGCCAACACCGAAACGATGTAGGTATGTCCGTTTGCTTCAATCACGCCAGAATCGCACATTGCATTTAAATACGACTGGTAACCGGCATATTCGCTTGCAGAGTCCCACCCTGCTTAGCTCAGATATTGGTCCGCGTTTGCACGCGGGCAGCGAAGAGAACGTTGCGGCGATTTCTTGCGAATCCGTACCGAGCGTTTGATAAAATGCCTGTTGAGAAGTGCTTTCATCCTGAGGTGAGGTGTCTTCTGCGACGAATGCAACAGGGCAGGAAGTACCGGATCGTCGGCGTCCGAAGTATCGGAAGGGTATCCTGAGCCTTGCGCGCACAGGAAAACAGCCAGTGCCAAACCCGCCACCAACAAGAACAGAATATGCACGCATTCCGCCTTGAGAACAAACCGAGCGGTTCGACAAATCCCGTGACCTGCATCAACGCGACGACGGTCCTATTCAGGGCGCATTGGGCCCAAAAGCGCACGCTCAACGCGACGCAAGGCAACCGTATGGCGCAGGTCCTTCTCCACAAGCGGCTCCACTAAATACGCCGCTGCGCCCACACAATGCGCGCCGCAGATATCGGTCAAAAGCTGATCTCCAATCGCAAGCGTCAACCCCAAAGAATGCCCTGTACGATGCCGCGCCAACGCATACGCATACGGCAGCGGCTTCATAGCCTTCGCAATAACGGGAAGTCCCAGCTCAGCAGCGAAATCATAAACGTCATCATGCCAATTGTTGGAGAAAAGCCAAACCGTTACCCCAGCAGCCGCAACGGCGCGAAGCCACTCCTGAACATCAAGCGGCACACGGCCATCTTCGCGCGATCGTACCGTGTTATCAACGTCAACCAAGACGCACGTAAAACCGAGCGCGACAATGTCGCGCTCGATGTTGATATCCGTTATGCGTTTGAAGTACCGTTCCGGTTTAAAGAAAGCCATACGTACTGAACTCGTTTACTATTGCAAAATCGCAGGTAATAGAAGCATTAGCTAAACACAGCCGCGTTATGCTCGTCATTTGTTTCGCTGAAGTAATACTTCATTTCGCCATTTTCTTCTCTGAAGTAGAAGTAGTAATACGAAGATTCCTCGGGGGCGCAAACTGCCTGCAGAGCGGCAAGGCTCGGGCAGCAAATCGGCGTGGGCGGCAGTCCGTTATTCGTATAGGTGCTGTACGGAGTCTCTGCATGAACTTCTTCTGCCGTGGGGTCGTGACCAACTTCATACGCGGTCGTCGCATCGGATTGAAGCGCCATGTTGATGTCCAGACGGTTGTAGAAAACAGAGGCAACCATGCCACGCGTGGATTCCGTTGACTCCTTCTCTACAATGGAAGCAAGGTTGACAATGTCGTAAACCGACAAGCCCTTATTCGTGGGATAGCTCGTGTCAAGCGTTGCAAATTCAACTTTGAACTGGTCTAACATCATGCGAATGATAGAATCTGCCGTGGCGCTCTCATCAATGCTATACGTCTTGGGGAACAAGAAACCCTCCAACGACTTGCTGCCGGCATCGCTCAAGAACGAATAGTCGGATGCGTAGACACTCGCGTCCGATGCCGCCGCTGTAAAATCATTAGCGGTAATGCGTCCGCTTGTCACTTCTTCCACGCGAGAAGCAATTTGCTTGAGCGTATAGCCTTCAGGAATGGTAAGCTTCGTGCCCGACATGCCCGGACCAGCTTGCAGCACTTTGATGATGTCATCGTTTTGCAAGCCGCCCTGAATAGTATACGTGCCCGGCTTCAGTGACGTATCGGCACCCAAAGCGGTAACGCGCTTCACAAATTCTTTCGAGTCGCTAATAAGGCCCGCATCTTTCAGCGTGGAAGCAATAGTAGATGCTCCCGCTCCATCGGGGACAACAACCGTTGCCGTCTCGCTGGACGACAACAGATTAGCATCGCTCGAGCAGCCTTTGAACAGCGTCAAAGCACCAAAAATAAGACCACCCGCAACAATCAGAGCAAGAATAATGCCAAAGACCATCGGCGCTTTGCTCTTTTTAGGTTGAATGGCGGACACATCGTACGTACGAAACATCTTCTCGCCGCGCGCATGGGCAGCGCGGGCGGCATGGTTAGGGTGGGTTGAATAGGTCGTGCGCCTATTGTTCATGAAATATTATCCTTCCGAAGGGGAACAACGCGAATCAAGCCATGCTTGCAAAAACAGGCTGGACGCAATCATATCCACTTTTCCGCGCATTTCCTTTTCGGAGTAGCCCTTTTCACGCAAACTACGTTTCGCCTGCGAAGAACTCAGCCGTTCATCGGTGAATTCAACAGGAAGACCGCACTGTTTGCTTACTTGGCTAGCAAATTCCCGGATAAAACCCGCCTGGGGACCTTCTTCCCCCGCCATAGTATACGGAAGACCGCACAGCAAAAGCTCAGGCTCCCAATCCTCTAAGAGGCGACGAAACGATTTCGCATTTGATCGCACCTCATCGGAAGGAAGAACGCACACCGGCGTGGCAATGCGCTCTGCTGGATCGCATACCGCAACGCCCACACGCACCGTGCCAATGTCAAGGGAAAGAACTCTCATTTCTTTTTCTCTTCCGAATCTTGTTTTGAATCGCTTTCCGAATCAGAATCGGAAACCTCAATAGTAGGAAGCTGGTCCGAACGTAAACGTCTTACAAACGGCAACTCGATCTTCGGCAGAACAACACCCGAACCATCGGCGCTAATGGGGTCAAGGCGACCCGTGCGCTCCATGCGTTCCTGCTCGATAAGCTGGTGCTCTTTATCGTAATCAGCAGGCGAAAGAGCGTCAGCCATGGGGTTAACGCTGCCGTCATCCGAAGGAGTGCCTTGGAAGAAAACGCCGTCGTAGGCAACAAGCTGCCTGCCCGTGCCCTTCTCGAAGTAGTACACGAAGAGCGACTTCATGATAGCGACCGCCGGAATAGCCAAAAGCATGCCCACAATCGAGCCGCCCATGCCACCCATGGCGCCACCTAAAGACGATCCCACCACTAGAATGATGAGCGTCAAAATGGGGTGGATATCCACCGAATTCCTCATGAGCTTGGGAGACACAAACGTATACACGAACTGCTGAATGATAATCATGCCAACAATGATAATCAGGGCAGTCATAGGCGAAACAACCAGGCCGACAATGCTAACTACCACAATTGCAATCCATTGGCCGATAACAGGCACAATGTTGAAGATGGCCGCAATGCCCGCCAACGCCAACGCGCTAGGCAAATCCAGCACCAGATAGAGCACGGCGCACCCTGCACCGATGAACAGGCATTGCAGAATCGTCGCTTTAATAAAACCGCCCACCACGCGCGTAACCGTAATGGTAAATAGATCGTAGCCTTCACGATGATTCGAGCCCACTAAACGACGCGCCTCGCGGTCGATAGCAGGCAGCTCCATGAGAATCCAAAACGCAATAACAACGGCAAAACAGATTGCGATTATGCCGTTGACCAGGCTCGATCCAATGGAAACAATACCCGTTGCCCCGCCTTCAAACAAACTTGTTACCGCGCTGGCAATCGTGGCAGCAGCATCGGAAAGCCATGTTTTCAGCGTGTCGTCTTCAAAGAAATGCCCAAATGTATCGTATATCGAATTTGCCCAGCCCATGAAGTTGCTCGCGTAAACCGGCATGCTCTTGATAAGCTCGGAAAACTGAGCGTTCAGGCCCAAAGCAGGCGAGAACATGAGTAGCGCCAAAGCCGCTAGGAAGACAACCATGACCGCATAAGCAATCGTTGTTCCCAAAGGGCGCGACAAGCCTTTCGACTCAAACCAATCAACCAAGCCCATCAAGCAGAAAACGAAAAGCAGCGACCAAAGAATGACGCTAACCGGAAATGACATTACATTAAGAAAATATATGACAGCTGCTAAAAGCAGCAAAACGCCAACCGTTGTCCAGACGTTCAAAAAACGGCTGCGTGCACAAACGGCAGTCTCTTCTGGTGTTAAGTTGTGCCTATCCACGTGAGTCATTGCTGTATCGTTTTCCGATTATGCTGTGTTCTTGTTCTTGCTTACTGCTATTTCTCGGCAGGAGTGTAGGTGAAGTAGCCATCACCGTTTTCCTGAGTGGCAGCGTTATCAGACGCCTCTTGGTCAGCGGCGCTCGAAGCAGCCTTTACCTCTTCAGGAGATTCCACGACCTCGAAAGAGGCCTCTGGAACAACATCGCTCGTTACATCCGTTGCAGGTGCTGCAACGTCTTCCACAGAAAACGGCGAAACCGCAGCGGCTGCTTCAGAAGCGTTCGCGGCGGCGGCACCCGCAAAACCTTCCTTTACTTCTGACGCAACTGCGCTGTTTGCAGAAGGAAGCGGCTGGATTTTCTTGTCCTCGGACTTATTCCCCAGAGCAATGGATTCGTCGCTTGCCTTGCGCGCCTTGAAAACGCCGCGCACTTTCTCGGAAGCAGAATTCACCAGCTTCATGGGAGCGTTCGCGGCGGTATCCATGGCATCGACCGCAGAAGAAACGCCTTCGGTAATGTCAGTAACGTTTTCCAGGATTTGATCGACGCGCATAATCTCAAGATTTGCCGCATCAACCGTCAACGACACGCGCTCCACCAGGGGGTCAACGCGCGCAACAACGGGTTCAAGGGAAGCCGTAATCGTCTCTACATGAGCAAGCGTGGGATCAACCTGCTTTTTAAGGTCAACCACCGTCTTTCGCGTTGTTTTCAAAAACCGAACAAGCTCAATGAGAAACCAAATCAGGGCTAAACCGACCAGGACATACACTACGGGTAGTGCGACATTGAGGATTTGCATAATATCCATTTCGAACCTCCTGAATAACGTGTCGTTTCACTATACCACGCAGGTCATTTCCATAGTTTAACGCAGAAAACTTTTACCTTTTTGTGAACTGCTGCAAAAACGCTTTATATCCTGCTGCGCCCATTTCCGAGCCACCGCTCTTTCCCAACCGGCTCGCTCCCCCGTGTGCGCTCCGTTCCTTCGCAAGAACCACCCGCCATCGCTCTTTTCGACTGGAGTACCCTTAAGCCCGTGCACCCCAACATGCACGCAAGAGTTACACGCGGTCGCGTGCAGCAGCATCGGCACGATACGATTCCCACCCGCGGTCACTGGGATGGTAAAAGCACCCCTTCTCAAGGCCTTCGGGAAGATAGCGCTGCTCAACCCACCCTTTCGGGTAGTTATGCGGGTACAAATACGCGCCATATTCTTCCGAACCCGGTCGATGCCTATCGCGCAAATGATCAGGCACAGGGCGAAGCGGCCCATGGCGAACTTCCGAAAGGGCTGCATCGATGCCCGCTTCTGCCGCATTGCTTTTCGGCGCAAGGGCAAGGTAAATTGCCGCTTGCGCTAAGTTGATGCGACACTCGGGATATCCAATCACTTCCGCCGATTTGAATGCCGCCTCCGCAATGAGAAGCGCCTGGGGGTCGGCATTCCCAATATCTTCCGACGCGGCAATAAACATACGTCGCGCAATGAACTTCGGGTCTTCTCCGCCTTCGATCATGCGCGCAAGCCAGTACAGGGCTGCATCGGGATCACTCCCGCGCATCGATTTGATGAACGCCGATATGATGTCATAATGCATGTCCTTATTCTTGTCATAAGGCAACATACGATTCGGAACAGCACGCTCCACCTGGGCTTTGTCGATTGTCGCTGGCTTATCGGACGTTCCTGGCTCCACCAGATTCGCAGCAAGCTCGAGCGTGGTCAACGAAGCACGCCCATCGCCACCGGCAAGCAGCACAATAGCATCGCGTGCGGCAGGGGAAAGCTCGTAGCGGCCTTTTAAGCCGCGTTCATCGCGCAAAGCATGCGTTAAGAGTTCAGAGATTTCCTGGTCAGATAAGCTTTTCAGCTCGACAATACGCGAGCGCGAAATCAAAGCAGAATTGACTTCGAAATACGGATTTTCCGTAGTAGCACCCACCAGCACAACAACGCGATCCTCCACCGCATGAAGCAGCGCGTCTTGCTGCCCCCGGTTAAAACGATGGATTTCATCAACGAAAAGGATGGTCCGCTGGCCGAATGACGTAAGGCGTTTTTGCGCCGCCTGAATTTCGCGGCGCAGGTCAGAAACGGTGCCGCCAATGGCAGACACTTCTACGAACTGGGCTTTTGTTGTTTCCGCAATAACATGCGCAAGCGAAGTTTTACCCGTGCCGGCTGGTCCATATAAAATGATAGAACTCAATTTATCTTTTTCGATGGCATTGCGCAGCCAGCTACCAGGGCCAACGGCTTCCGTTTGCCCCACCAGCTCGTCCAGGGAACGCGGGCGCATGCGCACCGCCAACGGGGCGTTTTCATCAGTCGAAAACGCCACGCGCGGTTGCTCTATTTCCTCAAAAAGTGTATCCATGATTGCATAGTATCATACGAACGTTTGTTTGCCTACTCCAGCAAATCAACTTTTCGAAAATGTCAAGACTTTTATCTCTCTTTTCCTTTTCCTATACTCTAATCAAGCCTTGTTCCTGGTTATTATGCGATGGACCGATGCCGTTTATGAGGGAGCTCAAGATCGCCTGCGGATTCAGGGATTCGTTTCCGTTGAAACGAAAGCTATGAAACCGGCTGCGAGCACCCACCTTTTTAAGGTGGGTTCATCCTTCTCCAGGGGCGAGGTTTTTTCGTGCCAAAAAACGCTTGCTGAGCGTTTTTTCTTTTTTTGAGCGTGCGAGGCTCTGCGGAATTACGTTCAGAAGCTTCACGGCCTTCGCTCTATTCCACTTCGCAAAACCCTTTACGCATCATCGCTTCCCTTGCTTGGCCTGCATCTTTTGAGGCAACGGGCTCTGCGGAGTTACGTTCAGAAGCTTCGCAGCCTTCACTCCACTCCGCAGAGCCCTACACAGCGCTATTCGGCTTGCGGGATGCAGGAGAAGGTTGAGCGAACGTGCGACGCTTTGGATAAGCGCATTCGCTCACAAGCTGCAAAGAAGCATTATCCAAGCGGAGTCCGTTCGCGAATGCCTTCCTCTGCATCCCGCTCTTGCAAGTTAGGCGTTTGCTGCTCAGCAAGCGTTTTTGTGATTCCGAGTTATGCGGGTTTGTTCAGGGAGGTTTGCAGAACGAAGCGAAGGCTGCGTAGCTTCTGAACGTAGTTCTGCGAACCTCCACGGAACATCGTTTCGCACTGTTCAGCAAGCGTTTTTGCGATCCCGAGTTATGCGAGTTTAGGCGTTTTCGTTGCTGCCTTCGGGAACCAAGAAGGGCGCTGCGGCACGAAGCGCCTGGTCGCGCGCAAGAGAGTAATCAACCCCTTCTTCCACGTCAACCGTAAGCGTAGCGCCGAACGTGTAATCGCTGGTGTCGCCGAACACCAAGCGCGGCGTATTCTGCTCAGGATCGATTACGATGCCCTTCACCTGCGCTTTTACGGCATCAAGAATCTCTTGCGCCACCGTGTTCAAGTCGCGCGACGTATTCCAAATGCGCAGCGGCACCTTCACGCACGTCAAAGGCGGCAGATGCATTACCGCTTGAGAGTTGATCATGGCGTTTGGAATGACAATCATCTCGCCCGCCATGGTTTGAATGCGCGTATAACGCCAATTCACGTCGGAAACAATACCGCGCTTGCCGCCTACCTCAATGAAATCTCCCGGCGTGACAATGCCCGCAAGCGACACTTGCAAGCCGCCGACCAGATTCGATATGGTGTCCTGGCAACCCAGCGAAATGGCAATGCCACCGACGCCCAGCGCCGTAATGGCAGCACTCAAATCGAAATTGAAGCACGTGGAAAGCATGATGCTTAAACCGCAAACCCACACGATCACGTTCGCGATATTAAGAAAAATCGAACTCGAAGGCAACGGAGAGCCATCGTGGCTGAGTAATTTATTCAAGAGCTTGCGAAGCGCCCGCGCAACGACCGCCGTTATGGCAATAATGATCAGGGCTTTCAGGAGCACGCCACCCAACCCCATCGCAAATGCCTCTATCTGCTCAAACGTAATCATAAGTCACCAACCGTCTTGTTGAAATCATGTCGCCTTGTGGGAATGCCCTCGCTGAACGCACCCGAATCGACGCCAACGCCCTACTGGCGCCTGCAAGCCACGCCGAAAGCAAAGCGAGCTACCACGAAGGAGGCTTTGTCGGATAATCCTCGAACGATTGCCAAAGCACCACGCGTCCCGTTTTACGCGTTTTATTCATGTCGATGAGCCGCTGGTTAGAGGACCCGCAGTACTTGAGCCCCAACGAACGTTTTGCCTGCACAAACGGGCCGTCTACCAACACGTCTGCGTACGCCAGCAAGTCACGTATCGCTCTCAAGCGCTCGCATTCGGCCGCAGAAGGGGTCTCTGCATCCCCATTTGCAGCAGGGGCGGCGTCCGCGCTCGCTCCTGCATCCGCATCCGCGGTACCTGCATCCGCGTCTGCGCCCGCAACCACAGCCGCGCCATCGGGAAGCGCCGCAATCTGCTGCAGCAGATCCTCGTACAAATATCCCGTATACACCCACACGTTGCGCCCTGCCGCCTTCACACGTCGCGCAATTTCTGCGCACGCAGCCGGCTGCTCAAACGGATCGCCGCCCGAAAGCGTTACGCCGGAAACAAGCTTGTTCTCAAAAATGCGCTCCACCACGTCATCGATGGCAACTTCTTCACCCGCATCAAAAGCCCAGCTCTCGGGGTTGTGGCACCCCGGGCAATGATGAGAACACCCCTGAACGAACACGGAAAAACGCATGCCCGGACCATCAACGATGGAATCGTTCACTGTGCCAAAAAGACGTATTGTTGTCGGGGTTGACATTGCTGTTTCCTTTCCTGTTCGCTAATGAAAGGGTATCACAAGGCAGTGCGCGCAACCGCGAAGGGCGCGAAACACCACAGAGGAGCCGCAAGCGCGACTCCCCTGTTTCGTGATAATGATAGTTTTACCCTGAAGGCTCGGTCTCATGAGCGCGACCTCAAGCGTCCGCGACACCACCAGTGCGTCCATCGCGCCTACAAGCGCGCTTGCGCGACCTTCGCCGAGCCCGCCATCTTCGCCGGGCCGCACCCAGCAGAAGCGTTAAATGTGATGCTTCACGCGGTCGTGCTCTTCGGCGCGCTTTGCGTCATTGAAACGATCAAGCGTACCTACCAGGTAGCCCGTGATGCGACGAATGCGCTCGAAGCCGACTTCGGCATCTTCCTCGTGACGGCCGCACTTCGGGCACTCATCGTTGATGATGCCGTTATAACCGCAGATGGGGTCGCGATCAACAGGGTGGTTGATCGAACCGTAGCCAATGCCGCATTCCTTCATGTGGCGAATGACGGCTTCAAACGCTTCCAGATTCTCGCTGGGGTCGCCGTCCATCTCCACGTAACTAATGTGGCCGGCGTTCGTCAGCGCATGATAAGGCGCCTCAAGCTCGATTTTGCGGAACGCCTCGATATCGTAATACACAGGAATATGGAAGCTGTTCGTGTAGTACTCGCGGTCAGTCACACCGGGAATCGAGCCGTAGCGAGCGCGGTCCATGCGCACGAAGCGACCTGAAAGGCCTTCGGCGGGCGTAGCAAGCAGCGTGTAGTTCATGTGCGTCTGCTGAGACAGGCGGTCCAGGTATGCGCGCATATGGCCCACAATCTCCAAGCCCAGCTTCTGGGACTCAGCCGATTCGCCGTGATGCTTGCCCGTGAGCGCCTTCAGCGTTTCCGCCAGGCCAATAAAGCCCACGGAAAGCGTGCCGTGCTTGAGCACTTCGCGCACTTCGTCATCAGGCTTGAGCTTTTCGGAGTCAATCCACACGCCCTGGCCCATCAAGAACGGCGAATTGTACACGCGCTTTTGCGCCTGAATCTCAAAGCGCTCGTCCAGCTGACCCACGCACAGGCGCAGCTTGGAATCAAGCAGATCGAAGAACAGGTCAATATCGCCATGGGAGCGAATAGCCAAGCGCGGCAGGTTGATAGAGGTAAAGCTTAGATTACCGCGGCCGGGCGTGATTTCGCGGCTGGGGTCGTAAACGTTGCCCATAACGCGCGTACGGCATCCCATGTACGAAATTTCGGTCTCGGGCGTACCCTTGTAATACGGCAGGTTAAACGGCGCATCTTGGAAGCTGAAGTTAGGGAACAACCTTTTCGCGGAGCAATGAATTGCCAACTTGAACAGGTCGTAGTTCGGATCACCAGGATTGTAGTTGATGCCTTCCTTCACACGGAAAATCTGCACGGGGAAAATGGCCGTCTCGCCCGAACCCAGGCCCTCTTCGGTAGCAAGAAGCGTATTGCGGATGACCATGCGGCCTTCAGCAGACGTATCCATGCCGTAGTTCACCGAAGAGAACGGCGTTTGCGCGCCAGCGCGTGAGTGCATGGTGTTCAGGTTGTGGATCAGCGCCTCCATGGCCTGGAACGTTGCGCGATCGGTGTCGTTGTACGCGTTCTTTTCCGTGTAGGCGAACACGCGCTCGGCCACTTCATCAGGCAAAACGCTTTTCAACTTCTCTTCAAGCGCTTCGCGATACGCCGGATCAAGCTCGATGGCGGCAACAGTGCCCGTGGCTTCTTCAATACCAGCAAGCGTATCTTGCGCCCACGTGCGCGCATCCTCAATGTCGCTCAGCAGATCCATGGCCTCAGCCAGGTGCTTCTTGAACTGCTTGCGATACGTCTTGCGCACGCCATCGGCCAGACCGTAATCGAAGTCGCAAACCGACTGGCCGCCGTGCTGGTCGTTCTGGTTGGACTGGATGGCAATGCAAGCAAGCGCGGCGTAAGACGCAATGTCGTTCGGCTCGCGCAGCACGCCGTGGCCCGTGGAGAAACCGCCCTTGAACAGCTTGCGCAGCTCAATTTGGCAGCACGTAGTGGTCAACGTGTAGAAGTCCAAGTCGTGGATATGGATGTCGCCTTCGCAGTGAGCGCGCGCGTAGCGGGGATCCAAAACGCACATCTCGTAGAACTGCTTCGCAGATTCGGAGCCATACTTCAACATGGTGCCCATGGCGGTGTCGGCATCGATGTTGGCGTTTTCACGCTTCATGTCGGAGTCCGATGCCTTGGAGAACGTGATGTCCTTCAGCGTTTGGATCAGACGGCTGTTCACGTCGCGCACGCGGTTGCGCTCGGCACGATACAGAATGTAGGCCTTTGCAGTCTGCGTGAAGCCCTCTTCGATAAGCGTCTCTTCAACAAGGTCCTGCACGCCTTCAACGGTAGGAGTTCCCTCGATTGCGCCAGATTCTATCTTCTCGACAACGCGCTCGGCAATGCCATCGGCAACACCACGCGGCTGCATAGCGCCGCTCGCACGGAATGCCTTCTCTACTGCCTCGGCAATCTTCTCTTGATGAAAATCAACCGCGCGGCCGTCACGTTTGATGATGCTCTCTACCATGGAGACCCCTATTCCTTCTTATTTCATACTTGTTGTCCACACAGCAAAACGCCAGGTTGACACAAAGAATCCCCCCGACATTGCTTACGTGAAATTGCTTAAAAACGGATTTACAACACAATATATTGTGTTTACACCAGAAGATGATGTGAACATATAGTATCTTCTAAGAATCCTTTGTCAAGGGGTCAAAATAGCTGGGGTACCTGCGACCTGCGATTATGGAGAAAAAATTTTTACTCACTAATTCATCCACAGAGTCTCCATTATATTTACTACCCCTTGCACACTATTTCCAATAGAGATTTTACGCCGAAACGTGGTAAAGTAGCATCTATGAATGCAACGATACTGACATGCTCATCTTTGACGCCTTTCGTCCGCGCGGCGCAGGCGCATGAAAACACGCACTGGGACGTGATGGAGGTCAACCGCGATCTTCACTCCGAACCTGCCACCATGAAAAAAGAGTTGGCGCGCCTTATTGAGTCACTGCCGCCCGAGATTGACACCGTGCTTGTGGCCATGGGCTTTTGCGGCGGCGCGTGGGACCATGTGTCGTTCGAGCGTCATGTGGTTATCCCCCGCTTTGACGACTGCGTGTCCTTGCTGCTCAATACCGACGACACTTACCACGCAAATCTCAAAGAGCCAGGGCATCTATACCTCTACGAGAACGACCCCTCACAGTTCTCGGCGCTGGGTCTGATGCGCAGCGATGCGGCATCGAGCCCCGAATACGCTGGCCTCAGCCAAGAGGACCTGTTCCATTTCTGGTTCGACAATTACCGCACCGTTGACATCATCGACACGGGACTCAATGACTGCTACAGCGAGGACTACGTTATGGCAGCGCAAAACGAAGCTGACAAAATTGGCGCCGCACTTGATTATGCAACGGGCAGTAACCATACGCTGGAAAAGCTTGTGAGCGGACGCTGGGATGATCAGTTTCTGGTTGCCGAACCGGGTACGCTCATCCGCCACGGGAATTTTTTCGAGTAGCCGAATGGCAGCAATGTCACAACGCATTTTCTGCTCAGGATTTTAATTGCTTTGCCTATGGCGTTTTATAGGGAACTTTGCGATTACACGTACTCTAGATGGTCAAAATAGGAGATTTTTAAAGTTTTCTTAAAAATCTCCTATTTTCCTATCGCTCCTAAAGACAGGAATAGGAGAAAATAGAAATAATTTCATTTTCCTCCTATTTTTTAAAGACATTTTCACCTTAACTGGCTCCTATGCAAGTTTGCATAGGAATCAACAAAGTAAAACGACTCAAAATTATAGGAGAATTTTCAAATTTTTTGAAAATTCTCCTATTTATGCCTAATCCATCCAGATAAAAATAGGAGGAAATCAGATTTTTCCCGATTTCCTCCTATTTATGCAATTACAGCCTTAAGTACGTCACGCAAACGCAGCGAATGCAAGGCGATTCTTAGCGACCTGCGTACGGGACCTTATCCTTCTGCAGCACGTCATGTGCGCCGCCCTCGGTGATGGAAGCGCCGCTTACGATGGTGAGCTTTGCCTTGTCCTGGAACTCGGGGATGGTCAGCGCGCCGCAGTTGCACATGGTGCTCTTGAGCTTCAGCAACGTAACCGCCATGTTGTCTTTCAGGCTACCAGCGTACGGAACGTAGGAGTCAACGCCTTCCTCGAACGACAAGCTCTTCTTGCCGCCCAAGTCGTAGCGACCCCAGTTACGCGCACGTGCGGAGCCTTCGCCCCAGTACTCCTTCATGTACGTACCGTTGACCAGCACTTTCTCCGACGGGCTCTCGTCAAAGCGAGCGAAGTAACGGCCCAACATCACAAAGTCGGAACCCATGGCCAGCGCCAGCGAGATATGGTGATCGTACACAATGCCGCCGTCAGAGCAGATAGGCACGTAAATACCGGTCTCGGCGAAGTACTCATCGCGCGCACGGGCAACTTCGATAACTGCCGTTGCCTGACCGCGGCCAATGCCCTTCGTCTCACGCGTGATGCAGATGGAGCCGCCGCCAATGCCCACCTTGACAAAGTCGGCGCCGCTTTCCGCCAGGAAACGGAAGCCCTCGGCGTCAACAACATTGCCAGCACCGATCTTCACATCGTTGCCGTAATGCTCGCGCACCCACTCAATCGTGAGCTTCTGCCAGTCGGAATAGCCTTCGGAAGAGTCGATGCACAAAACGTCAACGCCTGCTTCGACCAGCGCAGGAACGCGCTCGGCGTAGTCACGGGAGTTAATGCCGGCGCCCACCATGTAGCGCTTGTGCTCGTCGAGCATTTCCAGCGGGTTCTCTTTGTGCGAATCGTAGTCCTTGCGGAATACGAAGGAAACCAGGTGATCGTTTTCGTCAACAATGGGCAGGCTGTTCAGCTTGTTATCCCAAATGATGTCGTTAGCAACTTTAAGCGAGGTGTCCACGGGAGCCACAATCATCTTTGCGCGCGGCGTCATGATATCGGCAACCTTCGTGTCGAGGCTCATGCGGCTCAGGCGGTAATCGCGACCGGTCACAATGCCCAAAAGTTTGCCCGTAGCGGAACCGTCGTCGGTGACGGGCATGGTGGAATGGCCGAAGCGCTCTTTCAGCGCAATCACATCGGCCAGCGTCTGATCAGGAGAAAGATTGGCGTCAGAAACTACAAAGCCGGCCTTGTAGTTCTTCACGCGTGCAACCATGGCAGCTTCCTGCTCGATGGTCTGGTTGCCGTAAATGAAGGACAGGCCACCTTCCGTTGCCAATGCAACAGCCATCTTGTCATCGGAAACAGCTGCCATAATGGCGGAAACCATAGGAACATTCAGCGTAAGCGGGCATTCTTCTTCGCCCTTGCGATAACGCACCAGCGGCGTTTTCAGGCTAACGGAAGTCGGAATGCAGCTTGCCGGCGTGTGGCCGGGAACTAATAAGTACTCGTTGAAAGTGCGCGACGGTTCTTCGTAGTAGAAAGCCATGGATTCTCCTTGATTGTCCTGGGTTGCTCAACCTGGGTTTTACGTATAATTGAATTATTATACTCGCGCTTACTTATAAGCGCACCGAAATCAATCAAGCGGAACAGGAAATCCAATGAAAATCACCGTTTATTGCGGAGCGACCCCTGGAAACGACCCATCATTCATGCAAGAAGCCCACGCTTTAGGCGCCTGGATGGCGCGCGAAGGCCATGTGCTGGTGTGGGGATGCGGCGACACGGGGCTTATGGGAGCAGTGTCAGATGGCGTGCTGGATGCGGGCGGAAACGCGATTGGCGTGATCCCCCATTTCCTGCAAGAGGCCGAGGCGCCGTGTCCGCACAACTACAACGGACGACTGGTCAAAGAAATCGTAGACGACATGCCCACACGGCGCAATCGCATGCTTGAACTGGGCGAAGCGTTTGTGGCGCTTCCCGGCGGCATGGGAACGCTCGATGAAATCAGCGAGGCGATTGCGCTCGCGAAGTTCGATATGCTCAAGCGTCCCCTTATCGTCATGAACGTGCACGGCTGCTACGATGCGCTTCTGCAGGCATTCGCCGACATGGTCGATCAGGGCTTTATGACGAGTGAAGTGCTTAAACGCGTCTCCGTTGCCACAAGCGCTGCTGAAGTTGCCGCGCTGCTTTCGTAAAGCTGCGACGTTTTCAGCTGCTTGTTGGAAAATCGGTTGCAAATTCAGGCAAATCGACGATACTCGGTGGTTTTATTTTAGATAGCAGAACTATCATAAATCCAGAGATTTTCTGACCTGGGGTTTTCAAGCGGCGACCACAGAAAAGGGGCTTGGCAACTCTGCCAAGCCCCTTTTCGCGTCCTCGGACCACCGATTTTCGTCGATTAGCCCGAATTTATAGGCGTTTTCGCAACAACCACTCCGTATTCCAGAGAAATCGTGGCGTCCAGCCTTTCAACTGCCCCGATTCAATTGCAGGCCATCTAACCAGCAAGCAAGCCGGCTCGCCGTACGCTCACGCCGCAAACGCCGCGCTATTCGGAAAGCTGGAACGCCTTGTAGCCCTTGTACGCCTCATAAATGTCAGCCTTGCTGGTTGCCTCCCACGGCGCATGCATGGAAAGAACGGCCACGCCGGAGTCAATGACGTCCATGCCGTACTTGGCGGGGATATACGCAATGGTTCCGCCGCCGCCAGCATCGACTTTGCCCAGCTCGGCCGTTTGGAAGCTCACGTTCGCATCGTCCATAATGCGGCGCACCAGGGCAACGTATTCCGCAGAGCAATCGTTGCTGCCGCTCTTGCCGCGCGCGCCCGTGTACTTGTTGAACACCAGGCCGCGTCCCAAATACGCAACGTTTTTCTTATCGAACACATCCGCGTACGAGGGGTCGTAACCTGCGGAAACGTCTGAAGACAGCATGCGCGAAGCCGCCAGGCAGCGGCGCAGCGCCAAAGGAGAATCCTCGCCCGCAAGGCACAAAATCTCAGCCATGGTGTTCTCGAAGAAGCTCGATGCCATGCCCGTGGCACCCACACTGCCGATCTCTTCCTTATCCACCAGAATGCACACCGCAGTGCGCTCAACAGCGTCCAGCTCGAGCTGCGCCAGAAGCGACGTATACGCGCACACGCGGTCATCTTGCCCGTAGCCCAAAACCATGCTGCGGTCAAAGCCCAGGTCGCGCGCCGCACCTGCCGGAACCACTTCGAGCTCGGCGGACAGGAAATCCTCTTCCTCAATGCCGTACTTTTCCTGCAAAAGCTTGAGCGTCCACGCTTTTACCGCATCTTTTTCGCTGGATGGAGCAGCACCTTCGCCTGCATCGACATCGCCTTCGGTCGCCACAAAGGGACGATTGCCCACCAGGATATCAAGGCTTTCGCCCTCGACAATCTTGTTGCCCTTCTTGTCCATTTGGGCAGCTCCCAAATGCGGCAGCAAATCCGTCACGCAAAACACGGGGTCGCTTGGATCCTCGCCCAGCGCAATAGTCACCACCGAGCCGTCTTTCTTCGCCACCACGCCGTGCAGCGCCAGAGGCAACGTGACCCACTGGTAATTCTTGATGCCGCCATAATAATGCGTGTCAAGCAGCGTGAAACCATCGGATTCGTACAAGGGGTTCTGCTTCAAATCAAGGCGCGGGGAATCGATGTGCGCGCCCAGAATATTCAAGCCTTCAGTCAAAGGCTTCGTGCCTAACTGAACCAGCATGAGCGCTTTGCCATGCGTATGCGCCCACACCTTATCGCCCGGCTTCAAAGCGCGACCATCGCGAATCGCCTGCTCAAGCGAAACATACCCAGCATCCTGAGCTGCGGCAATAGCAGCAGTTGCGCATTCACGCTCGGTCTTGTTCTGGGAGATGAACTCGATATACTTGGCGGCAAGACCTTCAAGCTCTTGCGCATCCTGCTCGGAGTATTTCTTCCAAGCAACTTCTCTTTCCATGTCAAAATCCTTTCAAACGTACTACGAGTGCTCACCGCGAAACGCGAAAAAATTGGCGAAGGGCCCGGCAACTTTGATGTGGGCCGCGACCAGCAGAAAGCCAGCAGTGCCACGTACTGACGCGCGGGCGGATTCCGCTGCAGCGGGCAAGGGCGACGACCCGCAACAGCATGCAAGTCAGCCCAGCGTAACAAGTGGCCAACGTCCGCCGCGCAAAAAGTCTACCCTATTGCGCAAGCTCGGCAACAAGCGCGTCCATCTGCTCCTGGGCAGCTGTATCTGCCTCAAGCGCACCGCGCAAGGTCACCACGGTTTCGACAAACGTAAGATTCTTGCAGCCTTCCAGCGCCGCACGCATCACACGCGCCGCCGTGGGCGCCCACGACCCGCTCTCCATCAGGGCAATCGTGCGATTCTGATACGCATGGTCAATCAAGTGATGGATGAAGTCCTTCATGAACGGGAACATATCGCCGTTATACGTGGTGCTCACCAGCACCAAGCAATCATAGCGGAACGCGTCCTCCACCGCTTCGGCCATATCGTCGCGCGCCAGGTCAAACACCGAAACGCTTGGCACGCCGGCATCTTGCAGCTTCTGCGCCAGCGCAAGCGCGGCTTGCTTTGTGTGACCGTAAACGGAACAGTACGCAATTGTGACGCCCTTATCTTCAGGCTCATAACTTGACCAGGTGTTATACAAGTTCAAGTAGTAACCCAAATCCTCGGTGAGCACCGGGCCATGCAGTGGGCAAATGGTCTGGATGTCCAGCGCCGCCGCCTTTTTCAGCACCGCCTGCACCTGCTTGCCGAACTTGCCCACAATGCCGAAGTAATAGCGGCGCGCCTCGCACGCCCAACCGTCTTCTTCTGCACCGACCGGCGTATCAAGCGCACCGAACTTGCCGAATGCGTCCGCCGAGAAAAGCGTTTTGCTGGCAGCATCGTACGTCATAATGACTTCGGGCCAATGAACCATAGGCGCCGTTACAAATGCCAACTGATGAGCACCCAGCGAAAGCGTATCACCATCGCCCACCACCACGCGACGCTCGGCATAATCCGTGCCAAAATACGCTTTCATCATGGCAAACGCTTTAGACGATGCCACAATTTCCGCCTGCGGGAACGCCTCCGCAAACACCGCGATATTTGCCGAATGGTCTGGCTCCATGTGCTGAACCACCAGGTAATCGGGAGTGCGACCCGCAAGTGCGGCCTTCAGATTCGCCAGCCACTCCTGCCCGAAACGAGCATCTACCGTATCCATAACGGCGACTTTCTCATCCAAAATCACGTAGGAATTGTACGCCATACCGTTCGGGACGCGATACTGCCCCTCGAACAAATCGATGTCATGATCGTTCACGCCAACGGGAACGATGTCCTGATGAAGTGCCATGTGCGCTCCTTTCTTGTTTGTTGCGCGCATCACGCGAGCCTTGTTTTTGAAACACGCCGCGCGCCGTTGTCTGCGAAAAGTATAGAACGCTTTGCACGGGAAAGAGGTCTGCAGCACGGAAAAGCACGTTTTCGTAACGAAGATGATGCACGGGGAAGCGGTAGGCGCTCGGACACTGTCGCGCAACCGTGAACGGCATAGGTGCCACAGGGAGGCGGCGATCGAACAACGCGCCCTATCTGGCTTCCCAACCGTCCGCTTCATCCGCATCATCGTGCGCGCAAAGGTCGGCCTGCACAATCGTGAAGAAGAAATCGCTGGCCACAGCGGGACCAGCAAGAAGATCGCCCGTGGCGCGGCCTTCCTCTTCAAAAAGATTATCCAAAAGCGTGGTGGGAACATCGCGGCCCAACAACGCATCGGCATGCGCAAAGCAATACTCTGCGATCTCCGAGTGCCCTAATGCCGATCGATTAGCGCGAAGGAGCGAAAACACCTGGTCATCACTGTTGCTCTGAGCGCCGCCAAAGGAGTTGTCGGTTGCACCCAAAACGCTGCTCGCGCCTTCTCCCGGAGCATCAGCCACTCCGCCGCCATGTGCAAGTTCGCCTGGTGTGGCCGCCGCATCACGCACATCCGCCACAGCGCCCGATGCCGCCGCTGCTGCGTGCGCCGCGCGCGTCGGCCATGGCTTGAGCAGGCGCTTGAACGCTGCTGCCAGGCGCTCGGCAGGACCATCACCCTCAATCGGCATGCGCTGGCCCGCGGCGCATGGACCGGAAACGTCTTTCGATGCTGCCCCGTTTGGCACGACGGCCGCTGCGCCCGTCAAGATCGCACCGCTCGCAGGCGCGTTGCACGTCGCTTCACCTGCGTGATCTTCCCTGCAAGCCTGGCAGTCCAAAATACGCTGGACGTCGCGCGCAAGATGCGCACACGTCTGATAGCGCGCCACCCGATCAAGCTGCGTGCACCGCCGAATGAGCGCATCGCATGCTTCGCTGACCTGCGGATTCACCGTACGAACCGATGGCAAGGGGAACTCCATGGGCGGCGGACACCCCGCCAACAAGTGCCACAACGTGCAACCCAGCGCATAAATGTCAGAGCGTGCATCGGTTTGCGCGCAGCCGTATTGCTCGGGCGGCGCATAGCCCTGCGTGCCGAACGCGACCGTATCTTTACGCTGGTCATCGGCCGCTTTGAACTCACGCGCAATCCCTAAATCAACCACGTTCAGCGCACCGGCGTCATCCAGAAGCACGTTGCTCGGCTTCATGTCGCGATACACCACGGCAGGCTCAAGCCCATGCAAGTACCCCAAAATATCGCATAACTCGCGCGCGTACTCCAACGCCTGCCGCTCGGGAAGTGCGCCACTTGTCGCAACAATACTTTGCAGCGAACGACCCGCCACATACTCGAACACAAAATAGAACGACCCGTTCCACAAAAACGCATCAAGCAGCTTTGCAATATGGGGGTGATTAACGCGTTTCATGAGCTTCATCTGGGATGATATCCCCTGCGCCACCAGCTGGCCTGAACTCAGGCGCACCGTAGGCGGCAGCTCTTTTATTGCAACTGCAACGTTCGGCTGCTCTTGAACGTGTGCACGATATACGCACCCCATGCCGCCTTTGCCCAGCAGTGCGTCAATAACGTAATCACCCGCCAGCACCTCACCGCGCCCTAGCATGACCCGCACCTTTCGGATTCGTTGCAGCCAGAAGAAGAAACGGAAGGCGCCGCCCCTGAAGTCACGGCAACAACCGTCGCGTTATCGCGCTGGCCGCGGGCGAATACCACATCCATAAGCTGGCGCAAATACGCTTTCAGGCGTTCATCGGGGGATGCCGCGGGGAAAGATGCCGCTGCGGCACCCGCGCTTGCATCACTCATGCGCATGCTGGCATCCGCGGCACCCGCACCCGTACCCTGCGACGCCGCCGCGGCGGCGCCTTCACCGCGCTCCGCCGCACCACGCGCACGAAGCGCCGATGCATTAAGCGCTTGATGTAATTCCGCATCCGTCAACGACCTGCGAAAACCATCGCTGCACACAAGATAAGAGCACCGTTTATCGAACGGCCCCTGGGAAAAAACGGGCGTCAAATCATGTGAGGCGCCCACGCATTGCAGCAACGAATTGCGCAAAGGATGCCGCTCGGCCTCGTTGCGGGTCAAGCGCCCCGCAGCAATTTCGCGCGCCGCAAACGTCTGATCGCGCGTTATCTGGCAAATCGCCCGATCGTCTAAGCAATAAAGGCGCGTGTCGCCCACCTGCATCACGTAATACGCCTCGGCCGCCACCAAAAACACCGTGCACGCAGCGCCCATCGAAACGCCTTCATGCAGACCGCGTTTCAAAAGCGAGAGATTGATCTCCTGCAACAGATTCGCCCATTGCACCCGCACCGCCCGCGCGAAGGCAGCGCCCGAAAACCCCAGCGACTCCCCCGCAAGCGGAAGATCGCGTTGGAACCATCCGTCGAAGGCGCGTACGATCGCACCCGACGCCACCTGGCCGCGCTGCAGGCCGCTCATACCGTCTGCAACAACCGCCAAAGCAACATCGCCCGCGGAAGTTTGAGCGCGTTTCACCAGATAGGCGTCTTGATTCACCGATTTAACCGGCCCTTTTTCAGACACTCCCGCGCACAACAGCACGAGGCACACCCCTTCCTTTGCGCCGCTTGACCCTAGCCGATGATAAGCAGGCGCTCGACGTTTTGCAGCGACACGAACCAATAGCGCACATGCCCCGCCAACACCAGGCAGTCGCCAAACGCCAAGGGGAAGCATTCCGCTTCCGTTGGCGCGCCAGCACCGCCAGTACCGCCTTCGCCCACCGCACCAGCGAACCCCGCACCAACAACACCGGCATTGCTGCCTTCCGCAGCAGCGCCTTCGCCTGCCGCATTGGCGTCGTTTCCGCTGCTCCACACGGTGCGCCCGCCGCGATGCACCGACGTGCCATATCGCGACCCCTCGTCGCGCACGTACCAAACATCATGCTCGCGGAAAATGCTGCAATGACGGCGCGACACCAAACCGTTTGTCTCCACCGCATCGCAGTCCACGTAACGACCGATAAGGAACGGTCCACCCTGATTAATGGCCCACATGTTTTCAATGGAAGCAGGGTTGTCATCAACCGCACGCAAGATGCATGCGCGCGACGATTCGCTACACGAAACATCGTCATCGCAGGTCAGCATAGCAGTTGGGCTCTCGTCAACCAGCCCGTTTGCGAACTGTTCCTCCAAGTGTCCAAACGTCATCAAGTAGAAAAACGAACAAAGAACCGCCTGCAAACACGCGTCGGCGTCAAGCGCAACCTGCTCACGCGCCCACGCACGCAACAGCTCGATCTCGCCATCAAGACGCGTGGTGCTGATATCAATGCGCCCCTGGGGAATTTCCGCAATAAGCCCCGCACGAAGCTGCTCGTAGCCCGTCTCCAGCAAATCCGCCACTAAACGTGCCTGATCACCATTGGTTTCCCGCAGCAAATCCTGCGCCAAACACGTTGCCGCTTGCTCGAAAAGAGCGGGATTCTGACGCAAGCTTTCCTGGAAATCGGAAGCATAACGCGAAGAATGAAGCAGGCGCGACAAGCCACTTGCGCTACGTTTTCTCATCTCGGGGTTCTGATTATTCACATATCGGCCGTTCAAGCCCACGTATGCATACAGCGCTTTATGATTGAGCGCGCCGTTTGTCAGCAGGCGAAGGTACTCCGCATACCGGTAAAACGCGGTATACCACCCCTGGTCTTTCATCGGTTCTTCGCGGTTTGTTGCCTCGCCCACGTTCGCCCTCCCGTCGCACCTTCTCCTGCCGCATAATCCATGACGCGCTCCCCATTGTAGATGCTTTTTTGACGCACAGGTGTTGCGCAACACCCCGACTTGCGATTATTTTTTCAAAAAGGGGCAAAATCAGGCGTTTTTTAGGCGTGGCAAGCTACTATGGTGTGACCAATTACGCAAAAGGAGTTTTCATCGCATGAGTCTGCATCGCGCCATTTTCAACTCGAATTCGTCCGCAACGCCGCACGCTCTTTCCACGCGCAGATCGCACAAAAGCGTCTGCGCACTTGCCGTGCTCGTGGCAATTGCGCTGTGCATAAGCGCGACGTTCCTTTCGGGATGCAACAAGACATCATCGGAAAGCAGTAGCTCTGACCAGGTACAATATCAGGGCACTTCAATCACGCTGGGAAATTTGAGCATGATTCTTTACAACCAGGAAATCGTGCGCAACACTTCGGGGAATGACTGCCTTGCCCTGTACTTGCATGTCACAAACCGCGGAACGTCTGCCGAATCTGTTATGGGCTCATACAACGTTAGCCGCAACCAGGGCGCGGGAACGCACCTGAAAGTCGCGGTGGCCTACGACACGAACGGCAACGCGCTGCACACAGGTGAAAAACGCATTCAGCCTGGTGAATCAGCCGATATCGCGCTGTGCTTCGTTTTGGTGAACGATAAGCCGGTGACTATTACGTTCGGAAACGAAGAGCGCGGCGTGGCAGAAACCACCCTCACGCTTCCCTTGCCCGAAGCCGAAGAATAACCCCCTGCGGCGCCGCAGGGGGCACAGTTGCACGCGCGCCTGCGTGCGTACGCATGAGACGAAGCACCAGACACAACACAGCCGCATCTTCCTCTGCGCGACCTGCTGTGTTCCATGGCCCGCGCGTACCTTACGCGGCTTCGTCCTTCGCAACTTGCCCCTGCTGCGGGCGCTTCGCCTTTGCCGCATATATAAGAAGCGCTGTCCCTATGATGATCAGGGGAAACGATAGCACCATACCCATCGTCAGCCAATCACCGAACAGATATCCCAGCTGAGCATCGGGCTGGCGGACAAACTCGATTGCCACGCGTGCCAAACCGTATCCCGTCAGAAAGACGCCCAGAAACGTTCCCTGAGGACGTGGCGGTACCTTGCGCGAAAGCGCATACAACACAACAAACAGCACGATTCCTTCCAGAACCGCTTCGTAGAGCTGAGACGGATGACGCGGCATCATGCCCGCGCTGCCACCAAACACAACGCCCCAGGGAGCATCGGTAACGGCGCCCCACAGCTCGCCGTTCACGAAATTGGCGCAGCGGCCAAACAGCAGACCCAGCGGCGCGCCCACCACCGCCATATCGGCAAGCGTAAAATACGGTACCCCTATCATACGCGCTGTGACCAGGCCCGATAGAAGAGCGCCAACTAAACCGCCATGGAAGCTCATACCGCCTTGCGAGAGAGCGAAGATCTCCAGCGGATGCCTGAAGTAATAGCCGTCGCCGTAGAACAGACAATAGAACAGACGCGCACCCACGATAACGCCAATGATCACGCCTAAAAGAACGGTCAACAATGAATCAGTATCAAGCGAGATCTTCCACCGCTTTGCCGTGCGTGCAATGATGAGCGCAGCACAGGCGAAACCCAAAATGTAAGCAATGCCGTACCAACGCACTGAAAACGGCCCTATCGAGAACGCGACCGGGTCAAGCATTTGATAGATTTGATTGAGCATGAGTTCTTCTGCTTTCGCTTTCGTTCGATGAGCGTCGTTCGAGCGGCGCTTGATTTATCGCGCTCATTTTAGCAAAGCGACCCTACGCCGCCCGCCACGGACCTTGATTGTTGACAAAATACCCCACCTTTTGTCAACAAACGGCGATTCAAGATATCTAGCAGCACGAAACAATCCAAACCGCGACATGGACACCGAGCGCGCAATCGCAACCTATTTCCCTTCAACGCCTCGGTTTAAAGGCATGTTGTTGGATTTTGGGCTCGGAATTCGAAGTTGCGACAGGTTGGAAGTAGGTCGAGAACGCAAATCGGGGCTTTTACCAGCACACGCTCCGTCGATGAAAGATGCATATTTGCAAAACGCCTGCTCATAATTATGCTTAAATAAGGCGTTTTGCAATGAAGGTCTGTCGCTGAAGACCCAACCTACTTCCAACCTGCTCCAACTTCGAATCCGCCCCGTTTTTTCAACAACATGAATGAAAGCCGCTTGACGAAAGGGACGAAAACACAATTGGAGCACTCGACAACGCTATAGGACATCCGCGCACCTCCGAAACTCTCAAGAATCGTCGATTTTTAGTTAAAAAGTCCCCGTCCCCCTTTAACATGCGAGCCAGCACACTGCGCCAAAACAAGAATTGTTGACAAAAGGTGGGGTAATTTGTCAACAAAAAACGCCCCGCAGGATACACGGGGCGCTGAAGAAATGCGACTTACTCTTATTTGTCGTCGTCAACAACAATGACGTTCGGGCTGTTCAGAAGCTCGTCCATGTCAAGATCGGCAGGAACAACCGAAGTCACGCCCGGCACGCGCTCCTTCAGGATGCGCTCAACGCCGTTTGCCAGCGTTAACTGCGACATGGGGCAACCCTTGCAAGCACCCTGCAACTCAACAGTAACAACACCTTCGTCGTTTACGCCAATCAGCTTCACATCGCCGCCGTCTGCCTGCAAGGACGGACGGATGAGCTCCAACACGGCGCGTACGCCTTCAATATCAACTTTCATGTGATTCTCCTTAAATCATCGTGTTTTTCTTTCGCGGGTGATTGTAACACAGCAGCGCCCTATAAATGGTTACCCTTCGAAAACACGAATACGCATTCCCGATTCTTCCAGCATGCTCATAGCAAGCTCATCGGGGTACGGATTTTGATACACGACCTCTACAATACCGGCATTGATAATCATCTTCGCGCACAGCACGCACGGCTGCGTGTTCACATACAACGTGGCGCCTTCTACGCTTATGCCATAACGCGCCGCCTGGATCAGGGCGTTTTGTTCTGCATGAAGCGCGCGGCACAACTCGTGGTTTTGCCCGCTGGGAACATTGAGCTGCTGGCGAAGACATCCCGTTTCAAAACAATGGCGAAGGCCCGTGGGCGCGCCGTTGTAGCCCGTTGCCAGAATGCGCTTATCGCGCACCAGCACGCATCCCACGCCGCGTCGAACGCACGTAGTTCGCGTGGCAACCTGATTTGCCAGCGTCATAAAATACTCATCCCACGAGGGACGATGCAGCTGTTCCATGTCTTCCCCTTTCGGAAAGTCAATGTCCATCTTTAACCGAATCCCCTTCGCACCAAAACCAGCAAGTGAGCTGGCCTTACGCGCCGCTGTTCGGCAGAACAGCGGGATCCCAATGGAACAAATAGATCGAAAGCCTAGAGCCCACGAGGGCGAAGCGAATTGGACCTCGCGCGCCCTCACCAAGTAATTCGAAGGCCTAGACGCCGCGAACAGAGCTCGCAGCGAGCCCTGGCTCTTATCAAAGCCACTTCCGCACCAAAGTCAGCGAAGACGAAGCGGCATGGCCTCGCGCGGCCTTCACCAAGTAATTCGAAGGCCTAGACGCCGCGAGAGCGCAGTGAGCTGGCCTTACGCGCCGCTGTTCGGCAGAACAGCGGGATCCCAATGGAACCAATAGATCGAAAGCCTAGAGCCCACGAGGGCGAAGCGAATTGGCCTTAGGTGCCATGAGCGTAGCCCGCAGTGAGGCTATCGGCTTTCTAGCTATTTGGTTCCGAAGATGCGGTCGCCGGCATCGCCAAGCCCCGGCACAATGTAGGCATCTTCGTTCAGCGTCTGATCAATGGCGCATACGTAAATCTGCACATCATCGTCAGCAGCAAGCAGTGCCTCAACGCCCTGGGGTGCCGCAACCATGAACATGCACTTGATGGTGTCCTTCACGCCCACGCTGCGCAGGTACTGCACGGCGGCAATGGCAGAGCCGCCCGTTGCCAGCATGGGGTCAACCACGATAACGGTGCGCTCGGCAATATCGGCCGGCATCTTCGCGTAATACGGAACAGGTTCGTGGGTTTCCTCGTTGCGATACATGCCCAAATGACCCACGCGCGCAGCGGGAATCAAATCAAGCACGCCATCGACTAAGCCCAGGCCAGCGCGTAAAATGGGCACGACAGCCAGCTTCTTTCCCGCCAGCTCGTAGGCGGTGCAGGGGCAAATGGGCGTTTCAATCTCAACAGGCTTAAGCGGCAAATCACGTGTTGCCTCGTAACCTTCGAAAAGGGCCAGCTCACGCGTGAGCTCGCGGAATTGCTTACTGGACGTGTCTTTCTGACGCAAAATGGACAGCTTATGCTGCACCATGGGATGATCAACAACAATAACGCGCGAACCGTATTTCGTTTCCAATGCTCATTCCTTTCTCAAGCGCGGTAATGGTACCACCTGCAAGCATAGCAAAAAAGCGCCCAGCACATGCCGGGCGCTTTGAGAAAATCTGACAATTAGATGGTCATGCTAGGATACAGCGGATGGTTCGCCAGAATGACATCGACCTTCTTGCGGATATCGGCAAGCTTGGCGTCGTCGGCAGCATTGAACACCGTTGCCGCAATGAGCTGGCCAATCTCGTGGAACTCGTCCTTGGTAATGCCGCGTGTTGTGCCCGCAGCCGTGCCCACGCGAATGCCGCTTGTAACAAACGGAGAACGCGGCTCATTGGGAATGCTGTTCTTGTTCACCGTCAGGCCCACGCGCTCAAGCAGCTTCTCGGCATCCTTGCCGGTCACATCGGCTGCCGTCAGGTCAACCAGACACAGATGGTTGTCGGTGCCGCCAGACACCAGACGCAGGCCGCCTTCGGTCATGCCTTCGCCCATTGCCTTGCAGTTGTCAATGATGTTCTGAGCGTATTCCTTGAAGGAAGGCTGCAACGCTTCACCAAAAGAAACGGCCTTACCAGCAATAACGTGCATCAGCGGGCCACCTTGGCTACCCGGGAACACGGCGGAGTTGATCTTCTTGATAAGCTCTTCGCTGTTTGTCAAAATCAGGCCGCCACGAGGACCGCGCAGCGTCTTGTGCGTGGTTGTGGTGGTGATATCGGCGTACGGTACGGGGCTGGGATGCAGACCAGCGGCAACCAGACCGGCAATGTGAGCCATATCGACAACCAGAACGGCACCTACTTCATCGGCGATTTCCTTCATCTTGGCAAAGTCGATGATGCGCGGATACGCAGAAGCGCCGCCCATAATCAGCGCAGGACGGCATTCCTTTGCCTTGCGCAGCATTTCGTCGTAGTCCAAAAGCTCGGTTTCGGGATTCAGGCCATAGGGAACAACGTTGTACAGCTTGCCGGAGAAGTTAGCAGGCGAACCGTGCGTCAAATGTCCACCATGATCAAGAGACATGCCCATAATGGTGTCGCCCGGCTTGATGGTGGCGAAGTAAGCGGCCAAGTTGGCGTTTGCGCCGGAATGCGGCTGAACATTTGCGTACTTGGCACCGAACAGCTTGCATGCGCGCTCGATAGCGATGTTTTCAATGGTGTCGCAGTTTTCGCAACCGCCATAGTAGCGCTTTGCCGGATAGCCTTCAGCGTACTTGTTCGTAAACACGCTGCCCATGGCCTCCATTACCGCTTCGGAAACAATGTTCTCGGAAGCAATAAGCTCAACGCAGTCGCGCTGACGGGTGAGCTCTGCAGTCAGAGCACCCGCAATATCCGGATCTTCAGCAGTCAGATGATCGTAGTTCATAGTTTGTTCTTCCCTTTCGTTGAAAAAAACGTACTCGCCTATATTACTCCTATTTCAGAACGAAACAGAGGGCGAAATAGCCTTGCAAAAAAGTCTTTACAGCGAGCAAGGGTGCGGAACTTTTGCGAGGCGAAGAGGCGTGCGCATGAAACGAAACGGTCGCAGCGGGCGCAAACGGCAGGCGCGAACTTGGCGCCGCAAGACGAAAAGGCGCAGTCGATACGGCAGGAGCAGGCGGCGGCGCGGATAGCACCAGTAGCGCGCTCGCAAAAAAATCGTCGGCAAGCATCCCAGACACCTGCCGACGATTCAATTAAACTCCCAATGAGCGAGTCGTTCTGCTTCTATCTACTTCTCAAGCGCCATGATCTTCTCAACGCGGCCGGCATGACGTCCGCCGCCGAAATCCGTGGTCAAGAACGCATCAAGGATTGCCTGGTTTTCCGCCTCCGAAACAAAGCGGGCGGAAAGCGTAATCACGTTCGCGTCGTTATGCTCGCGGCACAGCTGGGCAAAATTCGTGTTGATGCAGTTCGCAGCGCGAATACCGTGAACTTTGTTCGCAGCAATGGCCATACCGATGCCCGTTCCACACACCAACACGCCGCGGTCAACGGTGCCCGACACAACCGGCGCACAGCCCGCAGCGGCATAATCGGGATAATCGCAACGCTCCGCCGAATCGGGGCCGCAATCCATCACATCGTGGCCCTTGTTTACCAAATAGTTGATCATGAGCTGCTTCATCTCGAAACCGGCGTGGTCGCTTGCGATGCTAATTTTCATCAAGATCTCCCCTCGTCCTGCGCACGGCATGTTCCCAGCCGTGCAACAACTTCATTCTGGTGTCGTGCTCCATATTAGGACGAAACAGCGTGTCTGCCGACCGCAATGCGCAAATAGCGTCCAAATCCTTCCAAAATCCCGTTGTCAGGCCCGCCAAAAACGCCGCACCAAGCGCCGTGGTTTCCGTATTGACCGGGCGACGCAGCTCGCGCTCCAAAATATCGCTTTGGAATTGCATAAGGAAGTTGTTGGCCGATGCCCCACCGTCAACGGACAAGCGCGAAAGTGTCACACCCGAATCGGCTTCCATGGCAATGACCAGGTCGCTTGTCTGATACGCCAGCGCTTCCAGGGCCGCACGTACGATGTGAGCGCGTTTCGCGCCGCGCGTAAGCCCCACAATGGCACCGCGCGCCTGGGCATCCCAGTACGGCGCGCCCAAACCGGTGAAGGCCGGCACCACGTACACACCGTTCGTGTCTTCCACGGAACGCGCAAGCTCTTCCGTTTCGGCCACATCGCTGATAAGCTCCAGCTCATCGCGCAGCCACTGCATAAGCGCGCCCGCCACGAAAACGCTTCCTTCCAGGGCGTATTCCGTATGCGCCACGCCCGGCGCCGATGCCGCAATGGTCGTGGACAAATTGTGTGTGGATTGCGCGGGGGTAGCACCCGTATTCATAAGCAAAAAGCAGCCCGTACCGTATGTATTCTTCGCTTGGCCTGGGGAAAAGCAACACTGACCGAAGAGCGCGGCCTGTTGGTCGCCCGCAACGCCGCAAAGGGGAATGCCATCGGGAATGGCCGGATGCGTGGTTACGCCGTACATGCTGGCCGAAGGGCGCACTTCGGGCAAAAGCGATGCGGGAATGCCGAAGAGCTGCAGAAGCCACGGATCCCAGCAGCCTTCGTGGATGTTATAGAGCATGGTGCGGCTGGCGTTGGTCACATCGGTCGCATGCACGCGCCCGTGCGTAAGCGTCCAAATAAGCCAGCAGTCGATGGTGCCGAATGCAAGTTTTCCCTGTTCGGCGTCTTCTTGAGCGCCAGGAATATTATCCAGGATCCAACGAATCTTGCTGGCAGAGTAATACGCATCGGGCAAAAGGCCCGTGCGCGCCTGCACTTCTTTGCGCACCGACTCTTCCCCGCAAAGGCGCTCCACAATGTCGGCCGTGCGGCGGCACTGCCACACAATGGCATTGCAGACCGGTTTGCCCGTCTCGCGGCTCCACACCACCGTGGTCTCGCGCTGATTTGTGATACCAATGCTATCGATATCATCGACCGTCAAACGATGCGACACCAATAGCTCCGTAAGCGAGCCAAGCTGCGACGCCAAAATTTCCTGCGGATCGTGCTCGACCCAGCCCGGCTGCGGATACAGCTGCTCAAACGGACGCTGCACCACGCCGCATACGTGCGCCTGTTTGTCGATAAGCATAGCACGCGAAGACGTTGTGCCTTGATCAAGCGTGACCACATAGCGTTTCATACGAGATGCACCTCCAACCATTTCAGCACGTCAGCGTACACTTTTTCCTTATCGACTTCGTTCAAGATTTCGTGACGCGCCCCTAAATACAGTCGCATATCAACATCCTTGATGCCCGCCTCCTTGTACTCCTTGAGCACGCGCGTCACGCCGCGACCGCGGCCCCCCACGGGATCTTCCGAACCAGCAATCAAATACAGCGGAAGCTCCTTGGGAATACGGTTGATGTTGCTTTTCTTGGATACGTCAACAAGCAAGCCCGTAAGCGCAATGTAGGCGCCGGCCGAGAAGCGAAAACCACAAGCAGGGTCGGCAAGGTAGGCATCCACCACCAGGGGATTCGTCGAAAGCCAGTCAAGCTCGGTACGCGCGCCCTTGATGGCCTTGCCATACGCGCCATCAGCCAAGTTGAACAGCGTGTCGCTTACGTGGCGCTCGCCTTTCGCGCGGGCAACCGCTTTCGCGGCGGCAAGACCCGCTGTGGCAACGGCGGCGCTTTGATGGCCCGTACCGCAGATGATGGCACCCGCCAAGCCTGCGCCGTAATGCGCCAGGTAATCGCGCAAAATGAAGCTGCCCATGGAGTGGCCGAACATGAAATACGGCAGAGGGGCGGTAGTGGGAGCGTCTGCGTCAGCAGGCGCTGCGGCTGCGGCGTCGGGTGCAACAGCGGCGCCAGCGGCGTCGGGTGCGGCTCCGGGTGCGACAGCGGTGGCAGGCGCCGACGTGCTCGTGGAGCCACCTGCGGCGGCAACCCCTTCTTCCGTCACCAGCTTCTCCATAATGCCGCGCAGCACATGTACGTTCTCTATCAGGGCTTTCTTGCCGCCGCGCGCGGGAATATGCCCCCAATCGTCAGGGGAAGCGACCGATTTTCCGTGTCCGATGTTGTCCTGACCGCACACCGCAAAGCCATGCGCTGCCAAGAAGCGCGCAAAGTGGTCGTAGCGTTCAATGTATTCGCTCATACCGTGCGTTATCTGCACAATCGCACTCACCGGCTGCCCTGCCGGCGGCATCCACAGCACACCATGGCTGCCAACCACATTGGGCTCATCCACCGATTGCGCGGTCCCCAGCATCGAAGGAAACGTGAAATGGGTCACCCTGATCTCGTTTGCTGACTGCTCCATAACGCCTCTTTTCGCTCCATCATCGATTCTTGCGAACCGAAATTCATTCCTGCAACGTTTCAAGCAAATCCTGCTCAATGCGCATCATAGCGCATGGTCTGCCCCGCGCGCTATTCTGTTATCGTAATGCTTCCCTGGCGCAGCACTACGGGGTGCTCACCCGTGCAATCCACAACTGTGGAAGCAACGCCTTCGCCGCCAATGCAATCGATTCCACGCACCACGGCATCTGCCTGTTCCAGCAGTTCAGGGTCAAGTTGCGCATCGCGCGAAGGGGCCGGCGCGCCTGAAATGTTCGCCGACGTTGTTGCCAGCGGCGTGCCTACCGCGCGAATAAGCGACAACGCAACATCGGAGTTCGGCATGCGCAAGCCAATGGTTCCTTCCGCCGATTGGAACGCCACGGGCACAGCATTGCTTGCACGAACGATGAGCGTCAGCGCGCCCGGCCAATGCTTCTTAGCCGCAGTACGTGCCCATGCGGGGATATCCTTGCCGTACGCGTCCAGGTCATGCACGCCCCCCACGAGCCACGCAACGGGTTTGCCCTCGTCGCGGCGCTTAATGGCGAACAGCTGCTGCGGGCTTGCGCACGACCCCACAGCCACGCCCAAACCGTACACGGTATCAGTCGGGAAAACGGCAGCGCCCCCGGCGCGCAACACGGCAGCGGCATTCGTTACCGCATCATCCAAGCTCATTGCATCGCTCTTGTTCATCGCATCGTTCTTGCTCATCGCATCGCTCACGACGACTCCCCTTCGTTATTCCCGCCCAGTGCGCGGCACGCTCTGCGCATTGATGAGCGCCGCCTGGTATCCTGCGCCAAAGCCGTTATCGATGTTCACCACCGAAACGCCGCTTGCGCAGCTGTTGAGCATGCCCAAAAGCGCGGCAATACCGCCAAACGATGCGCCATACCCCACCGACGTGGGCACCGCAATAACCGGGCACGACACCATGCCTGCAACCACCGACGGCAGCGCACCTTCCATACCCGCCACCGCCACCAGGGCGCTCGCGTCCGCAAACTGCGACTCACACGCAATCAGGCGATGCAGCCCCGCAACACCCACGTCGTAGACGCGTTCAACGTTCGCACCCATAAACTGCGCCGTAAGCGCCGCTTCTTCCGCCACGGGAACATCGCTTGTTCCCGCCGCAACAACAGCCACTTTCCCCACGCGGCTTTTCAAGGGAGGCATTTGTCCCGCTAAAAACAAGTGCGCCTGAGGATATGCTTGACAGAGCCCCTGCTCAAACATCAATTCAAGAGCATGCATCTTCTCGTCATCAACCCGCGTGACCAAAACGCGCGGCTGCCCGTTTTGCAAAAGCTCTTGGCAAATCGCGCCAATTTGCTGCGCCGTTTTGCCGGCACCATACACAACTTCGCCCACGCCCTGACGACGCACGCGATCGGTATCGGGTTTCGCGAATCCCAAATCAATAAAACCTCTATCGGCGTCCATACTACCCCCTGACGCTCCTTAGCGCGCCTTTTCGCCCAACGCATCGAAGCAGTCGTCGCTCATGCCGCGATGCCGCCACTGCCTTGCTGCCCTCTGGCGCACCCCTGACGCTTCCCAACGCCTTGCGCCATAAAAAACAAAGAAGGCACCCGACAACGCAGGCGCCCCCATAAAATACCGTTACTCAGAAAGTTTCTTCGCAAGAAGCTCGTTGAGCAGCTTCGGGTT
>CAKUFS010000024.1 GCA_934648845.1 uncultured Eggerthellaceae bacterium
AAGGCACCACCCGTCTTGATGCTTCGAGTTATTACCGTTCCTACGTGAGCTTCAATTACGAAATGAAAAACGGTGACATGCTCAGACGCGGTTACGACATATGCCTGCTCAAAGACGAGCTGAATGATCCCGCATCGTTCTCAAGCAAGATTGCCTCCTTTGCATCGAGCGATGCGGCGCGACAAAACCGCATTGATTGGCTCTACGATTTGGCAGAATCTCGCCCCACCGCTGTTGTGGGAAGTGTCAGCCTTTACCACGGAAAGTACGGAGGCGTTGAGATCCTTGAGGACGAAATCACGCAAACCGACGATGCACCCGGAAGCTTTGACGTGACCTTGACCGGAAACGAGCTCAAGGAGCTCCTGGATGCCGACATGGCAGACGAGCTGCTGACCAGCGCCGCTTACGACCCCAGCCTTGCCATATGGGCACAAGGAAAAGACAACGCAGCGTACTGGGAAAACGTTATCGGGTATCTGAACCCCGAAGTTTACTCGTATGACCGATACGGCGAAGGCGCCATCGATCGATTCCGGATCTACAGTGCTGTGAACCTCTCGTTCCAGGAAACGCCGAAAGCGCTTGCGTGGATTGCCCAGCACTACCGCATTGATCTTTCGGAAGCAATGCAACAGCAGTAGGGTCCGCGTCTGGTGCTGAGGCGGACGGCAACCGAGCAGCACGGCAGCGCGCGCCGCATACGCCCTTGCACAAGAAGCTTCGGCGTTGCATGGGGTGACAGCGTCCGCAAAAACGCCTTGTCGCCGCTCGCTCTCGAATCGGAGTCCCTTGCACAAGCCGCAACGCCCTTGCACAGAAAGCGCCCCACATGCTCACGCGTGTGGGGCGCTGTTGTTTTCTTTGCTTTGGAAAGAACGTTTAGTCCAAATGGCTTTCATGCCGAACGCGCGCCGCTTCGCTGTAATTTTCCTTATAACGCACGTCAATAAGCTCTGCCACAATAGAAACAGCCAGTTCAGCAGGGGTTTTTGCGCCAAACTTCAAACCGATGGGTCGCTTGATGCGCGCCCAGCCTTCTTCGGTGGCGCCCAACCCAATAACCAGGTCGTGAACCGTTTCATTCTTTCCCTTGCAGCCCATCATGCCCACGTAATGCGCGTTGCACGCCACGCCCCACGCGCAGCTCTGCGGGTCGTACATATGGCCGCGCGTGAGCACGCACACGTAATCGGCGGGATCGGCGGCGTATTTCTGCAAGTCGTCGAAGTTTCCGCCTTCAAACAAAATACGCTGCACGCCCGGGAAACGCTCCTCGTTCAAGAATGCGGGGTCGTAATCGGCAACCGTTACCAGAAAGCCCAGGTGGGTTGCAAGCTGCGCCACTTCGCAGGCAACATCCGATGCGCCCAGCAGCCAAACACGCTTCGCCTCGAACAGCGGCGTAGCTTGCCAAATCAAGCCATCGAACTGCTCGTTGTGCATGGCGGGACCGCGCGTTACGTCCTTCATCTGCATCAAGTCGCGCCCCGAATACTCGTGTGCGCACACGATTTCCTTCGCATCGTTGGCAAAGAAAACGAAGGAGTCGCCATTAGCGGAGCCCTTGTCGCCGAACTTCTTCGTAACTTCGTTGTCCACGTTTGTCACGGCAACGGCTGGATCAAGAACAATCTTGAAGCCCAGCCAAGCCAAATCGCGCTCATCAATGGCACGCAATGCTCGCTCGAACACCGGAATGTCTGCAGCAGTCAGCCCTGTGGCAATTTCGCGCAATCTGTCAGGCTCAACAGACGAAAACACTTCAGGATCAAGCTCGGGCGTTTCACCCTGCTTCAAACTTGCAATGATGCCTTCGATAACGGCTCGTTTCATTTTGAATATCCCCTTTTCTATTCACCAAGACATTGCTTACGCTTCTGCTACGTGCGCTTTTCCATCGGCCGACACATGCACGCGTCCCTGCGCGATAAGCTGCGCCGTTGCCGGATACAGTCGATGCTCAACCGCATGAATGCGCTCTTCCAGCGTTTCCACCGTATCAGTTTCCAAAACCGCAACAGGCTCTTGTGCAATGATAGGACCCTTATCGTATTCCGCGTTGGCAAAATGCACCGTAACGCCTGTGTATTTAACACCTGCATCGAACGCATCTTGAATACCGTGCGCGCCCTTGAACGAGGGCAGAAGCGCCGGATGCAAATTCACCACGCGATTCGGGAAAGCATCAAGCATCACCGGCGTCACCATGCGCATATAGCCCGCCATAAACACGTATTCCGCACCCGCCTCTTGCAACGCCGCAACAATGCGCGCATCGGCAGCTTTCGGATCAGCGTAAACGCCCTTGTTCAGAACCAGAACAGGGATGTTCGCCGCCTTCGCACGCTCAATGCCATACGCATCGGGACGCGAGGAAACAACCAGCACGATTGCCGCATCAAGCTCTTTTGCGGCAATCGCATCGATAAACGCCTGCAAATTCGTGCCCGACCCCGAAACCAGCACGCCAATTTTCAGCATAGACAAACTCCCTTTCTTTTCAATAACTCGCCGAATAGCCGAGCACCCCCCAGGGGTTGAAGAGGTGGAGTTCGCCCTGGGAAGCCTTCTTATTTTGATTCGATTCAAAACCATAAAGGCTGGATTGCGAACGGAACCTCTTCAACCCCAACCTACGCACTCCCACAACGGGCGATGGCAAGAAAACAAGGGTCTGGACGAACGCTGAGAGCCGCTCCAATTTGAATCGATCAAACACAATAAGCGGCGGATTGCGAGCGAACCCTTGCCCCTTCCGAACCGCCTTTTGAGCCCGGTAAACCAGGGAGGTCCGAAGAGGTGGAGTTCGCCCTGGGAAGCCTTCTTATTTTGATTCGATTCAAAACCATAAAGGCTGGATTGCGAACGGAACCTCTTCGGACCTCCCCTGCATTTCAAAACCTGCTTCAGGTCAGGTTACTTACAGCAACTTGCCTTCTCCCGTGTACGTTACCACACCTTCGCCTGCAACAATCTGACCAATGCGATACGTCTTTTCACCCTGGGCTGCCAGCACCGCTTCAACTTCGCTTGCCTTATTGGCTTGCGTGATAAGCACCATGCCAATGCCCATGTTGAACGTCTTAAGTGCTTCGGTCTCATTCAGACCAGCTGCGGCACACGTGTACTTCGCAATGGGAACAACAGGCCATGAGCCAAGCTCGACCTGCGCATTTACCGTCTTAGGAAGCGCGCGGTCCAGGTTCTCGGTAATGCCGCCGCCCGTAATGTGCGCCAGCGCGTGCACGGCGCCAGGGACTTCCTTCAGCGTGGCAAGCACGGACTTCACATAAATGCGCGTCGGCTCAAGCAGCGCCTCGCCAACCGTCTTGCCGTTGAGTTCGTCCAGCGGAACCGAGATTTCATCGGCGGTTTTATCGCCAACACACACCTTGCGCGCCAAGGAATAGCCGTTGGAATGAAGACCCGTGGATGCCAGGCCAATCAGAACGTCGCCTTCCTTAACCGTTTCGGGATCAAGCATTTTCACGCGGTCAACAATACCCACGCAGAAGCCAGACAAGTCGTAATCGGTGGGGTCCATAACGCCCGGATGCTCGGCCATCTCGCCACCGATCAGGGCGCATCCTGCCTGACGGCAACCTTCGCCAATACCGGCAACAACATCGGCAACCGCTTCGGCCTGAAGCTTGCCCACGGCAATGTAATCCAGGAAGAATAGCGGCTCGGCGCCCGTTGCCAGAATGTCGTTCACGCACATGGCAACAAGGTCAATGCCCACGCTGTCGTGTTTGTTCAAAAGACGAGCAAGCTGCAGCTTCGTGCCAACGCCGTCGGTGCCGGAAACCAGCAGCGGATCTTCCATGTTCTTAGCAGCGGCAACGCTGAACAGGCCGCCAAAACCGCCGATATCACCCACAACCTCGGGGCGATACGTGGAATGCACGGTCTCTTTGATGGCACGCACGGCACGCGCACCTTCGGCAGTATCAACGCCCGCCTGGGCATAAGTGGTCATTGCGGAATTCTGGGTCTCTTCAGTGTTCACGGCAATCGTCCTTTTCGTAGAGAATGCTCATAAGACAGTATGAACGGATTTGCTAATTTGTACTGCGCTTATTGTACCGAAACACGCTGCTCGTGGGCAAACTATTCCCTTAAAAGCACTGGTTGTTGAAAAAACCATGTCAAATTCGAAGTTATAGCTGGTTGGAAGTAGGTCGAAATTGCGATAGGCTGCCTATTGTTTTCAAGCGACGCTTTGACCTGCGGTTATGCAAGAGCCAATTTGCGCCACGCGCTCTCGAACCCCATAATTGCGCTTATTTTGGACCTGCACCTACTTCCAACCTATCACAACTTCGAATCAGAGGGCATTTTTTCAACAACATGGAATTCGTGCGGCAGCAAACCGTCGGAAAAACCAAAATTGTTGACAAAAGGTGGGGTAATTTGTCAACAATACTAGCGCGACTCGACTTCGCGGCAGTAGAGCACGTATCTGCCATCTGACGGAAGATTGTCGCAGGTTACCAGCACATAGGCATGGCCGATGGACCCAGGATTCGGAAAACCCTCGCTCGGATGCGCCAAGCTGCGATCTATTTGCGTTTGCAGGTAGGCACGCTGATGGATATCGCTTTCCATATCGGATTGCACCAGAGAATCGGTAGAGGGTACGTGCAGAAACGCGAAAGATTCCAAACGATAATTGCGCTCAGGCGTAAACAGATACACCGTACGATGGTTATTAAACACCTGATCATCGCCAAAATTTGCAAGTGCTGCGAACATGGCGCCATTATTCATGTTGTGGCCGTAAAAAAAGCTGTTGCGGTCGCTAAAATCTGCCGCGCAGTTGCTATCCAAGAAAATAGCACCATAGGAAACTGCCCAGTTCACTTCGCCCCGAAAGTCGGTCTTGAGATACTTTTCGTTATTCTCTGCTTGGACAATGGGGTAATTTATCTCCGTATCGGGCACGTAAACCCATGCAACTGTTTCGGGATTGACTTCGCGCAGGGCATCCCAATCGACTTGCGTATCAAGAACCTGATCATCGGAAGCGTCTAAATTGGGCAATGCGTTTTGGGCAACGTTGCTGTACATGCGGTTTCCCTGGAAATACCCCCAGCAAATCACACCCACAACAATAAGGCACACGCAAAAACAAATCACGAACAGCGGCAAGAGAAATCTGGGGAGCGGCTTTCTTTGCGAATAGTTCCTGGTGTTCAACGGTGTTCCTTTCCTGCGGCATCGTATTGCTGACATTTTACCAAGAAAGGTGCGGAAAGCCGTTTGTGCGCAAAGGGAATACATCAGCAGCGCATCCCCATAGCTCATCTAAGCCGCATTCACGCACCTATCTTTATCGCAGCGCAATGGCACGTTCGCAATTTTACGCGGCATCCCTTTTACAACGCACAAAAAACAGGGCGGCTGCCATTCTCGGCAACCGCCCTGCGCAAACATGCAATCGATTGAGCCACGCAGCTCAAACCACGCTCGCTATCAGGTATAACCCTCAAGCAAGCAACTAATCCGAAGCATCAAGCAGAAGGCTTACTCTTCGTCTTGATTCTCTTCGTCGTTCTTGGCGTTCTCGGACTCTTCATCGGTGATGTCAAAACCCATGGAGCCAAGACCGCTCAAGCCGCCCAGCAGAGCATCAAGCTCTTCGGGGTTGCGACGATACGTGCGCGGAGGCAGAGCCTCGCCCAGCATATCCTCGTCATCCATGTTGTAGGACGGCAACGTGTCGCCACCCAGCAAAATGGTGTCATCCGGCGAGAAGACCATGTCCAGCAGCTGGCTCATGTCGTCCTTCGATGCCGCCAGGTCGTTCTCAATGACGTACATCAAATCGTGGGCCTTCAAGCCCTCTTCCAGCTCTTCGATGGCCTTGCTGCCAATGCCTTCGATGCGCAGCAGATCGTCTTCGGTCTTGCCCACCAAGTCGGCAACGGTCTCAATGCCGGCCTCGGAGAACTTATTCGCCCAACGCTGGGAAACTCCCAGGTCATCGAAGATGTACAGACGTGCATCTTCATCGGAAAGCTGAATACGATGACCATACGTGCCATAACCGTTCAAGAAGCTGCTCAGACCCGAACCCGGTGTCAAGTAGCCGTCGTCATCCACAGACCACTCTTCCTGCTTAGGCAGCAGCTCTTCGATTTCCGTAAGCAATGCCGGCGCGTAATCGGGCAGCTGGTTTCCTTCTTCCTTGGTCACCGGAACGCCCTTGTACGTCAGACCCGCCTTGCGGTAGCGCAGCAGACCCGTACCAGCAGGAATGGGCTTGCCCATAACAACGTTTTCCTTCAGACCCATCAGGTTGTCGGTCTTGCCTTCCATAGCGGCGTCGGTCAAAACCTTGGTGGTCTCCTGGAACGATGCAGCAGAAACCCACGAATCGGTTGCCAAAGAAGCCTTCGTGATGCCCAGCAACAGCGGCTGGCCAACAGGCGGCTGCTTGCCCTCGGCAATAAGCTGGTCGGCAATGTGCTGGAACTCGAAACGGTTCATCTGGCGGCCCGGCATCAAGTCGGAATCGCCTGCTTCTTGAACAACGATCTTGCGAAGCATCTGACGTGCGATAACCTCGATGTGCTTATCGTTGATTTCTACACCCTGGCTCACGTAAACGTCCTGAACCTGGGTCACAATGTAGCGCAGCGTGGTGTTCGGGTCAGTCAAGCGCAGCAAGTCGTGCGGGTTCACGGAGCCACGCGTGATCTGCTGGCCAATGGTCACCTGGTCGCCATCGTTCAAGCCCTGCATCAGCTGGGCGCGCGCCGGCACCACGTACTCGCGGAAGTTGCCTTCCTGGTCGTGGATGGTGATGGTCTTGGTCTGCTTGTCGCCCGTAACCTGCATTGTGCCCGAAATCTCCGCAAGAACAGCCAAACCCTTCGGCTTGCGCGCCTCGAACAGCTCCTGAACACGCGGCAGACCGCCGGTGATGTCGCCGCCAGCAACGCCGCCGGTGTGGAACGTACGCATGGTCAGCTGCGTACCCGGTTCGCCAATGGACTGAGCTGCAATAATACCAACAGCCGTACCAATGGAAACGGGGCGCGCGGTGGCCAAGTCCCAACCGTAGCACTTCTGGCAAACGCCGTGCTCGGCATGGCAAGTCATAATGGTGCGTACCATTACGGAATCAAGGCCAGCATCAATCATCTTGTTGACCTGGTCAACGCTACTAATGAAGTCGCCCGCAGCAATAATCAGCGAGCCATCCTTCGCGTAAACGTCATCGATAACGGCGCGGCCCACCAAGTTGCTGTCAGCCTTGCCTTTCGTGTCGCGCAGTTCGTAGTCAACGCCATCGGATGTGCCGCAGTCATGTTCGCGAATGATAACGTCCTGTGCAACGTCAACCAGACGACGAGTCAGGTAACCAGAGTCTGCGGTACGCAGAGCGGTGTCGGCCAAACCCTTACGAGCGCCGTGGGTAGACGTAAAGTATTCCAAAACCGACAAGCCTTCGCGGAAGTTTGCCTTAATAGGAATCTCGATGTATTCACCCTTCGGGTCAGCCATCAAGCCACGCATACCAGCAAGCTGACGAATCTGCTTCATGTTACCACGAGCACCGGAGTGCGCCATCATGTAGATGGGGTTGAAGCGATCGAAGTTGTCGTTCATGGCGTTACCAACAACGTCCGTCGTGGTTTCCCAAACAGAGATGACCTGCTTACGACGCTCTTCGTCGCTCATAAGGCCCATCTCGTATTCCTCTTCGATGTTGGCAACTTGCTCGTCGGCATCGGCCAAAATCTGCACCTTTGCAGGAGGAATCGTAGCGTCGTAAACGGAAACGGTAACGCCTGCGCGCGTTGCGTAGTGGAAGCCGGCAGCCTTCAAGCCATCCAAAATCGCGGGGACATCGGCCAGCGGGTAACGGTTGCAAACTTCCTCGACAAGCGTGGTGACCTGGCTCTTATCCATGCCGTAGTTCAAGAACTCGAAGTCATCGGGCAGAATGCGGTTGAACACAATGCGGCCAACCGTGGTCTCAATGCGGTCGCCCGCCTTGTGGTATTCGTACTGCTTGTGAGCCGTGGCAACCGTGGTGTCCTTAGGCAAACGCACGATAATCTTGGCCTGAAGATCCAGATCAGCGCGTGCTTCGTAGGTGTTGTACGCGTCATCCAGGTCGATGAATACGCGGCCTTCACCCGGGAAACCGTCACGTGCGGCGGTCAGATAGTACAGACCGATAATCATGTCCTGGGTAGGAACAGTCAGCGGGTGACCATGAGCCGGAGACTTAATGTTGTTCGCGGAAAGCATGAGCACGCGGGCCTCAGCCTGAGCTTCTACACCCAGCGGCACATGCACAGCCATCTGGTCGCCGTCGAAGTCAGCGTTGAACGCGGTGCAGACCAGCGGATGCAGCTTCAATGCCTTGCCTTCAACCAACACGGGCTCGAACGCCTGAATGCCCAAGCGGTGCAGCGTAGGTGCGCGGTTCAGCAGCACGGGATGCTCGGTGATAACCTCTTCCAAAACGTCCCACACAAAGCTTGCGCCACGATCAACAGCGCGCTTTGCAGCTTTGATGTTGTTCGCCAGCTCAAGCTCAACCAGGCGCTTCATTACGAACGGCTTGAACAGCTCCAAAGCCATCTGCGAAGGAAGACCGCACTGATGCAGTTTCAGGGTCGGGCCAACAACAATAACGGAACGACCAGAGTAGTCAACACGCTTACCCAGCAAGTTCTGACGGAAACGGCCCTGCTTGCCCTTGAGCATGTCGGATAAGGACTTCAGCGGACGGTTGGAAGGACCAGCCACCGGACGGCCACGACGACCGTTGTCGAACAGCGAGTCAACAGCTTCCTGCAGCATGCGCTTCTCGTTGTTCACGATGATTTCGGGCGCACCCAAATCCAGCAAGCGCTTCAAGCGGTTGTTGCGGTTGATCACGCGGCGGTACAGGTCGTTCAGGTCGGAAGTCGCAAAACGGCCACCATCCAGCTGAACCATAGGACGAAGATCCGGCGGAATAACCGGGATAACGTCCAGAATCATGTCGGAAGGTTTGTTGTCAGACTTGATGAACGCATCCACAACTTTCAGGCGCTTGATGGCCTTCGCGCGCTTCTGACCCTTGCCGGTTTCAATGATTTCAGCAAGCTCAACAGCGGTTTCTTCCAGGTCAATGGCATTCAGCAGGTCGCGGATAGCCTCGGCACCCATGCCACCGGTGAAGTAATCTTTGTAGTTCAGGCGCATTTCGCGATACAACGCTTCATCGGAAATGAGCTGCTTAGGCACAATGCGCATAAACTCGTCGAATGCGTCCTTGCGCAGAATCTTGCGCTCTTCGTATTCGTCGATGATGTCCTGGACCTCTTCTTCCACTTCTTCGGGAAGCATGCGCTCGTCTTCATCAATGTCATCCACGAATTCGTCCTCGTCGGGCACGTAATCAGTGGACAGACGACGCGTAGACTCGATCAAACGATCGCGCTCCGCATCGAGTTCTTCCAGGTCAGCCGCCAGTTCATCGCGCAGCATCTCTTCGTCTTCTTCGCGTGCCTCATCATCGACCGAGGTAATGATGGAGCTTGCGAAGTACAGCACCTTCTCCAGCTCTTTCGGCGGGATGTCCAAAAGATAGCCCATGCGCGAAGGGGAGCCCTTGAAGTACCAAATGTGGCTTACCGGCGTGGCAAGCTCAATGTGGCCCATGCGCTCGCGGCGTACCTTGGAACGGGTCACTTCAACGCCGCAGACTTCACACACGATGTTCTTGAAGCGCACGCGCTTGTACTTGCCGCACGAGCACTCCCAGTCCTTCGTGGGGCCGAAGATCTTTTCGCAGAACAGACCGTCCTTTACCGGCTTCAGGGTGCGGTAGTTGATGGTCTCGGGCTCTTTCACTTCGCCGCGAGACCAGCTGCGCACATCTTCAGCGCTGGCAACGGAAATGCGAAGGGCATCGAAGTTGTTAACGTCAAATTCAGTTGTCATGTTTACAGCTCCTCCCCTTCACCGATAAGGTCGTTCACATCGTTGCCGATGTTCAAATCGCCCATAAGTTCATCCAATCCAGCAGCGATATCGTCAATCGCGCTTTCTTCTTCTTTTTCCGCCTTCTTTGCATCAGCGGTCAGCGTGTCCAGAATCTGCTGGTCATCGCCGTCTTCGTGGCGACCCTGCGCCTCGAAGAGATCCTTGCCTTCGCCCTTGAGCTCAACGTTGAGGCACAGTGCCTGCATTTCCTTGATAAGAACCTTGAAGGACTCGGGCACTTCGGCGTCAGGCAGATTCTCGCCCTTGACAATAGCCTCGTAAGACTTCACGCGGCCGGCGGTGTCGTCGGACTTGATGGTCAAAATCTCCTGCAGCACGTTCGATGCGCCGTAAGCGTACAGCGCCCAAACTTCCATTTCGCCGAAGCGCTGGCCACCGAATTGCGCCTTGCCGCCCAAAGGCTGCTGCGTAATCAAGCTGTAAGGGCCTGTCGAACGAGCATGGATCTTGTCATCAACCAAGTGGCCCAACTTCAAAATGTAGGTCTGGCCAACGGTAATGGGCTCGCGGAACTTCTCGCCCGTGCGGCCATCAAACAGCCATGTCTTGCCCGTGTGGGACAGCTGCGGCACGAATTCGTCACGCGCCTTGTCGCCGTACTTCGCGTGGTTGATGTTGATCAGGTTGCGGTTTGCGGCCTCGATGCATGCGGAAATCTCCTGCTCGGTAGCGCCGTCGAACACCGGCGTTGCCGTGTACATGGGGCCTTCCACCGGCTCGGTGGACTCGGGATCATCCGACCAACCCCACTTAGCAGCCCAGCCCAGGTGGTTCTCAAGCAGCTGGCCCACGTTCATACGAGAAGGAACGCCCAGCGGGTTCAAAATAACGTCAATCGGCGTACCATCGGCCAAGTAAGGCATGTCCTCAATCGGCAGGATGCGGGAAATAACACCCTTGTTACCGTGACGACCAGACAGTTTGTCGCCCTGCTGGATCTTACGCTTCTGAGCCACGAACACACGCACGAGCTCGTTTACGCCCGGCGCCAGATCGTCGCCCTTGCTGCGGGACTGACGGTAAATGCCAATAACGCGACCGCCGGAGCCGTGAGGCACCTTCAGCGAGGTGTCGCGGACTTCGCGAGCCTTCTCACCGAAGATGGCGCGCAGCAGGCGCTCTTCAGCAGTGAGTTCGGTTTCGCCCTTCGGGGTGACTTTGCCTACCAGAACATCGCCCGGGTGCACTTCGGCGCCAATGCGAATGATGCCATCGGCGTCCAGGTTCATGGTCATATCATCGCCCACATTGGGGATTTCACGGGTGATTTCCTCGGCGCCCAGCTTGGTATCGCGTGCGTCAAGTTCGTACTCGTGGATATGGATAGACGTCAGCAGGTCCTCGGACACAACGCGCTCGGACAAGATGATAGCGTCTTCGTAGTTGTAGCCTTCCCATGGCATGTAGGCAATCATGAGGTTCTGACCCAGGGCCAGCTCAGCGCCATCGCAGCTGGGGCCATCAGCCAAAACGTCGCCCGCGGCAACAATGTCGCCCTTGCGAACGATGGGCTTGTGATTGATGCAGCCGCTCTGGTTGGAGCGCTGGAACTTCGGAATAACGTATTCGTCGTATTCGCCATCGTCGGTCAGGATGGTGATGGTCATGCCGTCCACATAATCGACAACGCCGGGATTCTGGGCGACCAGGATTTCGCCCGAGTCAACGGCAATGCGATGCTCTATACCCGTACCAACCAGCGGTGCGGACGGACGCAGCAGCGGCACAGCCTGACGCTGCATGTTGGAGCCCATCAGAGCGCGGTTTGCGTCGTCGTGCTCCAAGAAGGGAATCAGCGACGTTGCAACCGAAGTCATCTGACGAGGAGAAACGTCCATGTAGTCCACCTGGCTGGGGGAAACTTCGGCCGGGTCGCCGAACTCGCCAGAGGAATTCTTGGTACGGCACAAAACCTTGGCCGCAGGAACGAACGTGCCATTTGCGTCCACGGAGCCGAACACGCGCGTCTCGGGGTCAAACTCAGCGTTTGCCTGCGCAATGGTATGATTTTCTTCTTCGTCGGCAGTCAGGTAGTCAACGTCGTCGGTCACCTTGCCGTCAACCACGCGACGATACGGGGTCTCAATGAAGCCGTAGGGATTCACGCGAGCGTACGTTGCCAGCGAGCCAATCAGGCCGATGTTCGGGCCTTCAGGGGTCTCAATGGGGCACATACGGCCGTAGTGAGAAGTATGAACGTCGCGAACTTCGAAACCTGCGCGCTCACGCGACAGACCGCCCGGGCCCAAAGCGGACAAGCGACGCTTGTGCGTAATGCCAGCAGCGGGGTTTGCCTGATCCATGAACTGGGACAACTGCGAGGAGCCGAAGAATTCCTTGATGGAGGCCACCACAGGGCGGATGTTCACCAGGGACTGCGGCGTGATTTCGCTGGCTTCCTGGGTGTTCATGCGCTCGCGGGCGTTGCGCTCCATGCGGGTCAGGCCAATGCGGAACTGGTTCTGAATCAGCTCGCCCACCGTGCGGATGCGGCGGTTGCCGAAGTGGTCGATGTCATCGGTGGTAACGCCTTCTGCGCCCTCATGCAGTGCCACGATGTACTGCATGGACTTCACGATGTCCTCTTCGGTCAGCGTGGAGGCATCGAACTCAGGGTCAAAGCCCAGCTTCTTATTGATCTTGTAACGGCCAACTTTCGCCAGGTCATAGCGCTGCGGGCTGAAGAACAGGCCTTCCAGCGTTGCGCGTGCGGAGTCGATGGTGGGCGGCTCGCCGGGACGATAGCGCTTGTACAGCTCGATAAGCGCTTCTTCCTTCGTGGTGGCGGGGTCGCGGTCAAGCGTGCGCAGCACCATTTCGTTGGCGCCCAACAGCTCGATGATTTCGTCGCGCGTTTCAGCAACGCCCAAGGCGCGCAGCAACAGCGTTGCCGGCTGCTTGCGCTTGCGATCGATACGTACGGAAAGCACGTCGCGCTTGTCTGTTTCAAATTCCAACCAAGCACCGCGGCTCGGAATTACCTTAGCGTTGTAGATGAGCTTGTCGGACGTCTTGTCGCGCTCGGACGAGAAGTACACGCCCGGGCTACGCACCAACTGAGAAACAACAACACGCTCGGTGCCGTTGATGATGAAGGTGCCGCGACGAGTCATCTGAGGGAAATCACCCATAAAGACGTTCTGCTCTTTGACTTCGCCCGTCTCAAGATTGATGAAGCGCACGTCTACAAACAAAGGAGCCTGATAGGAAACGTCCTTCTCCTTGCATTCGTCAACGCCGTGCTTCGGTTCGCCAAAGTGATGTGCGCCAAATTCAACGCGAAGAGTCTTAGCATTGTTCTCGATGGGAGCCACGTCAGCAAAAGCCTGCTGAATGCCTTCCGTCTTGAACCACTCAAAGCTCTCCGTTTGGATTGCGATCAGATTCGGGACATCCATAACGTCGGGAATCTTCGCAAAGCTTCTGCGGGTTCTATAATTCCTGGTCACAGTGCTTTTTCCTTCCTTGTTTCCGCGGGGTTCCCCACCCCTTGAAACATCGGGTTTGGTAAAAATACGCGATTGCTCATAATACGCGCAATAAAACACCAGGTCAAGAAAAATTTTTACGAGTAGTGAAGTTTTTGTGGGTTTTCCGCGCAAAGACGGGCAGTGACGAACGTGACAGCTGTTGCGTCGGACTACCGAGCGGCAAACCGATGCAACAGCCGCTACGGGCGGCAGGGTACGACTATTCCGTTTGCTGCAGAGACTGCTCTTCCGCCATAAGATCAAGCAGTTCCTGCTTGGAGTGCACGCCTACTTTTACATATACCTTGCGGATATAGCTTTTCACCGTGTTTTCAGACAAGAAGAGTTTCTGACCAATGGATGCGCGGCTGTACCCCATGGCAAGATAGCGCACCATTTGCGTCTCGCGCTCGGTCAGGACAAAACGCTGGCTGAGAAGTTGCCAGGGTGCCTCTGTTGCATGCGCGTCAAGAGCGGCGGCGGCGAGTACCTCTCCTGCACACGCGTCAAGAGCGGCAGCTTCGGTGGCAGCATCAACAGCGACGGCGGCTTCCTCACCGGCACCAGCGGCGCTCCGCGCTTCTTCGCCGGCATTTTTATCCATCGTTGACCCATAAGAAAAGCCCAGCTCACGAAAAAGAAAGAGGGCGCTTTCCTGCTTGCGGGAAAGCAGCAGCGCCATGCCCGCAATAAGCACCACCATAACCACCGCGCCCACAAGCGTAAGCGCAATCTGGTTGTCAAGAACGGAGCCTGCCTGGAAAACCAGCAATCGACCCAGCTCGCGCGGAAGAAGATGCGAAATCCACACGGTGCCGAACACGATATAGGGGCTCGCCGAGCTGTGCCGCGAAAAATCGTAAGTGCAATACCACAGCACGCCAACGCCGAAAGAGTTACCCGCCGTAATAAGCGTTGCACCCCAAACGACGTCTTCGTTGACGCTGGTGATGATAAGAGCGATTCCTACTGCCACCAGCGCGCATACCGCACCCCAAACAAGAAACAAAGAAAGCCTGTGCCCGCGAATCAGCACCCACCAGCAAAGCGCCAAGCACAACGCAAGCACCAGCCCGTGGTGAAGCGCCTGAAAACCTACGCTTAACGGAATAGAAGTTCCCTCGGGAAAACCACGGGCAACGCCCATTGCAAAGTTGATAAGGCACACGCCTGTCAAGAGCGCTACCAGGGTTTTTTTATTCAGAGCGTCGTTTTCACGCCCAACAGGAGCAACGGCCAAGCTTGCCGGACGTTTTTCCAGCAACGCCAAAGCCCGATGCGCGGAAAGATACGATGCCAGCGGCAACGCCATACACAAGGCATATGCAGTTGCAGCACCGAAAACGCCCAGCGCAAAGCCCAAAACGGCGGAAAGCCCCAGGCCAAGGAACGTGTACAGCAGCGCTTCGCCTGGCCCAAAACCCCTATAAACTCGTATCCACACAGCCGCGCCCCACGAAATGCCCATGCTGCCCAAAAGCGAAGCAACCAGGGAAAGAGGCACTTGGGGAAGAACCGGCTGCATGTAATATAAAAGCGCGGCAGCAGTCATGAGTATCACCGAAGCTATATCCAGCATGTGCTCAGTTTTCTCCGAGAAACGCCGTTGTTTGCACGCCAGAATAAGCATTAGCATCACAGCAACGCGGCACAACGTTCCCATAATGGTAAGCGCGCCGGAATCGGTTGCCAGATAGCGGTCGTACATGCAGCACTCAATCCACACGCGTAGCGTGGCAAGGCCTAAAAAGATGACGGAGAAACGGGGAACGAACTCCCGCAGAAGCGATTGCCATGAATCCGTCCGCAAAGCGGAAGACGCCGAGTCTTCCCCAGCAGCACCGGCAACGCCCGAAACGCTCGCGGGACACGCAGAGACACCGCCCGAAACACCCGCGAAATCCCTAATACGACCAGCAGGTTCGTGCTCTGGCACAAGTTCATGCCCGGTAGAAAAAGGCTCTTTCCAGGCAAGTTCTTGCACGCAGCGTTCCTTTCAGTCAGGTGTTCCACACGGCGTACAATAACCGCCTGAACGCTCGCATTGTAGCATAAAAAAGAAGGAAGGCAGACCTGCATGTCCGCAAGGCCCGCCTTCTCAAAGAGACAAGAAAAAGGAAAGAGGAGAATTGTTATTGCAGGTACGCCAGAGCGCTGTTGGACGCGGTTAAGCCGTTCACGTTGATGTCGCACACAGCGTTTCCACCCAAACGGTTACCGCCGTGGGTACCGCCGGTCACTTCGCCTGCTGCGAACAAACCAGGAATGGGCTGGCCGTCTTTGTCCAGCACTTCCATATTGGTGTTCACGCGCAAACCGCCCATGGTGTGATGGATGCCCGGGGCAACTTTCACGGCATAGAACGGGGCACTCTCCAGCGGACAATTCGCCTTCACACGACCCAGCGGATCTTCCACACCGTTCGCAATGTTATCGTTGTAGGACTTCACGGTGTCCACGAAAGCGTCCACCGGAACGTCCATTTTCGCGCCCAGTTCCTCGAACGTGTTGGCCACCTGAATGATTTTGCGGGCTACGAACTTCTCTTCAATGGATGTGTTGTGCTCGTATACTGTGTGGTCGAACACCGCCCAGGCGAACTTGCCCGGCTGGTCCCATTCGCTGTAGGAAACCACGTCGCGGGTGCGCAGCTCGTTGCCAAAACGCACACCATTGGCGTTGACAAGAATAGCGCCATCGCCGCGGATGCCTTCGGAAAGCAGGGTTGCGGTGGTCTGTTCAACGGTAGGATGCACCTGAATTTCGCCGATATCCACCAGGTCTGCGCCTGCAGCCTGGGAAAACACGATGCCATCACCTTGAGCGCCCGGCTGATTGGTGGTTACGGCATCCAGCAGCTCGGGACGGTACTGAGCCAGCATCTCGTGGTTGGCACCAAAGCCGCCCGTGGCGACAATAACAGCCTTGCACTTGTATTCAATGTCCAAGTCCTGGGGATTGCTAGCTAAAACGCCAACTACCTTGCCGTCTTCCATGATAAGCTGCTTCACTTTGGTGTTGCATACGGCGCTCACGCCCGCATCACGGCACTGCTCGGACATGCCCTTCACAATGTAGCGACCAACAGCTTCGCCGGTTTCGGGACGATGAATGCGCTTTACCGAGGCGCCACCAGAAGTAGAAAGCTTGCTAAGCACAATACCGCGCTGACCCAGCCACTCAATAGCCGCATTGGAATTGGCGCACATGTGGCGAATGAGGTCCAAGTCGCCCTTCTCGTGGCCGCCCGTGTAGGTGTCGGAAACCATCAGGTCAACACTGTCCTGAATGCCAGCCGCTTCCTGATACTTCGTGCAGCAAGCGTTCATGCCGCCTTCCGCGAAGCACGTGTTGCCACCTGCAACAGGCATCTTCTCCAGCAGCAGCACTTTTGCGCCTTGCTCCACAGCATTGATGGTTGCCGCCATGCCAGCGCCGCCCGCACCAATAACCACAATGTCGAAGCTGCCGCCGTCAATCTTGGCCTTGTCCTTCTCGGCATCGATAGAGCGCGGAGAACAGCCAGTCAGTGCGGCACCTGCACCAACAGCACCCAGCGCTACCAGGCTGGACAGAAAGCCTCGACGAGACATTGACTCTTTCATGGTTTAGGCCTCCTTCTGCTGCTCGGTCAGGTCGCGATACGGCAGGGCGTCCCATCCTTCGGGAACACTCTCGGCCGCCTGATAATGGCATTGCGTGCACACAAACACCGACGTACCATGCATCTTGTGGCAATCTCCGCAATCGGTCACGCCGTGCTCAGTGAAGTCATGGGGGTTCCACTCCATCCAGGAAGTCTTTTTCTCCAGCTCATCCAGGGAGAACAAGTGGCAGCTAGATGTCATGCAGGAGTCAGGCGTTGCGAACTCGCCACTGCGAGAAATAAGCTTGCCCGTTTCCTGATCATAGGCATAGTCACCAGAAACCCAGTGCATGCCTTCACTAATTTGGTTGCCCAGCTCGGCAGGATGACAATCCAAACACGTTTTGCCCGCTTGAGCATGGGTTGCCACCAGCGTGGCATCATCGGACGACGGATCGGCGAAGTACGTGTCGGCATACTTATCCATGGGTGTGTGGCAGATAGCGCCGCAGAAGCCCGGTGTTTCATGCCATGTCCAGAAACCAAATCCCGCCACAATAACGATAGCGGCAATAACGATAGCCGTCATCTTCTTGCGCGAGATCTTCAACGCAGGCGCGCTTTTCGCGGCCTTTGCCCGCTCTTCAACGGAAGGCGCTTCGGTGCTGCTTTCCTCCATTGAGACCCCTTTCTCTCGCTTTTCTAACTAATGCTTCCTTTTACTTTTGCACACGGCGAGCTGCTGCGCGGCGCCGTGGACGGACGCCCGGTGCTGGAGCGATGTTCGCGCGCGCGTTTACGTGAGTCAAATGGTACGAGAACAAACTGGGTAGAAGACAGGTCCAAAAGGGGTAAAGCTCATCGATGCATACAGAAAAGGCGTACACCCTTTTCGGGTGTACGCCTAAGGATACTCGGTGTTATCGCAGGTAGAATGCGGGTATCCATCACCGTGAGTCTCCTAAGCTGCCACAAGACGTAGCAGGCAGCACAAATCGCCAGGAATGCCGCAAGTCTTCGAAAACCGCTCGCGCTATCGCTGTGTGCGCGCTCGCCAGTGCGTGTTAATTGCTACCTCCATCGCGCAGTGCGCGCAGCTTGGCTACAACATCAGCGCCCAGGCGGCTCTCAATCGTGTTCTTCTCCGCCGTGACCGGCTGCTCGTCCAAGTACGCATCTTCGTAGTGCATTTCCATTTCGCGCGAGAACCCGTTTGCGCTCATGCGGTCAATGCCACCGCCAAACGTTGCGTCCTGAATGGAGGCATCGCTGGTGACCACAATGCATTCCAAGCCGCGCTCGCGGTACTCGTATGCCAGTTTTTCAATCACGTGATCTGCGGAAACGCCCCGAGGGGAAAACATGATGCGCACGCCACCGATGCGCTGCGGCGCACCTGTTGACATTTCGTTTTGTGCGCCATCGAAAACGATAGTGGCATCGGTGTAGCCGGCGTTTGCGTAGCTGCCCACATCCTTGATGAGCGTTTCGCGCGCGCGATTGAATGCATCATGCGTGTAATCGGGGCCCGTTATATCGCGATAACGGGAACCCGACCGCAGTACGTTGTAGCCATCGACCAGGAGATATTTTTTACGTTGAATTGCCATAGCGCCCTATTGTACGCCTTTGCACGCGAAAAGGAACGCTAGCGCCCCTATGCAGACAGAAAACAAGCATTCGCGGCCTGGGAAAGATGCTTTCGATACGAAAAATAGGAGGAAATTTGAATTAACTTCATTTTCCTCCTATTTTTTATGAAACAGTTCAACGGCAAATAGGAGAAAATTTGATTTTTTATCATTTCCTCCTATTTCTAAGGAGCATTTTCAAACAAATAAGCCGTTTTTCATACGATGCCCGCGCGAAATCAATCAAATACATCCAAAAATGTAGGAGGAAATGTAATTTTTTTCAGTTTCCTCCTATTTCTCTTCTACTGCGATATAGAAAAATAGGAGGAATTTCAATTTTTTTGAAATTCCTCCTATTTTCACCAAAATAAGTGCAAACACGAACATTTGCACGCATGCCTGCGCACAGCTACCTACACGAAAAACGTCGGGTTATCTCCAAACTTCATGTGCGAGCTTCCATCGGAACCAAAGACCATATCGCCCGTCTTGAAATACAGGTTTCCTTTAGTGTCGGTAGCCATATTGTCGCCAATGCCGAAATACGTCTCGCCATTAGCGAACGTCATATTTCCCGACCTCATAGCAACGTGCATCTGTCCATCGGGACCCACGAACGTACCGAAACCATTCTCGTTATTCTTTCCAAACAATCCCATAGTCGCACTCCCCTTTCATGCATTATCGCTACAGTGGCAAGAAACCCCCCACATCAGCACGGCGGCAACGAACCGCTCGAAGCATTGCTGCGGCAACATCGTTGGAATCACTATCGATTCTGACGCAGCCACTCATACGCGCAGGCGGTAAACGCCTGAGCAACATTCAGGGAACCAACCTTGCCTTCCATGGGTAGCGCAACGGCAAAGTCGCAGTTATCGAGCACCAGACGCGAAACGCCTTCGTTTTCGTTGCCCATGACCAGCGCAATCTTGCCCTTCAAGTTGGAGTCCCAAATGGTGCCATCGGTCTGCTCGCTTGCTGCAGCAATCCAAAAACCTTCTTTTTTCAGGCGCTCGATGGAGTCGTTCAGATTGGCAACGCGCGCAACAGGCACATGCGAAACGGCGCCCGCCGAGCTCTTGTACGTGGCAGCAGTCACGGATGCCCCGCGTTTCGACGGAATGATCACGCCGCTTGCGCCCACGGCATCGGCGCTGCGAATAATCGCGCCCAGGTTACCCGCATCAGTAATATGATCCAGGATAACCACTAACGCGCGACCATCATGCTCTTCGGCGTATGCCTGCGCCGCGTTCACAATGTCGCGCGTGCCAACGTACTCAAACGGCTTTGTTGCACCCATAACGCCCTGATGAGAGCCACGTTCCGACATGTCGTCCAGCTTTTTCTTAGGCACTTTGCGTACCTCGATATCGCGCTGGCGGCACTTGCGCTCAATGTCGCTGATAAGCGAGTCGCGCTTCACGTTGTCCGCCATAAGAACGTAGCGCATGGGCACATCGGTACGAAGCGCCTCAACCAGCGCACGGCGTCCTTCAATAAAATCAGTCATAGTGCTTCTTCTCTTTCGTTGTTGGTCATCAACGCGACTCGCTTGCGCAGCTCTCTGCCATAAACAACAAAATCCCAGTTCAGCGTTATGCATTCAAGCAGGAAGTAGCGGCGCATCGAACTATCGCGAAAAGGTTGCAAACAATACATTCCAGCGGCATTGTACCTTATACGGCCGCGCGAGCAGGGCTAAAGCGCCAAATTGGGGCGCGCCCCCACACGAGGCTCATGAAATCGCGCCGCCTGACGGTCAAGCAGCAACGCAACAGCAGACCCAAAGCCCGCCCGTTTCGCCGCATCGAGCGCTTGAGTGTAATCGTCGCGCGCGAAAAACTGCGCCGTCTGGTCAATCGAAAGCAATGCATCCAGCTCATCCAACGCATTCGCCTGAGCAAGAACCGTCAAAACATGGGGAAGCCGCGCCGCAACAGCAAGCTGCCCGCGCTCTTTGCACTGCCCCACCGCGAAGCAAGCCACGCAAGGAAGCGTCTGCAACACGTCCCAACAATCGAAAACCGCCGACGGATCGGCAATAAGCGCGCAACGAGCAACGTCATCGCGCACGCCCATCTTCAGATACGCCGCGCCAAAGCCTTTGCCCGGCGAACCCTTGTCCAACAGCAGCTGGGTGAAATCGGCATTCCCCTTTTCCACCGCCGTTTTGAGCAAGCGACGAAAGCGATCAGAGTCGAAAGGAAGGGCGTCCGCCAGGCGCGCTGCCGTATTAACGGCACTCAGACGTATGGCCGCGTTGCACAGGTGGAAGATGTCTGCATCGGATAGTTCTCCCTGTTCAAGAAGACAAAGCACGGCGGTGATGCTGGGTGCCCCGCCCGAAAGAGCCACTTGCGCAGTTTCCGCGCGCAAGTGTTCGCGCTGCAACAAGTGCGCCGCTTGATCCGCCAAGCCGTAACGCAACGCTGCCCCCGCATGGGAAAGCAGCGGCATATCGGGAAGAAATGCCTGGTCGCAGGGTGAGTTTGGAGCGGCTCCGGAACTCCCTGCGTCTCTGGCGGCAGCAACGCCGCTGGCGTCATGTCCGGTACCCAAAGCCGCGGCAGCCCCAACACCGTCGCCAGCAGCGCCACCCGCAATCGCAGCGCCCGAAACCACCAGGGCGGGGCGCACCCCAATGCAATCAAGCGATGCGTGGAACCCGTTGTAATCAATGGCGCCGTTTTCCGCCACCGCAGCGCACGAAAACTGGTGACCGCCCGGAGCACGCAACCACCACCAGCACGTAAACGGCGCACGTTTCGCATACGCCGTGGGGTGCACTTGTCGCATGGCATCAACCGAAAAGAAACGTTTCACCTGTTCGAAACCAAGGCAGAACACGTAATCCTCCGTATCGCCGCCGCCTTCTGTACGAAAAATGGCATTGTCTTCCGCCACGCATTTTTCGGGAATCACCAATGCCTGCTCGTCAGAAGAAAACGCGCGCGCGAAGAACACCGCATTCAGCCAGTAGCGCAAATCACAGTTTTGCCACGTAATATCGCCCTTGGAATCGTGGTAGCTGCGGCATTCTATAATGTCGTGGCACAAAAGCAGCGTATCCCCGTTCGCACGCACCTCAAGCACGCGCCACGAAAGCGATACAAACGGACCCTCGAGCTGCGCAGGCCACGAGCCAAATGATACGATATCTCCCACACTCACTTGCTTCATCAGGCAAAACCTTTTGCAACCTGCGTTCTAGTCCACCGTGTAGAACGGTCCCTGCGGCATTGTCAGCTCTTCTTCGGCGCGCAAAGCCTCCACCGCTTGCATCAAGTCAAGCCCACGCTCGGCAAACAGCAAGCTTTTGTTGTGCTTGATGAACTGGTCGGAGCCATATTCGCTGACAAACTTTATCAGCAGCGCGTCGGAAGAAAGCTTCGTTACCAGGATAAGCGCCTCTTGGGAGTCTGCGCCAAACGCCTGGTCAACGAACGAAAACGCGTTATCAAGCGCCGCACGCGCAGCATCGGCCGCATCACCTTGGGCAGCAACTTCTTCGTTGAACGCGGACTTCGCCGCTTGAAAGCCATCCGCCATGCCTAACGAAACGCCACGCGACACGCTTGCCATCACGCCACGCAACACGCGTAAACGCTCGGCCTTCACAGCAGCAGCGCTAGCCACCTGCCCTTTCTCACGCGTGCCCACCGTAGACGCTGCCGAAATCTTCAGGATGGCATTGCCCAAACACTGAGCGCCCTGGTCAAACGGCAGTTGTTCCAGCTGCTCCTTGCAAGCAAGCAGATCGGAGCGTACGAGCGTAAGCGCTTCTTCGCGCTCGATAGCGTCATGCACGCGCAGCAAAATCGCATCCTGCAGCATGCCCATAAGCGCAATGCGCTCGTCGAATCGCGCCTGGCCCGCACGCGCCGCAACGCTTTCTGCACTTTCGCCGTGCACGATATCGCCCACGCAATAATCGGTCTCGTATTTGCAGAACATCTCGTAATACGAGGTGAACTCGCGTGCCGTTTGATCGTCCTGCAGATACTGATGCACCAGATCTTCATCAACTTCGATCTCTTCGGCCTCATACGCCTGCAGCATGCGCGACAAATCTTCCCATCCGCGTGGCGTGACCAGCCGCGTTCCCTGCACGCTTGCCTGAACTTTGTAAAAACTCGCCGACTTGTTGTCCAAAAACGTGGTAACTGCCGGATGAACGCCGTGCGTTGCCGCATATTCTTGCCACACGCTCAAATCAGGCTCCACGTCAATGCGCTTCAAGCGATCCATCAACGCGGGATCGAACTCATGCGCCGCACGATTATACTCGGGCGGATTCCCCGCCGTCACAATAATCCAACCTTCGGGCAGCGCATGCATGCCAAACGTTTTGTACTGAAGGAACTGAAGCAGCGCGGGCATAAGCGTTTCTGAGACGCAATTAATCTCATCAAGGAAGAGAATCCCCTGCTCAACACCACTTTCTTCCTGTGCATGATACACAGCGCCAATAATCTCGCTCATGGTATATTCGCTCACGCGATACCGCGTTCCGCCAAAATCGCGCTCTTCGATAAACGGAAGACCCAGCGCACTTTGACGCGTGTGATGCGTAATGGAATAGCTCACGAAATTGATGTCGAACTCCTGCGCAACCTGCGCGACAATCGCCGTCTTTCCCACACCCGGAGGCCCCAGCACAATCAAAGGACGCTGCATGTGAAAAGGAATGCGATACGCACCGCGCGCATCGCGCGAAAGATACGCTCGAACTGCGCCTTTAATCTGTTTTGTTGCTTGCGCGATATTCATTCGCAGACTCCTTTTTGCTTATCCACGCGCCGCACGGTCAAGCGCCTCCTGGTCCATAACCACTTGCATCGCCCAGGGCGGCACGTTTTCCGCGCGGTAATTCTCGTCGTAAAACACGAACGCACATCGATACGCCGGCATGCGCTCGGGGTAGACTCCCCAGCCATCCGTGAAGTACAGCAAACCGCCTAAGTCATCAAGTTCTCCCTGTTCAATCAAGGAATCAACGTAATCGAATGCGGGACGGAAATCGGTACCGCCGCCGCCACGCAACCGAAAAGCGCGGCGCCACTTCTTCATATCAGCCACGTTGGTAATCTTATCATCCGATTGCACCGTGGCGTCGCACTGAATAATGCGTATCTGAACTTTCCGATGGAAGGATTCCGTGCTGCTCAAAATATCGAACGTGGTGTCCACGAAACGACGCACGATGTCGCCTTGCACGCTTCCCGACGTGTCAATGACAATGACGAATTGCCGAATGCGCGCTTCCTCGCGATACTCCAATGGCTCAACCAGCGGCAAGTTTTCGTATAACCGCAGGCCATACGTGTAGAAAACATAGTCGAATTCTTCATCGGACGCGTGCATGACCTCGCCCAACGATGCGAAGCGACGCAAAAACGCCCGATAATCAACGGGGCGCGCGGCCACCTGATTCAAATCCGCGGCAAGATCCGCAAACGCCGACGCCTTATCGCGCGCATACGTTTGTAAGTTGACCGAGAGGTTCGTTGCAACATGCGCCCACTCGTCGCGCAGCTCGTTGCTTCGCCGCGCCGCCGCGGCCCAGCCCTGCCGCACGAAGTCACCGCGCGCAGCAGCATCGCGTAACCGGGCACCCGCGCGCTGGCTGACATACATCTCTTTGCTTGCGCCAGCGCCTTCTCCCTGAGCACGCGCAGAAACGCGACCGTCCGATGGCGAAGCACCCGGCTTGTCCGCTTGATCGTTCGGCGCATTCACACCGGGGAGCGCCTTTTCAGGCGTGGGCGAAACGTTTTCGGGGACTGCGTTGGCGTCCTGAATCCCCTGGTCAGAGGTTTGTTTTTCTTGATTATCGCTCTGAACGGACTCATCATTTGACGCAGCAGAAGGCACGGGCGCAGCATCGGTTTCGGACTCCGAAGCAAACGACGAATCATCGTCCCCCGGATAATCGCTCAGCTGCTGCTCTTCATGCGCCGACGAATCCGCCGATGAATCGGGAGCTTCGTTTTCACCCAGCTCATCGGCACGTTCTTCCTGTTCATCCCGCTTGGGCGGCGTATCGGAATGCCTTTTGTCTCCTTGACCCGCTTGCGGCCCTTCGCCATTTTTCTCTTTGCCGCAAGTTGCATCATCCGTGCGGTCCGACTGCGCTTCCCCCGAGGAAAACCCCTGGTCATCGATAGGTGGCGCATACCAACAACGGTGCTCGTCGGACGTGAACAAAAGTTCCCACGCGGGAACCATGTTCTGCCATTGCCCGCGAACCAAGCGATGATAGACCTTCTCCGCCGTAGCGCGGCCGCCCAACTGGTCTTCAATCCACAAAAGCGCGCGCTCGATAGAGGCCCCGCGTGGTTCTTCACGCGGACCAAGAACTTCGGCAGCCACACGCTCAGCAGCAATATCAGCCGCAAGATTCCATGCATCGACATCGATCGATGCACCCACAAACGGGTGAAGGAACACGCAATGCAGCGCGCTATGCAATAAATCATGTTTGGGAGATTTTCCGCCTGACATGCGAAAATGCGCAATAACAGCACCTGAGTCAAAGCCAAGCGTCTCACCATTCACGCTGAACTGGCGCAGCTCTTTCGACCGAGCAGACGCCCTGTCGAGCGATGTTGGCTCATTCGTCAAACGCCCCAGCACTTCGGCAAGAAAAGGGTTCTCAAGCAGTATTTCCGCTTTCGCCAAATTGATGATCTGCAGAGCAAGCTCATCTCGTTTCGAATACTGCTTCATCGTGGATCCCTTTTCCGAACTACCGCACTTTGAGCGCGTTTGGGCGCACCTTATTGCACCTGCGTCCCAGGTAGACGGGCCGCAGGATAAAAAATATCCCTTCTACAACAAAGGGAGGGGGCGCCTGAGCACCTCCTCCCTTTTCAGCACTTATGGAAACCCGAGTTACAGCTTCACAACGTTGCTGGCCTGAAGCTTGCCGTCGCGGCCAGTCACGACATCAAAGGAAACAGCCTGACCCTCATCGAGCGTCTTGTAGCCATCCATCTTGATTTCAGAGAAGTGAACGAACAAATCCTCGCCGTCTTTCTGAGAAATGAAGCCGTAGCCCTTTTCAGAGTTGAACCACTTAACAGTACCTTCCGCCATTGTACCCTCTTTCCTTTCCCGCAAAGCGGGGGACCAAAACAACCGCGCTGCATGGCATACAACGCTAAACCCTTCTTTTTTGGGTTATGTTTCATAATACGCTATTTGCATTTAGGAAATGGGCAGATTGGAATGATTTTCTTGTTTTTGTAATAAAAAGGTTGACGAAGAAACTATTCGGAATCGTCCTTTTCACCCAGTTCAAGCGGCACCTCGTCCAAATCGCACATAAATGTTTCTGCCACGGCACGCGCTTGATCATCACGCAAAGCGGCCAAACTATCGTTTCCTGCCTGACGCAAATAATCCGCTTCAAGCTGCAAGCTGTACGCGATATAACCCGCAACGCGCGGGTCCACGCCCGAAAGCTGCATGACCGAGGCAATGGATTCTGGCCCCAACGACAAAAGCGTTGCGCCATCGATATCAGTCGCCGATCCAATCGCGTTTTCCAGCGAATCCGCAGCCAGCTGCGGGTCTTGCTGCGACGTGGTGCGGCTGTTGATGATTGCCTGAATGAACTGCTGAATCATCTGCACTAAGTAGTCACGCTGAAGCATATTCGTCCTTTCATTTACTGCGATTGGCGCAGTTGCCGCAATCGCCTACAAATTTTCGGGGATAGGCAGCCCTAAATGCTCGTAAGCACGCGCCGTTGCCTGCCTGCCTTTTGGCGTGCGGATAAGCAGCCCTTGCTGCAGAAGGAACGGCTCGTACATGTCTTCAAGGGTGCCTTGGTCTTCCGACAGCGCCGATGCCAACGTGGATAGACCAACAGGCCGTCCGCCAAATCGCACCGTTAGATACTCAAGGATCTTGTTATCGGTTGCATCCAGCCCCATGTCGTCCACCTGGAAAAACGTAAGCGCTTGCGCCGCCGATTCCTTAGTGATGCAGCCTTCGCCACGCACTTGCACCCAGTCACGCACGCGTTTGAGCAGGCGATTCGCCAATCGAGGCGTTCCACGGCTGCGGCGTGCTATCTCGAACGCACCCTCATCGGTAATGGCAACGTCCAAAAGCGCCGCCGAGCGCAGCACAATGGCTGAAAGCTCTTCGGGCGTGTAATACTCCAAGCGAAACGCCATGCCGAAACGGTCGCGCAAGGGACCCGCCAGCAAACCAGAACGCGTTGTGGCTCCTATCAGGGTAAACCGCGGTAAGTCCAAACGGATGGAACGCGCAGCAGGACCTTTTCCCACCACGATATCAAGCGCAAAATCCTCAAGCGCGGGATAAAGAACCTCTTCGACCATCTTGTTCAAGCGATGAATCTCGTCGATGAACAGAACGTCGCCCTCTTCCAAATTCGTCAAAAGCGCCGCCAAGTCGCCGGTACGCGCAATGGCAGGGCCGCTTGTCGTGCGCAAATTCGCACCCATCTCGTTTGCAACAACCGCAGCAAGCGTGGTCTTTCCCAAACCGGGAGGGCCCGCAAAAAGCAAGTGATCAACGGGGTCGCGACGCTGCTTTGCCGCCTGAATAAGCACCGATAGCGCATCTTTAAGCTTTTGTTGACCCAGATATTCGTTTAAGTGCTTAGGGCGCAAACTGCGATCAAGCACCAGGTCATCTTCTTGCAGCGAGGCGGAAACAGCACGATCTTCAGCGCGTACGGGAGTATCGATACCCGCAGCAACTGAACCCTGGGCTCCTTGCCCCAAAGCACCTGCCTCGAACACCATACCTTCTATTTCAACGTTTCCATTCATACGCACCATTTTCGCTTATTACCGCACGTCCGTCTATGCAAAACTACCCAAGAAGCGCTTTTGCCAAAATCATTGACGCAGCCATGAGCCAACTCAATCACCGTAAATCTCCTACAGCGACCCCAAACGCTTCAGCGCATATTGCAGAAGAACCTGTTCATTGGCATCTTCGGGTGCGCCTTTCAGCGCAAGATCAATCTCCGACGTCACAAATCCCATAGACAAAAGCGCCTCGCGAACGCCCGCATCTTGCGAAGCCGCACCTGCCGCAGCTGCACCCTCGCCACCAGGACCATCAATCCGTAACTGGCTTGTTTCCATGTCAAACGAGCCCTTCAAGTCAAGAATGATGCGCGATGCCGTCTTTTTTCCCACGCCCGGAATCTTGGACACCTTTGCCACATCTTGCGCGGCAATGGCCGCCACTAAATCGTCGGGCGAAAACGTGGAAAGCGCGGCAAGTGCTCCTTTTGGACCAACCCCGGATACACCAATCAACTTCTCGAACAGGTTTTTTTCTTTTTCAGTTGAGAATCCGTACAGTGTCATGCCATCATCGCGCGTCTGCAAGTACGTAAGGACCGACGCCGACGAGCCCACATCGGGCAACGATGCTATGCCTGTAAGCGACATGTTCACTTCAAAGCCCACGCCGTTTACGTCCAAGTAGGCTTTTTGCGCAAACTTAGCAGCAACAATGCCTTTCAAGAAAGCAATCACCGACTGCTCCTTCCTGCTTTTCTTTGTATCGGTCGCAAAATCGCCGATGCTTGTGCGCCCGGCAAGCTGCCGTGGTACGCAGCGGCAAATGCAGCGCAAGGACATCGGTTTCCGTAATGCACGCCGCACCTAGCAGTTCGCAAAAGCGCGTAACGACAAATGGTTACTCCCAAAACGCCGAATCCACGATGTACACCGCATGCGAAACCATGCCCAGCACCACCGGCCCCATAAAGCCGCTAACGCTTATTATCCCGACAAACTGCCATGATGCGTTGTGTAGCAAATGGCAGCAGCCAAAGCGTCGGACGCATGATCGGGCTTTGGGACTTGCTCAAGCCCCAAAATCTGCAGAACCATGTACTGGACCTGCTCTTTTTCTGCCGAGCCTTCACCCACAACCGCCATTTTGATCTGCTTTGGCGTATATTCGCCCACGTCAAGACCGCCTTGCGCACACGCGACCAGCGCCGCACCGCGTGCCTGCCCCGTAGCGAACGCCGCCGTGATATTCTGCCCGAACCACACCGTTTCGATTCCCACCGCAACAGGCGAGAAACGCGCAATCACGGCTTCTATCTGCTGGTTTATCTTTAGCAGACGCTGAGCGAGCGGTGCGCCCGCATCGGTGGACACACACCCGTACGCCACGCAGGAAAGACGCGCGCCACTCCAAGAGATAACGCCCCAGCCGGTATTCGCCAAACCGGGGTCAATTCCCAATATGTAGCGCTCTTGCCGCAATACGCAAACCCGCCTTCCCTATACGCACAATTCGACAGCAAAGAGACAGCCGAAACGCGTGATTCGGGCCGGCTTCCCTGCACGAACGATTTGACTCAAGTTCTATTGCTTTGGTCGAACGTCGCAAAAATAACAAACACTTGTTCGCATATAATAGCATATTTCCCCGTCCGCATCGTTGACAAATTACCCCACCTTTTGTCAACAATTCACGGTGGTTCGGGGCATCGGCTGGCAAGGGCTTACGGCAAAGAAACGAAAGCATAAGAAAAATCCGAGGGCAAACAGCACCTCGGATTTTTTTGTTGACAAAAGGTGGGGTAATTTGTCAACAAAAAAGAAGGCGACCCCGGGAGTCGGTCAGCCCGGGGTCGCCTTAGGAAAGGAAGGACCACCAATAGGGAAAGAAGATCCCCTGTCGGCAATCTTATGCCCAGGCTCCGTAATGCACGAAGCGCTGGATAGCAAAGGCGTCAACCGCGTCGATGGCGTCGTCGCCGTTGACGTTGGCGACCCACAGCAGGGTCGCGTGCGTCCAGCCAGTCGGAAGCGTCAGCGCAGCGTAGCCCTCGCCGTAGGCGCCGGTCGCCATGTCGTAAACCACTTGTGCGTCCACGATGTTCACGCGGCCGTTGCCGTTCGCGTCGCCCAACGTGGCATCTGCCAGCACGTCGATCGCGGCGATGCCGCCCACAGTAGCGGCGTAATCCAAGGAGTCGCCCGCAACAGCGGCAGTAGCGTCCTTCACTCCGATGGTCGCGGCGTCGGCGGCCTTCAGCGCTTTGAGTGTGACAGTGGCCACCACAATGCCGCCCTGGGCGGTGGCATCGACCTCGTTGCCGTAGAAGCTGAACAGAGCTTCTGCAGCGCCCTCGGCCGGCAAGAACGACGCGCCCTCGGACAGGCCCGCGCCCTTCGTAACGCTCACCAGCTCAAACACGGCAGGGTCGAAGTCCAGCGTGCCAGACAGCGCCGCCGCGCCGTAGTTCGCAGCAACGGAGACATTCACCGTAACGGTGTCGCCGGCCTTCACGGCAGCGGGAACAACACCGGAGCCGTCAGCAGCAACAGCCGTGGAGACCTCAAACGCGGGAGCTACGAAACCAAACAAGTTACCCGCATCGGCACCCAGCGGGTCATCGGTGCGGTTGTAAGCCCTCTGCCAAGAGCACCACTGAACCGAGGGGCAACCCTTCGTGTTCTTCTCGGTGTTAAAGTACAGCGTGCCGTCGATGGTAACGCTATTCTCGCCTTCGGGGAACTGGGCGACAATAGCAGCATTGTTCGTGTCAACGTAATCAACGTGGCCAATGGCCTTAATATTATCCACCGCACTGCTGCAACCAGGCAGATACGTATTGTTGGAAATATTGTCGAACTTGTTCAACGAACGGTAGAAGCCAATAATCGCGCCCGTGGATTCCGCATTGCCACGCGTAATGTTGCCCTCGAACACGTTGTCTTTGAGCTCATAGGAGTTCCACGCCTGAGCAATCATGTCGTCGCCGCCCAGAATGCCGCCCACGTTGTTCTTGCCATTAATGGTGCCATCGCAGTAATTTCCAATGATGTTGGCGCGAATGCCGTTCGGCGCGCTCATCATGTCGTTGTCGTAATACGTTCCGCCCACAATGCCGCCGGCATTAACCGCGCTGGCCGAATTGACGATCTGAACCGCTCCATGGAAAGCGCAGTTCTTCACCGTCACGTTGCCCATGGCATTGTCGCGGCTGCCAATAATACCGCCAACAAACGACGTACCCCTCACGGTGGCGTAGCTCACGCAGTTTTCAATGGTGCCCTGGAATCGACCAGCGAAGGAGCCAATGCAAATCTGGCTGAACGCGCCAATCATTACACCTTCTTCAATGGTGCAATTCGTAATGGTAGACTCATACGATGCCGAAACACCGGAATAAGGACTCTCCTTGCATTCACCACCTAGGAAACCGGATTTCAAAATCTTGGATCCGCTCAAAATAGTCACGTTGTCAATGGTCACCGCATTGCCGGAAAGGCCAACGCCTTCCATATTGTTGACCAAGCCGTAACCATCAATTTTGGAACCGTAAATGTTCAGGTTCTTGATGGTTGCACCCTTCACGTAGCCGAAAAGCGGCTTTTGACCAGCAGGAACCGTCACCGTGTAGCCCTTACCGTCAAACGTGCCCGAGAAGGGATTGATATTCTTGCCCGCCTTGATGCTCTTGAGCGACTCGTCAATCATGCAGCCCGCCGGCTTCCAATTAGTTGGCAGCGTAACATTCGCGCCCAGAGCAAAATACTTGCCTTCGAAGCCTTCGCCTGCGTTAACAGCAAAAGCGAAGTCGTCAATTTGATCGGTAGTGGAAATCACATACGGGTCTTCCTCGGTGCCCGAACCCGAGAAAGAAAGCGCAATAGCAATGTCCTGCTCGGCCGAAGCCCCGTGATACGAAACGCGCATCTTATTCAAGCCAGCGGCCTGAAGCGTCAGGTCATCGTTGTTCACCATGACCGTATCGCCATTAGCGTACGTCGCGCGAACCTCCATGCCCGTAGCGTCCAAGCTCTCACCCAACCGGTATTCGGTTTTATCGGGAGCCTTCAGAATTTCAATCTTCGATGGAGTCTCAAACAAAGACACAAACGCCTGGTACGGCTTCGTATCAGGGTAATCGTCGTAAGATACGTTCACCGTTACCTGAGCCGCATGATCTTTCCACTCGGGCTCGGTCACCGAAGCTGTCATGTTCGTGAAAGTATTCCACGTGGTAAACGATGCGCTCAGTGCATCACCCGGCTTAGCGGCAACAGAGAAGCTTTGGCCCGTTTTGCTTCCCAAGCCTGAATCTTCGTTGAACAGCTCGGTGGTTTTAGAACCCACTTTCAAGCTGAGCGAATCAACAGAGGGGGTCTTGTACACGGTGAAGCGATATTTGTCGCCGCCCACGTTCAGCATCAAGGAATTAGAAGTATAGCCCGATGGCGAGAAGAAGCTCAAATAGAGGTCTTTGCCCGACTTAATGTTGCTGGTAACCGTCTCGCCCGTGTCCGCGTTCTTGTACGTTACGGTAATGGGGGTGTCCTTGTAGGCATCCTTCGCTGTAACGAACAGTTCCTTAACGCTATTGTACTGATGCACTTCATAATCGCGCACCGAGGGACTAAAGGCAGGCGTCATGTAGCTTGCGTCAGACTTGCTCCAGCCTCCAGCGATAACAACTTCTTCCAAAGAGCCTTCGGGGTTCTTCAGCGAGCTCAGCGCCAACTCCGCGGCTTCCAAGGTCCTGATGTTAGTCACTTCGGGCTGAAGTTTCGCAGGCAGCGCCTCGTAGGCAGCGCGCGCATCGGTAATCTGGGTTTCCTTGGTCAAATCAACCGTGCCAATGGCATCGATTTGGGCAACAACGGCTTGAGCTTTTGCCGTATCGTAATGCTGCACATGGAACGTATACGTGCTTGCAACCGCCTTGCCGTCTTTATCGGCAATGGTTATGGCAACATCGGCTTTGCCGTTCTCGTCCCAGGTCGGGGTCACGGTACCCGTGCCCGTGATTAGCATGTTCTCTTGATTGTATCCATCGGTATTGTTGGTGAAATCCGGTGTGATAGTAAAGCTGTCGCTGGTTGTTTCCAAGTTGTATTCGTACTTGTTTTTCTGGAAATAGAAATAGCCCAACCCACTTGCGCCTTCCACCTTCACGTTCGGAACAGTGGCGCGGCGCTTGATATGAACAGTGTAGGCCTTTTCGCCGCCAACTTTGACAATCATGTCAACTGGATTGTAATCGGCCTTCTTGAAAACCTTGCGCAGATAAGCGGCATTGTTTTCATCAGCTTCCGGATCGATTACCACCGATTGAGCAACACCATCTACATCGGTGTACTCTGCGGTGATCTCACCCGTTACCCCAGTTCCCAGTGAAGCATGCATGGCAAACTGGCTATCTGCTTCATTGATGACAAGATTGACATCTGATTTCGCGGGGTCGAATCCTCCCTCAATAGGATAGGCATTCGCCCACGTGAATTCTGGACCATCGGCGAATCGCATATCGCTTAGTCGCAGGTTTTCAGGAACGTCCGCCGATCCAGCGGCATCAGCTGCTTCGGCGAATGCGGTCGCAGGAACCATCATTGTTGCCAAGCAAAGCGAGAGCGCAACGCTAACAAGCTTTTTAGCCTTTTTCATTTCACACCCTTTCTTTTCTTTTCTTTTCCCTTTTCCTTTTTGATAGTGCTTTGAAAACGAAAAACGCCCGTGGGTCTCATCGCGAGACACGCGGGCGTTTATGAGCCGAGCACCGGGCTTATGCTTCGACTTACATTTGCGAGCGGATCCCCGGTGACGGCGGTTCCCCCTGCACCACCCGGCGATCCGACTAAGCTTTGTCCCTGCAAAACCGGGCAAAGCATCACGGTGACCCACTCGTTGGGGATTTTCACCCCATTCAGCCGTCCCCCTAAGGGGGGGGTAAAGCGGTGCAGCTATTTCATTTTCAAGCTCTCAGGCTACCCCCCCCCGAGTGGTTTACGCAAGAGGGGTGCCTGGATTCGTGACCTTACAGGCCGCCATGTCAATTCACTGTCTTGTTCATGTCGCCAAACTACCCTGGCGGCGCTGTTGACGGCCACCCCGTTTGTTGTCAAATTACCCCACCTTTTGTCAACAATTTCCAACAACGCTGCCAACAAAAAAATCCGAGGACAAACAGCGCCTCGGATTTTTTTGTTGACAAAAGGTGGGGTAATTTGTCAACAACAAAAGCGAAGGCGACCCCAGGAACAGGGCAGCCCAGAGTCGCCTTGGAAAAAGAAGAGATTGCTGGCCAAGCGAGATGAAGCAAACCTCCGTCCCCTGCTTCCCCTGTTTCATAAGAACAACGCGGCGAAACACATCCGCCGGCAAGGGCGCTATCCCGCCAGCCGCCATCTTCGCAACCCTTTCTTCTCCTGACGAACATCGAGTTGCAGGTCATCTTGTCGGAAATCGGGCGCAGATACGCAAAATATTCCTGTTCGGGGTAGGTCGAGGACGCAAACGACGCGCTGCACCAGCCGCTCCACCGCTTTTGATCCGCATAAACCCCGCAAAACCCCAGGTCGCAGATTTCAGCCCAAAGCAAAGACGGCATCGCGCGCCACCAAACCTACCCCGAACCGTAATATTTTGCACATTGGGGCGATTTTTTCGACAAGATGAACTTGACGGCGGCGGATACCGAAGGGGAAAACGAAGTGATTCCCTCAGCACACAAATAATACTGCGACCACCTTGTTCCATTAGGCATTATGCCCTTGAACTCGTGTGAGGTGCTAAAAGCACCGTTACGGGGACATAAGAAAAGGGACTCGCTCCCAAACGGAAGCGAGTCCCTTATATGCAGTTTTATACGATAGCGCAGAAGATGCGCCCAGCCCATTCGGCATAGTGCGAGTTAAGTTTTGCGGGGTAACTGCCAGAAATATTCTCTAGAAATAGGAGAAGAGAACCTTACTATTCTCTAG